>URNT01000039.1 GCA_900549235.1 uncultured Clostridium sp. | reverse complement strand
TTTTAATGTCTGGTGGAATTTACCTCTGCACTGGAATTTACTTTTTCAAGTCAGCACACTTTCTTTAACGCCCATGCAACTTTCAGGCTCCCGCCTTCGTCTAATAAACAGAACACAGGAAAGGAGACACTGCCATATGAGTACAGATGGGATCGCAGCAAAGACAGAGCAGATCCTTCTAGATAAATATGACTCCTATTACCGTCTGGCTTACAGCTATGTCCGCAATCAGGAGGACGCCCTGGATATTGTCCAGGAAAGCGCCTACCGGGCCATCCGGGACTGCCACAAGGTAAAGGACAGCCGTTTTTTATCTACCTGGATCTACCGCATCGTGGTAAACGCAGCTCTGGATGTACTAAGAAAAAAAGCCAGGGAGGATACAACGCCTGATTTTCCCGACATTCCCTATGCAGACCAGTACCAGGAAATGGATCTGCGCCGGCTTCTGGAGGTTCTGGATGAGAAAAGCCGGACGGTGGTTATTCTGCGGTACTTTGAGGATATGAAGCTGGAGGAAATTGCCCAAGTTTTGGAAGAAAATGTAAACACAGTAAAGGCCCGCCTCTACCGGACGCTGAAAAAGCTGCGGCTGGAGCTGGAGCCCGACAGGAAAGGAGCCCTATTATGAACAATGACCCAAGGATCAGTAACTGGAAACAGGAATACAGCCAGATTCCCGTTCCCCCGCAGGCCAGGGACCGAGTTCTTGCAGGGATTGCACAGGCAAAGACAGAAGAAGCGCATAAACCGGAGATTTATAAAAAGAAAGGCGGAATCATTATGAGGATCACAAAAACAACAGGAGCCGCTGCAGCAGCAGCTGTACTGGCGATCACCATTCTTACCAACGTAAACCCATCTATCGCAAATGCCATGGAACAGATCCCGGTGATCGGATCCATCGCAAAGGTAGTGACCTTCCGTACCTACACAGATCAGACCAATCAGTTTGAGGCGGATATTCAGGTGCCCCAGATCTCACAGGGAGAAGGCGGCGGGGCTGGGATCGCTGCCAACAAATCCATCGAGGAATATGCAAATGAGCTGATCGCCATGTATGAAAAGGAGCTTCAGGAGTCAAACGGAGAGGGAAATTATTCCCTGGATTCCTCCTATGAGGTGGTAACTGACAACGACCATTACCTGTCCATCCGCATCAACACCACGCTGACCATGGCAAGCGGTGCGCAGTTTGTAAAGATCTTTACCGTTGATAAGACCACCGGCCAGATTATCTCTCTGGCGCAGCTTTTCGCGGACCAGCCGGATATGCTGGAGAAGATCAGCAGCAATATCAAGGAACAGATGGTACAGCAGATGGCAGCGGATTCTTCCAAAGTTTACTTCTATCAGTCTGATATACCGGAAGATGATTTTACAGGACTTAAGGGAGATGAGAGCTTTTACCTAGATGATAAGGGACAGCTTGTGATCGCCTTTGATGAGTACGAGGTGGCACCGGGGTATATGGGAGCGGTACAGTTTACCATTCCTGAAAGCGTAACCGGCACAATCAAATAATCCATACAGATGCCAAGCGTGAAAAAACGGCTCCGGAGACTTGTTCCGGAGCCGTTTTCAGCGGAGGAAAAGGGATTTGAACCCTTGCGCCGGTGCGACCGACCTACTGGTGTTCGAAGCCAGACCCTTCAACCACTTGGGTATTCCTCCATAAAAATTGCCAACGAATGTATTATACACTATAAATCTTGTTTTGGGTAGTGTTTTTTACATCAATACAGATTCTTCACCTTAAAGTCCTTCTCCAGCTCTCTCCTCTGGTCCTTCTTTGCGATGTCTGCCCTCTTGTCGTACAGCTTTTTGCCTCTTGCCAGGCCGATCTCTACCTTTACCAGGCTGCCTTTGAAATAAACCTGAAGGGGAACCAGGGTGTAGCCTTTTTCGGCGATTTTGCCGTTCAGCTTCATGATCTCGTATTTGTGGAGCAGTAGGCGGCGCACCCGGAGGGGATCCTTGTTAAAGATATTTCCCTTCTCATAGGGGCTGATATGCATCCCGTATACATAGACCTCTCCCTTGTCGATTTTGATAAATGCCTCCTTCACGCTGCATTTGCCCATGCGGATGGACTTGACCTCGGTGCCGAACAGCTCGATGCCGGCCTCATATTTATCATCGATGAAATAGTCATGGTACGCTTTTTTATTGTTTGCAATGAGTTTAATACTTTCCTTCAAGCTGGGTATTCCTCCCTTTCAAAAAATGGATATTCTATCCATTATCATACTATATTCCCGGGCTTTAGTAAAGGGTTAGAAAAATCACGGACTGTCGTGGGGGGCTTCTTGTCCGGTTTGGCTTCTCCACCGATTTTCCCGCCCCACTAAGCTGTTACAATGAACTCCACCGTTCTCATCAGCTTATCGACCCCGGTCACAAGGACGCGCACCGGCTGTCCCAGCTTATAGACCTTTCTCTTAAGCTCTCCCACCAGCTGATACTGCTGTTCATCAAAGATATAGTAATCATCATCAAGGCTTCCGATCCGCACCAGACCCTCTACAGTGTTTGGAAGCTCCGCGTAGAAGCCCCAGGCGGCTACCCCGGAAATCACACCATCAAATTCCTGGCCGATGAACCGAGACATATATTCGCACTTTTTCAGCTTCTGGGTTTCCCGCTCCGCCTCATCGGCCCGGCGCTCCAAGGCAGAGGTCTGGATGGCTACCTGAGGAAGAAGGGCTTCATAATGACTTCTGCGCCTCTCCCCAAGACCTGAACTCAGGCTTTCCTTTATGATCCGGTGGATCTGAAGATCCGGGTACCGGCGGATGGGGGAAGTAAAATGGGTATAATAGCTGGCCGCCAGGCCGAAATGCCCGGAGCAAAGGGTAGTGTATTTCGCCTGCCTCATGGAACGCAGGGTAAGCCGTGAAAGCAGCGGCTCCTCCGGCATTCCTTCCAGCTTATCAAGAAGCTTCTGAAGTTCCTTGGGATGGATCTCCCCCTGCTGCATCCGGATGGAATAGCCAAAATTATTGATAAAGATACACAGCTGCTTCATTTTTTCCGAGTCCGGCGTATCATGGGTACGGTATAAAAATGGCACTGACTGCCAGTAGAAATCCTCTGCCACCGTCTCATTTGCCATAAGCATAAAATCCTCGATCAGCCTTGTGGCGGCATTTCTCTCATAGGGCTTTATATCAACCGGCTTTCCCTTTTCGTCCAGTATGATCTTGCTCTCCGGGAAATCAAAGTCGATGGCCCCCCGCTTGCGCCGTCTTTCCCGCAGCAGATCTGCCAGCTCCTTCATCATATGAAACATCGGCACAAAGTCCTGATACCGGGAAATGGTCTCCTCATCCGTTTCTGTGAGAATGGCATTGACCGCCGTATAGGTCATCCGCCGGTCCACATGGATGACCGTGGGGCTGATCCGGTGATCCACCAGCGCCCCCTGGCTGTTGATCTCCATCATACAGCTGAGAGCCAGCCGGTCTGTGCCCTCATTCAGGGAGCAGATACCATTTGACAGCTTATGGGGAAGCATAGGAATCACCCGGTCCACCAGATACACGCTGGTCCCCCGCCGGAAAGCCTCCTGATCCAGCGCTGAGCCCTCCTTTACATAATGGCTTACATCCGCGATATGGACGCCCAGAAGATAATTTCCCCTGCTGTTTTTAGAAATGGTAACGGCATCGTCCAGATCTTTGGCATCCTCCCCGTCGATGGTGACCGTTTTCAGATGGCGCAGATCCAGCCGCCCTGCCAGTTCCCCGCTCCAGCCGGAAGGGCAGGCAAACTGATCCAGCTCCATTTCCCCATTTTCCTCCCCTTCAGGCACGCAGATCTCATCTGGAATATCCGCAAGCTCTGCCATCACCTCCGCCGGAAATGCCTCCGGCAGGCCGTAAGCCCGGACAATGGACAAAATATCCGTACCCGGATCATTTACATGCCCAAGGATCTCTGTGATCTCGCCCTCCGGGTTATTAGCCCCGTTTCCAAAGTCCCGGATCTTTGCCACTACCTTATGGCCGGTTACAGCACCCAGATCCCGTCCCTGAGGGATGAAAATATCTCTGCACAGCTTCTGGTTGTCCGGCACTACAAAGCCAAAGCTCTTATTCTTCTGATAAAAGCCTACTACCTCCTGGTTGGCGTGCTCCAGCACCCGCAGCACCGCCCCCTCGGCCCTGGCTCCTCTGCTTCCCGGCTCAGACTCGATAACGATCTGCACCCGGTCACCGTGAAGGGCGCCTCCCGTTTTTTCCTCCGGGATAAACACATCTGTCTCCCTACCCTCTACTGTAACAAAACCAAAGCCCCTCGGATGGCCGGAAAAAATGCCATTTACAGAAAATGCCTCTGGCTTTCCATATTTTCCCTTTTTCGATATGCCGATTTTTCCCTCAGCCACCAGAAGGTCAAGAACCTCCTTAAGCTCCTCTCTCTGCTCTCTGGGAACATTTAACAGCATGGCAATCTCCTTGGCCTTCATGGGAACATAGGCCTTGTCATGCACCAGCTGTACCAGCATATCCTTGCGCTGTTCTAATCTCTCTCTTTCCATATTACCTCACTTAAATGATAAAAGAAAACACCCTCTGTAAAAGGGTGTCTCAATCGTGTCTTATTTATCCCTGCATCTCCAATAAAATGTTCAGGATAAGGGTTATTACCATAAAAACAATGGCTCCGTATCTTGTAAAATGCTCCAGAGTACCCTCCATGGAACGGCCTCTGTTCTTGCTCCAGTAGCTGTCTGCCATACCGCCGATGGCACTTCCCATCCCATTGGACTTGCCCTCCTGCATCAGGATCACAACGGAAATCGCGATACCCAGGATCACATATATGATTGACAAGATAATCTGAATCACTGACATTTACTGCACCTCTCTATTTCTTAATGGTCAAACTATAGCTATGATAGCACAATTTTCCCGCAAATACAAGCAAAACCTAAGGAATTTTTGCACTGTCATCACTCCTGGGAGCAGATAAAGGACAGGGTTCCCTCGAAACGGCAGCAGCCGTAGCCGGCGGGAACGATAAAGTGCTGGCCCTTCTGCACCGGAATGCCGTTTACACAGCCCTGGCCGGAAAGAATGCTTACATTGGCAAAACGGCTGCCAAAGTCCTCCTCCCACCAGCCTGTTACATCGATCTTGTGGCAGGTATAGTAGGGACAGGTCACCAGATGGGTCTTTACGCCGCTGTCAGTTTTAAGGACTACCTTGGGCTGCTCCTCTTTATTTTCCACATAGGGGGCCTTGATCACATCGATGCTCTGAGCAATGTGGAGCTGTCTTGGCTTTCCGTCTGATAAACGGTCATAATCGTAAACCCGGTAGGTAATATCACTGCTCTGCTGTGTCTCCAAGATCAGAGTGCCGCCCTTAATGGCATGGACGCAGCCTGGGTTGATCTGGAAGAAATCTCCCTTTTTCACAGGCACCTGGCGGATCAGGTCATTCCAGCGGCGCTCCTCAATCATCTGACGGACCTCCGCCTGATCCTTCGCGTTGTGGCCAATAACGATGGTGGCATCCTCGTCACAGTCCAGCACATACCAGCACTCTGTCTTTCCCAAAGAACCATTTTCATGCTCTCTTGCATAGGCATCATCGGGATGTACCTGGATGCTTAAGTCATTTTTCGCGTCGATGATCTTAATGAGCAGAGGAAACTCTCCTTCTCCCTTCACCGGGCCGAACAGCTCCTTATGCTCCTTCCAGAGACGGCTGAGTGCCCAGCCCTCATAAGTGCCGGAGGCTACCTGGCAGTCGCCGTTTTTGTGGGCGCTGATGGCCCAGCACTCCCCTGTGGTATCACTTGGTATATCGTAGCCGTAAACCTCCCTCAGACGGCTTCCGCCCCAGATAGCTTCTTTGAAAACCGGTTTCATAAATAAAAGCTCTGACATCATCCTTTTCTCCTTTTTTCGCGTATATTTGCTGGTTTTATCCCTCTGTCTGCAGCCGGGCGCCATCGGGGCCTACTGCCGCCCCATCAGGGGTAATTCCATCTGTCACCATCGCCCCTGACTCATCACAATAATATTCCTTTCCCTGCCACTGGATCCAGCCGGTCCTCATATAACCTTCTTCATCGAAGAAGTACCATCTGGAATCAATAAGCTGCCAGTTATTTTTGGTATAAGAACCGTCCCGTCCTGCATACCACCAGCCCTTATCGTCCCGTTTCCACTCACCCCGCCAGGAAGCCATATCCTCCGCAGTCACCTCTATAACAGAGGATTCCTCCCAGTCGCCTCCGTTCCCTCTAGCGTCAATGGCCCGGACCTTAAAATAATAGCTGCCCTCTTTTGGGAACAGCTGGGAAAAATCATAGCTGTTTTCCTTCACCGTATACACAGAACCAATGCCGTCCTCAAAGGAGGAGGAGCTGCGGCTTTTACAGAGTCGGACCTTGTAGCTTTTCGCAAGGTCTGACAGCTCCCAATGGGCTATGCCATTGTTCTCATCCCACATAAGCCCGTCCACCCCAAGGTCCTCGTCCTCCTCATCCAGTTTCTCCAGAGTCAGAGTAAGCACCAGGGCCTCCTTGTCATATTTGGTGGAGCTGGAAACATATTTTACCTCATCCCCCGAAAAGGTAAAGGCACTTTTTCCCTTTTTCTTGAAATAATAATCGCTGTCGGCTGCAAGCCAGATCTCAACCTTCGGCTTGTCTCCTCCCAGCCAGTATTCCCCTTCATTTACAATGTCCACGCTTTCCACGGAGCACTCCCCCTCGTCCAGGGTTACCTCCACACTGCCTCCGGACTCCCCTGCCTGAATATCCGACTGAATGGTCAGGGAAATGTGCCCCACCGGCGTCCGCTCCTCTTTCGCCTGGGCGGTCAGAGGCAGCATCCATAAAATTCCAAGGGCCCCCATAAGGCCCAGGACGTATCTGCCCGTTCTCCTCATACATAACCTCCTCATTGGTACCAAACCTGTTTTGTCCTATTTGCTGAAATAGCTGTGATACATCTGAAAAAATCCGTCAGAAGTACAGTCCTCCCCACCCTCAAAGCCGATCTGCTCCCAGACTCCCTCCTTCAGTTTCACCGGATGCTCTCTGGCATAGGGCTCATAGATAGAAAGAAAGGCTCTGGTCTTTTTTTCCTGAGCCAGAAGGGTTTTTCTGGCGGCGGTAGCTTCCTCGTCATAGGCGTTGGTGCATTTCTGGATATAGAAGCTGCCCTCATACTCGGTGACCTGGCTGATCTCATCCTGCTCCAGGGCAAAGGCGGCCTGATCCACTGCGTTTAAATCATCACTCCATTCCAGAGTTGCCTCGGTCTGGCTGTCCTCTGAATATTTGGCGGCAATGGCTCCGAAATCAGCCCGTTCTCCCTGAACCTCCTCAAGCACCTGGTCTGCCGTCTCTCTGTCAGAAAGGCGGATCCTCTGAACCTGGATCACCTTGGCCTCAGCGTCGCTTACCTCCAGATTCTCTGCGCTGGTCAGCTCTGTCACCAGCTTATCCGCCAGATAATACTGGCTGTACAGATCCTCTATCTCCGCCTCAGAAGCCCCCATATAGGCTCTGTCTCCCTCTGAAAGGCTGTCGTAGTATTCAGAGGAAAGGGCCTTGATGCTGTCCTTTTCCTGGCTGGTAAGCTCTACCCCCTGGTCCTGGGCCATGGCATTCATCACCGCGAGTTCTACCAGGAACTGCTCCATCTGCCCCTTCAGCTGATCCTCAAAGGTCTCCCCGCCATCCTCTGCCCTTACCTCCCAGAGCCGGCTGGTATAAATGTTCTGGTAGCGGTTCCGTTCTGTAGCCGCCACCACCATAAGCTGCCCCCTGGTGTATTCCTTTTCTGCGGCCCTGGCTCCTCCGGAGGAAGCCAGACGGCTTCCGCAGCCAGAAAGCACAGCCACAGCCCCAAGGATCAGAAGGGCCCGTCCCAGCCTTCCCCTGCCATGTTTGTCTGTTCTGATCAAATGCGGGACTCCTTTCACAAAAGCTGCTTCAGAATCTTAAGCACGCCGTTGTTTATATTGCTGTCAGCCTGGAAGCGGGCAGTCCTTCTTACTTCCTCCCTTGCGTTTGCAACAGCAAAGCTGTAGTATGCCTGTTCCAGCATCTCGATGTCATTTAACTGGTCTCCAAAGGCCATGGTCTCCTCAGGACTGATCTCCAGGCTTTCCTGGATGGTCTTTACCGCCCGTCCCTTATTTACCCCCGGCGCCATGCAGTCCAGCCACATATCTCCGGCACAGGAGATCTTAAGCCGGTCCTTGAACTCCTCATAAATGTCCCTGGAAGCCTCCTCAATCCCTGTGGGCTTATAAATAGAAAGCTTCAGACAGGGCTCATCCAGCTCCATAAGGTCCTTTACCCTTGTAAGATTGAATTTGTAGCCCTCTACCAGCCATCTGCACAGAGCTTCATCCTCTGTGTCCACATAATCTCCATTGGCTCCCGCATATACGGGTACCAGATCCGGGTACTTCCTTACGGTACGGATCAGCTCCTTTACCAGTTCCGGGTCAATGGAATAGACAAACAGGCTGCGGCCATGGCAGCCGATATAGGAGCCATTGTTAGATATATAAAAAATCTTTTCCTTAATAGACTGAAAGGTGTTCTCCACACTGGCCCAGGGTCTGCCGCTGGCAATGGCGAACTGGATCCCCTTTTCCCTCAGCTTAAGGATCACCTCAAGCAGCTCCTGATTGATCTCGGCAGAGCCGTCCTCTACAAGGGTGCCGTCTACATCTGATACGATCAGCTTTATCATTATCTTAATCCTCCTGTGTTTCACTTAAGAGCACCTTAAGCTCCTGGTACAGCCGTCCCAGGGGAAGGCCTACTACGTTGCTGTAGTCGCCTATGATCCCTTTTATATAGGCCGCAAAACTGCCCTGGATGCCGTAGCCCCCGGCCTTGTCAAGAGGCTCGCCGCTTTCGGCGTACCGGCGCAGTTCCTCTTCCTCCATGGGATAGACGCTGACCTCTGTTTTCTCCGCAAATGTAACTCCGTGACGCCGGCCCTCCTCCATACACAGAAGAAGGGTCACTCCGGTATAGACCTGATGGGTGCTGCCCTGGAGCATCTCCACCATCTCATATGCCCGCATAGGCGTCCCCGGCTTTCCAAGGATCTCCCCGCCTGCGGCCACCACCGTATCAGCTCCTATGACCAGGGTACCGGGAGTGCAGCCCATGGCTACATCCTCCGCCTTCTGCCTCGAAAGCTCCATTACCGCAGCCTCCGGCCGTTTCTCCTCTGTGTGCTCCTCAAGCCGGCTCGGAATGATCTGCGGATCAATCCCGATCTGTGCCAGAAGCTCTTTTCTGCGTGGTGAGCCGGAAGCCAGCACCACCTTCCAGCCATTCCAGTTGTCTTTTACTTCCATCACTGCCTCCTTATGGATCTGACGCAAAAAGGGGCCATAGCCTGAAAGCTACGGTCCGCTTCATGTTAGAGCCTGTTTAATAATAAAGGTTCAGTACCAGTGCCAGAACGATCCCCAAAATAGCCCCTGCCAGTACCTGAAGCGGCGTATGGCCCACATACTCCTTCAGTTTCTCCTGAAGAACCTCTGCGTTCAGCTTCAGAGGATTTTCCATCAGGATGGAATTTAACAGCTTTGCCTGCTTTCCTGTCTCCCGGCGCACACCAATCGCATCATACATAACGATCATAGCAAGGACAAAGGAAATGGCAAATTCAAAGGATGAGGCTCCGTACTTCAGATAGGCTGCCGTAGTCAGGCCGCATACGGTAGCAGAATGGGAGCTGGGCATGCCCCCTGAGCCTACCAGCCGTTCCGCGTTGAAGCTCCGGTTCAGGGCGCAGTCGATCAGTGTCTTCAGCGCCTGAGCCACAACCCAGCCAGTCACCGCGCTGGTCATAAGCTGGTTTCCAAGTATCTCTCTCCAAGTCTCCATATATTTCCTCTTATACCCCTTTCACTACCGTCTGGCCGGCCGGGCCGCAAATACCATAAGCAGCCAGCCCGCAAGCCTGTCAGCCGTCTCCCTGCTGCTGCAGAGCTTATCCGCGAAGGTTACGGCATATCCCGCCCGGGAAACCGGCGGAATGGGCGTCAGCGGCCACATATGGCGCAGGATGACCATCCTGTCTTCCTCTGATAAAACAAAATACCGGTCTGCATTGTCCAGGGCCGTCCGGGGATGTGTGAATCCGTGAAAATGTTTTCCTGTGTCTCTGGCATGAGTATGCCAATCGTATAAAAACAAATCATGGAGAAGCCCTGCTCTCGCAGCGCTCCTCCAGTTTCCTCCAAACCGTCTGCACAGCTTATATGCCAGATATGAAACCTGCATGCAGTGCTCCCTGCAGGTGGTGGTACCGTGCTGGATATAGGCATCCATGGAACAGAATACGGGGTGCTCCAGTATATCCCTTACACAGTCCATATATTCAGCATCCCCCCTGCTATCCAGATTCTCCAGTAACTTCATCTGACGATCTGCCTCCTAATCAATATCCAATCAGCCAGTCATACAGCTCCTGATACTTAGAAGCTGATGTCCACCAGGAATAATCCCTTGCCATGGCCCGGTCGATAATCTTATTCCACTCACGGCGCTTGCTGTAATAAACATATTTGGCGTAGCGCACGCTGCCTAACATCTCATGGGCATTGTAGTTAGCAAAGGAAAAGCCGGTTCCTGTGCCTTCGTATTCGTTGTAGGGCTCTACTGTATCCTTTAAGCCTCCTGTCTCTCTTACAATGGGCACCGTACCGTAGCGCAGAGCCATCAGCTGGCTCAGGCCGCAGGGTTCAAAGAGAGACGGCATCAAAAAGGCGTCGCAGGCCGCGTAGATCTTGTGGGACATAGGCTCAGAATAGTAGATCTGGGCCGATACCCTGTCGTGGTACTTCCAGTCATAGTGACGGAACATATTTTCATAGCGCTCGTCACCAGTTCCCAGAACTACCAGCTGCATATCATCACTGCACAGCTCATCCATAACACCTTGGATCAGATCCAGTCCTTTCTGGTCGGTCAGTCTGGATACGATGCCTGCCATAAACTTCTTTTCATCTACAGGAAGACCAAGCTCCTGCTGAAGGGCCTTTTTATTTTTCGCCTTTTCCTTGCGGAAATTTTTGGCGTTGTAGGTCTGGGTGATGAAGGAATCGGTCTCGGGATTGAACTCGTCGTAATCGATGCCATTTACAATACCTCTCAGGCTTCCTGCCCTGGCTCTCATAAGACCGTCCAGGCCCTCGCCGTAAAACGGCATCTTGATCTCCTCCGCGTAGGTGCTGCTTACTGTTGTGATAGCGTCCGCGTATACGATACCGCCCTTTAACAGGTTGCCGTCCTTATAGGCCTCCAGCTTATCCGGCGCAAAATAATAATCAGGCAGCTCCGTAAATCGCTTGATGGTCTTTACATCCCATACTCCCTGGAACTTTAGGTTGTGGATGGTGATGACGGACTTCATATTGCGGTAGAACTCGCCCTCATGGAACTTATCCTTTAAGAGAACCGGGATCAGTCCGGTCTGCCAGTCATGGCAGTGGACCACATCCGGCTGGAAGCCGATCACAGGCAGGGCAGACAGAGCCGCCCGGCAGAAGAAGCAGAACTTCTCCAGATCCCAATACCAGTCGCCGTAAGGCTTTGCCCCGTTGAAATAGCTTTCATTATCAATAAAATAAAAGGTAACACCCTCATGTACATACTGCATAATCCCCACATAACGGCTCTGTCCCAGGTAATCCATATAGAAGTGATTTACATATTCCATGCGGTCGCGCCACTCCTGTTTGATGCAGAGATACTTTGGGATAATGACCCTTACGTCAAAATACTCTTTATTAAAACACTTGGGCAGTGAACCTACTACGTCTGCCAGTCCCCCTGTCTTGATAAATGGTACAGCTTCAGATGCTGCAAATAATATTTTCTTCATCCAAGAACCTCCCTCTCCTGACACAATGCCGTTTCGAATATAGTATAGCTTATTTTTTCAGAATAAGGAAGTTTTTTCTTTACGTTTTTATGTTAAATTTTTTGTATTCCAGTAAAATTTTGTCGGAGATCAGGGCAATGAACTCGGAGTTGGTGGGTTTGCCCCTGCCTGTGCTGACGGTGTAGCCAAATACCTCGTCTATGGTCTCCATCTTCCCTCTGCCCCAGGCCACCTCGATGGCGTGGCGGATGGCACGCTCCACACGGCTGGCTGTTGTCTGGTTCCTCTTTGCGATGGCGGGATAAAGGATCTTTGTTACGGAACTCATCATTTCCATATCCTCTACAGACATGGAGATAGCGTCCCTGAGGTACTGGTAGCCCTTTATATGGGCGGGTATGCCCAGTTCGTGGAGCATCTTTGTAATATCTGTCTCCAAATGCTCCTTCATGTATTCTTCCCTGGAAATATGGGATTCCTCCCTTGGCCCAAAGGAAACCGCTTTTTCCTTTCCCAGTTCCTGCTTTTCAGGGAGTTTCGCAATATGCCTGATCTTATTTACCAGATTCTCCCTGTCAAATGGTTTCATAAGGTAATAGTTGGCGCCTGCTCTGAATGCGTCCTCTGTCATCTGCTCTCCACCCACTGCGCTCAAGATGATGAATGCCGGGTTCTTTAAAAAGGTGTGCTCTTTCTTTACTTTCTCTACCACAGAAATCCCGTCGATCTTTGGCATTACAAGATCCAGGAGTACAATATCCGGTGTTGTATCCACGATCATATCAATGGCGTCAGCTCCATTGTCAGCCGTTCCGATTACGGCTAATCCATCCTCGCCACGAATCAGTTCATCCAGCGTTTGCAGAATCAATGGATTGTCATCGACAATCGCAACATTCAGTTTTTCCACTTTACTATACCTCCTAAAATTGTCTGCCACCGGAGCGGGCCTGTCACAGACTTCCCGGCCCTTCCCGGCAAAGTTACAAAAAACGCTTCTTCCCAACAAGGACTTTGACGTTTTTAATTATATATGGTCCCCTTGCCATATATCAATCATTCATGGTCGCAACTTTAGACACATGTCGAATTTCAATTTTACCACTTTTGGTAACAAAATGCAATTGATGCCGGCTATTATTAATGAATTTGTAATTTTTTCCCATTTCATCCTACAGGGTTCTACAGCCTTCGACAGGAATCGTGACATAGGGTGTGGATTTTTTCGGGGGATATGGGAGGTTTTTAGTGGAGAATTTCCATCTGACAAAAAACGACAGGAAATTTATGATATATTGTACAAGTGGGGGGATTCGACAAAAGGGGACAAATTTAGGGAAGCATCAAAGCACTGCGAACCAAAACAAGCCTCAGTGCCAGGCAGACCTCCAACAGTAAAATGGCTGCTCCAAAGATGACTGCTTCGATGAATATCCGTTATGAATCAGAAATGTATATTATCCGCCTTTTGATAAGGAATGGTGGTTCTGGCAGTATTCGGACCGGGGACGGCTGGAGGGAATCAGCGGAGCGGAAGGCTGTGTGGATCTGAATGTATTCCGTGGAAATACAGAGGCCCTGCAGGAGATGGTGGTGCCGCAGGCAGAAGATGAGGAAACGGAACAGGGACAGATAAATCCCTAAACGATTCATCTGTCCCTGTCCGGACCGACCGGTTATCCGATCTGGTCATATATTTTCTGTAAAAATTCCACATCTCCATGGAACCGGTCCTTACTTGAGTTTTCAAGCAGCATGGTGATCTGAGGCTTGTTGGCCTTTACCTGCTTCATCAACGGCTCATAGCAGAACTTTCCGTCCCCTACATGACGGAACAGCTGGTTCTCTCCGTCGAATACAAAATCCTTTACATGAAGAACGCTGATGCGGTCTCCGTAGTAGGCAAATGCCTGGTCGATGACCCGGGCCTGATCCTCGGGGGCAGTCTGATCGGGGTGGATCAGGTTTACGGCGTCCAGGATCACCTCTACATTTGGAGAGTCGATGTCCTCCAGGAAACGCTTCATCCTCGCGGGGCTGTACAGAGTATGGTTAAATACCCCCTCTACGCCTACGATCACTCCCAGCTTTTCTGCCGCTGAGACGATTTCACGCATACTTTTCAGAAGAAGCTGATAGCCCTCCTCAGTATAGGATTCTTTCGTCACCTTAAAATCGGGATCCAGCCGTCCAGTTTCTGTGCCTACCATATCCGCTCCCAGAATACGGGCATATTTCAGGTGCTCGATGAAACGGGCCACCTCTGCCTGGCGTCTGGACTCGATGGGATTGGTGGGGTTGATATAGCAGCCAAGAACTGCCACATGGATGTCATTTTCCTTTAGCTTAGAAGCAATATAGCGGGCAAAGCCGGGGCTGTAGTGTCCTGTAGTAAAGTCATAATTGCTGATAGATTTGCCGAAGGCAAGCTGGATCTGATGAATATCATTGGCCTTTACCTGAGCAAATACCTGCTCCATCTCCATCTTAGGACAGAGATCGTGGCATCTCATACCTGTATTAAGTTTCATTTCTTACACTCTCCTTTGTATCTTATTGCTCTTCCGTCTCCCAAAAGCCCGGGATCCCCGACACCGCCTGCTTAAAGACCCGCGCCACCTGGTAAAAGATCAGCGAATCAATGGGCCACATCACAAGGTTTTTCACCACCCTCGGCGGCAGCAGGACCATAAATGCCTTTCCGTACAGCATGGAAAGAAACAGGGTATTAAAGAATACATTGCAGATCAGAGCCACTGTAAAATGGGCCGCCAGCACCCGTCTAAAAGTCAGAGGCTTCTTATAATAGAAGGAGCCATAGATCAGGGCCGCCAGCATGGGAACCAGGGTAAAGCCGATGAAAAACGGTCCCGTAGGCTTTAAAAGATACTTTAAAATATCCATGGCTCCGGCAAACAAGCTTCCGGTCACCGGACCAAACAGCACATAAACCAGCTCATTGGGAATCCCGGAAAAGCCGATCCTTAGGGTACTGCCTATCTCGATGCTTGCGGAGCTTAAGACCAGGGCAACGGCCCCCAGCATGGCGCACATGGTGATGGTTCTTACCTGCTTTAATTCCCGCAGGGAATGGGCGAACAAAGTGGCTGATCGTTTCATAAAAAATTACCTCCTTTGCAGACCTCTCAAACTACAAACGGAGATAATATACCACTCTCTGTTGCAGCGGGATGCGGCCTGCGCACCGCAGGGGCATATCCCCTTTCGTCCAGACGGCAACTCCCTGTCCGCCCGGCACTTAACGCGCGCAAGCCTACTCTGCTTTTATTTTATTTTCTGACTATACTATACACGAATCAGGCAGGAATGCAAGTATTTTTTCTGCAACAATCCTCAGAATCCCTACAATCTGGCAGAGCGCCAGTAATATGTTCCCTTCTCCTGGGTCCGTATGGCGAAATCCTCATCATAAAGATATTCCAGACAGGAAAAGGTCTTGCTCATCACCATTTTAAGCTTGATAAACTCCCGCTCATCCTCAGGCACCTGATTCATGCCGTAGGCCAGGCAGGCCGCCTCCCGGATGGTCATGGGACGTCTGGCGTGATCCAGTATATTTATCAGCAGATCCGTCTTATCAATATAGGAAAATATGATCCGGTCAGCTACCGGCCTCACATCAGCTACAGGTTCCCTATGAGCCGGAAGGAAAACGCAGCCGCCGAAATTGTGCTTTAATTCCTCTAATGATTCAAAATACCCCTTCAGCAGATGCTCATCTCCATAACTGGTACCCACAATGGGGATGATTCCGTCGATCACCTGATCGGCGCAGAAAAAAATCCCTTTTGTTCTGTCTACAAGGCCCATCTGGCCAAAGGTATGCCCCTTTAAGGGAACCGCCTCCCATTCATACTCTCCATAGGAAAAGCGCTGGCCAGGCGTAACCGGAAGGTAGGAAAATGGAGGAATCTCAAATTCCCAGCCCCGTTTTTCCTCGACCCGCCGCCGCACTGCCTCAAACATCTCCCAGACCTCCGGTGTATCCTCCGGCGTCACCCCAACGCTTCTTAGGACCTGGACCTGATCTGCGGCCTGTCCCTGGCGGTTGTTATAATAAAGACAATCATAGCTGTGGCGCTCCTCCAAAGGATTCATATAAAGCCTGGCTCCAAGCCCTGCGTACTCTGCCGCCAGGCCGCAGTGGTCGTGATGCTTATGGGTCAGAAAAAGATCCAATTCCTCAAATGAGATCCCCATTTCCCCAAGAATCCCCTTCATCTTCTCCAGGCAGGAACGGCTGCGAAAGCCCGCGTCGATCATCAGGCTCCGCTTCCCCTTCCCTCCGGGGATCAGGAATATCTTGATCTCATCAATACTTTTTGAGCCGCTGCTCAATACAGCTTCATAAATACCGGGAAAACGTTCTGTCAGTCCGTTCATTTCTCCTTCCCTCCTTTTATGTAGGCGTGTCGGGTCTCTTTGCCTTTGCCAGCTCATACCGGATCACCTTCATCGAGGGATCGTATTTCCTGAATACGCATTTCCCGCTCATCTTGGCGGCAAAAAGGGCTATGTCCGCTTTGTGGTAAAGCTCCTCAAACTCCCGTCCCTGGCCAGGAACCATGGTGTAGCCGGCGGAAGCGGAAAAAAAGATCTCACGGCTGCCGCTGCAACAGGAAACGGACATTTCCTCCAGGAGCCTCTCTAGCTTTTTCTGGATGGCATCCTCTGAAATGTTTTTACATAATACCACAAATTCGTCTCCTCCCAGGCGGCAGAGGATGTCCTCGCTGCGGAAGCTCTTTTTCAGCTGTTCGCTGCTCTGGATCAGAAGCCTGTCTCCGTAGGCATGACCGAATACGTCATTGGCCAGCTTAAAGTTATCCAGGTCAAACATAAGGAAGGCGCAGTTGGCATCCGGGTTCTCCCTGAGATACTGCTGGATCCTGGGGATCGCGGACTGGCGGTTAAGGAGGCCGGTGAGAGCGTCTGTCTCGGCCATGCGCACAAGCTCCTGCTGCTTCTCCTTTTTCTCCGTAATATCCATGCAGTAGCCTACCACCGTAGCCGGACGGCCGGTTTCGTCGCAGACCGCGTGGCCGGCGGCGCTGATCCATACGGCGCCGGAGGCATCCTCCATGCAAAGCTCCGCGGAAAGCTCCTGCTCCGTCTCTCCCTCCGTAACCTGGCTGATAAAATCCAGAACCCCTTCTTTTCCTTCCCAGATGGTCTTCCACGCCCTAAAGCGGCGGGTAAAATCAGGGATCCTGCGGATCAGGCCTCCTCCAACGCCAGTAAACAGGCGCACCATCCTTGTGTCTACGATACTGGTAAAGGTAAAGACATCCTCCTTCACATCCCATTCCCAGCCATTGATACCGGCAAGCTGAAGCATACTCTCCGTCTTTTTGTCCTTAAACCACAGTTCCTGCTCCTTTTCCTTTATATGGGTAATGTCGCTGCAGACCAGAAGGTAGACCTGGCTATCCTCCTCCCTGCCGATATAGCAGGCCTCGATCCCCACCCATCTGCAGCTGCCGTCCTGTAAATCCAGTGGAAGCTCTTCGTGGAAATTTTCTCCCTTTTCCCATACCTCCTCCAATCGGATCTTTAACCGGTTCAAGCTTTTCCAGGGATGATCCTCACAGCTCCAGAACCGCTTCATGGTCTCCTCATATACCTCTCCGGCACAGCCCAGCTTTGCAGAAAATCCCCCTGCAAGAGGTTCGCACTGGAATCCCGCTTCCTCTCTGCGGATCAGCATCAGATCCTCGGGCATATGCTCCATCAGAAGCTGAAGGCGGCTGCGCAGATGGACAATCTCTGTTACGTCCATCACCACCCCCTGGAAAAAGTCCTTTCCGTCATACTGCATATGCTTTGTCTGGTCGATAACGGAAATATAGCCATCTGCCGCCTTCATCCGGTACTGCATGGTGGCCGAGGAGCCATTGTTAACGATCTCCTCCGTCCCTCCTTGAATCTTCTCCCGGTCATCCGGATGGATCATGTTCATAAACTTATTGTCAAAGAGTTCTTTGATCTGCTCTCTAGTGTAACCAAATATCTCCAGAAATCGATTGCTGATATAGAGGAAATCATAGCCCTCATTGTTTTTACACCGGTGGTAGCCTCCGGGCATATCATTATTGAGGAAATTCAGCTCCTCATTCCGCCTGGTAAGAAGGCTGTTGCTCTCTAACAGCCCCTGCTGGACGGCCATGGTCTCGGAGATGTCGGTACAGGCACTGACGATAGCCAGACGGCCATCCTCTGCCTTGATCACCCGGCCCTTATCCAGGGTCCAGAACCAGGACCCGTCCTTTTTTGGCATTCGGTAGGTGGTAGTGTATTCAAGGCCTGCATAGTAGGAGGGACCTATATCTCTGACTACCCGGTCCCGGTCTTCGTGATGGATGGTATTGATCACCATGCCGTCTATGGCCTCCTCAAATTCATCATAGGAACTGTAGCCTAAAAGCTGAACCATCTCCTGGTTCGCAAAGTACAGAGGGAAGCCGTCCTCGCAGTAGCCGCCGATCATGCCTCCCGGCGACATCTGAGCGAAAATGGAGGCTGCCGTTCTCCGGTTCTCCTCTCCCAGCTGCATAAAAGAGGCATCATTTTCCGATACCTGAACCACCGCTGCCAGAGCCCGCTGGGAGGATTCCAGCTGCTGCTCCCTGCGCTTCTGCTCCGTCGCATCACTCAGCGCCCCGTAATACATCCGGTGGCCGTCCTGCTCTCTTAAGAAAAATGCCCGGAGATGGAACCACATATAGGAGCCGTCCCTCCGCCTGCGTCTGGCAGTGCCCTCCGCCCCATCAAGGTGGCGCTGGGCCGCCTGGTCAAATACCCTCCATATCACCGGCTGGTCCTCCGGGTAGATCTCATCCAGCAGATGGTGGCGCTGCTCCTCTAAATCCACCGCATTGGTGCCCATCAGGCTGTAATACTGGTCATTGACCCGAAGAATCTCAAGCTGATCTCCGTGTACGTCATAAAATGCCACCGGTCCCAGAATGTTGTTCAGCATGGCATCGCTTGAAATATCCTCATTAAACAGCTCCTTCAGGCGGATCCGTTCCATCTGGCGGGCCAGAACACCCCGGTAGTCTACATTTTCCTCCTTCATCAGAAGGGCCTCATACTCCTCCCTTGGCATAGGGCGGTAAAAATAGTAGCCCTGGCCATAGGTACAGCCCATATTTAACAGGAAGTCAATCTGCTCCCTGGTTTCTACGCCCTCGGCGATCATACGCATCCCCATAATATTAGCCATGCGGGTGATGGCCTCCAGGATGCTGATGCCCTTGCCCTGGCTGCCCATATCTGTGGATAAAAAGCGCATATCAATCTTCAGCACGTCTACATTTACATCCCGGAGCATATTCAGGGAGGAATAGCCGCTGCCAAAATCATCCATCAGAACCGGGAAGCCCGCCATCCTCAGCTCCTCTACCATGGTGGTGATGGCCTGGTATTCCTCCACATAGGCGCTTTCTGTGATCTCGATCTCCACAAGGGAGGGATCCAGGTCGTAGGTTTCCACCAGCTGCTTAAATACAGCCACCACATCTACCGCGTAAAGATCCACCCTGGATACATTCACCGAAATAGGCACCGCCCTATGACCCTGATCCATCCACTGGCGCAGGCTTTTGCAGACCTCCTCCCAGATAAAAAGGTCAAGCCTTGTGATCAGGCCGGAGCTTTCAAGAAGAGGGAGAAAGGAGTCCGGAGGGATCAGTCCCCGCTCCGGATGGATCCAGCGCACTAAAGACTCCAGGCCCACGATCCTTCCGGTGCTCATATTGCACTTAGGCTGGGCGTAAAAGGTAAATTCATGGTGCTCTAAGGCCCTTTGAACCTCGGACAAAAGGTGGTAGGCCTCCTCCATCCTTGCCTTCATCTTTTCATCATAGAAGCCCACCCGTCTGGCATAATTTCCCTTTACGGAATCCATGGCGATCAGCGCCCGGTCATACATAGTGCTGACGGAAAGTGCCGGGTCTATGATCTCATAAATCCCGAAATTAGGCAGAAATCCCGTATTGCCGTCATAGGCCCTTACACAGGCGTTGATCCGGTTCTGAACCTGCTCTAAGAGCTGGGCGTCATTTGGCAGGATCAGGGCAAAGTCGTCTCCGCCCATATATCCGGCAATAATGCTTCCCTCTCTCTGAAGGCGCTTTAAATAGGTTCCCATCTGCCCCAGCACCCGGTCTCCCGCCTCCTGGCCGTACCAGTCATTAAACAGCTTAAAGTGTTCAATATCAATGGACATCAGGCAGAACGCTCCCGGCTCCGCTTCTGTGAGAAACAGAGGGGCCACCCGAAAAAATACATTTCTGCGGTACAGCCCGGTGATGGGATCCGCCCCAGTCATTTCCCGGCCTCCGCTTTTTCTCTCCTTTTCCCAGAGAACCGGCTCGCAGATCTCCCGGACAAAGACAGCGTTGCAGGTCTCGCATCCCGGCCACTCCAGTTGTCCGGTGCCTACCTCCAGCCACTGCTTTTTTAATTTATTATAAAACAGGGACATACCGCTTTCTTCCCTGGCCATGGGACACTCCTTACAGGGGGCTTCCTCGCCGCAGAGGACCTGGTAGCAGAGATCCCCCTTTTTCAGCTCCGGAAACCGCTTCTTTAAGGCACGGTTAAAATACAGTAGCCTGTAACTGTCATCGATCATGTAAATGCTTGTCTCGCAGCTGCTCCCAATCATATATATTCCTCTTCTCCCGTATCATTCGATCCTTTATCTTCTTGTCTGTCTTGAACCATTATAGCCTGTTTAGGCCAAGCGCGCAACTAAAAAGCCCTCCGAAAGCAGCTTTCGGAGAGCTTATGCTATTTCTGATCCAGACAGGCCAGGATCCTTCTTTTGTATCCCAGAAATTCATCCGTCAGGGTAAAGTCCTCCCCTCTGGGCCGGGGACGGCTGATGGAAAGCTCCTCTGTAATGCGGCCGGGACGGCCGGTAAGGAGGCAGATCCGGTCAGACAGAAGGATAGCCTCGTCAATATCGTGGGTGATAAACAGGGTGGAAAGCTGGATCTTTTCCATAATATCCAGATACCAGCTGTGGACGCTCCGCTTGGTCAGCATATCCAGAGCAGAAAAGGGCTCGTCAAGAAGGGCCACGCTGCCGGAGAAAAGATAGGTCCGAAGGAGGGCCGCCCGCTGACGCATACCGCCGGAAAGCTGGGCCGGGTACATCCTTCTCGTCTCCTCCAGGCCAAATTCCTTAAAATAAGGCGCCGCCTGCTCCCTGGCCTCCTTCTTTTTCATGCCCTTTACCATAAGGGGAAGGGCCACATTGTCCTCAATGGTGCGGTATGGAAGGAGAAGATCCTTCTGGAGCATATAGCTTACATGGCCGGGGCGGCCGGTTATATCCTCTCCGTCCAGAAGCACCCGGCCCGCATCCGGACGGCTTAAGCCCGCAATCACATTAAAAAGGGTGGTCTTTCCTCCTCCGCTGACGCCAAGAAGGGATACCAGCTCCCCCTTTCTTAAGGACAGGGACACATCCTCCAGGATTCTTGTGCCGTCAAAGGCCTTTGTTACCCCGCAAACCTGTAAATGCTCCATAGGTGCCTCCTTTTACTGCGGCAGGAAATCATTGGAAAATCCTGTGTTGTCCGGAATTGGGTTCTCAGTCAGGCTGTTTTCATTGAGCCACTGATAAAAACCGTTCCAGCGCTCCGGGTCAATATAGCCCCATTTTACCGCGTCTGCCTGGTACTGGTCTGTAAGCCACTTCTGGCTTGCCTTTAAAAGCTCCGGATCCAGTTCTGGGGCCGCCTTTGCCAGAATATCAGCCGCGCCCTCCGGATCCTTTATGGCATCCTCATAGCCCTTTGACAGAGCCCTTAAAAATGCCTTCGCTGTATCGGGATTTTCTTCCAGGAATGCATTATTGGCAATGATCACAGGGGTGTAGTAATCAAAGGCAGGTTCCAAATCCGAAAAGGCAAAATAGTCTGTCTCCAGCCCCTCGGTCTCCGTCTTTACCCCGGCCCAGGCGTAGAAGATCCAGATGGCGTCTACGGACTTTGTCTGCAGGGCGGAAACCTCGTCTGTTACCGTACTTGGGATCAGCTCCACCAGATCAAAATCCCCGCCGTCCTTTTCTACTGCCTGCTTTAACATGGCAAGCTCGATGGGGCCGTTCCAAGTGGCGTATTTCCTGCCTTCCAGTCCCTTGGGGCGGTCCATGCCCTCACCCTTTCTGGAAATGATGCCGGAGGTATTGTGCTGGATCACAGCTGCAACTGCCGTAACAGGCAGAGCCTCGTCGCCGGAAAAGGCAGGAGCCAGGCTGTCCTGGAAGGATACGCCAAACTGGGCTTTTCCAGAGGCAGTCAGCACCTCTGCCCCGTCCTCCGGAGGCTGTACGATGTCTACCTTAAGGCCCTCCTCTTCAAAATATCCCTTTTCCTGAGCTACATAAAGACCGGTATGGTTCGTATTTGGTGTCCAGTCCAGTACAAAGGTAATGGGAGTCAGCTCCTCGCTCTCCTTTGCACAGGCTGTAAGCAGCAGGCTAAGTCCCAGAAGGGCACCTGCAAGTAATTTCTTTTTCATCGTTTCTGTCTCCTTCCCGCGGGCTGCTCCCAGGGCATGCACAGCCTCTGAAGCTGATCCACTGCCCACATAAGAAGCAGGCTGATGGCTGAAACCAGAAGGATCACCGCGAACATTTTATCAAAGGAAAATGCCTTTTTTACCCGGGTCATATAGACCCCAAGACCGCCGAAGCCTCCCAGCCACTCAGAGATCACCGCTCCCACCACCGCATAAGAGGCGGAGATCCGAAGGCTTGAAAAGAAATGCCCCAGAGCTCCCGGAAACTTGATGTAGCAGAAGATCTGAAATTCTCCTGCGCCCATGGCCCTTAGAAGGCTGACAGCGTCCTTGTCCGCGGAGCCAAAGCCATTTAACAGGCCTACGGTGATGGGGAAGAAGGTGGTGATCACGATCAGGATCACCTTGGGGGTCATCTCATAGCCGAACCACAGCACTAAAAGAGGGGCGATAGCCACTGCCGGTATGGTCTGGGTCAGCACTACAATGGGGTAAAAGGCTTTATAAAGCCCCCTGAACCGGTCCATGGCCACTGCTGCCCCAAAGCCGATGGCTACGCCGAAGAAAAGCCCCAGGGCCGCCTCGGAAAGGGTGATGGCCCCATGCTCTAACAACAGGGGGAAGTCCTGAATCAGGGCCTTTCCCACCTGGATAGGAGATGGCAGCATAAAACCCTGGACCAGCTGGAGAGATACTGCCCCCTGCCATATGAGCAGCAGGATCAGGATCGCCAGAGGGGACCAGAACCAGCCGTTATCATCCGGCGTGGTGCTTTGCGACTTTCTTTTCAATGCTGAGTACATCTCCTTCCGGACGATAGGATACCTTGATGTAAGCGGATACGGAAGGGGCTCCTGCCCGGACCGCGATATGCTGGCACTCCTTTACAATATCCATAAGCTCATCATAATCCCCCTCAATGGTGGTCTCAAAGGGTCCTACATAGTAGTTCAGGCCGGTGCTCTTTATATAGTCGATCACCTCGTCTACAATACGGATCAGTTCTTCGTCGTCTGCTGCCTTTGGCAGGGACTGGATGGCTACGCTTGCATTCATGTCTTTTCTCCTTTTCACAAAAAAATCCCGTCCGGATCGTCCGGGCGGGAGCAAAGAGGCTGTGCCTTAAGGTTCCTACGCTGGCATTATCCAGATCAGGTTACAGGGTTCGGCCTCTGCCGTCTCAGCCGGCCTTCCCGGCCAGCACCCCTTTTGATTTTCCTGAATCAGTATACTACGCAGGATGAGAAAAGTCAAATTGATTATGCGGCATAGGAAGCGATGGCTTCTAACAGGTCGCCGCAGGACTCCGAGTGAAGGATCAGCTCCACTGGCTTTGATTTTGCCAGGGATAATACCCCTACGATGGATTTCGCGTCTACGGTACGGCTGCCGCATTTTACATCTGCGTCAAATTCATAACGGCTGATGATCCGCACAAAGTCGATGATCTGGTCTGCCTTCTCGAATTTCAGTCTGATTCTTGTCATGGTGATCGCCTCCATATAATAAAATCACAGCCGGATACTGGGGGATGGGAGCTTACGGTAAGCCTGCATCCGGCCATGCCTGTATGCGTGTTCTGCTGTCAGTTCTCTGTCTGACAGGTTTATCATATCATCCGAATCCCCTTCTTTTCCATAGTATTATTTTTCAAAATGCTGTAATATTTTCTAGTTCTCTGTTAAAATAAGAGAGATGATGACGTGATTTGGGAGGGTTTAGGATGAAGCTTTTAATTGCAGATGATGAAAAACTGACCAGGGAGGGCATACGCAGCCATCTGGATCTGGAAGGACTTGGGATCTCTCAGGTGCTCCTGGCAGATGACGGGATCCATGGGCTGAAGCTGGCCCTGGACCAGAAGCCGGATATTGTGCTGACAGATGTCCGAATGCCCCGTATGAATGGAGTGGTGATGGCTGAACAGATCCTGGAGCAGCTTCCGGATACGGTAATCGTTTTTATGAGCGCCTATTCGGATAAGGAATATCTGAAAGCGGCCATCAAGCTGAAGGCAGTGAGCTATGTGGAAAAGCCCCTTGATATGACAGAGCTTGAGGAGGCCCTGTCTGCCGCCGCCGCAGACAGCCGGAAGAAAAAAGCAGGGGCCACCGCCAGGCAGCTGCGTGAAAAAACGCTGATGAACCGGCTGGTAATCCTGCTTACAGGCCCGGAGGCGGACGAGGAGGAGCTCTCCTCTCTTTTTTCCCAGATCGAGCCGCCCCTTGGGGAGGATACCTGGGCCGCAGTCACCATTCTTGACTGCACAGAGCCCCTTTCCAGGGCTGCGGAAGCCGCCATGAGGCCTGTAAGCATAGCCTATGAAACGTTTTTAAAGGAGCATGGGCTTCGGCGGTTCACCTCCCTCCGGGCTGACCGGTATCTGATCAGCCTTCTTACCGCTCCTGAAAAGCTCAGCAGGGAAACCCTTCTCTCCTGCGCCTCCTATATCCGGGAGCAGGTAGCAGGGATCCTGCCTCAGTTCTTCCTGGCTGTGGGACCTGCCGTGTGGGGTCTAAAAAAGGTACGGCTTTCTTACCTGGAGGCTGAGGAGCTGCTGGAGGGCAGCTTTTTCCACGAATATGGCTCCATCCTAACCCGGAGGGAACCGGGGGACGGGGGCACGCCGGGGGCTGATCTGTTCCTCAGCTTTTCCTCCGCCTTGACAGGGAAAAATGAAACCCAGGCTCATGAGGCCGTCCAGACGCTGTATCTCTCCCTATGCTCCGCCAGCCCCCTGCTGCCGGATCAGATCCGGGATCTTTACTACCGGTATCTGGGCAAGCTGGAGGAGATCAGTCTGGAAAATCATCTCCTGCTGTGGCAGCGGGAGGACGGAGGCTCGGATTCCATCTGGGAAGGGGTGCGGGACTGCTCCATCCTGACGGAGCTTCACCGCCTTCTTGACGGAAAGGTTTCCCGGTACTTTGACGCCTTAAAAGAAAACAGCCTGGAACACCCCCTGATCTTTCAGGTCAAGGATTTTATCCACCACAATTACCAGAACCCGGCCCTTTCTGTGCCGGATGTAAGTTCCTGCGTGCGGCTGTCCCCCAGCTATGTATGCACCTTATTTAAGAATGAAACGGGCCAGACCCTGAACCAATACCTGACCGACTACCGGATCAAAATGTCCAAGCAGCTTCTTGGGGATCCCAGGTATAAGATCACGGATATTTCCTCCAGAGTGGGCTACAGCGACGGAAACTATTACAGCAGGGCCTTTAAGAAGCTGGTGGGCCTGTCACCGTCTGAATACAGGGAGAAAATGCTTTCATGATAGGATTATTTAAACATCTGCTCCATCATTATTATTACAACCTGAAGCTGAGATCAAAGCTGATGATCTCCCATACCATTCCCTTCCTGGTGCCTACAGCGGTACTGGCAGGCTTTCTGTTCATGCAGATGTACACCATCATCCAGGATGACGCCATCCGCTCAGAGCAGGCTCTGGCCTCCCAGACCGCCATTTCCGTACAGAACCTGATCTCCCGGGTATCTCATTCTGCCGATACCCTTACTGCCAGCTCGGCAGTCAAAGGGCTGTTTCAGACCTCCCGTTCCGACGCGGGAAAGGAAACAATCTCGGCTTCCTGGCTGGACAGCCTGTTTTTTCTGACGGAAAGCCTGATGGAGCCCTCTCTCATCACCTCCATACAGATCTATTATGATGAGGAGGCCTACGGGGATCTGACCAGGTATAATGAGGGACACCGGCCTTTATTTGAACCATTTTCCCTGGTGGAGAACAGCCCCTGGTATCAGCTGATGGAAGGGGATGAAAGGGAGCAGCTTTTATGTCCCTCTGCCTATCTGTCCCCAGGGGAAGGGCCGGCAGATGACTCCCTAGCATTTATCACCCGGGTCTCTTACCTGGCCCAGGAACGGGACGGACAGCCGGTGGGGACCTCTGCCTTTATCGCCCTCTATTTTCCTGAGCAGGCACTGACTCAGATGTTAGGAGCCAGCTCCGCTTACGCAAATGATATTTCCTACCTTGTAAATGAGCAGAATCTCGTGGCCGCCTCCACAGACAGCCAGGCGGCAGCCCGGTACGCCCAGTCTCCTGACCGGCTGAGAAAACTGGCAGGGGAGCCCGGTGCCATGTCCCTTATCTCCCATCCTGACGGAGCTCTTTATGTGACCTGCTTTGAAATCCCTGATACGGACTGGTATCTGGTGTCCGTGATCCCCCAGCAGCAGATCAAGGAATCCGGGCGGACCATTTTGTACCGTTTCGCAGCGCTTTACGGAGGATTCAGCCTTCTGGCCCTCATAACCGCCATTGTCCTGTCTGTGTCTATTGCTGACCGGATCACGCGGGTAGCCAGGCAGATGGAAACCGTGCGCACCGGACGGCCCCAGCCTCTGGAGGAAAAGGATACAGGCTGCGATGAGATCGGCGTGCTGGCAGATACCTACAACTATATGACCCAGGAGATCAACGACCTGTTAGACGGCCAGAAGGCGGCAGCCGAGGAGCTTGCGAAGGCGGATTTCCGAGCCCTCCAGGCCCAGATCAACCCGCATTTTCTCTACAATACCCTGGATATGATCAACTGGCTGGCCCAGGACGGCCAGCCCCACAAGGTAACCCGGGCAGTCCAGGCTCTGTCCCGTTTTTACAAGCTGACCCTTGGCCGGAGGGAGCTGACCTACCGGATCCGGGACGATCTGGCCCATGTGTCCCTGTATATGGAGCTGCAGAATATGCGCTACGACCACTGCGCAGAGTTTATCCTTGACGTTCCCGGAGAGCTGAAGGACTATCAGATCCCTAAGCTGACCTTTCAGCCCATTGTGGAAAATGCCCTTCTCCACGGGATTATGATGAAGGATAAAAAGGAAGGCAGCATCCTCCTTACCGGCTGGAAATTCGGTGACGTGATCACCTTTATCATCTCCGACGACGGGGCAGGCATACCGCCTGACAAGCTGGATACCCTGCTGGAGGAAACACCCGCCTCCCAGTATGAGCCCTCCTCCCGTCATATCGGGGTGTACAATACCAATATGAGGCTGAAACGGCTTTACGGGGAGGAATACGGGCTTTCCTTTCAAAGTGAACTGGGAGTAGGGACGGAAGTTACCATATTGATGCCGGCTATTAAGGACGAAGAAACCGACTGATCTCATATTGACTTTTTTCGATTCATGTTCTATACTCATATCAAGTAAAACAGATTTGAATATCTTAGGTAAAAAGCCGTTCCTTTTTGCAGCGGCTTTTTACAGGAAGATCAAATCAAAACTTCTTCCAGAATGAAGTTCTCGGGATGAAATGGCTGAATGAACTGGTTGGAGCAGGACTTGGGAGGCTTGGCCTGGATCCTGGAAGCCGGCTGGGAGGAAGCGTCCAGTTTTTTATCTATGATACAATAAAGATTATGGTGCTGTTAGGTGTTCTGATTATGGTGATTTCCTATATTCAAAGCTTCTTTCCCCCAGAGAGGACAAAGAAGATACTGGGCAGGTTTCATGGGATCGGAGCTAATACCACAGCCGCCCTTTTGGGAACGGTGACGCCATTTGCTCCTGCTCCTCTATCCCCTTGTTTATCGGTTTTACCAGAGCGGGGCTTCCTCTTGGAGTGACCTTTTCCTTTCTGACCTCCTCTCCCATGGTGGATCTTGGCTCCCTTGTACTGCTTATGAGTATCTTTGGCTGCCTCCCCTTACTCTCCCTGCACTCTCCCCTTCACCTGCCAGCTATAGGTCTCATAGGCCTGCACCAGCTCCATGGAGGCTGTCTCCTTCTCTACTACAATATATTTATGGTTAATACCCCTTACAGCCAGTAAGGAATTACCCAT
>URNT01000038.1 GCA_900549235.1 uncultured Clostridium sp. | reverse complement strand
GAACGCTGCGAATGAGGGCTGGTTGGCTGACTGCTTTACGGACGTTAAGTCCTAGAAAGGAGAAGCCAGACCTATTGCCACATTCATTCTAACAGCTTAAGCAACAAGATGGGTAATTCCTTACTGGCTGTAAGGGGTATTAACCATAAATATATTGTAGTAGTAAGGAGAATAGACATGAAACAAAGGGATGAGGAAAAACCGGTGCTCATGGATTTTACCGGAGCCTATAGAGGACAGGGGGATCCGGGACTGCCTGAGGAGGGGGAATGGATCCTCTGCGGGGATATTTCCGGGACGAACTGCTATTGTGACAGGGAGGCGGAGCAGGAGCTTGTGAAACGGATTGCCAGCTTCAGTCCCTGTGGGATCCATTATCTGGATTCGGGTAATTATCACTATATGAGTAAACTGTGGACGGATAAGCTGCAGGAGCCCTTTGATCTGCTGGTGTTTGACCACCATACGGATATGCAGCAGCCGGCCTTTGGGGATATTTTATCCTGCGGCGGGTGGATTAAGGAGGCCCTGGATAGGAATTCCTTTCTTAGACAGGTCTGGATCGCGGGCCCTCCCGAGGCTTCCATCCGCCAGACCATGGAGGAGGCGGGAGACTGGCCTTATGAGGGACGGGTGCGGTGGCTTTCTGAGGAAAACCTGGCGGATTTTACACAATGGTTTAAGGAGAGTGTGGATAACCCCCGGCCATTTTATATTTCTGTGGATAAGGATGTGCTGGCACCGGAGTACGCCTGCACCAGCTGGGATCAGGGGACAGTCAGCCTGAAAAGCCTGGAGGCCTGTCTTAAGGAGGCCATGGAGCAGGTGATTGTGGTGGGGATGGATGTGTGCGGAGAGGACTCAGAGGGCGCTTTTTCCGAGAAGGAGCGTGCTTCAAACCGCTTTACGAATCTTCGGCTGCATCAGCTTTTTAAGCAGAGGCTGAACATAGAGGAACTGGATAAAAACTAATAGGAATGGACAGATTGATATGCAGAGAAATCTTACAACGGGAAGTATTAGCGGAACGATGCTGCGCTTTGCCCTGCCGATGATCCTGGGCAATCTGCTGCAGCAGTGCTACAATATTGCGGATACGCTGATCGTAGGCCGTTTTCTGGGGGCGGGGGCGCTGGCGGCTGTAGGCTCAGCCTACACGCTGATGACCTTTCTTACCTCTATCCTCCTGGGGCTTAGTATGGGCAGCGGAGCAGTTTTTTCTATCCGGTACGGGGAGAAAAATGAGAATCTTTTAAAGAAAAGCATTTTTGTCTCCTTCGTAATGATCGGCGGGGCTGCCCTGGTGCTGAATGGAGGTGTATTTTTATTCATCGATCCCATTATGAGGCTTCTGCAGGTGCCCTCGGATATTTACGGGCTTATGCGGGAATACCTGTGGGTGATCTTTTACGGCATTCTTGCAGTGTTCCTTTATAATTATTTTGCCTCCCTTTTGAGGGCGGTGGGAAACTCGGTGGCGCCTCTGATCTTTCTTGGGGTGTCTGCTGTGCTGAATGTGGTCCTTGACCTGGTGTTTGTGCTGGTGCTTCACCGTGGAGCGGCAGGAGCGGCAGAGGCAACGGTGATCTCTCAGTATGTATCCGGCCTTGGGATTACAGTGTATACTCTGGTGAAAATGCCGGAATTCCGCATTTCTCCGGCTTATATGAAATTTGACCGGGAGGTGATTAAGGAGATCTTCCAGTTTTCCTTTCTGACCTGTATCCAGCAGTCTGTGATGAATTTCGGCATCCTGATGGTACAGGGACTGGTAAACAGCTTCGGTACCGTCGTGATGGCGGCCTTTGCGGCGGCGGTGAAGATCGATTCCTTTGCCTATATGCCGGTGCAGGACTTTGGAAACGCATTTTCCACCTTTATAGCCCAGAACTTTGGGGCGGGAGAGAAGGAGCGGATCAAAAAAGGCATAAAAAGCGCGGTGATCGTATCCATGGCCTTCAGTCTGTTTGTATCGGCGATGGTGTTCATCTTTGCAAGGCCTCTTATGATGATCTTTGTAGATGGGGCTGAGACGGAGATCCTTTCTGTAGGTGTGGAATATCTGCGGGTGGAAGGGGCATTTTACTGCGGAATCGGCTGTCTGTTCCTGCTTTACGGCCTCTACCGGGCGCTGCGCAGGCCGGGTATGTCGGTAGTGCTTACGGTCATTTCTCTGGGAACCAGAGTGGCGCTGGCATATACCCTGTCAGCAGTGCCGGCGATTGGTGTGACGGGAATCTGGGTGGCGGTGCCCATCGGATGGTTTCTTGCGGATCTGGCGGGTTTCTGGTATTATTGGAGGAATAGAGGAAGCCTTCTGGGGCTTGCAGAGAAAACCGAAAGGAGATAGACCATATGGATCTGAAAAAAGAAGTGTTTGAATGGGTCAAGATCATACTGATCGCCATGGTGCTGGCGTTTTTGGTGAACAGCTTTCTGATTGCCAACAGCCGGGTGCCGTCGGCATCCATGGAGAATACCATTATGACAAATGACCGGGTGATCGGCTGGAGGCTGGCGTATAAATTCGGCGGGGAGCCGGAGCGGGGGGATATTGTGATCTTCCACCATGAGATCGGCCCGGCCAGGGAGGATACCAGGCTTGTAAAGCGGATCATCGGCCTGCCGGGAGAGACGGTTGAGATCCGGGATAATCAGGTGTATATAAATGGGGATTCCACCCCGCTGGAAGAACCCTACCTTCCGGAGGCCATGGAGTCAGAGGATTTTACCTTTGAGGTGCCGGAGGGATGTTATCTGATGCTTGGGGATAACCGGAACCATTCGGCAGACGCCAGGGACTGGATTGATCCTTATGTGCCAGAGGAGGACATTATGGCAAAGGTGCTTTTCAGGTATTTCCCCGTTCCGGGGCTGATCGAATAGGAGGGGTCTTGTGAGAGTACAGATTTTTGGAAAGAGCAAGTGCTTTGATACAAAGAAGGCAGAGCGTTATTTTAAGGAGAGAGGCATTTCTTATCAGCTGATTGATATGGCAAAGAAGGGGATGAGCCGGGGGGAGCTGCGGAGCGTGGCTCAGGCAGCAGGGGGTCTGGAGGCGCTGATCGATGAGAAGGCTAAGGACCAGGCTGCGGTGATGCTTTTAAAATATCTGGCGGCAGAGGACCGGGAGGAAAAGCTTCTGGAAAATCCTCAGGTGATACGGACGCCGGTGGTGCGAAATGGCAGGAAGGCGACGGTGGGGTACTGCCCGGAGGTGTGGAAGGGCTGGGAGCTGCTTGACAAATCCTGATGACAGTGTTATTCTGAAAAATAAATAAACCGCAGGGAGAAAGGAGGTCATTCACATGAAATATATAAAGGAACAGATAAAAGGATATACGGCAGGTTCATGGGATGGCCTCCTTTTTGGGCGGGACTGTCAGGCTTAGACTCGTTCTGGAGCCATTTTTCCATGAATCATTAACAGAAAACGTGAAGAAAAAGCCGGTATGATCCTTTGATTCCAGCACAGGCTGGGGCAGACGGGAGAGTACCGGCTTTTTCAGTTGGAGGAAAACGATGGCAAAAGACAGAGAAATTGTATGCAGCTATTATATCGCGGCAGGACAGTGTAAAAAGGGCAGGGAGGCGGCCCATAAGGGCTACTGCCAGAAATGTGATAAGTATGAGCCCAGAGCGCGGGTGAAGCTCAGAAACCGGAAAAAGGAGGCTCTAAATCAGCTTCGGGGAAGGGAGAAGGAGTGGACATGAAAGCAATTGAAGGAAGATACGGGAAGGCGGTTATTTTTACAGACCATGTGGATGATGCGGCCCTGGCGCAGATCCGGCTTTTATGCGATCAGGAATTTACCAGGGGCTTAAAAATCCGGATTATGCCGGATGTACACGCAGGGGCAGGCTGCACCATTGGAACGACCATGGAGATCCGGGATGCGGTGGTGCCCAATCTGGTGGGGGTGGATATTGGCTGCGGGATGGAGACGGTGCGGCTTAAGGAGAAGCGGATAGAGCTTCAGAAGCTGGATAAGATGATCTATGAACGGATTCCTTCCGGGTTTCAGATTCGTGAAACGCCTCATCGGTATGCGGAGGAGATTGACCTTTCGGATCTTCGGTGCAGGAAGGCAGCGGCGGTTCATCTGGACCGGGCTTATAAATCCCTAGGAACATTGGGAGGGGGAAATCATTTTATCGAGGTGGATAAGGACAGTGAGGGGCGGCTGTATCTGGTGATCCACTCCGGCTCCAGGCATCTGGGGCTTGAAGTGGCGAAATTCTACCAGGAGGAGGCATTTAAGCAGTTAAATGGGAGCCGGAAGGAGAATGTGGAACGGCTGATCGCGGATTACAAGAAGGCGGGGCGTGACCAGGAGATCCAGGGGGTGCTTAAGGAACTGAAGGAAGGGGTAAGGACAGAGATTCCCAGAGCCCTTGCCTACTGCAAGGGGGAGCTTTTGGAGGATTATATCCACGATATGAAACTGGTTCAGGAGTTTGCCAGACTGAACCGGAAGGCGATGATGGATGAGCTTTTAAAGGGGATGAAGTTTAAGGCGGAGGAAACCTTTACCACCATTCACAATTATATTGATACGGAGAATATGATTCTAAGAAAGGGCGCTGTTTCTGCAAAGGAAGGAGAAAAGCTGCTGATCCCCATCAATATGCGGGACGGCTCCCTGATCTGTGAGGGGAAGGGAAATGAAGAATGGAACTGCTCTGCGCCTCATGGGGCCGGGCGCCTCATGTCCAGGGCTGAGGCTAAGAGAACTTATACGGTATCGGAGTTTAAAAAACAGATGAAGGGGATCTACACCACTTCCGTAGGCCCGGACACTCTGGATGAGTGTCCTATGGCTTATAAGGGAATGGACGAGATCATAGGCTGTATCGGGGATACGGCCAGGGTGCTGGAGGTGATCCGGCCGGTTTATAATTTTAAGGCAGGGGAGGAGTGAACATCACTTCCCCGCCGCTACAATCCGGTCAATCAGATCGATATAGGCCCCGTCCCGGTAGGTGTACCAGAGCTGTTCACAGGAAAGCCGGAACTGTTCCAGCTCTTCCTCTGTAAGGGTGGTGATGGTTACATTTTTGTCAAGAAGGGCCTGTCTGGCCTGGGCTTCGGCCTGGGCCCACAGCTTCTTTTGCAGCTCCCAGGATTCCAGGGCGGTGCGGTCGATGATTTCAAGGTCATCTGGGGATATTTTTTTGCGGCTTTCTGTGCTCATAACCAGAATATCCGCTGATCGGGTGTGCTGATCCTCTACAAAGTAGGGAGCCACCTCGTAATAGCCCTGGAACAGATAGTTTACAATGGAATTTTCCGCCCCGTCGGCTTCTCCGGTCTGCAGTATACGGTACACATCGCTGTAATCCGCGATCAAGGGCCGGGCATCCAGAGCCTTCAGCATGGACACCATAAGCTCTGATTCCTGAACCCGGATGGTCATGCCTTTTAAGTCCTCCGGGCTTTGGATCTTCCGGTCGCGGCTGTAAAAGCACCGGGTTCCGCCGTCATAATAGGTAAGCCCGTACATGCCAAGAGACTGCATTTCATCCCCGCGCAGCAGCCCCATTCCCACCTCTCCTTCATGGACCTTCCAGAAATGCTCTGTGTCTTCATAAATATAGGGCATGGCCAGGACGCTGAAATCCTCGATAAAATTTCCCATGACCATCAGATCGCCTTTTACAATATCCGCTCCGCCGTACTGGAGCTGCTCAAGGCTGGACTGGACATCTCCCAGGGTTCCGTTGTTGAAGATCTCGATTTCCACCCGTCCCTGGGTACGTTCATTTACCTGTTCGGAAAACCACTGGATGGCTCTGGTGGTGGCGCTTTCTTCTGTAAGATTATTTGCAAGGCGCAGGCGGACTGGCTCTCCCGGCTGCTTTGGAGCTTTCTGGCCTGCATGGGCAGCCAGCACCAGGATCAGCAGCAGGGCTGTCAGGACAGCCATACAGGCGGACAGCATGTTTCTGGAAACAGTTCCGAAAATACGCCTGGAAATATGAAATTTCATAGCAGTGCTTCCCTTTCTTGATGTTACATCCATTTTACCACGTTTCTGCGGGACGTACCATATGATAAAAAAGTTTTGCCATATGGGGTTTCGTGATGACAATCCGGCGCTTTTGGGATATACTGTGGGGTATAAGGAGGTAAATGCCATGCCATTTATTAATATAAAGACCAATACGGTCCTGGATCAGGAGCAGAGAGACGAGCTTGCAGAGAAAATGGGGCAGATTTCCAGAGATTGTCTGGGAAAGGGTGAAAACTGGGTGATGACCGGCTTCGAGGACGGGGCACAGCTGCATTTTCAGGGAAGCTCTGTGGAACCGGCTGCCTATGTAGAGGTGAAGCTGTTCGGTACAGCGGGACAGGCTGCCTGCGAGAGTATGACGGCTCATATCTGCGGTCTTCTGGAGGAACTCCTTGGGGTGCCGGGGGACCGGACGTATGTGGCTTATTTCCCTACGGATAACTGGGGGTGGAATGGGGGGAACTTTTAAAGGGCATTCCGGATCCGGACATCTGCCGGAAGACCGGCCTGACCCAGGCCCAGCTGGATGAATTAAGGGAAAATGGATAGGACGTAAAAAAGACCTCTGTGTGCAGCACAGGGGCCTTTTTTGAAACGGCAGGATTTACCGCCTGCGTCCGCAGCACTGGCGGTATCTTTTGCCGCTGCGGCAGGGGCAGGGGTCAGCCGGGTTTCTGGGCGGGATGAAAAATGGCTTTGGAGCGGGCACAGGCTCTGGCTGGGCCAGGGCTGCCAGGCGCCGGTTTACTGCCTCCAGGTCATAATCCTCCTCAGAGACGGTCATTTCCTTCTCGTAAAATGCCTTGACGCCGCCGCAGTTTTCCGGGAAATTCCCGCCCTTTAATTTAACCACCTGGGGAGCTTCACATTCAGCCTCCTTTTCAAACAGGATCTGGTGCTCCCAGCGGTCCTTGAAATCATAGGTGTAGACAAACCGGGGATTCTCCTCGATCAGGCTTCTGACAGGCTCATTTTCATCTAAAAGGCTGCAGCCGCCCTCGGGAATCCCGGCGCATGCCTGGGTGTTTCTTACAAGCAGCTTTTTCTTGCTGAATTCAAATTCGTGGAGATGATAGCCGGACCAGCCAAAGGCCTCCTGGATCATTTCATGGAGCTGGTGAAATGTAGCTGTTTCAGGAACGATGATCCGCCTCCATACCGGCGGCTTGCTCCCTTTCACGGTGATTTTCAACTGATAACCCTTCATAAGGTCCTCCTCATATGTGGTTCTTGTAATTCTGGCAAAATCGGACAGTCTTCGTCCCAGATATTTGATAATAGTAGGAAACGGGCATTTTGTCAAGTATCTGGGCAGATTCAGGCTTGTTTGGAGTGAAAGATCTCCTTTAAGACTTAGAAGGCCCCATTCCCCGCGAGTACACCAAAAAACAGCCCGTCCTCCGGCATCCCGCCAGAGAACAGGCCGCTTTCAGCGCATTTCAATATTTATTTCTGCATGATATGGATGGCAAAGCCGCCGAACTCGCCTGCCAGGTATACATTTTTCAGTGTACCGTCCTCATTGTAGGCAGCGGTGTCCATGTTGAAGGAGAACCCCTTTTCCTCCAGTTCCTTGGCAGCGGCGGTGAGATCCGGTGTACGCATGGCAATGTGGCCGTTGGTGCCCAGGAAGGGAGCTTTCATACATTCAAAGTAGGGGCCTCCGAACTCGGATTTGTTGCCGTGGCGGGGTTCAAGGTTGAACAGGGTGCAGAGAAGCTGTGCCAGATCTGCGGCTTCCTCCGCATTGGGTGTATTGATGCCGACGTGTTCCAGTTCAAATTTGCAGTTCATAGTCATACCTCTTTCTTTGGAAAATGGTGCTTACATTGGGAACATAATCAGTGCGCCGGCGGTCAGTGCCAGGAGCCTGATAAAATACTGAGGAATGGTAAATTTCCAGAATTCCTTAATGTTGTAGTTGCCGACGCCCATAACCATGGCAGGCATACCATCGATTGGAAGGAAATGTCCGCACCAGCCGGATACTACGATGGCGCAGGCAGCGGCTGTTGGATCCAGGCCCAGGTTAGTACAGGTAGCGATGGCAAGAGGAGCAAATACATAAACCGTACCAATGGTGGAGCCGGTCATGGTTGCAAGCACGCTGGTCAGGATGCAGAAAACGAAAATCATAATAAATGGGTTAATGCTTCCGCCCAGCATACCAGCTACGGTGGAGCCTACCAGATCAGTCAGTCCTGTGCTTCCCAGAGCGTCAGCCACACCGATTACACCGGCTGACATCAGGATGATAGGAGCGCTGATGGAGTCGCGGATTTCCTTAAAGTCCATTACACCGATTACAAGGATGATTGCTACGGAGATACCTGGGATAGCATAGCCCGCGTCGCCGATAAAGCTCTGAAGGATCATACCTACAACGGCTAATACGAATACCACATATGTAACCTGCTCTTTCCATTTTGGGAGAGTGGAAGCGGTTGTTCCCTGGTTCTTTGCTTCCTCTGTTGCGGCTGCAATGGGATGATCCGGAAGGAATTTGTACTGGATCACACAGTTTAATAAGAAGCCCAGTGACAGGAACAGGTTTACTATGGCGAACTTGGCTACAGGAACATTTGCCAGAACGCCTGCGCTGTTGAGAACGGCAAGTACGATGCCGTACTGGAGAGCAGTGTTAAATGGAAGCAGCGGATGGTTTGCCGCAAATCCTGCTGTCATAATGATCTTGGATGGAGGCAGCTTCTTGCTGTAGGGCAGAGTGGATAAAAGGCCGATGACCATAACATAGTATGCGGTGGAGCCGGTTCCGAAAAGGCTGCAGCCTAACATAACGATGATGATCATAAGGATGTAGGCTTTTACGCCGCCCTTATTTGCCATGTTAAACATGGTTTCCTTGAATTTGGCGATAAAGCTGGTCTTCTGGAGCGCAGCGATGATAGCCATGAACTCAGCCAGCATGACGATGGTTGGGTTTGAGAATCCGGCAAATGCGGCCTTGATGTCAGCAATGCCAAAGATGACAAGCAAAAGACAGGCCAGGATAGGCGGCGCGCCAAATGGAAGCTTGTCAGTCATGATCAGGATGACCATGAATGCGGTGATTGCAATCGCAATGATCATTGGAAGTGTCATTTCGTTTTCCTCCTTGTCTCGTAACATGCCGTACCAATTCTTTTTGCTGTATTGAACAATCTGATACGGCTTTATCTTAATTGGATTATACAATATGACGTGGGAAGCAACAAGAAAAGAAACGGTTTTATGCGTTCTATTTAGAAACAAGTATAAAATTTTTGAGAAATTTTAATAAAATGTGTTAAATTTTGAAACGATATAGGGGCAGGAGAGAAAAATGGGTTGCAAGTTAGAACGAACGAGGGATTCATTGCGAAAAAAAACTCCGAAGGATGATCCTCCGGAGCTTCGTTCATTATATTTAAAGATACTTTCCCCTATCTGCCCTTTGACATAAGAACTGCATAGTCAATGGCATTTACCAGGCTCAGCTCATTGCACCTGCCGGTTCCGGCCAGGGCAAAGCTGGTGCCGTGGTCTACGCTGGTGCGGATGATGGGCAGGCCTAGGGTGACATTGACGCCCTCTACAGCCTTCCAGCTCTGCGCTTCTCTGTCGTAGACAAAGCCTACGGTTTTTAACGGAATATGTCCCTGGTCATGGTACATGCAGACAACAATGTCATACCAGCCGCCCAGGGCCTCGGAGAATACGCTGTCAGGAGGGATAGGGCCGATGGCATTGATTCCCTCTGCTTTTGCAGCTTCGATGGCAGGCTTGATTTCTTCGATTTCCTCGGTTCCAAACAGGCCATTTTCACCGCAGTGCGGATTTAAGCCGGCAACGGCGATCTTCGGGTTTTCGATGCCCATATCCCGGCAGGCCCGGTTGGCGATCTGGATCACCTCAAGAACACGGTCCTTCTTTACCTGGTCGCAGGCTTCGCGGAGGGAAACATGGGTGGAAACGTGCACTACCCGCAGGTCGTGGTGGGCCAGCATCATGGTGTATTTCTTGGTGTTGGTGTAGGCGGCGTAGATCTCTGTATGGCCGTCAAAATGGGTATGTCCGTCGGATTTCTCGCCCTTATAGAACTCCAGGGCCTTGTTCATGGCCTCTTTGTTCAGGGCGTTGGTGCAGGTGGCATCTACCTCTCCCGCAAGGGCCAGTTCTATGACCTTCTTTACGCACTGGAAGGCAGCATTTCCGCCCTCGACGCTTACCTGTCCGATCTGGAAGGCAGATACGTCTGGGATCAGCTCCAGGTGCAGCACGTCGATAGTTCCCGGTATGAAAAAGGCGTCGCTTACTTTCTCGCAGCGGTGGATCTTCATATCGGTGCGGCCAGTGAAATGGGTGGCCTGTTCAAGCATCTTTGCGTCGCCGATGACGATAGGGCGGCAGCGGTCATACAGGTCCTGGTGAGCCAGGGCCTGTACGGTGATTTCCGGGCCGTTTCCGGCCGGATCACCCATGGTAATACCTACGATTGGTTTTTCATTCATAATGGGGATGTCCTTTCTTAAATCGTATGAACAGGGGTCAAATGAGGTTTAGTGCATACCCTTCGCTTCATTCTCAGCCAGAACCTTCTTAAGAGCCTGGATGCCTTCCTCTGGAACCTGGTTAAATGGAGCGCGGCAGGGGCCTACATTGTAGCCTAACAGGCGGGTAGCGGTCTTAACGATGGTATTTGGATTGCCGTACTTAAAGCAGGCGCGGAAGCTCTGGATGCTCTCATTGGCAGCCTTTGCTTCTTCAATCTTTCCTTCCATAAACAGGTTGTAGATGGAAGCCATGGTGTGGGGATATACGTTGGCACAGCCTGCGATACCGCCGGTTCCTCCTGCAAGCAGGGTCCAGATAATCAGCTGATCATTGCCGGATAAGGTGTAGAATTTACCGTTTTCCTTCTTTTTGCCTGCGTCGATATAGCCCAGGATATTGGTGAAGTTTCCGCTTGAATCCTTTGCGCCTACGATGTTCTCGATCTGTGCCAGACGGGCTACTGTGGCGGGAGCAAGGGCATTTCCGGTACGGGCAGGGATGTTGTAGAGAACGATGGGCATATCAACGGCCTCGGCTACGGTTTTGTAGTGAACGTAAAGCTCCTCCTGGCTTGCGGCGGCAAAGCTTGGGGTGATGATGGAGAGAACGTCTGCGCCGGCAGCCTGTGCCATTTTGCTCTGCTCGATGGTTTCTTTTGTGGAAATGCAGCCTGTACCTGCGTATACAGGAACACGGCCGTTACACTGCTCGATGACGGTTTCAAGCACCAGCTGCTTTTCCTTCGCGTTTAAGATATAGCCCTCGCCGTTGGTTCCAAATGGAAACAGGGCGTGTACGCCGTTTTCGATCATGCGGTCAACCTGATTGCGCAGCTCTGCTACATTGATGGTCTCGTCATCGTTCATAGGTGTAAGGATTGGCGGGATAATACCTTTCAGTTCGATGGATTTCATAAGAATATACCTCCTGTGTTTTCAAATGTATTTTTGTATATAGCTTTGCTTCTTTGCTATAAAATTGTGTTTATAAAACCTGCTGGTAAATGGCTCTGGCATCCTCAGGTGTAACCGGTCTTGGGTTATTGACCAGAAGGCGCTGTACCTGCATGCCTGCCTCTACCAGGCCCTCCAGGTCCTCGGCAGGAACGCCGAATTCCGTAAGGCTGGTGGGAATGTCCAGATGCTTTACAATTTCTTCCAGGCGGTTAATGATCCAGGCGGATTTTTCCTCAGCGGTCCTGCAGGTCTTTACCTCATCATGGCAGCAGCGGTCGTAGGCGGCGGCCAGGCGGTCTCTGCAGGCAGGCTCATTGAACCGCATCACAGGAGCTAACAGGATGGCGTTTGATACGCCGTGGGCAATGTGGTATTTTCCGCCTAAAGGATAGCTTAAGGCGTGTACGGCTGTGGTTCCGCTGGCGGTGATGGCCAGGCCGCCGTAGTAGGCTGCGATCTGCATCAGGTTCTTTTCGGTCATGGCGTCAGGATCGTCGCAGGCTTTTTCGATGTTATTTAAAATAAGGTCCAGTCCCTCCAGGGCGTACAGGTCGCTGAACGGGTTTGCCTTGTTGCTGGTGTAGCACTCGATGCAGTGGGCCAGGGCGTCTACGCCAGTGGCGGCAGCCAGTTTTCTTGGCAGGTTTTTAATCAGGCGCGCGTCCAGGATGACATAGTCGGCAATCATATTTTCATTTACGATTCCTACCTTTAATTCCTTTTCAGGAACGGCTACGATGGAGTTTGGAGTTACCTCGGCTCCGGTGCCAGCTGTGGTGGGGATCAGGATAATAGGAACGCATTTTTTAGCGCGTCCGGGGGTGTCAAGGAGCTCCTTAACGCCGTATTCGTCTGTTACAAGAACGCTTGCCAGCTTGGCGGCATCCATGACGCTTCCGCCTCCGCAGGCGATGATCATATCGGCTCCGCTTGCTTTAAACTGGTCTACCAGCTTCTGCACGTCGGTGTAGCTCGGCTCTGCTGGCAGATCGTCCAGCACATAGTAATCGGCTCCGGCAGCCTTTACAGCCTCCTCCGGCAGTGAGAACAGGCCTGCATTCTCAATTCCTTTGTCAGTAAACATGGCAACCCGCTTTACACCGGCATTTTTAAGAATGGCAGTGATGTTGTCCATGGCATTTTCCCCTCCGTAAACGGCGTGGGGCATTTTCAGGTTATAGGTGGTAAGCATGGTAAAAGCCTCCTTAGATATTTTATAAATGGATTAACAGCCCTGTGCGGCAGTTGGATTGTAAAGTCCTACCCGCTCCCGCTTTTCGCCCAGAACGTCGGCTTCGGTAAAGCGGACATATTTGATGCCCAGACGGGTTCTTGCGGCGTATGTAAGATGAAGGGCTCCGTCCTTTGTCTGCATCAGGTATGGATATTCGTACTGCTTGTTGTTGGTCTTATTTTCTTCCCCCATAAAGCCTTCGCCCCGTTCCATCCAGCGGATGATGGGGAAGGTAAGTCCGCCGTCCTCAGAAAGGGCTACGGCTACCGGGCAGCGCAGTCCCGGCCATGCGGCCTTTCCGGGTTTCGGATCCGGCGTACAGGTGGGGTTATAGGCGATGGCGATCCGCCCGCTCTGCAGCTTAATGGCGCTGATGCTGGAGTTATTGTTTGGAAGGGGTGTTGGAACCGGCTCGCTCCAGGTTTCGCCCCAGTCAAAGGATTCGCTGCGGTGGATGCGGTAGGCTTCCCGGTTTCTCATAAAGGCAGCCAGATGGCCCGGCTCCAGCTCCACTACATTTGCATGGACATGGCCGTTGCTCTTTGGCATCATTACCTTTTTCCAGGTTTTTCCTTCATCATCAGAGATGCGGAAGGCGGTAGGATCGCCGGAAAGTCCGTCTGCGGAATCGGTACAGATCCAGTTGGAGAAGATCCAGCGGCCATTTGAGAGAACCTGGATGGGCTGGCGGCAGAAGGTACCCTCTTCCGGAAAAATGGTTTCGTAAGGGCCCCAGGTGCGTCCGCCGTCAGTGCTTTTCTGGCAGCGCACAACAGAGGTAAACTGCATATTGTCCTTGCCCTCCTGGCGGTCTAACTGGGCGGTGTACATGGCCCATACGGCGTGATCCGGGCCGTAGAACAGGGAAGGATTCTGCTCGCTGCGGGTAGGATCTCCGGAAATGTCTACAGGCGGAAGCCAGGCAGGAGCGTCTTTTGGAAGAATGGAGCAGATGATGTGGATGTCAGCGCTGCCCTCGTAGGTTCCTGCAAACCAGCAGCAGATCAAATCGCCGTTTGGAAGCTCAACCATGGCGGGAGCGTGGGCGGTGGGATAGTTTCCCGGGGGAAGAAGGGCCTCTACGGTTCCCATTTCTTCATTTTCATACAGAGTGCCGTCCCAGGTGAGGCCGGGGAGCTTTGGATAGGTCATAGTGTGATTCCTCCTGTACATATTTATAAGGGGTGGGAAATGCGTTCTGCCAGGTCAATAAACAGTGTTTCCTGGCCGAAGCCTCCTGATTTTGTGATTACATGGCGGGTGCAGCCACGGTAGGTAAAGCTTGCAAGGACGACGCCCCGCTCCAGCTCGCAGATGGGCTCTAATTCTTTTGCGCCGACGCAGTTCATACATTCCAAAAGGGTGTCGCCTCCGGTAAGAAGCAGGGTTCCAAGGGAGGAACTGGTAAATAATTCCCCCACCAGCTGCCCCAAACTTCCTGCAATGCGTACCCGCAGGGTTTCCCGGTCAATTCCAAGTCCGGCGGCATAATCGGCGGTAGGCTGGTTGCTTCCGGGATCATTTGTCTCGATAATGGAAAATGGATGTTCGGCCAGCATGGCTTCGATCTGTACCAGCTGTTCCTTTCCCTCCTCTGTGTCCCAGTAGCCGGGCTCTAATTTCTGGCGGGGGGTCAGGCGGAGCCTAGTAAATCCGGCCTCCTCAGCTTTCTGAAGCTGGGCCAGAGTAATGGGATTTACGCTTCCGCATACCACCAGAAGTCTTGGATCAAGGGCCGGGAGAGGCTTTTCCTGCTCTGCTCCAATCCCTAAAAGTCCCGGGAGAACCCCGCCAAAGCCGGCACAGCCAGCCATGATGTGCAGTTCGTCCTGGTCTGCCAGGGCCCGCCCGGTGTTTTCTAAATCCTCCGGTGTTTCCGCGTCAAATACCAGGATGCCGTCCTTCTCAGGAAGGGGGCTGCCCTCCTTTTGTGCCGGAAAGCTGTATGCCGACAGGTCTGTCTGTTCTCCAATGAGATCTGTGACAACGGAATGGATCACCGGTTCAAAGGGATCAATGCCGAAGGGGCTTTCTGTTACCGGAACACCGTCCACATAATGAACACCTTTTTTTGTAAGCCTTCCTGTCTGCGGGAATGCCGGCAGGAAGGGAAGACGGCTTTGGCCGCTGGCCTTTAAGAGGGCTGCCAGCTCGGCGCCGATATTTCCTCTCAGGGCGGAGTCTGTTTTTTTGTAGATGTAGCGGACGCCGCAGCGCCTGGCCCGTTCAGTCAGGCCGGATACGATCTCATAGGCCTGGGAAGCCGGAAGGTGGCGGGTTTCGGTGTCAACTACAAGAACCTTTGTGTCATAGGCGGAAAAATCAACCTGGGAATCCACCACTACCTTGGTCTGGATTCCCCTGGCGGCAAACTGGACGCCGGTGTCCAGGGCGCCGGTGAAATCATCCGCCATCATTAAAAGAAGGATCATGTCGTTCCCCCCTCTATTAAATATAGTTTTGCTGTAACGGTTCGACTGATCAGGCTGTAAACCGTTCTGTTTTGTTCTGTACTCATATTATGGAATATTTTCATGGATTTGGCACGAAAAAAAGAGAAGAAATGTGTTTCAGTTTTAAACAATTTAAAAAAAGCAGAAAAACAGAACTATATTATGTTTAGAAATGAAACGTATAATTCGGTGATTTTCTCGGGATACCATGGTATAATAGTCTCAAAAATAAACGGAGGATGGTATTTATGGTGGAAACACGTACTCATATTCTGGGGATTGCGCCCTACGAGGGGATGCGTACCGCAATGGAACGGGCGGCCGGGGCCTATCCGAATGTTCAGCTGGATATTTATATTGGCGACCTGGATCAGGGTGTTGCCATTGTACAGCAGATGCCTCAGAACGCATATGACTGTATCATTTCACGAGGAGGAACTGCAGAGCTGATCCGCCAGGTTACGGACCTTCCTGTAGTGGAGATCCAGCTTTCGGTATATGATGTGCTCAGTTCTATGAAGCTGGCAGAGAATTATTCAAGCCTTTATGCTATCGTAGGCTTTCCAGGCATTACAGAGGCGGCACATACCCTCTGTGACCTGCTGGGGTATCATCTGAATATAGTAACGATCCACAGCAGGGACGAGGTGCCGGGGGTGCTGGAGGGCCTTAAAAATGAGGGGTACCGCATGGTGGTCTGCGATATGGTGGCCCATACGGTGGCAAGGCAGATCGGACTGGATGCGTTTCTCATCGCATCGGGGGTGGAAAGCATCCATACGGCCATCGAGCAGGCTCTGAATATCAGCCAGTGGTTCGGGCACCTGCGCCAGGAAAATATGTTCCTGCGAAGCATTACCCAGGGCCAGAACGGGCGCGTGGTAGTGATGGATCCAGAAGGCGGCGTGTATTTCTGCAGCCCTAATGAGCCCCAGGCAGGGCTTCTGGATGCCCTTAGAGAGCATCTGCCGGAGGTCCCCCCCAGCGCGGCTGTGAAATTTTACCATACAGAAAGGGATCAGCTTTACAGCATTACCGCCCAGACCCTTCTGATGAATGGACAGAGGTATTGTCTGTTTTATTGTACGCCCTCCCGGATCCCCCTTCATTCCCAGCGGGCGGGAATCCGGTTTATGAACCGTGGAGAATGTGAGTACCTGTTTACCAACAGCTTTTACCGGATCAGCGGTGCCATGGGGATTCTGGATTCAGAGATCCGCACTCTGGCATCAGCCAGGCAGCCGGTGATGATCAAAGGAGAGCCGGGCACAGGAAAGGAACAGATCGCCCGCTTCCTGTATCTTAACAGTCCCATGGCAAATAAGCCCTTTGTGCTGATCAACTGTGAATTGGTCAATGACAAGGGCTGGGATTTTCTTCTGGGTCATTATAATTCACCTTTAAACGGAACGGGAAACACCATTTATTTCCAAAATCTGGAAAAAGTACCGGAAGCCCGGGCGGCGGAGCTTCTGGCGGCCATGGTGGAGACTGGCCTTTCCCGCCGGATCCGGCTTTTATTTTCCTGCGTGTGTCAGGACGGGGATGAGATTCCGGAGGTGGGGAGGCGGTTTATGGCAAAGCTGGGCTGCCTCAGCCTGAACCTGCCCTCCTTAAGGAGCCGGTCTGATGAGATTTCCTCTCTTGCCAGCCTGTATTTAAGCAGCCTGAACCCGGAGCTGGGCAAGCAGATTTCCGGCTTTGAGCCCAAGGCCATCCAGATGCTGCGGGAATATGAGTGGCCCAATAATTATACCCAGTTTAAGCATGTGCTGCAGAGTCTTGCAACCCTTACCTCCTCGGCTTATATACGGAGCAGCGTGGTGGCGGAGCTCCTTGCCAGAGAGCGTGCCCAGCGCCGTCCCCAGGTGTCTGCGGTCACAGCCGTAAGCGGGGACAGAACGCTGGAGGAGATCATAGAAGAGGTAGTAGAGCAGACCGTAGCCGCTAATAACGGAAACCGGGCGGCCGCAGCCAGGCAGCTGGGGATCAGCAGGACGACTCTTTGGCGGTATTTGAATCGGAAGGATGAGAGGTGATGGAGGCGGGGCGTGTGCCCTGCCTTAATTTTTGGAGTGTCTCGAAAAATAATCCCGCAGAACCTCCAGGCTTTCTTCCCTCAGCACGCCTGCCGTAACCTGTGGGCGGTGGCCGGAATGTTCAAATACAATCTGGCTGCAGGCACTGCCCTGAGCTTGGATCAGCCCGCACAGATCTACATCACTGGCCCCATACACCAGCCGCCCAAGCTTCGCCCAGACCATGGCGCCGCTGCACATAAAGCAGGGCTCACAGCTGGAGTAAAGAGTATATTCGCTGAGATCCGTAATCCCGGTCTCCCCGCAAAAGCTTTGGATCAGCCCTATTTCCGCGTGACTGGTAAAATCATGCCGGGTGTAGATCTGGTTTTCGTTTGTGCAGACGATTTCGTTGTCCTTCACTAATACGGCGCCGAAGGGCTCGTTGCCGCGGCGGACGGCTTCTTTTGATAATTCGATGGCTTGTTTCATAAAGAGGTGGTCTTGGTTCATGGGTGGGTCTCCTGTAAGATTTTATTGTTTTGACTGAATATGTATATTATAAAGGAAAAGAGTAGGGAATAACAAGGGATTCCCGCATAAATGACTGATTTCTTTCATATGGTGTAAAAAACAATCTCAGGGGGAAACCCATGAAGGAGTATATCGAAGAACGTGCCACCGCCATCGCCAATTACATCATAGACCATAACGCAACGGTCAGGCAGACGGCGAGGAAGTTTGGGATTAGTAAGTCGACGGTACATAAAGACGCTGGTGTCATAATAGGAATAGTCAAAGGGAGTGCGATGCTTACTTGTTTTCAGATACTTTAAAAAGCGCTGTTATTGAAATTATCTATTTTGGGAATATTGCGCACCGGAAAACCTGTTTTCTGCATTGTGGATGATGCCATAGCTTTAAAGACAAAAACTTCGTCACTGGCTCCGCATACCATTAAAGATGCATATTTCCACTATCCCTATTTAAAAGGAAAACAAGATTAAGGGTATTAGGCCATTATTGTTATGTTTTCCTGTACCAACATTGTTCCGAATCATGCTTTTATTCTATACAACAAATCTATTTCCAAAATCGACATCGTACAAAATATTGCAAAAGAATTGTCAGTTCCTCAGATAGTGTCATTCCAGTAGTATATGTCTATCTTCACTAAACTTGAATTCCAAAAAAATTTCAGCTAGTTTTATACCTGTAAAGTTTGTGGTTATGGGGTTGATCTCATGTTTAGCTGCTTCTGCAACATTCAGTTTGCTCCCATAAGCACCATCTGCAACGAGAACAACTTTTTGAGCATAGATTGGTGCCTGATACAAGGTATAAATATATATCAAAGGTTTTTAAGCTTTTGACACCCTAATCCTATTAAGCATGAAAAAAAGTGGCATGTGATTGGAATGAATTATTTCATTACAGAAATTATAATTTTATATTTTCGGAAATTTTACCATTTATGTCTGTTTTTTGAATTAACTCAAGAGATGATGTTTGCTAAAATAGAAGCAGATAAGGAAGCTTCCTAAATGAAAAGAAAGGATAAAGACGATTATGAAGAAAAACATAGTTCTGATTGTGGCGGCAGCGCTTGCGACGATGAGTTTGGTGGGATGTAGTGGAGAAGGAGGACAGAAAGAAAATGAATCTTCAGTAATGAAAGATACTACTGTGGCTGCGGGACAAGATGCGCAAAAAATTGAAGCTACGGATCCTATGGCAGCTATTACTGATGATGGAACGGAAAAAACCATCACATATTGGCATACATTTACTGAGGGAGCACGTAAGGATTATATAGATGAGATGGTAGCTGAATATATGAAAGAACATCCCAATGTAACAATTAATGTGGAGGTATATCCTTGGAATGTGTTCACTCAGAAATGGACAGCTGGACTAGCAGCAGGGGCACTACCTGATGTCAGCAGTGTAAATCCAGACAACTTATTTGCAATTAATCAGGCGGGAGCAGTATTGCCTATGAATCCATTGATTGATGCACTGGGAGAAGATTATTTTCTTGGAAAACCACTGGATAACTTTACAGATGGTGATACGATCCTGGGAATACCTTATTACCTCCATTCGTATGTAATGTGGTATCGCAAGGATGTGCTGGAGGAGAAAAATCTGCCTGTTCCCCAAAATTGGGATGAATTGTTAAGCACAGTGACTGAAATCGCAGATCCGCCAAATAGATATGGATTTACTATTGCTATGTCTAAAAACGATCAGATGTGCACACAGCTTCTTAGCTGTTTTACAAAAGCGGAGGGTGCTTCGTTAATTACAGAAGATAACAAGGGGAATTTAACTGACCCGAAAGTGATGAAAGCAATTAAGCTGATGGCAGACCTCTATAAAGTAGGTTCTCCGGAAGGTTCTGTGAACTATGGACTTTCCGAACAAAATGATGTATTTTTCCAGGGAAAATCAACGTTTGCTTTTGGTTCGGGATTTCATATTAATGGAGTTGAACAGAACTCCCCTGAACTTTTGGATAAAATTGCAGCAGTTCCGTTTATGGGACCAGATGGAGAGAATCTTGGAACAACTACATTCGTAATTGGTCTTATGGGGTGGAATCAGACAAAATATCCAGAAACAGTATATGACTTCATCAAGTTTCATTTTGAAAAAGAACGTTATATTGATTTTCTTCATCTGATTCCTGGTGGGCAATTACCAGCGACAACAGAGGTTGCAAACTCTACAGAGTTCTATGACAATGAGACAATTCAAAAGTTCAAGCCAGAAATTGAGTATATTCAAGAGGGAATCGAAAATGGAACTTTTATTGGTATGGACTATGGTCTTACACCTGCGGCGTCAGCATTGACCAGTCAGGGAATTGTCGAAGAGTGCTTGCAGGATATTGTGCTGAACGGGACTCCAGTGGAAGAAGCTGCGCAAAAAGCCAATGATAAGCTGAATGCGGCGATTGAGATTTTAATGGAATAAATGCATTACGGGGATGGAAGTAATGGTTTTTCCATCCTTGTTTTTGCTTTAAGTGGAGGAGGAGTTCTATGAAACAACACCGGAAGCAGCAAATTGTCGGAAAAGGTATCGGGGACCGGGTCGCAAATTTTGTAGATTGCCATATGTTTGGAGTATTTATTACACCGGCGTTTCTCGTGACTATATTGCTACTGGCTTATCCGATATGTATCAGTATATATTACAGTTTTACTAATAAAAGTCTGCTAGGAAAAACGGTTAAATTTGTTGGATTTGATAATTATATTTCGGTTCTACAAAATCAGGATTTTTACCATGCGCTTTGGAACACTGTTGTATATACTATAATCTCATTGTCATTACAGCTGCTATTTGGATTTATTGTAGCATTATCACTCCAAAAAATTAACCGCTTTAAAGGTTTATTTCGGACTTTAGTTCTGATTCCTTGGGCATTCCCCATGATTATTGTTACATTCACATGGTCTTACCTTTTAAATGATTTATATGGAATCGTTAACGCCAAATTGCTTCAATGGAATCTGATTTCACAGCCAATACAGTTCCTTGCTAATCCGAAAATTGCCATGCTAACGGTGGGTTTGATCAATGTATGGTTTGGAGTTCCGCTATTTGCGATTAATATTCTGGCAAGTCTGCAGACGATTTCTAGAGATTTATATGAAGCAGCTCAGATTGATGGAGCCAGTTCGATTCAGAGCTTTCGCTTTATTACGCTTCCGTTTGTGAGGGTGGTTGTGGGTTTGCTTATTATTTTGCGAACAATCTGGATTTTTAATAGTTTTGATTTGATCTTCCTTCTGACAGGCGGTGGTCCGGGAACATCAACAGAAACAGTACCAATCTTTGCTTATCGCATGGGCTGGACATTGTATTCTCTGGGAAGGTCTTCTGCTGTTACCATTCTTCTATTGCTATTTCTGACAGCAGCGTGTCTGATTTATTTTAAAATATTGGATCATTGGGAAGCAGAGGTGATGTGATGAGAAAAAAACTGCATAAAAATGCGTGTACCATACTATCATATGTAATCTTGATAGTGACGGTTTTATTGGCGGCAGGACCACTTATTATTGTGATATTTGCATCGTTCAAGGGTCAGTTTGAGATTGTCAGTAATACAGCATCCCTCTTGCCAGAACAGTTTTCGCTTTATTGGTTTAAAGATTTGCTCCATAAGACAGATTTCCTAATTTATGTAAAAAACAGTCTTGTTTACTCATCGCTATCTACAGTATTAGGGATGACGATTTCTTCTTTAGCAGCTTATGCAATTACCAGAGTTGGAGGCAGGAAACAGAAAGTGTTGACCAGAGTGATTGTAATGACTTACATGTTTCCTCCAATTTTACTTGCAATCCCGTATTTTATACTGGTATCAAATCTGGGACTTGTTAATACACTTTTGGGATTATTAATAGCATATATGTCATTTACTGTTCCATTTTGCACCTATCTGTTAGTTAGTTATTTTCGAACGGTACCAAAGGATATTGAAGAAGCGGCAATGATAGATGGACTGCGGAGACCAGGCGTATTTTTTCATATTGCGTTGCCACTGGTAATGCCAGGATTAGTAGCAACAGCAATTTTCGCATTTATTAATGCATGGAATGAATTTTTATATTCCCTTTTAATCATCAGCAGTGGAGATAAAATGACAGTTTCTGTTGGCCTTTATTCCTTAAAAGGTGGTATGGAAACATTACAGTGGGGACATATGATGGCAGCATCAGTGTTGGTGGTTATTCCATCTATTGTATTTTTCTCCATCATTCAAAAGAGTATTGTAGGTGGCCTTACTGCTGGGGCGGATAAATAAGAGAGTGTGACGAAACAAAAGTGGCGCTATAGTAGGAGGGAGATAGAAAAATGATTGGGTATGGAATTATAGGTTGCGGCTATGCAGGTACTATTCACGCGGACAATCTGGCCAAATTGCCGGAAGCAAGATTGGTTACTGTGTTTGATGTAGATTATGAACGTGCGAAAACATTTGCACAGGAAAGAGGAGTTTGCCAAGCTTCCTCGATGGAAGAATTGTGTGAGAACAATGAAGTAGAAGCTGTAATCATTACGACTCCTAATAATAGTCATGTAATTCCGGCTGTTTGTGCGGCAAAGGCGGGAAAACATATATTCTGTGAAAAGCCGATTGCACTAAACTTAAACGATACAGAAGAAATGCTTGATATGGCAAAAAAAGCAGGAGTGTATTTTTTTGCTGCCCATACTACAAATTTTATAAGAGGAGTTCAGACAGCGAAGGCATTACTAAATTCTGGAGAAATCGGGGAACTGCTTATGATTGAAGCAGTTCATACAGACTGGACAGGATCTCAGAAATCTACAGGTTGGAAACAGATGAAAGATATATCCGGAGGTCATCTGTATCACCATATGCATGAAATTGATTTAATCTGCCAGTTGGCAGGTATTCCGGTATCAATATATGCAAATGGAACGAATTTGGTTCATCATGGAACAGGATATGGTGATGAGGAAGATGCAGTGTTTTTGAATATGGAACTTTTTGGAGGTGGATTTGCATCCTTGACCATTGGATCTGCATTTCATCTGGGCGATCATTTTGTAAAGCTTCAGGGAAAGACAGGAGGAATCTTGTTGGATTTTAAAAATGCGATTGTTCGGTTGGAAAACACTCAAAAAGAGATAACATACTCCATGCAGGAGAACGAATCAGAGAATGAAGAGCGTAGAGATGAATACCGGAAAAATAAGTGGGGTGCCGAAAAGGGATTTGGAAGGCCTGGAATGAAAACTTCGTCCTGGATGAGTACTATATTCTATAAAGAGTTGACTTGTTTTCATGATATAATTAGAACTGGCAATGTGGATTCTGAATATGAGCCATTGCTAAACGGAAGTGCAGCATATAATTGTATAAAGGTATTGGATGGGGCTAGAGAGTCTATGTTTTCAGGACTTCCAATCAGACTGGAGGAATGATAGAATGAACTTGGGTATTATAGGTTTGGATTCTTCTCATGCAGTTCAGTTTTCAAGAATTCTGAATGGGAAAAATGAACCATTTCATATCAATGGTCATCCAGTGATTGCAGCATATTCGGGGCCAATATCACCGGATTTTGATATGAGCTGGGAGAGGATGGAAAATTTTACTAGGGCGGTTACGAATGACTGGGGAGTAAAATTATATTCATCCATTGCAGAAGTGATGCATCATTCCGATGCAGTTTTCCTGGAACAGGTAGATGCGAGAAAACGGCTTGCTCAGTTTCAAGAGATAGTTCGTTTTGGAAAGCCAATTTATGTAGATAAGCCATTCGCCTTAAGTACAGAGGAGTGTAAGATGATGCTTGGGTTGGCAAAAAAGTATGGCGTTCAAGTTTTATCCACATCTTCTTTGCGATTTGCAGACAGCCTTACAAAAGCATTAAAACAGTGCGAGTCACATGCTGTAATAGGAGCTGATTTTTTTGGACCAATGCCGTTTACACCTACACAGCCAGGGTACTTCTGGTATGGGGTTCATATGATTGATATGCTATACAGAACTATGGGGACTGGATGTAGCAAAGTTTCTGTTATTCATACGGAACAACATGATGTAATTACCGGGGTTTGGAAGGATGGAAGAATTGGAATTATTCGGGGAAATCGATGCGGCAATAAGAATTTTGGAGGTACAGTTTATCATGAATCGGGTAGTGTGTTTGTCGATGTTTCTCAGGATAGGAGAGGATATTATGAGTCTCTGTTAGAACAGATTATTAGAATGTTTGATACTGGACACAGCCCTGTTACAAACCAGGAGATGACGGAAGTAGTTCGTTTTTTGGAGGCAGCAGGGGAAAGTCTTGCATTAGGGCGAGAAGTAGTATTATAAAAGGAGAGATGGGGTATATGATTCGAATTGGTATTTTGGGTTGTGGCTATTTTGGAGCGGAATTTGCCAGAGCAGTAAGAGAAATGAAAGGAGTTCATTTAGCATCGATTTATAGTCCAGGAAATAGTTCAGAGCGGTTAAGCAGCGAATTGGGGTGTCCAAGGGCTGCTTCTGTAGAGGAAATTATGGAAAACGCAGAGATTGACGCAATAATTATTGCAACGCCTAATTACCTTCATTATAAGCACGTGCTGATGGCGGCTAAAGCGGGAAAACATATCTTTTGCGAGAAACCCTTTGCACTTGATGCCAGAGAGGCCACAGAGATGGTAGCAGTATGCCAAAAAGCAAAGGTTACGTTGATGGTGGGGCATATTATGCATTTCTATTATGGAATTGCTAAAGTTAAGACTATGATTCAGGAAGGATTTTTTGGTGATATTCTTACCATGCATATTGAGCGTACTGGTTGGGAGCAGAAAAAAGCCGATGTGAGTTGGAAAAAAATGCAGAAAAAATCGGGAGGCCATTTGTTTCATCATATTCACGAAATAGATATTATGCAGTGGATAATGGGAATACCTACAGAAATGTATGGGGCAGGCGGTAATCTGGGGCATCTCAGCGCAGAATTTGGAGATGAGGATGATGTGATTTTACTTACTGCGAGTTTTGGAAGAAATGCCTTTGCAACGCTTCAGTATGGCTCTGGTTTTCGAATGGGGAACCATTTCATTCGCATTAATGGTACAAAAGCAGGAGCAGTAATCGATTTTAAGCACGCGAATGTACGCGTGATTAATGATGAAGGGGAAATGGTAATTCCGCTGTTTGAAGATGAAAAGAGTGCAGCAGCGATTTGCGAACTTTTTGCACGTACCGATGGGGGAATTTCATACGGTTCTCCAGAGGAACGCCCTCCGCAGTATATATTGGTTTCCTTACGACAGGAATTAGAATTGTTTTTTAATGTACTCAGTGGAGGAGAAATACCAGAGGATAAAAAAGATTTGTTTGATGGGTCTTCAGCGGTTCGTTCGGTCATGATAGCACAGATGGGTTACAGCGCTGTACAGCGGCACGAAGCTCAGATGATGTAAATATGTAGGATGGAGATGAACTTCAGAAGGAGGAAGCTATAAATAAGAAGGAACGAGGGCTACATTATAAAATGATGCAGCTCATGTGGATTGATATTATTATATTTTTTCTGATTGCTGGAACTGGTGTGATTCTGTCACAACAGATTTATCGTAAAGATATGGAAACGGAGACTTCTAATGTATTTGAAGCCTCCTTTTCGAATATAGAGAATACGCTGCATTTTATAGAAAATATAGCATTCAATATTATGAATGATAAAACGGTGAAGAAAGCTCTACGGGCTGTTAACCAGGAACGGGAAGATCGCTACACTTTAGTAGATGATTTATATTATCGACTCATAACAGGATCTCTAGTAACAAATGATGCTGTTTCTATTATTGTAACAGACCAGAATGGACGCCAGTATTCGACTGGCAGCTTGAATGATAATCTGACAGATAAAGAACAGAAGAAAATACAATCTCTGATGGAGGCGCGCTCTTTCCGAACTGAACCGGTGTGGCTAGAGCGTAGAAATGGACAGGAACTTCTTTACGGGAGGGAACTCTATGATGCTCCATTTGGAGGATATAGTCCGTTGGGAATGATTCTGATTCGTGTGGATCTGGATAAGATGATGGCAGAAAGCCGTCAGGGCAGTCTTGTAAAAGGAAATATTGTTATTTTTTATAAAGGATCCCCCATCTATGCTGGAGATAAACGAATCTTTAGCAGTCCGGAATTACTGGATATAGTGATAAAAGAAAAAAATGGACAATATTTTAAAAAAGAATCAGAGTCAGAGTTTTCTGGTATTACTTATTTGGGATATGTAAGATATAATGAGATGATGATGTCAACGAACACGTTGATGATATTTTTCACAATTGCCATTTTGTTCATACTGATTGTGTCATTTCTAGCAACGGCTCATGTAGTTCATCAAATAACTGTCCCTATTGCTTTTTTGAGCAGGAGGATGAAGGCAGTAGAAGAAGGAGATTTTTCTGTACAGATTGATAGAAAAGTGCTGGATACGGATATTAGGGAGTTTGAGGATTTAGCGGCTAATTTTAATCTTATGACAGGAGAAATCAGGCGTTTGCTGGAAGACAATTATTTAAGGATGATTAAGGAGAAAGAGTACCAGATTAAGGTTCTGCAGGCACAGATCAATCCTCATTTTCTTTACAATACACTAGACACCATTAATTGGTTAGCCATGGATAGTGGACGGCCTGAGATATCGAGCATGGTGCAGTCTCTGGCAACTCTCTTCCGGGAAGCAACGAAACAGCAACAGTATTTAATTCCTCTAAGTGAAGAATTGATGCTTTTATCCTGTTATGTAACGATTCAAAAAATACGGCTAGAGGAGCGATTGGAAGTGGTATTTTCTATTCCGGAGGAGTGCATGAATTTAAAAATACCGAAACTTTCTCTTCAACCGATTTTGGAAAATTCAGTCAAATACGCAGCAGAAGTTACGATGAAGCCATGTGTAATTGAAATTCATGCGAAAAAAAGATCAAATCATCTAATTCTTTACATTTGGGATAATGGACCTGGAATCCCTAAACAAATATTAACACAAATCAAAGAGCGGACGATTCCAAATAATACAGGAATTGGTCTTTTGAATATTGAAGAGCGTATTCAAATGCTGGGGGGGCCAGGGAGCGGGTTAAAAATATATTCAAGGAAAGGGAAGGGAACGTGGGTCAAACTGTGTATCTGTCAACCGGGAGGTGAGTATAGTTGAAATACCGGGCACTGATTGTAGATGATGAGCGCATCATAGTAAATGGAATTATAAGACTGCCCATCTGGCTTTCTCTCGATATAGAGCCTATTCCGGCAATGACTGGTTTGCAGGCCCTGGAATTAATGGAGCAGTATCAATTTGATCTGATTATTACCGATATTCGAATGCCAGAAATGGATGGATTGGAATTTATTTCTCAAATGAGGAAAGTATATCCGGAAATTCCGACGGTAGTTCTATCAGGCTATGATTCTTTTGCCTATGCAAAAGAAGCTATTCACTATGGAGTTGTGGATTATTTGTTAAAGCCAATTTCACAGTTTGACTTAACAGATACAATCACCAGAATTTTTTACGAATTAGAGGAAAAGAAGGAAACCCGACATCAAGAAGAAATGCTTCGGGGAACGGTAAAACAAACAATTCAAGATACCAATGTCCGCCAGTTGGAACATGGATTGCTGGGAGGAAAGAAAAATGATTGGAGCAATCATTTTTTTGGAGCCCATTATATTTTGGCAGAGTGTATTCCCTGCGACATGGAGGAAGAAGATTTGGGAGGTCTAAACCTTTTATTAGAAAATGTAAAACAAATTGTATTGGGCCTCAGAAGAAACACTAGAGCAGTTGTCACCCTGTTTATGGGTCATGTTGTATTTGCAATCAGTCAGGAAACGATAGAGTTTGATAGAATTTTGTCTGATTTCAGAGAGTGGAGTAAAAAAAACGAATATCCTTTTTCAGTGTCCTGGGTATCAGTTAGTCCGGGGGATATTCTGTCTGAACGCTACAGCTTTCTAACCAGAATATCTTCATATCGCTTTTATTATGATCAATTTTGCATTTTATCCGAGAAGGAAACGAAATCTATGGAAGGGGAGGCATGCTTTGATGAATTGAAAGAATACGTAAAAAAAGGAGATGCGGAATCAGCATTGAAAGAGATGGAAAAAGTGATTGAGAGTCTGCGTCGTTTAAACAAGCTTCCTGAGGAGACACGAACCTATTGTGTCAGATTATATCTTATTTTGGCGAAATACATAAACAATCATGTTCATGAAAATGGAGTTGCTGAATTACTTATGACAAGTGCCTATACCAACTTTAATGGACTTGCAGCAATGCTACGCCAGCTTTTAACCCGATGGGAAACTGATAAATCAGAGCAGAACTTGGCCAATTTCAGTAGTATCGTGAGAAAAGCTATGCTGTATGTACATGACCATTTGGATGACGAAGAACTCTCTATAGCTGCAGTAGCTGGAACAGTTCTCTTTATCCATCCAGATTATTTTGGAAAACTCTTTAAAAAAGAAACAGGCATTGCATTTACAAGATATGTGATGGATCTGCGTATGGATTACGCGAAAAAGTTAATTGAACAACAACCAGATATCAAAATTTATGAACTATGCGAAGCCACTGGTTTTGGTAAAAATCCTCATTATTTTAGTCAGGTTTTTCGTGCCTATTGTGGATGCACGCCGAGTGAGTATAAACGCGCCATGGGAAATGTGAAATAGTTGTAAAATAATATTATTAAAAAAGGCTAGGAATATGGCAACTATATTGTCTGTTCTTTTATAAATTTTAAAATTCTTAGATGGGTTTGTCAAAGCATGATGGTATGAGCGCTCGCTTTTATATGCTGTCTTCCAGACATTTTGTACAAAGGGAACCGGAGATTTTCTCGGGTTCTTTTTTGCTGTTAAGGAAAAGGCGGTATATATTATGACCAGAAAGAACAAATGCCGACACATTGTAAGCGCAAAATAATTCGACGGATTGCTTTGCGCTAAAATTCAGTCCATAATAA
>URNT01000037.1 GCA_900549235.1 uncultured Clostridium sp. | reverse complement strand
ATGCCGCGAAGTGGGACGTGCAGATGGCGGGAATGAATTTTCAAACAGGCTCTAGAGCGCGGTTGAAAAAACAGGCTATCGTACCCTATCAGTACGATAGCCTGCAGTCATCATTTTATCCACTGCCTGATGCCCTAAAATCCCCCTTCCAGATCTGTCAATAATTTTTTTCAAAAGACTCCGCTCTGATCCATATCCGGCAGAGCCGCCGTATTTTTATCCGTAGGCGCGCAGCCAAAGAGCTTTTTATAGGCTCTGAAGAAGCTGGAATAATCCCCAAAGCCGGCCTTTAACGCTGCCTCTGCCGCCGGCGCCCCTGCGGTCAGCTCACGCCTTGCCACATTCATTCTTTTATATAAAATGTACCTGGCTACCGTTGTCCCCGTTGCCCGCTTAAATATGCTGGTCAGATGATTCTTACTCATATAGAAATCTGCCGCCAGCCCCTCCAGGGTAAGAGGATCCTTCAGATGCTGATTAATATAGCGTATGATCTCCTGAGCCTGACTTTCGTTTCCGCTCCGTATTCCGGTGCCCTTCTGGCAGATTGCAAAAATCTTGGCTAAAATTGACAGCAGGCGTGCGCGAATTGCAATATCCTGCAGCTCCTTCCCATAGGCTCCGCACTCCTCAAGAGAATAAAAATACCATTCCAGCTGAAACTGCTCCTCAAAACAGCACCAGCTTTTGAAAAATGGCTCCAAAAGCACAGCCGTCTCCTTCTCGCTGAGAAGCTCGGGCACAAAATGCACCCGGATCCGGTGATATTCGCTTCCATCCAGCACCTGAAGCCCATGAAAGCAGTCCGGAGGGATCACGATCAGGCTTCCAGGACTGGGCCGATAGGATTTTCCCTCCAATGAATAGGTCACATTTCCCGTAATCATATAATAAAGCTCATAGCTGTTGTGGCAGTGCAGCTTGTACTCCATATCCGCCTCATCACTGCGGGTATGGGCATAGATGATCTGAGGCGTGCGAAAGCTTTCTTCCTGATACATCCTTTTCTCCCTTCTGAATACACATTTTATCTGTATTATCCTCTTTTTATATCTTAACATACTATGGGCGATCTGCAATATTTTTTTGTCGGTTCACAATGGAATTTGCAATGCTTTTATCCTATAATATGTCCTGTAAGCAAGAGGACAAAACATTTGATTGTTGCAAAAACCGAAAGGGCCCTCCCCCTTTCACACATTTTTATCCCCCCTTTTATACAAGAAAGCCCAGGCATCCCCAGTGCCTGGGCTTTCTGCTGTCTGTCAGCACATTTTAATCTACCTTCACAAACTCCGCCATATGTCCCGGCTTGGTCATGTCCTTCAGATTCAGACACAGATCCAACTGGGCTTCGGTCATCAGCTTTTCATCCAGAACGATTTTCCGCACCGATACCCCGGTGGTCATGGACTGCTTCGCAATATCGGCCGATTTTTTGTATCCCAGTACAGGGCAAAGCGCCGTTGCCAGGGCTGCACTGGACTCCACAAGGGCCTTACAGTGCTCACGGTTCGCCGTAATTCCCAGGATACAGTTGTCGATCAGCGTCTCTACCGCGCCGGTCATGGTGTCAATGGATTCAAATATCTTATAAAAGATCACCGGCTCAAAAGCATTCAGCTCCAACTGGCCCGCCTCTGCCGCCATCGTCACCGCCACGTCATTTCCAATTACATTAAATGCCACCTGAGAAACCACCTCAGGGATCACAGGATTAATCTTTCCGGGCATAATAGAAGAACCATTCTGTTTAGGCGGAAGATTGATCTCTCCCAGTCCCGCCTTTGGCCCGCTGGACAAAAGACGCAGGTCATTACAGATCTTTGAAAGGTTCACCGCACACACCCTGAGGGCAGCGGAGGTATGGACAAAACTGTCCAGGTTCTGGGTCGCGTCAAACAGATCATCTGCCTGTACACAGTCCGTCTCACAGACTACGTTCAGGTTTCGGATAATGTGGAACAGGTACACCGGATTCACATTGATCGCCGTTCCTACAGCAGTAGCTCCGATATTCAGCTGCTTAAGCTCCTCCTCAAGTCCCCTGATCCGCCGGATGTCCCGGCCGATCACAGCCGCGTAAGCCTCAAAGGACTGTCCCATACGGATGGGAACCGCATCCTGAAGCTGGGTCCGGCCCATTTTCACCACATCATCAAACTCGATGGCCTTCTGGCGAAGTGCCTTCTGAAGGCGCTCCAGCTCGTCAAGAAGCCCAGGAAGGAGTCCCAGGATCGTCAGCTTTCCTGCGCTTGGGATCACATCATTTGTGGACTGAGCCATGTTGACATGATCGTTTGGATGAACGATGGAATAATCCCCCTTCTGTCCTCCCAAAATCTCGATGGCCCGGTTGGCGATCACCTCGTTGGCATTCATATTTGCGGAGGTGCCGGCGCCGCCCTGGATGGCATCTACGATAAACTGACTGTGGAGCTTACCGCTTATGATCTCATCGCAGGCCCTCACAATAGCCTGGCCCACCGCTTCATCCAGCATATGAGCGCTCATATTGGTAAATGCTGCCGCTTTTTTGATCCTTACCAGATTCCTTATAAATTCTGGATGCAGCGGCCTTCCGGTGATCCGGAAATTATTTTTCGCACGAAGGGTCTGCACTCCATAATAGGCTTTCTGAGGCACCTCCATAGTGCCGATGGAATCTGATTCCAGTCTTGTGATCATATGTAGTTCCCCCTGTTTTTATGTTTATAACCCTTAAGTGGAGCATATCACGTTTTACCAAAAAAGGGAACACTTTCACCAATTAATTATTTTATCAAGTTTAGAACCTGTCTCACCAGCCATACTAAGAGCGTATCACGAAACAGCAAGAAAGGAGCAAATGTATGGATCTGTGTAATTGTAAAAATGAAGTCCCCCATCTGTGCCTTGCCATCGCCACCATCCCCATCCAGCCCTGGGAGACGCCCTACGAGCCAGCCAGGGCACTGAAGCAGGGAACCATTTTCCCGTCCCTGGATCTTCCATTTTATAAGCAGGGAGGTGGGGTAAATGGCTGATCGGAACACCCTTTTAAAGGAGATCAATGAAATCAGCTTCGCTCTGGATGACCTGACCCTTTACCTGGATACCCATCCTGCGGACAGCCAGGCTCTGGATGAATTCAGTCTCAAGCAGGCAAAGAGAAAAGAGCTGCTTGAGACCTTCGCGAAACACTTTGAACCCCTTACAAGAAACTGTGTGTGCCCGGATACCAATAACCAGACTCAGTTTTTGACCACCTATCCGGCGCAGAAGCATTTTACCTGGACCGACGGGCCGCTGCCCTGGGAAAACGTAGGAGGTGCCATCTGATGTGGACTTATGAAAAACGGCTTCAATTTCCTGTTAATATCACCCGGACCTGTCCAAAAACGGCGTCCTTAATAATCAGTCAGTTCGGCGGGCCCGACGGGGAGCTTGCCGCCTCCATGCGTTATCTTTCCCAGCGTTACACCATGCCATGCAGGGAAGTTGGCGGACTTCTTACGGACATCGGCACAGAGGAGCTTGGGCATCTAGAGATCATCTGCGCCATCATCTACCAGCTGACCAAAAATCTGACGCCGGAGCAGGCAAAAACTGCTGGCTTCGACGCCTATTATATCGATCATACCACTGGCCTGTGGCCTACTGCCGCAGCCGGAGTGCCATTTACCGCCACGGAATTTCAGTCCAAGGGCGACGCCATCACCGATCTTCACGAGGACCTGGCTGCAGAACAAAAAGCCAGGACCACCTACGAAAACCTGATCCGGATCATTGATGACCCGGATGTGCTGGCGCCCCTTAAATTCCTCCGCGCCAGAGAGATCGTCCACTTCCAGCGCTTCGGCGAGGCTCTGGAAAAGATCAAGGAAACCCTGGATGCCAAGAACTTTTATTATTTTAACCCCGAGTTCGACAAAGCCCTGCTAAAGAAATAAGAGGCCGGACCACCAGGTGATCTACGATCACGGACACACCAAGAGACAGCACAAAGCCTGCAGCGGTCACCACAAAGGAGCCTGCAATATAATGGGCTTTCAGAAAGCCATCCATGGCCGGAACCACGAAAAACCGTATGATAAGGAAATGGATCAGGTAGATGGAATAGCTGTATCCGCTTATCCATCTGCCTGCCCTTCCTATCCACTGAGGAATCCCATCCCCAAAGTGCTCAAACACCAGGAAAATGGCTCCGCAGAGAAAGACCATAGCCGGTGATTTGTGAGGATTGGCAGGTGTCCACCAGGGCAGAAAAACCTTGGACGCCACGTCCCACAAAAGCCCCAGAGCTGCCAGAAATACTGCCGCAGGAACCTGCTTTTTCCCGCACAGCCGCTTCAGTCCATAGCCCAGTAAAAAGTAATATACCCAGCCGGTGTAAAGCACGTACTGAGCCCAGGGGCTGATGCTGATACCTGTGATCTCCCCGGCCACATCAAGCCCCTGAAGCACCAGCATAAGGATCAAAAACAATCTGAGCTCCCGGTCTGTCATTCCCTTAAGCATCCGAGCCAGAAAAGGCGCGCACAGATAAAAGGCCGCCAGGGCATACATATACCACAGATGGCCCGCCCTGGGTACTCCGGCTGTGACCACCTGACGGAAAAATTCCGCCAGATGCCCCGGAATAGATAAAACCTCGCCGTCTGTATGCACATTGTAGCAATAATATATAAAATCATAGACCAGAAACGGTATCCCGATCTGGATCAGACGCTTTTTGTAAAATGCCCCGATCCGCTCCGTTCCTCTTTCCAGAAGAAACATCCCGCTCATCATAAAATAGATGCCTACAAAGGACAAAAGGACAGGCGTCGTGATGATGTTGAAATACCATTCCGTCCGGGTGGAGGTCTCTACAGGCATGGCGTGAACCATGAGGATGGAAAAGAGGGAAAGAAGGCGTAGGACGTCGTATTTTGGGGTGCGGGTGGGGTGAAATTCAGAAGGCATATTCATCATTCTCCTTTGCAAGCTCATATAATCGTTCCAATACAGGATTCGATTCCGAATATCTGGGGATTCCAAAAAATATTATATACTCATATCTTTTCTTCAGCGGTTCTGTATACACCGCCGGATCTCCCTCTGCCATGTTTTCAGGCAAAAAGGTAAATCCATATCCCTGCTGTACCAGTTTCTTCATCTGCTCAAAGTCTGCTGCCTCATAATAAAAGCCAGGATCCAGCTGCATTTCTGATAATATTTTTTCAAATACAGGGCGAAAATAAGTACCTCTCTGAGGATACACAAAAGGCTGCTGCTCTCCTCGTTTCTCATATGGATAAACGGCTGTAAGCTGCTCCCGAAACAGAGGGCGCAATGTCAGCATACTGCTTGAATTTTCCCGGCCGCACAAAATTCCTCCATCTACAATCTGTTCTGTCAAATACTGACGTACAGTAAGAGAGTCTGCTGTAAGCAGCTTAAGCTGTACTTCAGGATACTCCTCCTTAAGTACCGGAATCACAGACTGAACCAGCTTCTGATAAACCTGGCAATCCATTGCCAGCCTGATTGACCGGGCACCGGAGCTTTCCAGATTCCTGATCTTTTGGTAAACATCCTCTTTAATCTCAAGCATCTCCCTGGCCCCCTTCAGATATATTTCCCCTATGCGGGTCGGCTCCATCTGACGGTTAACACGTACAAAAAGGGGACTCCCCAGCTCTGTTTCTGCCTTGGCCAGACATTGACTTAAAGCTGATTGAGATACATGAGCCCTCTGTGCCGCTCCCGAAATGCTTTTTTCCTGTTCTATCATAATAAGATATTCTAATACCCGTACATCCATTTATAACCGCTCCTCTATTCTGCTGCCCCATACCTGGCTAGAAGCTCTGCCAGCTTTCTCTTGGCAGGCGTCATTTCTATACCCTTTCGACAGATCACCGATGAAAAATGAGCAAAACGCGGTTTCAGCGAAAATGGCGATACCGGATCCAACGGTGAAAACAGGTATCTCGGAAGAACCGCCGCTCCATTTCCATTCTTGACAATCTGATACAGCAGTTTTACGTTTGCACTCTGAAACAATACCTTTGGATAAAAATGTGCCTGCTCAAACAAACGGATCAGCCCATCATAATAGGACATCTCCCTTCCCGGCATAATAAAAGGCGTATCAGACAAAGCCTCCAAGCCGACAGAAGGCAGTCTGGCTCCCGCTTTCAATCCCGAAGCATCATATCCCAGTCTGTGATGCGATGGAAGCATAACCACCAATTCCCGTTCACTGGCTGATAAATATTCAAAATCAGAAGAATCTGTATCTAAGCTGCTGCATATACCAAAATCAGCTCTGCCTTCTCTGACCATATTCATGGTTTCCTGATTATATGCCTCCAGAAACTGCAGAGATACTTCTGGAAACTGCTCCCGGAAAATAAAGAATACAATAGAAAATACCTTCGCTCCCCCATTCGGCGTTCCGCTTACTGTGATGACCTCCTTTTGACAACCCAGAGCATCTGCAATCTCTGCATATACTCTTTTGCGTACCTGCATCATACGGTATGCGCCATCCAGATAAATACGTCCCGCTAACGTAAGAACCAATCCCTTTTTAGACCGTATGACAAGAGCTGTTTCAAGCTGATCCTCCATATGATTCAGCCAGCTGCTCAAAGCAGGCTGAGAAAGCCCCAGCTTCTTTGCGGCTCTGGTAATTGACTTTTCTTCTGCTAATGCGATCATGTACTGCTGGTCTGTAACATCCACCTTTACCCCTCCCGGATAGAAACATAACTTTTTCTTATAAATTATATAGTTTTTTCCCGTTTGTCAATATCAATTATCTATTTTATACTAACTATATCAGTATTTCGCCGGCAAATTATATGAAATGACAATCAAAAATAAGTTTTCCAAATATTTATAGGAGGTATCATGAATACAGGATTAATTATCACACTGATCGTTATTCTGGGAATGGTAATTGGTTTTATGAGCGGACGGTTTCGGCTTGGGCTTGTGGCGATGACTGCCACCACCGTTCTCTGCCTCACCGGAGTTATGACCTTTAATGAAGCCTACGCCTATTTCTCCAACAGTAATATCATTATGCTGGGAGCCATGTTTATTCTCAGCGGCGCATTAAGCAAGACGAGTCTGGTCTATCAGCTCCGGCAATGGGTGATCCGTCATTCCGGACAGGGACAGATGATCATTCTGGTATATATGGTAATCTGCGCCGTTATGACCAATCTTGCCTCTCCCCTTGCCATACTCAGTATGCTCCTTCCTTTTATGACTGCACTGGATAAAGACAGCCCCATTCAGCCATCCCATCTGCTCTATCCAGGCGCTGTCATTGGCCATTCATGTCAGGGAGCGCTCCCTCTGGGTACATTTTTTCTTATGATCAATGCCCTTTTAGAAGGGAACAATGTACCCGAAAGCCAGCTTTTAAGTGTAGTAGATTACGCCAAGGTTGTATGTGTACCAGGTATCATAAGTATTCTTTATATGGCATTTATTGGATGGCGGCTTTTCCCAGCGGGAACAATCGATGAGGCTCAGCTGTCAGGACGTTCTCTGGAAGGCAGTAAGCTCACATCCCTTCAGGAAAAAATCATTTACGGAATCTTCATTCTGACCTTTGGAGGCCTGCTCTTTAAAAATTATCTTCCGGTAGATATGACTGCCGTAACAGTGGCTATGGTTCTGATTCTTCTCTATCTTCAGATATTGGATCTGAATGATGTAAAAAATTTTATGAATCTGGATGCCCTGTTTATGATGGTGGGAGTTATGCCTCTTGGCACTGCCATGCAGAATACAGGAGCAGGAGATCTGGTAGCTGATACCATCATGAGCTTCCTAGGAGGTTCCCCCTCTCCTCTTATGATCCTGGTTGCCTTTTATATTGCTGCAGCCCTTCTGACACAATTCATGAGCAATACTGCTACTGCCAATATTTTCGCAACTCTTGCCATTGTAACTGCCATGTCCAGAGGCCTTGACCCCAGGCCTTTTGCCATAGCCATCTATGCAGGCGCAACCGCCGCTATGCTGAGCCCTACCAGCTCTCCTTCTATTGCCATGGCTTTTGCCGCCGGACATTACAAAATCAAGGATGTTTTGAAGGCCTGTTTCCCTTTGTGGATTATCTACGGTGCAGCAATGATCTTTATGGCTGTGCTGTTCTACCCGCTCTAAATCTTAATTTAAAAATGGAGGTTTATTATGAAAATAACAAAACTGACTTCTTATTCCGTACATACGAATCAGTTCCGCAATTTTAATTTCGTCCGCATTGATACTGACGAAGGCATACATGGTGTAGGAGAACTTTTCTGTGTAGGAGCTGACCGCTGTGTCATTGATATGGTTGACTATGTTTCCGAGTGGGTACTGGGACAGGATCCTCTGGACCGAGAACGGATCCAGAAAAGAATCCTTAACTATTCCCGCTTTCCCGGGGGAGCCATCCTGCATACGGTTGTCAGCGCCATCGATCTGGCTCTGTGGGATATTGCCGGCAAAACAGCGGGACTCCCTGTTTATAAAATGTTAGGCGCTGTTCGTGACAAGGTTCCTGTTTACTGTCATGCATACGGAAAAAATTCAAAGGAGGCGCTGGAGGTTCTTTATCCTAAAATGGAAAAACACGGATATTTTGCCTGTAAAACTTTAGTTTCATCCCTTGGGTATGATCCCAATTCCCATGCAGAACGTGATATTGAGGAAATGTTTTCCGGAATGAGAAATGCATTGGGAGATGAATTTGAGATTGGTATTGATATGGCAAGCAAGATTTTTGAACCAATTCAGGCAAAGCGCTGCATCAAGCGGATTGAACCCTACCGCCCCTTCTTTGCAGAGGAGCCCATCCGTCCTGAAAATATGGAAAACTGGGCAGAGGTTGGAGAAGGACGCCAGGTCCCCATCGCTACCGGAGAACAGATTTTTACCATCTGGGATTATGAACGCCTGCTGCGCCTTCACGCAGTTGATATTCTCCAGCCAGATATACTCCTTGCAGGCGGTTTTACTGGTATGCTGAAAATTGCCGCTATGGCTGAACCCTCCTTCCGCAATATAAGCCCTCATAACCCATTAAGCTCCCTGGCCAACTGCATCAACGTCCATTTCTGTATGTCTGTTTACAATACTACCTTTCTGGAAAATGAACCCAGAGAGGAAGGCATGGATAAGGATCTGTTTACCTCCGTCCTTACAGTCCGCGACGGCTTTATCCGGCCAAATAATGAGCCTGGATGGGGAATGGATCTGAATTATGACTATTTAAAATCCTTAAATTCTATTGTATGGTCACGGGTTGATCTATCCAAGCCTTCCGCTTATACCATAAGCGGAGCACCGCACATTATGTAAACTATAAAGTAAAAACAGAAAGCAGCTGCCTGCCACGTCACCCCATCATAATCAGATGTGCCACCGCCACATCATTATCCTCAGGAAAGGACTGGACGCAGATCATAATATCCGCAGCCAGCTTCGGATCCATCTCAAGAGCTTCCCCGATCTGGGCCGCTGTTTTGCCCTGGACAGAAAGCTCCTTAACCTGATGGATCCGGGCGGCCAGCTGCTGTACCTGCTCACTTATCTGTGAAGAAGCAGATCTCTCCGATGCCGGGGCCTCCTCCGGCTCCATAAAATCTTCCAGACGCAGCTCGCCCGCACCCTCTGCAGGCTTATAAAAATCCTCCGAAAGCTCCCAGTCGGAATTCTGGATGGGGGTAGGTTTGTTTGTCATGGTTTGTTCCTCCTAATGATTATTTACTCTCCAAAAATCCTGGATCATGTGCATAAAATATCGATTCCATTATACCACCTATTCACCTCTTTACGGAAGATTTTTGCAACCTGACATAGTTTTCTATTCTAATATCCTTATGTTCTCTTACCGCTTTGATATAATCCCCGATTTTCCGCCGCCCGAACACCCAAGCCCCATAGACAACCCGCCCCATTTACGCTACAATAATAGTTCAAACCCATATTTTTACACAAGCACAAAGGAGAACACCATGCCAACAACAGCACTTTCCTCAGATACCGCCCAGTCCAACCCTCTGGGCAGTGTACCAGTAAACCGGCTTCTGGCCCGGTTTGGCATTCCCAGCATCATTGCCATGCTGGTGAGCGCCCTTTATAACATCGTAGACCAGTTTTTCATCGGCCGCAGCGTGGGTATGCTGGGAAATGCAGCTACCAATGTAGCCTTTCCTCTCACCATCACCTGCACCGCCATCTCTCTGATGTGCGGCATCGGCGGAGCGGCTAATTTTAACCTTGCCATGGGACAGGGAGATAAGGAAAACGCAAGACACTTTGCGGGAAATGCCATTTTCATGCTGGCCTCTATCGGCGTGATCCTGTGTCTGGTTGTACGGATGTTTTTAGATCCTCTTATGAACCTGTTCGGTGCCACGCCGGAGGTGCTGGAGTATTCCCTGATCTATACTGGCATCTCCTCCCTTGGATTTCCATTTCTCATCCTGACCACCGGCGGTTCCAATCTGATCCGGGCAGACGGAAGCCCTAAGTTTTCCATGCTCTGCACCCTTGCCGGGGCGGTGATCAACACCATTTTGGATCCCCTGTTTATCTTCACCTTCCACATGGGGATGGCTGGAGCGGCCCTTGCCACCATCATCGGACAGATTGTATCCGGCATCATGGTCATCGTCTATCTGACGCGCTTTAAAACCGTTCATCTGGGGCTTTCGGCCTTAAAGCCCAGCCTGAAGCACTGCCGCGCCATAGCGGCCCTGGGAATGGCTCCATTTTTAAACCAGATTGCCATGATGATTGTACAGATTGTTATGAACAATGTTCTCCGCTTTTACGGCGGGCAGTCTCAGTACGGAAGCGAGATCCCCCTGGCCTGTGCCGGTATCATTTCCAAAGTAAATATGATCTTCTTCTCCCTGGTGCTGGGACTGTCCCAGGGACTGCAGCCCATTGTCAGTTTCAACTACGGCGCAAGGCAGTTCAAACGGGTGCGGGAGGCATATCTGAAGGCGGTTATGATCGCAACCATTATCTCCACCCTGTCCTTCCTCTGCTTCCAGCTGATCCCCCGGCAGATCATCGCCATCTTCGGCTCCGGCAGCGAGGAATACTTCCGGTTTGCAGAACAGTATTTCCGAATCTTCCTGTTTTTTACATTTTTAAATGGACTGCAGCCTATTACAGCCAACTTTTTCACCTCTATCGGAAAAGCCTCAAAGGGTATCTTTATCTCACTGACCAGACAGATCCTCTTTCTGCTGCCGCTGATCCTGATCCTGCCTGTATTTATGGGAATCGACGGAATCATGTACTCGGCCCCCGTGGCGGATCTGACGGCAGCGGTGCTGGCCTTTGTATTTGTAGTAAGAGAACTGAAAAAAATTAAGAAACTGGAAACAGAGCATCACTGAAAAACACAAAGAGAGCCGTGAAAAATTTCACAGCTCCTCTTTCAAAAATCTCTCATCAATGCTTCCCATCCCCGTAAGCGGAAGGCGCCGGTTCCACGCCCCGTCCCCACTCGATCAGGTTCACCGCGAAGAATACAACCACACTGACCGCACAGCCGAACACCACCGGAAGTATGCCGAACTTAAAACCTCCGCCGCTGAGATACTGCCAGAAGCAAAAGCCCACAGTGCCTCCCAAAAGAGACAGCACGCCGGAATTTCTCGTTGCCTTTGGAACCACCAGACCCAGGCCGTAGGCGGCAAAGGGACCGGCGCAGCGGATACCGAAGGCAAAGGTATTCATGGTAACAATGGGCACTCCTGCCATGGCGATCACCATAGCGATCACCGCCGAAACCACGTTGCAGCAGCGGGTATAGGTGATGATCTGCTTTTCACCCAGCCGTTTGCCGCTGTACTTTAAGTACAGGTCATTCATAATCATCGTAGACATACACAGCAGGTTTGAATCTGCGGAGGACATGGTCGCGCAGATGATCGCCGCTGAGATCATACCTACAATCACAGCCGGAGAATGAGCGCTTGTAACTGCCATCATGGCGCCTGCGCCTCCATTTTCCAGATCAGGCATGGTAGCCAGAGCCGCCAGACCCAGAAGGGTAGGGAAAATAGACATGGCCGCCATCAGTACCGCCGACAGCCAGGCTGCCTGCTTGGCTGTTTCCTCGCTCTTTGCCGTCTCAAAACGGGACACCATCTCAGGGCCTGCCAGGAAGGTACAGAAATAGTTAAAAATGTAACCAATGATAGTAACCCAGCCGATCTTTGTAAAACTAAGCTGTACCGGAGGCAGGGCCGCCGAAACAGCCGCCCAGCCGCCGCAGCCCTGAATGACAAAGGGCGTTGCAATGGCAAGACCCACCAGAATAATAGTAAACTGGATCAGGTCAGAAACCTGGTCCGCGATCATCCCTCCAAAGGTAGTGTAGATGATCACCACCGCTCCGGCTATCAACAGAGCCACATTGGTAGGAATACCGGTCAGGCTGGCCACTACGGAGCCAGAGGCCGCAATCTGAGAGGATGTAAGGCAGAACAGGGACAGGACACTTAAAACAGCCGTCAGGCTGCTGGACACCCCGCCAAAGCGCCGTCCTACGACCTCAGGAATGGTAACTGCCATGGTCTTGCGGATCCTGGGCGCAAAATAAGCCAGCGGGATCATGGCAATGGATGCTGCCAGCACATACCAGATAGCGCTCATGCCCCATTCTCCGTAAGCCTTCTGAGCCAGTCCCGTTGTAGAACCGCCTCCGATATTGTTGGCAGACAGAGAAAATGCCACCATAAACAGGCCCATACGCCGTCCTGCCAGCATATAGTCACTGCTGTCCTTGATCTGCAGCTTGCCTACGATGAAGCCGATCAGCATCATACCAGTCAGATAACCAGCCACAATGATCAATGGTACTATTTGTAATTCCATAGTCTTTTCCTCCTGAAATTTTATAAGATTATTATAAAGTTTATTGTAGGCTTTGTAAACTATTTATTAATTTTATATAATATTTTTCACAAGATCTTTACACCATTCGGAATAATTGTACAAAGCAAGCAAAAAAAACCGGAGTCTGCCAAACAGCAGCCTCCGGCCCAAAATCATTTTTCTTATTTTTTATCCTGAGATTAAACAATACCCTGCCCCAGCATAGCATCTGCTACTTTCTCAAAGCCAGCGATATTGGCGCCTGCTACATAGTTTCCAGGAACGCCGTACCTCTCTGCCGCATCTGCAGCCTTCGCGAAGATATTTACCATAATATCATGGAGCTTCTCATCTACTTCCTCGAAGGTCCAGGACATTCTTAAGGAGTTCTGGCTCTGCTCCAGACCGGAGGTAGCTACGCCGCCGGCGTTTGCTGCCTTACCTGGCATGAACAGAATCTTGTTCTCTACGAACAGGTCAGTTGCCTCTCTGGTGGAAGGCATATTTGCGCCCTCTGCCACTGCAAAGCAGCCATTTGCCAGAAGAGTCTTTGCGTCCTCCAGGTTCAGCTCGTTCTGAGTCGCGCATGGAAGGGCGATGTCGCATGGGATGGTCCAGATACCCTTGCCCTCTGTATAAACAGCGCTAGGAACTGCATCCACATACTCCTTGATTCTGCCTCTGCGTACTTCCTTGATCTCCTTTACAACATCCAGCTTGATGCCGTCCTTGTCATAGATATAGCCGTTGGAATCGCTTAAGGCAACTACCTTCGCTCCCAGCTCCTGAGCCTTCTCTGTAGCGTAGATGGCAACATTTCCAGAACCGGATACCAGAACAGTCTTGCCTGCCAGTTCCTTGCCGTTGTGCTTTAACATCTCGTCCAGGATGTAGATCAGGCCGTAGCCGGTTGCCTGGGTTCTTGCCAGGGAGCCGCCGAAGGTCAGTCCCTTGCCTGTGAGAACGCCCTCATATAAGCCGGTCATCCTCTTGTACTGGCCGAACAGGAAGCCTACCTCTCTGCCGCCTACACCAATATCACCTGCAGGAATATCTGTATCCTTACCGATATGACGGTACAGCTCTGTCATAAAGCTCTGGCAGAATGCCATCACCTCACGGTCAGACTTGCCCTTAGGGTCAAAGTTGGAGCCGCCCTTGCCGCCGCCCATAGGAAGGCCTGTCAGAGAGTTCTTTAAGGTCTGTTCAAAGCCCAGGAACTTTAAGATGCTCTGGTTTACAGATGGATGGAAACGAAGTCCGCCCTTGTAAGGACCGATGGCGCTGTTGAACTGTACTCTGTAGCCCTTGTTTACCTGAACCTTGCCATTGTCATCTACCCAGGGTACACGGAAGGATACGATTCTCTCAGGCTCGGTAAAGCGCTCTAACAGACCTGCCTTGCGGTACTTCTCCTCGTTGGCATCGATCACCAGCTTTAAGGAATCAAGTACCTCCTTCACTGCCTGATGGAACTCCGGCTCACCCGGGTTCTGGGCTACGACTCTCTCATAGATTTCATCAACGTAAGACATAACACATACCTCCTTGATTTTTGTGTGATATTGGGGATGCCCGTTTCACGGATCACACTTTAGAAAAAAGTATAGCAAGTTAATACGCTAAAGTCAATAAAAAATTACTGCAGATTATTCACCATACAGCCACACGCTCCTCCGGTGCCAGATACATGGTATCTCCAGGCTGTATGTCATAGGTTTCATAAAATTCCTCATACTGCTGCAATGTTGCATTGGTGCGCAGATAATGAAGGGGGTGGGAATCCTGGTTCAGGCAGAGGTATTCAAACTCAGGACTGGAAAGCCGTCTCCATACAGATGCATACTGCCTGAAGAAGCTGTCATAGTCAAAGCCCTCTTTTTTCTCCGCAATCATCAGAAGGCATTTGACCCCTGCCATATCTGCTATGGCCTCTGTCTGGATATTTTTCCCGGGCACCTGGCAGCCTCCATAGGCAGTGATCCCGTCATAGTAAGCAATCAGCCGGTCCGCTCTCGCCTTAAACGCATCCAGATCCTCATCGGTCCACCAGTTTGACAGATTGCCCTCCTTATCAAACTGGGCACCATTTGTGTCAAAGGCATGGGAGATCTCATGTCCGATTACAGAGCCGATTCCGCCGTAAAGCTGTTCCTCTGTCATATCCTTATGGTAAAATTCACTTCCAAGAATTCCCAATAGAATGTTAATGGAATTATTCTGAGGATTGTAGTAGGCATTGCTTTCCAGGGTATTCATCTCCCACTCATCCCGGTCTGCCTTCTGGTTGGTCCTGTTCCAGTCCCGGGCTGTCTCAAAGTCCCCAATCTCATTCAGTGCCTCTGTCAAAGACAATCCCTCTATGGACAGGCCGCTGTAATCCTCCCATTCATCCGGATACACTGCATTGATCTTTATATTCTCCAGCTTTTCCACTGCCATATGCCTGGTTTCCTCTGACATCCACTCCTGATCCTCCAGCATCCGGCGGTACACCCCGATGATCTCTTCACACATCCTGACTATATCCTGCTTTTCCTTAGAAGCGTCATATTTCTCTATATACGCGCGGCTTAAGGGCTGAGGGAGACTTCCCATCACCACCTCAAAGGCGTACTCCTCATCCGGCAGACGGCCGGTGGAGCCTCCTACAGTATTCTCAAACTGGATTTCGGCGTCAAATGCCTCCTGATCCAGATAAAAGGCCATAGAAGTAAGGTATTTAAAAAGCATATAGGACTTGATCTTTTCCAGGTTCTCCTCATTGTAAAGTCCGTCCAGAACCGTAAAATAATCCGGCTCTGTCACTCTCAGCCGTTCCCCGTTTCCGTAGCCCTGAGACCGGATCATCTCCGTTACAGGAAAACGAGAACAGAGGCCCTTTAATTCCTCCATGGTATACACATTATTGATCCGCTCAAAAAGATCCGGGGACATCTGTTCCTCCATGGTCAGGGTTCCGCCGGCCAGCTCTGTCTCCAGTTCCAGCACCTGCTCCAGCACTTTTTCTGCTTCCTCCTGTGAAAAACCAGCCTTTTTAAGCATCACCGCTCCCAGCTCTCCAAAGGCCTTCTCATACCGTTCTCCCTGCTCCGTCCGCTTCTCATATTCCGCAGAATCCTGCAGCAAGAGACCATCATTAACTACATCCACCACATAAGAGGAGGCGTCATTAAGATCCACACTATTTACACAGCTTAAAAATGCAGGCACATTCCGGCTCCGCTCTTCGTCGCAGAGAAAAGCTGACAGCTCCTCTATTGACTGAATACTCCGGATATCCTTTACCCGCGCCATCACCGGCTCCATGCCAAGGGCATTTCTCTGATCCCAGTCCATCCAGGTCTGGTACAGCTCCCGGCAAAGGGCGGCCTCATGGCCCTCTATGGTCTCATCCTCCAAAAGAGCCTGGGCCTTTTTGGTGGTATCCATATACACGTCCAGAAATGGTCCTGAGGTGGAATAGCCCTCTGGAATCTCATTTTCAAGAAGCCACGAATGGTTTACATACAGATGGAAATCCTCCTTTGGGGAAAGCTCCATATCCGCTGTGATATTCTCCTTCAGATCTGAGTCGATCCAGGGAATGCCTCCTCCTGTCTGGGTCCCGGTATCAGAAGTCCCTTTTCCACAGCCGGAAGCTGCCAGCATGGAACATGCCAGCAGCAGAGCAAGTAATTGTTTTTTCATGTTTTTCCTCCTGGTGATTGTTTTCTTCTATCTTACATAAGATGATACCACAAAAGGACTACACAAGCTCCCCCAGCTGCTCTAAAATCCCCTTTCCTCCATTAATAGTAATAGTCCCCACCTTATCGCAGATCTTCTCAAGATACTCCATCTCCTTCAGCCTGCGGAGGGTCTCATTTTCCTCCAGAAGCCTTGCGGTATTTAAGAGGCTTCTGGTAGAGGCAACCTCCTCCCGCCGGGTGATCATATTGGCCTGGGCCCGTTTTTCGGCCAGAAGTACGGTGTTCATGATCTCGCGGATCTCCCCGGGAAGAATAATGTCCTTGATCCCGGCAGAGGCAGCCTCCACGCAGAGCTCCTTCCCCAGCGCCTTCATCCGCTCCAGAATGTACTGGCCCATCTGCTCCTTCTGCTCCAGAAGCTCATCCAGCTTAAAGCGTCCCACATACTCCCTGGCAGCCAGCTGGGCACAGGTATAAAGAAGAGTCTGAACCCCTTCCACCCTCTGCACCAGCTCCAAAGGATCCAGGATCCGGTAGCTGCACACCATATTGATCCGCAGCCCCACCTTATCCGCCGTCAGGATCTCCTGACCGGCAATCTCCACCTGCTGGAGCTTCATGTTAAAGATCTTGCAGGTCACTTCCTTTCCATAATTCCAGTAATGATACACCCCGGTCTCCAGCGTCTCCTCATACCGTCCGTCCCGGTACAAAAGCCCCTGCTCGCCGTCCTTTACGACGATCTTCTTATAGTATCTGGCAGGCATCAGATCCATATACATCCTTGGAAGAGAATCCTCCATACGGGACGCAGTAATATCGATCAGCTGAAATTCATTTTTCTCAAATACATTCCAGAACAGGTTCTCCGGCTTTGTCAGCACCTCTTTAAATGCTCCGTTTACAAAGCGCAGGGCGATAGAAGTATCAGGAAGCACCGCCTTTACCACTCTAGAAGCAAAGCCCTGATCCTTCATCAGGATCTCCTCCGGGATCCCAAAGGTTTTTACCCCGTCCTTCATCTCTGTGATCTGAACCAGATACCCGGACCGATTCAGAAAATGATAGGTTCCTGCTGTTAAGATTTTCACAAAGCGGCCGTTTTTTGTCAGATAGCCGCACTCATTTTCTTTAATGGTATATTTCTTAATCATATCCCTTACCTCCTCAAATTCTGTGATAGAGAAAAGAACAGCGTCCCGCCCCATCCAAAGCTCCAGGGGGCCCTTCCTTAAGCCGGCGCTTTTGTGAACAGACAAAACTCTCATTCCTTCACAAACACTCCGAACGGTATCCGAAAAGGCGCAGGCCTGTCTTTGGACTGCCTCTGTATGCCCCGGTATTTCTGCATCCATCAGCCGGAGCGGCGGCGCTTCTTTTCCTGTTTTCCTGTGACATTTGGAAAATGTCCAATGACGATTGCTATAACCGCTTAGCTACGTGACCCAATCACGGCGGGAGTCGAACCCGCGACACATCGTAATAAAAAATCTTCAATCCTGCCGGAATACCCTCACGCCACAGGCGGCGGCACCAGAGAGTCCAGGAACACTCATCTCAAGGGCAGAACTGACCATATTTGAAATCCCCTTTCCTCAAAAGGGAACCGGGAATACAATCCATTATCCTTTCACCACACCCACCGTTTTCAGCCGCTTCACCGGCACCACCAGGTCAGTCTGGTTTTTCATTACAATATCAATATCCTTATAAGCGAACCTGCTTTCCTCCGCCACATCCGACTTTCCCTTCTTTCCAAGAACTACACCCTGCTTTCTCAGATCCAGGATCACTTCCTCGCAGGAAAATGCCTCCATGGCCCCTTTTCTGGAGTAGAGCCGCCCGGCCCCGTGGGAAGAAGAACAAAAGCTCTCCGGATTTCCCTTTCCCATCACCACATAACTGTAGGAACCCATGGCTCCGGGAATCACCGCCAGCTCTCCATTTTCAGCCCGGACCGCCCCTTTTCTGTGGACCCAGACCTCCTCGCCGTAATGGGTCTCAAGAGCCGCATAATTATGATGGCAGTTTATATCATCGGAACATTCCAGGGAAAACTCCGTATATTTTCCAATATATTTTTCCAGAATGGCCTTTACCGCCAGCATCATCTTCTCTCTGTTTTCCCTGGCAAAATCCATAGAAAGCTGCATCCAGCGGAGGTACTGGCGCCCCTCCGGGCTGTCTGCCGGAAGAAATGCAAGAAAATATTCATCCGGCACCTGGCTGTACCATTTCCGGTTCAGTTCCCGGGCCTTATTGTGAAAATAATCACACACTGATTTTCCAAAATGACGGCTTCCGGAGTGGATCATTACCGCTAACATCCCCTGATCGTCCTCCTGAAGCTCGATAAAATGATTTCCGCCTCCCAGAGTCCCGATCTGATAATACCCCGCTTCCAGCTGCCCTAAAAGCTCCCCGTCCTCCTCATAAAGACCAAATTCATCAAAAGCCCGGTCCATGGTATAAGAAGGCATCTGAAGCTTATGGTGGCCAAATCCCACAGGAACATTTCTCATAATATCCCCGATGATGGCCTGGATCAGATTTCCGTTTCCCGTCTGTATCTCCCGGATGGCCTGAACCGGAATATTCGTCTCCGTATAAGCCATTCCGCAGCCAATATCCACTCCCACAGCATTGGGGATAATCACACCCTTTGCCGCGATCACGCCCCCGATGGGCATCCCCTTTCCCGCATGGGTATCCGGCATCAGATCCACCCATTTGTGGAGAAATGGAAGCTGCGCCAGATGCTCTGCCTGTTCCCTGCAGCTGCTCTCTAAATCCTCACTTTTTTCCAGCCACACTCTAACCGGAACCTTCATTTTTTCTTTCTCGTACATAACGAACATCACTCACACATCCTTTCATTTCTCTAAATGGAACTTCTTCTTTGTTATGGCCCTATATTAACCCTTATTTCCATTTTTATCATTTAAAAAAAGGTGCGAACTCGGTATAATGGTATGAGAATGACTCTGAAATGCCGCAAAGGAGGGGTTTTATGGCTGAATTTCAGGAACTGATCAAAAATTTTGACCGGATCCGGGACTATATGCGCCAGTTTTACATCTATGGTTTTAAGGTGAGAAATGATTTTGACGCGAAAAGCGCCCGGACCTACGACAATGAGCGCAGACGGATTGAGAGCTGGCTGGGAGACTTCACCCGCTCAGACTATACGGCTAAGGGAAAGCACGTCTATATCAATGTCGACAGCAAAACCGTACCCCAGAACCCCCTTTACGCCGCCTGGAAGTCAAAGAGCTTTACAGACAATGATATTCTGCTCCATTTTTTCATACTTGACCAACTGGCAGACCATCCCGAGGGTATGACAGCCGCCTCCCTCTGCGATGCCATTTCCCTGTCCTACGGCGCAGTCTTTGACTCCCAGACGGTTCGGCTGAAATTAAAAGAATACGAATCCCTGGGGCTTTTAGCTTCTCATAAAGAAGGAAAAGTTCTGCTCTATGGGCTGCTTCCTCCCCTCTTTCCTGAGGATTCTCCCATGTGGGAGAAACTCCTTACCGCCGTTTCATTTTTCCAGGAGGCGGCGCCCTTCGGCTTCATCGGCAGCACCATTTTGGACTGGAAGAATGGAAAAAATGAACTTTTCCAGTTTAAACATCATTTTATCGTCCACACATTGGAAGATAAAATACTTCTGGAAATCCTTACGGCCATCAAAGAGCGCCGTTCCATCACATATGAAAATAAAAGCGCAAAAACAGGAAGCATCACCACCCAGACCGGAATTCCCTTCAAAATATTTGTAAGCACCCGCACCGGAAGGCGGTATCTGTGCCTGTACCAGCCGGAATTCCGGCGCTTCCACAACGCCCGCTTAGATTCCATCCTCTCTGTCACAGCCGGAGAACCCGCAGAAAACTACACCCGTCATTTAAACGCTCTAAAAAATAACCTTCCCCGGTGCTGGGGCGTGTCCTTCGGAAATGGACAAAACCGCCTGGAAACCGTATGCCTGCACCTTTATATCGATGAAGAAACAGAGCCTTATATCCTGTCCCGGCTCTACAGGGAAGGAAAAGGCGGCGAGATCCTTAAAATACGGAAACACGAATACCTGTACACCGGTTCATTTTTTGATACAAATGAAATGCTTTCCTGGATCAAGACCTTCACCGGCCGGATCCTGGATATACAGGGAACCAGCGAGGCCTCTGTCTTTAAGGTTGTAAGAGACTGGGAACGGATGTATCAGATGTACTGCAAAAAAGAAAAGGACGTGAATACATAAAAATGGAACTCTTTAATGAAATATACAGCTGCTATTACCACACAGTGCGCCATATCCTGGAGCAGGCCTGCAGCCGGCACATAAGCCGCAAAGAGATGGAAGAATTCTGCAGGGCCTATGCCTTTGGGGAAACCTCCCTGGCCGTGATCCCAAAGCTTACCGACGGCACATGGCCCCTGCTGCGCGCCGCAGAGGAAACTTCCGGCCTCTTTCAAAGTGTGCTGGAGCATTCCCCTCTTTCAATGCCCCTTACAGCCCTCCAGAAGGCCTGGCTGGCCGCTTTAACCTTTGACCCCAGAATACACTTATTCTTTACAGATGAGGAACTTCTGAGCCTTTCTGAGGCTTTAAAAGACTTAGAGCCCCTTTACCGCCAGGAAGATTTTCACTACTTCGACCGCTTTGAGGATGGAGACCCCTATTACACCGCCGCCTACCGCAGTCATTTCCAGACCATCCTAAAAGCCATCCGGGAATACCGCCCCCTCCTAATCTGCTACGAAGGCAGGAAAAAGCGCCGCCACACCTTTGAGGTGGCCCCCTTCCAGCTCCAGTATTCCTCAAAGGATGATAAATTCCGCCTCTGCTGCCTAGAACACCGCCGGGGAAAATACAGCGTAAACACCATCCTTAATCTGGAGCGGATCAAAGACTGCCGCCTTTCCCCCAGCCATCTGCCAGACTCCCTCCGCCCCGATCTGGCCCGCCGCTCCTTCCGCCCCGTCCGCAAAACAAAAGAGCCCGTCCTCTTAAAAATAAGCGGAGAACGGAACTCTCTCGAACGCTGTATGCTCCATTTCGCAAACTACGAAAAACATACAGAATATGACGAAGCAGCCGGATGCTGGCTCTGCTCCATCTATTACGATACAGCTGACGAAACCGAGCTTCTTATCGATATACTTTCCTTCGGGCCGGTAGTGGAGGTGCTGGGGCCGGAGGAATTTCTTTCACAGGTGAGGATGAGGGTTAAGAGGCAGTATGAGATGTTGTTTGGGGTGGTGTCTGGTGAGGCGTGGGATGGATTTTCTGATTGATTTTTCGTGCAATGTATTGTTTTCTTCGTGCGAATATCATATACTAAACGTACCAGCAGAAAGGAGTTGATCATATGGCTGGAAATACCACAAACATCAGTATCCGCATGGACGCGGATTTAAAAGCACAGGCCGACGCTCTTTTCAATGAGTTAGGCATGAACCTGACCACAGCATTTAATATTTTTGTACGCCAGTCCCTTCGTGAAGGCGGCATCCCCTTTGAGGTGAAGCTGGAACAGCCAAACAAAGAAACCATTGCTGCCATGCTGGAAACAGAAAGGATTGCAAAAGATCCGTCTGTAAAGGGCTTCAATAACCTTGAGGAATTATTTTCTGACCTGAACAAATGAAAAAATAAAGTACACAATCAAGTATACCACCAGCTTCAAGAAAGATTACAAACGGGCACTCAAGCGAGGCCTGAAAATCAAATTGCTAGAGCCTGTGGTGGTGCTAACGCTGACCCACACCGACCTATTTGGCAGATAATCTGATTACCGCCGTATGAGAAAACCTGTACGGCGGTTTTTCTGCATCCATTCCTTCTCTTTCTAACTATCATAACAATGCCTTCTTAATCGCCTCCCAAATCTCCCCGCAGCTCCCAAACTCCTTCCTCTCTCCCAAAATATAATAATACGCATCCTCCCACTCCTTGAGAGAATACCGCCCCGGCTCTACAAGCTCCAGCGCCTCCGCCACCTGATCTGTATAATACTCGCTGTGCAGATCTGACAAATAGCAGCAGCCAGCCAGGCACTGCAGCTCCTCCAGCAGTCCTATTTTCTTCTTCTGTTCCATTCTCTGCCACCTTGATTTTGTTTTTTATAGGCGCATCTTTCTATTTTCTTTCGTGCAATCTATACATTGCAATTATAAATGACATTTATCGTAAAATCAAGAAAAATGCAACCTATTTATTGCAGAAGAAGGAAGATATGTATGGAACAGAAAATCAAACAGGATATATCCATCGGACCAAATATACGCCGGTTCCGCCAGAACTCCAATCTGACCCAGGAGCAGGTCACCGCGAAAATGCAGCTTATGGGCCTTAACATTTCCAGAAGCATCTACTCCCAGATCGAGGGCGGCACCTACAACATACGGGTGACAGAGCTGGCCGCCATGAAAGAGATTTTCCAGACTGATTATAACTCATTTTTTGAGGGTATCCGCCCCGGTTCCAGAGACCAGTGATAACCCTGCCATAACTGCTAAAAGAACAGGCCGCCTGTCTTACCGACAGACGGCCTGTTCCAAACACAAAGGATAAAGGTATTTACCCACAATGGGTTCGATTATTTACCGTAATATGCTTTCAAATACATCTCCTTGATCTCGCTCATAAGAGGATATCTTGGGTTAGCGCCGGTGCACTGATCGTCGAAGGCCTGCTCAACCATCTCATCCAGTCTGTCTAAGAAGTCCTTCTCATCAATTCCGTAATCTCTGATGGTAGCCTTAACGCCTACAGCCTTCTTAAGCTCCTCGATTTTCTCGATCAGCTTCTTAACTGCTTCTTCATCGCTGCCTGCATTGATACCGCAGAATCTGGCGCACTCAGCGTATCTTGCTCTGGTGTGCGGATACTGATACTGGGAGAATGTGCCCATCTTGCGTGGATTCTCAGCGGCGTTGAAATCAACTACCAGAGAGATTAACAGCGCGTTTGCGATACCGTGTGGCAGGTGATGGAATGCACCCAGCTTATGTGCCATAGAGTGGCATACGCCCAGGAATGCGTTGGCAAATGCCATACCAGCCATACAGGATGCGTCTGCCATCTTCTGACGTGCCTCAACATTGCCTGGCTCGTTGTAAGCAGTTGGCAGGTACTCAAATACATTCTTCATAGCCTTCAGTGCAAGGCCGTCTGTGTAGTCTGTAGCCATAACAGAAGCGTAAGCCTCCAGAGCATGGGTCAGAACGTCAACACCGGATGCGCTTGTTAAGCCTCTTGGCTGGCTCATCATGTTGTCAGTGTCTACGATTGCCATATTTGGCAGCAGCTGATAATCAGCCAGCGGATATTTTACGCCAGTTTCCTGGTCGGTAATAACTGCAAATGGTGTAACCTCAGAACCTGTACCGGAAGAAGTAGGAACGGCAATAAAGTATGCCTTCTCACCCATCTTCGGGAAGGTGTAAACTCTCTTACGGATATCGATAAAGCGCATAGCCATATCCATAAAGTCTGCTTCTGGATGCTCATACAGTACCCACATGATCTTGGCTGCATCCATAGCGGAACCGCCGCCCATGGCGATGATTACATCCGGCTCAAACTGTGTCATCAGCTTTGCGCCAGCCTGTGCATTTGCCAGTGTCGGGTCTGGCTGTACATCAGAGAATACGGTATAGGTGATGCCCATCTCATTCAGACGGTCTGTGATCACATGTGTATAGCCATTCTTATACAGGAAGGAGTCAGTTACGATGAAGGCTCTCTTCTTGCCCATTACGTCCTTAAGCTCATTTAATGCGACTGGCAGGCAGCCCTTCTTAAAGTATACCTTCTCAGGTGCGCGGAACCACAGCATGTTCTCTCTCCTTTCAGCAACGGTCTTGATGTTCAGTAAGTGCTTCACTCCTACGTTCTCAGATACAGAGTTTCCGCCCCAGGAACCGCAGCCCAGTGTTAAGGATGGAGCCAGCTTAAAGTTGTACAGATCACCGATACCGCCGTGGGAGGATGGTGTATTGATGACGATACGGCAGGTCTTCATTCTTGCTGCGTGCTTTGCCATCTTCTCAGCTTCATTTACATTGATATAAAGGGAAGAGGTGTGGCCGTAGCCGCCGTCTGCTACCAGACGCTCAGCCTTATCCAGTGCCTCGTCAAATGTCTTAGCCTTGTACATAGCCAGTACAGGAGACAGCTTCTCGTGTGCGAACTCCTCGCTGATGTCTACAGACTCAACCTCGCCGATGATGATCTTTGTATCAACGGGTACGTCTACGCCTGCCAGCTTTGCGATGGTGTGTGCGGACTGGCCTACGATCTTAGCGTTCAGAGCGCCATTTACAAGAATAGTCTTTCTTACCTTCTCGATCTCGCCCTGCTTTAAGAAGTAGCAGCCTCTGTATTCAAATTCCTTCTTAACAGCCTCATAAACTGGCTCTAATACAGTTACAGACTGCTCAGAAGCACAGATCATACCGTTATCAAAGGTCTTAGAATGGATGATGGAGTTTACTGCCATCTTGATGTCTGCTGTCTCGTCGATGATAACTGGTGTATTACCAGCGCCAACGCCCAGTGCAGGCTTTCCGGAAGAGTAAGCAGCCTTAACCATGCCTGGTCCGCCTGTTGCCAGGATCAGGTCTGCGTCTCTCATAACCTCATTAGTCAGCTCCAGGGAAGGAACGTCGATCCAGCCGATGATACCCTCTGGTGCTCCGGCCTTAACAGCAGCCTCTAATACGATCTTAGCAGCAGCGATGGTGCTGTTCTTTGCTCTTGGATGTGGGGAAATGATGATGGCATTGCGTGTCTTTAATGCGATCAGTGTCTTAAAGATAGCGGTTGAGGTTGGGTTTGTAGTTGGGATAACAGCTGCGATCAGACCGATCGGCTCAGCGATCTTCTTGATGCCGTACTCCTTATCCTCCTCAATCACGCCTACTGTCTTGGTATCCTTGTAAGCATTGTAAATATACTCAGCAGCGTAGTTGTTCTTGATTACCTTATCCTCTACAACGCCCATGCCGGTCTCTGCAACTGCCATCTTTGCTAAGGGGATACGCTCCTTGTTTGCTGCGCTTGCTGCTGCGAAGAAAATCTTATCTACCTGCTCCTGTGTATAGGTAGAGAAAATCTTCTGTGCTTCACGCATCGCATTCATCTTTGCAACAAGTCCGTCTACGCTGTCAATGATCTCGGGAACAACCTGCTCAATCTTCTTTGCCATTTCCTATTCCTCCATATTCCTTGTGTTTGCGGTACCCTGTACCTATTGGATTTAGAATCATTATCCTTAATTGATAATTAATTAACAATGTCACTGTCTGCATTATATACCTTCGTTAAAAATATGTCAATATGTATTTTGAAATTTTTTTATTTTTATCTCTTAAGAGGCAGATACAGCTCAATATAGTGAAATGGCCTCCTGATCCCGTCCCGGCACACCGCGCTGGTGGACCAGCCCTCCTGTTCTGTTTCATAGCCCTGGTTTCGGGCCCATTTTTTCATCTCCATAAAATCCTCTGCCCCTACGGTCTCCTCTTCCTTTTGCACTACCGTATAGACACAGGGCACCGGCTCTGTTTCCGGAAGCTCATCCCACTGCTCCGGCTTCTCTACTGCCTTTTCTGCCTCCCGATATAGAAGCAGCGCTGTTTTACCCGCCATTCCTGCATCCCCCTTCTCAAGAGAAATACACTCATACAGATAGGACATATCAAGTCCCGGATAAGCAGAAGCCATAGAATACCATTCCTCCAGGGCGCAGTTATAATTCGGACAGATCTTCAAAATCCGCGCCTTTGGAAAATTTCTGACAGACAGCCGTCCCATATTTTCCTCAATGGATGCAATATCCTGAAGGCTTATGGTCAGCCGCTTAAGTATACGGCGGTGCTCCAAAAGGATCTCCATCTCCCGCTCGATTGCCAAGATTATATGCTCCTTCAGGCTCTGGACCGCCGCCTCCGGCTCATCCTCCTTAAGTTCCAGAATCTCCTCCAGGCCAAAGTTCAGCTTCCGGCTGTAAAGAATCCACAGAAAACTCTTTACGTCCTCCTTTGTATAATAGCGGTAACCATTTTCCCGCTTCCGGGGTGTCAGAAGCCCCCGCTTCTCATATAGACGAAGGGTGTCGGCGCTGACACCCAGTATCTCTGCAATCTCGCTGATCCGATATTCCTTCGCTTCCATTTTTCAATCTCCTTGCCGCTTTGTTTTTCTCAGTTTAACGTCGATTCCCGCCCCGGTCAACACACCGGCAGAAATCTCAACCTTACTGTAAAATTTCTTACGGAAAAATGCATTCCTTACGTTTTTATAACCCCCCTTGACTTTAGACCAGCACCAGGGTTTATCATCCATCCTGTCAAATGAATCACCAAACACAGGAAAGGAGTTTTACAGAAATGAAAAGCAAAAACACATGGCTTGCCATTCCCTGCGCTGCCATGCTGCTGGCCGCAGGAAGCGTGATGACTACCCAGGCTGCTACCGGCTGGGTGATGGAAGGCGAGGAATGGGTCTATTACAATGGAGACGGCACAAAGGCCACCGATGTCTTTAAAAAATCCGGCAACAACTGGTATTACCTGGATTCTGACGGATCCATGGTCTACAGCTCTGTGGTCGAGGTCAATGATGATTACTACTATGTAAATTCCGCCGGCGCCATGGTAACCAATGAATGGCGGGCTGTCGACAATGAGGACGCAGGAAGCAGCGAGGATGAACCGGATCAGTGGTGGTACTATTTCCAGGCAAACGGCAAGGCAGTCAAACGCTCTGGAAGCTCTGACCGGGTGAAATTTTCTACCCTGAATACCAGCACCGGACCGGCTAAATTTACCTTTGATGAGGAAGGCCATATGCTTTTTGGCTGGATCGATGAAAGCGGCGAGATGCTGACAGATGACGACGCATGGAAAAATGGTATTTACTACTGCGGAGAAAATGGCAACGGACGCATGACCACCGGCTGGAAATACATCGAGGCGGTCAATGACGAGGATGAGGACCGGGAAGGCGAGGGCTACTGGTTCTGGTTCGGCACCAACGGCAAAAAAACCTCCTCTGACGATTCTAAGAGGATCAACGGCCGCAAATACCGATTTGATGAAAATGGAGCCGCTCATTTTGAATGGTACAACAATCCGGGAGCAACGGGTAGCACCGCCTCCTCTGCCGGAAAATATTATAATACAGAGGAACAGTGCTGGCTGTCTACCGGCTGGTTCAAGGCAGTTCCTGATGAGAACGCAGATCCTGAGGGCTATGAGGACGGCGAGGAGGTATGGTACTACGCCCAGTCAGACGGCGACCTGGTAAAATCCCAGATCAAGCGGATTAATGGCCAGTCCTGCGGTTTTGACAAGTTTGGAAAAATGCTTCATGGCCTTTATGTGATCACCTATGATACCGACGGAAAGACCATTCTCACCGCTGATAAGATCGAGGATGAGAACCAGCTTCCGGATACCAATGACGATACTGCCTTCGTCTACTATTTCGGCGATTCTCCAAAAGAAGGCGCCATGAAAACCGGCACCGCCACACTGGAGATTGACGGGGAGAAATATTACTACAGCTTCCAGAAATCAGGCAGCAAAAAGGGCGCAGGTACGGAAGGAATTGACGACGACTGTATTTACATCGAAGGAAGGCGTTTAGAGGCCGAGGAAGGAAGCAAATATCAGGTTGTTTCCTATAACGGCAATGATTATCTGATCAATACCAGCGGAAAACTGGTTAAAAACAAGAAAAATGTCAAGGACGCAGACGGCGTCTACTATAAGACAGATAAGAAGGGAGTGGTTCTTGAATCCAGCGAAGATAAAATTGATTAATGTCTCATAACATGTAATTTCCCTTTTTCTTTTTGAAGCATACACACAAAATGGGCCTGCCGCAGCGGCAGACCCATTTTCATTTTTTACTGCAGATATTTCTTAAGAGCATCCACCTTATCCAGCTTCTCCCATGGAAGATCCAGATCATTGCGGCCAAAATGTCCGCGCAAACCCGGATTCTTTTCCGGTTGCACACTCAAATTGGTATCCTCCCGTGGCTGTTCTGGAAAAGAACCAGCAATACGCCCAGATCCTTATGGCGGATTTAGCCTCAACCGCCAGCGAAATGACCACGGTACACCAGTATCTGTATCAATCCTGGACCATCAATGATCATCATCAAAACATACGCCGTGTCATTCAACGCATAGCCGTCGTTGAACAGCACCACTTTTCCATAATCGGACAGCTCATTCACCTTCTTGGAGGCCAGCCCGAATGCCGTTCATCCAGGCCCAATTCCTATTGGTGCGGGAATATGGTAAGTTACAGCTGTGAACTCCCTGCAATATTGTCTGATAATGCCCGCTCAGAACAGTTTGCGGCTCAGGCATACGCGGCCCAATCAAAAGAAATCAAAGACCCTCATGTTTCTAAAATGCTTGCAAGGTTATCATTAGACGAAAAACTGCATTATAAAATTTTTAGTGATTATCTGTCTCCATTTAAATAAACCGCCCCATCAAAACCTGGGACGGCGGATAGGTTCATT
>URNT01000036.1 GCA_900549235.1 uncultured Clostridium sp. | reverse complement strand
AAGACGGAGCTTCTCTATAACCGCTATGACACAAAGCAGATGACAGTAGAGGATTTAAAGGAGCTCATCTGGAGATACTTCCTCAGTTACTGGAATAACCGGAGGATCTGCTCATCCAATATCGGGCAATCCAACACCGGAAACCGAAACCCCATATAACCTTAGTACCATGAAAATAGCACCCGGAATTGCCATAGTAAGGTTACGCAACAGAGGGTAAAAAAGCCTTGATTTATGCGGCTTACAGATACGAAAATATCAAGGGTAGAGGTTTTATATTCGGACGTTCAAAAATGAGGTTCTACTGTGTAACAATGGAGAGATAGAAAAACAGAGAGCCGACCACTTTGAAAAGTAATGAACTCTCTGTTTACGAACCTGTCTGTCAGCGTTAGTGATAAGTTGTTGTGAATACTTTCTTATCAGCGTAAAACTAAGTGTTTAAGAGTTTTTCAACACACGGGAATAAAACGTCTATGGAAAAAGACCGGTTGTTAAAAAAACCCCTTGATACACCAAAACCACATGTGGTAAGATTAAACTATTAAAAATATATAAATTTTCTCAGGAAAGCAGGATGGATATGTGTATAAAAGATGAGGACTGGCATATAGGAAATGTGATCAGGAGGCTGCGGACGGAGCAGGGGATCAGCCAGGGACAGCTGTGCAGAGGGCTTTGTTCGGTGGCTACCCTCAGCCGGATCGAGGCCGGGAACCGGGATATGGATCTGATCCTGGAGCACAGGGTTTTGAACCGGCTGGGATACTTTCCGGATAAATATGAGTCCTTTGAAAGCCAGGAGGAATTTCTTCAGCTGGAACAGAGACGGGAGATAAAAAAGCGGATGGATTCCCAGGAATGGGATACGCTGGAAGCACTCCTGAAACAGTATGAGAGCCAGTGGAAGGAACTTGCAAGGACCAACACACTGCACCGGCAGTTTATAAGTACCGTCAGAGGCTGGCTTCTGGTCAGGCATCAGCACCGGCATCAGGACGGGATCAAGATGCTGGAAATGGCCATCGGGCTGACGGTTCCTGGGTGGAAGGATGAATGGGCACTTAAGGGCCTTCTGGCAGAGGAGGAGTTGGAGATCCTTAACCTTCTGGCTCAGTCCTATCAGCTCCTTGGGGAGGAAGCCCGGGCGTATGAGATCTGGGAACAGATCCTTTTATATCTGGAACGTGACAACCGGTATCTGAGGGCCATGGTAAAGCTTTATACAGGTGTGATCTGCAAGGTCCTTCCTATTCTGTTACATGAGAAGCAGGCAGAGACAGGGCTCAAGCTGTGTGAGAAGGGGATTGGCACTCTGGCCAGGAGAAGCGATCTGTATCACTGGCCGGAGCTTTTATATTAGAAGGGTCGTAGCCTGGAGCTTCTCCATGAGAAGGGAGAGACAGCTTTGCAGGCAGCGTGGGAGGCCTATAAACGGGCGTATTATGCCTGCCGCCTGTTTGGAAATGAGGCAATGGCAGAGGAGGCTCTGAGACGGGCCGGAAGGGAGGAGCCATGGGAAACTATCTGATCGGTCAGGTGATCAAACGGACAAGAGAAAGCCTGGGGCTGACACAGCAGGAGCTTTGCGAGGGAATCTGCGGCCTGGAGACCATTTCCCGGATCGAAACAGGAAAACAGATCCCAAACCGCGCCAATTTCCAGGCGCTGATGGAGCGGATGGGAAAATGCGGAGAGAAGTATCTTCCTTCTGTCCGAAGCGGGGATATGGAGATGATAGCGTGGTGGAGGAATATTGAGTGTCTGGTGGCGAAGCAAAAATATGATAGGTTTTATGAGGAAATTGAAAAGTTCCAATGTGAAATCGACTTGGACGACAGAGTAAATCAACAAGCAATTAGGCGTATCAGTGCATTGGTTGATTTTTATACACATAAAATCACTGCAGCAGAAAAAAGGCAGAGGATGGAAGAAGCATTGCGTTGTACTGTCCCAGGGTATAGGGAGGGAAATATTCCTAAAGGGGTATTCTCAAGAACTGAAATTCGTATTTTCTGTAATATTGCAGTCAGTTATGCTGAGGAAGAAAACTATGAAGCAGCTATTTGTATGATGGAACAGATTCAGCAATATTATTTAGATACAAAGATTGATAGTCGTGAAAGAGCAGAGGGTGAAGTTTTGGCACTTTCTAACTATGCTCAATGTCTTGGACGTTATGGAGATACAGAGAAAGCGGTTCAAATCGGAGAAAAGGCTATGAAAATTTGTTTGGAAGAAAGTAAAGGAAATATTCTGTCAAACATTTTATATAACATAGCCTTTGAAAAAGAATTATTGGGATATGACAAAAAAGTTTATAAAGAATTGTTGCTGCAAGCATACTATATTGCTGAACTAAATGGTGATTTTAAAGGAATGCAGCATATTAAAAACCATATGGAAAAACTCAACCACTAAAAGGGCCGTCATGCAGTAATTCTGTCCCATGAGAATCCACTGTCTTAACGACTTCAACAGTCTCCGTATTCTCCTCACTCTGAACACCAGAATACGGAATCACACACAGAGCAAGGGAAGCAATCCCGGCAGCCAGAACAAGATTCAGACGTTTCAATAATTTTCTCATAATATAAATCCTCCTGATTTAAAATTTAAATCTTATTATATATAACCCAATTCCTTAAGTCTATGTCGTTTCTGGAAAATTTTGGAATATAATTTTCCCCTTCCGCATTATTTTCCGAAAACGCCATAGACTTTGTGCTCCATACCCGATAAAATTAGTCCTTAAAATCCCGGAAGAATCCGGGAGAAACGAGGAGATAAAAGAGTATGGATTGTACATATGAATGCATAAATGATATATTTCTGGTAGAGATCGTAGACATTCTTGAGGAAGGCTATGTGATCCGGGGAAAGGGAGGCGATGCCCCGGAAGCCTGCAATGAGACAGCCTGACGCCTCCTCCTCTGCCATGATTTCCTGCCCGGTCCCGGTCTTTGAAGTAAAGAATGGAAAAGTAATCAGGAAATAAACAGAATTTTTATTCCATTTTTTTAATATACATGGCATAATAGATTCTGCTATGATTTGATCAAAGAGAAAAGAGAGGAACACTATGGAAAAGAAACATTGGATCGTACTGCTCAAGGGGATGTGGATCGGAGGCACTATGACGGTACCGGGAGTCAGCGGAGGCTCCATGGCCATGATCATGGGCATCTATGAGCAGCTGATCCAGTCAGTCAGTTCATTTTTTAAAAACCCGAAAAAAAGCATGGCCTTCCTGATCCGTTTTCTGGCAGGTGCGGCTGTGGGCATGGTGTTGTTTTCGCGGCTGATCACCTGGCTGTTTACCACACAGGCGGACATCCCCCTGCGCTTCTTCTTCCTGGGGGCGGTAGCAGGAGGCGTGCCTATGATCTGCAGGGAGGCCGGGGTAAAAAAGATGGATCTGTCAGTGATCGGCTATGTGTTTATTGGGATTATGACCGTGGTACTTCTGGGGCTTCTGCCGGAAGGGCTCTTTACGCCTCAGGAGGGAGGCGGCCTTCTCTATGTGCTTTTGCAGCTGGCAGGGGGCCTGGTAATTGCCATCGGCCTGGTTCTTCCGGGAATCAGCGTTTCCCAGATGCTCTATATGCTGGGAATCTATGAAAGCATGATGGGGTATATCAGCAATCTTCAGATCCTTCCTCTGATCCCTCTTGGCATCGGAACCGTGGGAGGCATCTTCCTCACCACAAAGACTCTGGAGGGGCTTATGGAACGCCATCCTCAGCCCACCTACCTGATCATCCTGGGCTTTATGTTCGGCTCTCTGCCGGAGCTGATGCCGGGGATCCCGGGGGGATGGGATCTGGTCCTTGGTATACTGGCGGCGGCAGCCGGTTTTATTGCCCTTTATAAAATGTCTGCAGCCGAGGGGGCAGCTTAAGCTCCCCGCTCATCCCCCCAGAAGATGGCGGCTACGGTTCCCGGCCCTGTATGAGAGCCAATGACCGTACCGATGGAAAAAATGGGAACCGGCTGCTTTACATGGGGAAAGGTCTGGCGGATCAGCTCAGACAGTTCTTTCGCGTCCTCCTCACAGGAGGAGTGAAGGATATAGCAGGTTCCTGCATAATCTGTGCCATTCTCAGCATGAAGCTTCATCTGCTCCATGAGCTGGCGGATGGCTTTTTTCTTGCCACGGCATTTGTCCCGGGGGATCAGCTTCCCCTCGCTATTGATATTTAATATGGGGCAGATATTCAGCATATTTCCGAAAAAGGCGGCAGAGGCGGAGATCCGTCCCCCTCTCCTCAGATGGGTCAGGTCAGAGGTAAAGAACCAGTGATGGACCCGAAGCTTATTTGCCTCGATCCAGTCCGCCAGTTCCTCAAAGCCCATGCCTTCCTGCCGTTTCTGCCATGCGGCGTCCACAAGAAGGCCGTAGCCGCAGGAGGCCCCCAGGCTGTCGATGACGCGGATCCTGCGGTCAGGATACCGCTCTAAAAGCTCATCCCTTGCAATCAGGGCAGAGTTGTAGGTGCCGGAAATACCGGAGGACAGGGTCAGGTGGATAATGTCCCTTCCTTCCTTTAAAATGGGCTCAAACATGGCTTCATACTGACCCGGATTGACCTGTGAGGTCACAGGCATGGCCCCTTCTCTGATTTTCTGATAAAATTTCTCAATAGAAATAGAAGCCCCCAGATCGTCATCATAATCCTGATCTTCCATACGGAAATGAAAGCAGGCATAGGGAATCTGATGCTCCTTCATATAGGAAGCAGGCATATCCGCTGTAGAACAGCAGGTAATGGCATAGGTATTTGGCATACTCAGTCTCCTTATCAGTGATGTGTTTTTCAGTCAGTATAGCATGGAGAAGGGAATTTTTTCAATGGTCAAAGGCATTTGCCTGCACTGGTAAATACAAGAAATCTGTGCTATGATGTACCAGAGTGTGTTTGAAACACGCTCCAGGAACAAAAAACGGATCTGTGAAAGGAGTGAAACTATGTATAAATGCTGTATATTTGATCTGGACGGAACACTGGTAAATTCAATCTATGCCATTCAGAAGGCAGTCAATGACACTCTGGCCCGCTATGGGCTGGGCCCCATCAGCGTGGAGGATACAAAAATATATGTAGGAGACGGCTATCGGGTTCTTATGGAACGGGCCTTAAAAGCCTGCGGGGATCAGGAACTGGCCCATTATGAAGAGTCTCTTACGGTGTACCAGGAGATCTTTAAGGAGTGCTGTATGTACCGGGTGGAGGCCTATAAGGGCATCCGGGAGCTTCTGGCCTTTTTAAAGGAGCAGGGGATCCGGATCGCCGTTCTTTCAAACAAGCCCCATTTGCGGACTCTGGACAATGTAAATGGCATATTCGGAGACGGATACTTTGACGCGGTATACGGTGAGCGGGAGGCAGAGGGAATCGCGAAAAAGCCGGCCCCTGACGGTATCTGGGATATTTTAAGGGAATTTGGGGCAGAAAAAGAGGAGTGCCTGTATTTTGGCGATACCAATACGGATATGGAGACCGGGAAAAACGCGGGAGTGGACGCGGTAGGCGTTACCTGGGGATTTCGGGGCAGAGAGGAACTGGAAAGCTTCTGCCCAAGGCTGGTAGCGGATTCTGTATGGGAGGTTATAAAAATGATAAAGGATGTGAATCATATTGCATAGACAGCTCAGGAGGGTACTGGGGCTTGTTCTTCTTTTCTGCCTCCTGCTCCTGCCTGGGTGCGGGAAGCGGGAACAGGCTCCTGTAAAGGAGGATGACAGACCAAGTGTAGTCACCACCATTTTCCCCTATTATGATTTTGTCCGCCAGGTGGCTGGAGATAAGGTGAAACTGACCCTGGTGGTGCCGGCCGGGATGGACAGCCATTCCTTTGAGCCCACCCCTGCGGATATGATCGCCATTCAGGAGGCGGATATTCTGATCTGCAACGGCGGCGGGATGGAGCAGTGGGTGGAGCGGGTGTTAGACTCCCTGGATACCAGCCAGATGAAGATTCTTACCATGATGAATGAGGTAGAGGTACTGGAGGAGGAGCATGTAGAGGGCATGGAGGATGGAGAGGAGGCTCACGGCCATGACCATGACCATGAAGGTCAGGCGGTGTTTGATGAGGCTGACGGCCAGGAGCTTGACATCGAATATGACGAGCATATCTGGACCTCTCCGGTCAATGCCATGTCTATCGTAAGAATCATCAGCCAGGCCCTTATAGAGGAGATGCCGGAGGAATCAGCCTATATTGAGACCAGCAGGGATCTGTACCTGGAGGAACTGGTCAAGCTGGATCAGGAGTTCCGCCAGGTGGCAGAGGAGGGCCGGCACCGGATGATCGTGGTGGCGGATAAATTTCCCTTCCGGTATTTCGCGGAGGAATACGGGCTGTCTTACCGGGCGGCATTTTCAGGCTGCAGCACCGATACGGAGCCAAGCGCAAAGACCATCGCCTACCTGATCGACCGGATCCGTGAATATGACATCGGGGCCGTCTATTATCTGGAGCTTTCCAGCCATCGGACGGCGGATATTATCGCGGAGGAAACAGGGGCCGTTCCCCTGCTCCTTCACTCCTGCCACAATGTAACCAGGCGGGAATTTGACCAGGGCATTACCTATCTCCAGCTGATGGAGAGGAATGCAGAGAGCCTGAGACAGGGGCTTAAATAGGCCCCTATTCTATAAAAATGAGGTAAAAGAATGACACCATTGATCAAATGCGGGCATGTGGATTTCGGATACGAGAACCAGGATGCCGTAGTAGATGTAAATATGCAGGTGGATCCCGGAGATTACCTGTGTATCGTGGGGGAAAATGGTTCAGGAAAAAGTACGCTGATGAAGGGACTTTTAGGGCTGATAAAGCCTCTTGCGGGGGAACTTTTTGTGGCGGAGGACCTGAAGAAAACAGGGATTGGCTATCTGCCTCAGCAGACCGCTGCCCAGAAGGATTTTCCGGCCACAGTGGGGGAGGTGGTCTTAAGCGGCTGTCTAAGCCGGAGAGGGAGTCTTCCCTTTTATTCCAGAGCAGAAAAGGAGATTGCGGCTGCCAATATGGAGAAGCTGGGAGTAACGCCCCTGAAGGACCAGTGTTACCGGGAGCTTTCCGGAGGCCAGCAGCAGCGTGTGCTGATCGCCAGGGCCCTCTGCGCTACCACAAAGCTTCTGATCCTGGATGAGCCCATCACCGGACTGGACCCCATGGCCATCCAGGAGTTTTATGCCATGCTCCGGCGGCTGAATCGGGAGGATAAGGTAGCCATCCTTATGGTTTCCCATGACCTGAGAAATGCAGTGGAGGAAGCAAATAAGATCCTCCATCTCCAGAAGCGGGTCCTCTTTTACGGCCCCGCCCACGACTATATGAACAGCAGGGCTGCTGGTCATTTTTTCCATGAAAAGGAACAGGGACAGTGTAAGCCCACCGCAGGCTGCCATATGGCGGCTGGGGAGGAGAAAGGAGAGTGCTGCCATGAACATTATTGCTGAAATGCTTTCGTATCCATTTCTGGTACGGGCCCTGTTAGGAGGAATGCTGGTGTCTCTGTGCGCCTCCCTTCTAGGAGTAAGCCTTGTATTAAAGCGGTATTCCATGATTGGGGACGGCCTATCCCATGTATCCTTCGGAGCCCTGTCTGTTGCCCTTGCTCTGGGCTGGTCCCCGCTTAAGGTGTCCATTCCGGTGGTGATTGTGGCGGCATTTTTCCTCCTTCGGATTACGGAAAACAGCCGGATCAAAAGTGATGCGGCCATTGCGGTGATCTCAGCCAGCGCCCTGGCCTTTGGTATCATCGTCACCTCCCTTACCACAGGGATGACCACAGATGTCAGCAGCTATATGTTCGGCAGTATCCTGGCTATGAGCCGGGAGGACGTGATCTTAAGCGTGATTCTGTGTCTGGTGGTGCTGGGGATGTTTCTTCTGTGCTACAACAAAATTTTTGCCGTTACTTTTGATGAAAATTTTGCCAAGGCAACCGGGGTGAATGTAGGGCTCTATAATACGGTGATCGCTGTGCTTACAGCCGTAACCATTGTGCTGGGAATGCGGATGATGGGAGCCATGCTGATCTCCAGCCTGATCATTTTCCCCTGCCTCACTTCCATGCGGGTGTTTAAGAGCTTCCGGGGCGTGATCCTTTCTTCCGGGATCCTGTCTGTGGTCTGCTTTTTTATCGGCATGGTTATGTCCTATCAGCTTTCCACGCCGGCAGGAGCCAGTGTGGTGGTGGTGGATCTGGCTGCCTTTCTGCTGTTTATGGCGTGGCAGTCTCTTGGAAAGCGCAGAGGCTAGAAAAACATGGATGGAGAGATGAAAGGCAGGAAAAAGCACAGGCAGCTGTCACAGACCCAGTTGATCGCTCTGGGGTTTTTTGTGATCATTATGGCGGGCGCACTGCTTCTCACCCTTCCTGCAGCCAGCAGGGACGGACAGAGGGAGCCCTTTTTTAACTGCCTCTTTACCGCAGTCAGCGCCTCCTGTGTCACCGGCCTTGTGGTGGCGGATACCTGGACCCAGTGGAGCCTGGCGGGACAGGCCTGCATCCTGGGGATGATCCAGTTAGGAGGACTGGGCTTTATTACCATCGGCATTTTCCTGTCGGTGCTCCTGCGCAGAAGGATCGGACTCAGGGAGAGAGGGCTGATGCAGGAAAGTGTAAATACCCTGCAGATCGGCGGCATGGTACGGCTGGCCAGGCGGATCATCCTGGGAACGGCTGTATTTGAGGGAGCAGGAGCCGTCTTTCTTTCCATCCGTTTCATCCCCAGATTTGGTTTATGGCAGGGACTGTGGTACAGCATCTTTCACTCAGTTTCCGCCTTCTGCAACGCAGGCTTTGACCTCTTTGGACAGGAGGAGCCTTATCATTCTCTCTGCAGCTACAGGGGAGACTGGCTGGTCATCCTGACCATTTCCCTGCTGGCTATGATCGGCGGCATCGGCTTTATCGTATGGGAGGACATCTGGGAGCATGGGCTGCACATCCGGCGGTATCTTCTCCATACAAAAATGGTCCTTGTAACCACTGGGTTTCTGATCGGAGGAGGGACGCTTTTGTTTTATCTGCTGGAGGCTGGCGGGCTGTTTGCGGAGATGACGCCAGCTGAAACATTTCTTGCCTGCTTTTTCAGCGCGGTGACTCCAAGGACAGCCGGTTTTAACAGTGTAGATACGGCGGCTCTCAGTCAGGGAAGCCGGCTTCTTACTTCCATTCTTATGTTTATTGGAGGCAGTCCCGGCTCTACGGCAGGCGGGATCAAAACCACCACCCTGGCGGTGCTCCTGCTCTGTGTCCATTCCAACGTGCGCCGGAGCTTTGGGGTGGAGCTCTTTGGAAGGCGCCTTCAGGAGGAGGCCATCCGGCAGTCTGCCTGTATCCTCACCATTAACCTGTGTCTGATGCTGACAGCTACAGTGGCCATTATGGCCCTTCAGGCCCTGCCGTTGTCGGAGGTGCTTTTTGAAACCTGCTCCGCCATAGGAACCGCAGGCATGAGCACCGGCATTACAAGGAGCCTGAATACGGCCTCCAGGCTGATCCTGATTCTTCTCATGTACTGCGGACGGATCGGAAGCCTGTCCTTTGCGCTGGCATTTATCCATTCCTCTGTAAAGCCTCATGTACAGCTTCCGGAGGAACGGATCACCATAGGGTAGAAAGGGAGCATATGAAATCAATACTTGTAATCGGTATGGGTCGTTTTGGACAGCATCTCTGCCGGAATCTGGCGGAGCATGGCAATCAGGTCATGGCGGTGGATCTTTCAGAGGAGCGCTTAGAGCCGGTGCTTCCCTTTACAGTCAGCGCCAAGATCGGTGACTGTACCAATGAGGCGGTTTTAAAAAGCCTTGGGATCGGAAATTTTGATCTCTGCTTTGTATGCATTGGAAATAATTTCCAGAACAGTCTGGAGGTGACCAGCCTTATCAGGGAAATGGGGGCCAATTATGTGATCAGCAAGGCAAACCGGGATATTCACGCCCGCCTTCTCCTGAAAAATGGCGCCGACGAGGTGGTGTATCCTGACCGGGACGCGGCAGAAAAAGCGGCGGTTCGCTACAGCGCAAACCATGTGTTTGATTATACCGAGCTGTCGGACGGCTTTGCTATGTATGAGATCATTCCCCTAAAAAGCTGGGTGGGAAAGAGTATCAGGGAGCTGAATATCCGCCAGGTCTACGGCATTTCTGTGGCGGCCATAAAAACCAGTGACGGACAGCTGCGTTTTGTGCCTGAGGCGGACTATGTGATCCGGGAGGGAATCCATCTGATGGTGATTGGAAAGCAGGAGGATGGGGAGAAGATCCTGCGCAAGCTGCGGTAGGCGCTTGACATTGGGCTGCGGTTGTGCCAAAATAATGGATTGACAGGAAGGTTTTGGGACAGGTGTGTCCCGGTTAAGGTAAAGATGAAAGAAGGATAGCAGATATGACAAAAATTGATATTATTTCCGGCTTTTTAGGCGCAGGAAAGACAACCTTTATTAAAAAGCTGCTGCAGGAGGCGATCTCCGGCGAGCAGGTGGTGCTGATTGAAAATGAATTTGGAGAGATCGGTATTGACGGCGGTTTTCTGAAGGATGCTGGGATCGAGATCCGTGAGATGAATTCCGGCTGCATCTGCTGCTCTCTGGTGGGAGATTTTGGAAAATCTCTGGCAGAGGTGCTGACAAAGTACAGCCCGGACCGTATTATTATCGAGCCCTCCGGCGTTGGGAAGCTGTCGGATGTGATAAAGGCTGTGGTGGACGTATCTGCAGATATGGATGTACAGCTTAACAGCGCAGTAACCATTGTAGACGCCGCCAAGTGTAAGATGTATATGAAGAACTTCGGCGAATTTTTCAACAACCAGATCGAACATGCGGGAACCATTGTCCTCAGCCGTACCGATATTACAGATGCGGCAAAGATCCAGAAGGATGTGGAGATGATCCGTGAGAAAAATGAAAAGGCAGTGATCATTACCACGTCGGCTGACCAGCTTGAGGGCAGACAGCTTCTGGAGATCATCGAGAAGAAGGATTCCATGCTGGAGGATCTGATGGCAGAGGTGAGAGAGAGCCGCAGACATGAGGAGGAGCATGAGCATCATCATGAGCACCACCATGGCGAGGGCTGCGGGTGTCATGGGCATGAACATCATCATGAGCATGGTGAGGGCTGCGGGTGTCACGAGCATGAGCACCATCATGAGCATGGTGAGGACTGCGGGTGCCATGGGCATGAGCATGGTGAGGACTGCGGGTGCCATGACCACGACCACCACCATGAGCACGGTGAGGACTGCACCTGCGGCTGCCACGATCATGACCACCATCACCACCATGCGGACGAGGTCTTCACCAGCTGGGGTATGGAAACCATTATACCTGTGACCAGGGAGCAGCTGGAGGATGTACTGAAGCGGTTAGCTGAAACAAAGGAATTTGGCGAGGTTCTGCGCGCAAAGGGAATGCTTCCTACAGAGAATCCGGGAGAGTGGCTGTATTTTGACCTTGTTCCAGAGCAGTATGAGATCCGCGGGGGAAGGCCGGATTATACCGGCAAGGTATGCGTCATTGGCGCCAGCTTAAAGGAAGAAGAACTCAACCGTGTATTCGGAAGAGGCTAAGAGGTAGATAACATGGCATATGAGATGGATGACAATGTAATGCCTCTGTTCCTGATCAACGGCTTTTTAGAGGCAGGCAAGACCCAGTTTCTGGAATTTACCATGGATCAGGACTATTTTAAGGCAGAGGGAAAGACCCTTCTGATCGTATGTGAGGAAGGGGATACAGAATATGACGAGAAAAAGCTGAAGAAAAACCGGACCGCTGTGGTATATGTGGACGAGTTTGAAAAGCTGACTCCTCAGTATCTTAATGAGCTGGAGGTAATGTACCGCCCGGAGCGTGTGATCCTGGAGTGGAACGGAATGTGGAACCAGGATGATTTAAAGCTTCCTGAGGACTGGACGGTGTACCAGCAGATCACCATTATCGACGGCTCCACCTTTGAGCTGTATGTACAGAATATGAAGCCCCTCCTTGGAGCCATGCTCCGTGAATCTGAGCTTGTGATCGTAAATCGCTGTGATGATATTCCAGACGAAAAGCTTACGGCTTATCGGCGCACCATCCGGGCCATGAGCCGCAACAGCGAGATCGTACTGGAGGATGCCGGCGGCGAGATCGAGCAGGCCACCCTGGAGGAGGATCTTCCCTACGATATAAACGCGGAGGTGATCCGGATCAGGCCGGAGGATTACGGCATCTGGTACATTGACTGTATGGATCAGCCGGAGCGCTATAAGGATAAGGTGGTGGAGTTTACCGCCATGGTACTTAAATCCCCCAAATTCCCCAAAGGCCAGTTTGTACCGGGACGTATGGCCATGACCTGCTGTGAGGCAGACATGACCTTCCTGGGCTTCATGTGCAAATGGCCCGACGCAGAAAACTACAAAACAAAGCAGTGGGTCAAGGTCCGGGCAAAGGTAGGGGTAGAATACCAGAAAGACTACCACGGAGAAGGCCCTGTGCTCATTGCAGAAGCAGTGGAGCGGGCAGAAGAGATCAAGGATATTGTGCAGTTCTGAATTGCAGAACCCTCATGGATTTCGAGTCTATGAAAGTTTTTTTGTAAATAAAGATTTAAAAGGTCTTCTATGATAAAATAATAAATCATTAGGAGGCCTTTTATCATGGCAAGATAATCTGCGCCGATGGACTTAGCGGCATCAAGGAAGCCATTGGTGGTAAGGATAATTTATTTGAGGTTGAAAACTGGGAAAGTATTTCGGTCTCCGATGAAGTTTATGAAGCTATATCAGAAATTCTCCTGAGTGAACAGAATAAAAAAAGAGAGCTGCAAAATGTATAAAAATAAAATTAAAAAAGGAGGTAAAACACCAATGACTGAATTGGAAAAACTTCTTAAGCAAACGGAACAGTTATGGAAACAATATGTACTTGCTAAAGACGACGAGTTCGTAGAAGGAATCCGGGAAATATTTTCTCCAGACTGTGTAATCATTGGTACCGGACGTCATGAGGTTTACATGAATCTGGATCAGTTTGTAGATGCCGCGGTCAGAGAAGTTAGAGAACATGATGACATTCACTTTCAATTTCGGGATTTTTGGTGTGAAGGAATGTATGTGACCCCGGAGGTTATTCAGGTATTTGGAGGACTGTACATCTGGTGGGAAAGCAGAGACCAGCATGTTTACATCAACATGGACAGTCGCTTTTCTATCCTTTATAAAAAAGAGGAGCAAGTCTGGAAAATCATACATCTTCACCAATCCATGCCAAACACAGAGCAGGCTGACGGAGAATACTATCCGAAGTCATTGGCGGAGCAAGTCAGAGAATCTCAGGATACTCTGCAAATATTTCGTTTGATGGCAGAGCGAGACAGCTTAACGAACCTGATGAACTTTGGTGCATTCCAAAAGTATTTTGCCAGCCATTCGATCTGCTGCACGTGGTTATTTGTGATGGACATTGACAAATTTAAGAGAATCAATGATACCCACGGACATCTTGTTGGAAACACGGTGTTGAAAACTATGGCGCATGTGCTGGAAGAAACAGTGCGATCTTTTGATCTCGTCTGTCGATTGGGCGGTGATGAGTTTGTCGTGCTATGCAGCGGATTTCACTCAAAGAACGATGCTGACCGTTTTGTCAAACGGCTGGAAGGACGCCTGAAAGAAGCCATGGGCTCTCAGCTTGGATGGTCTGGGGTCTCGGTTGGAATGACACAGGTACTGACGAATGAATCACTGGAAGACGCCCTGGCAAGGGCTGACGCAGATCTGTATCGCCACAAGAGGCAAAAGAATAATTAACCTATTGTCCGAACTGCTACACCTTGCAGAAGCTTGGGGGATAGAAGATAGCAAATAAATGAGAGTGGGGGTGCGGACGATTTCTTGAACTGGTTAAGTTACCAGCACAAGAAATCGTCCGCACCCCCACTCTTTTTTGCCGGACGGATGTGAATCCTGTACTTTTGCCATTTCACACCAGCCATTCTTCTTCATTTCTATTGATATTAAAAATATTATCTTGTTCTAACATGTTCGATTTCCAGCTCGATGGATGGCAAAAAATTAGGATAGAGCACTTGCGGATTTAGCTGGAAAGCCTTTGGTGTGACGCCGGTTATCTTTTTAAAGGTATGAGAAAAATGGGCGTAATCATAGTAGCACAAGGTGGTTGCTACTTCACTAGGAGAAAGCCCGGCGCGAAGCAGCAGTTTTGCTTCTGAGATCTTACGCTTATGGATGTATTCAATTACACTGAGCCCGGTTTCTTTTTTAAATCTGGAACTTAAAGTGGTTTCTGAAACAAAGAAAGATTTACTTATGTCACTCACCTTTAAAACAGTATAAAGATTCAGTCCAATATGCTGCATTACGGATTTAACCAGAGGGGAAAAATCTTTGTTAACAAAATGATGCATAAGTTCTGTGAAATGGATAATCGCACAGTCTCGAACATATAAAACATCGATTAATTTTTTCTTTTCTTCTATCAGACGTATGTAGAAACTTCTTATACGATAGACATCGGCAATATCACATCCGGATTGGATTGCTAATGAGGATAATTTCTCCAAAATAATGATCGTATAGTTTTTTTCAGAGCGAAGAGGGGATTCTGCATTGTTGGGGATTACGCTGTTGCTTAATTCTGCCAGACTCTCGCGAAGCTCTTCTGTATTGCCATTTTGAACCAGAGCAAGAATCTGTTCTTCATACCGATAGGTATAGTAGTTTGGCTGGAATACCCTACAATCATATTCATTCAGTTTTTCCTGCGTTAGTAAAAACTTATTTTTGCTGACCTGCAGGTAAAGGTCTTCCGAATAAGGACACTCTGGATTACCGTTAAATAAAAAGTTCAAATGAATTAGGAAATCCCGGACGTCTCCAAGAGAGAAATAGGGCAAAAGTTCTAAATAATGAGAAAGAAACACCTGTAGGCCTGAGTCTTTCGTATAAGCTTGAACCCGGTTTCTAATTATTGTATCGGTAAGACTGGATGTCGTAAAAGGACCAATGATTAGAACGGTATCAGAATGTGAATATGTGATAAATGCCTCATCTAATACACCTGAAAAAAGGAAGGTAGAGGAAGGCTCTGAACAACAATATTGCGTAAAATCATAAGGGAGCACCTGGACTCGATCGGCAACAAAAAGATGTTCCAAATGAAAATCTTTATTATATATATAGATAGGCAGATGCGATATTACATGAATCGATTTTATTAATTTTAGTAATTTGTTTTTCATAAAAACTCCCTTATATAGATATCTTTCGTCTGAAAGCGATGGTTTGCAATAGGTTCCAAATGGTTACCCAATCTAAGCATATGGTAGGAAGTAATTTGAGTTTAACATAGTACCATCGTTAAAATCAATATAAAGAGAAATATAAATATTGAAAAATACATATAATACGATAAATTTACAATCTTTTTTTTACAAACATAGATATAATTTATTAAAAAAATGAGTATGACACTACAGGTTTGGTTGTGCTGTATATGGTATGCATTGATATTGTGACTTTGTGTAGAAGAAGGTAGGAAGGAGTTTTACACATGCAGTTAACAATGATAACTGACAATGCATTGCGATGTATGCGACATTTTGCAGGTAAAGAGGGATTATCCAGTACAACGGTAACTTAGAGTGGCATGAAGGGAGACCAGAAATAACATTGCAGAGAAAAAGAAAAATGCAAGAAAATAAATTTCAGATATTTACCTGAATGCAGCAAAACGGAGTAATTTCTTAAACGAGCTGCAGTTCCAGACAGAAAGGAAGTCTGTGAATCAGGAAGATTCTTATAAAAAGAGTTTGGTAAAGTGATAGCTTTGCCCATTGGGGTGGAATATCCCAGTGGTTTATTTTAGATATTAATAAATGGGAAGGAACATATGAAATGAGAAAAAGCATAACGGCAATCACAGCTCTAACATTGTCTGTAGGATTTTCAGCTATTTTGTGTTTGGGAACCGTACAGGCGGCAGAGGGATGGAACAAGACAAATGAGGAATGGAGGTATTATGACCAGGACGATCAACCGATGACCCAGGTTTGGAAGAAGTCAAAGGATGATTGGTATTATCTATCAATGGAGGGGACGATACTAAAACATTGTATATTCCTAGATCAAGAGTGTAATTACTATGTGGACGAAGAAGGGCGTAGGTTACATAGTAGCTGGGTTTATATAGATTCTTCTAACTGCCTCGATGGAGAATTTGAAGAGGGGTGGTATTATTTCGGTGCAGATGGGAAAGGTTACCGGCGTAAGAACAGCAGCTTTAAAAGGAACATTGGAGGAAGTATCTACATATTTGACGAAAATGGGAAGATGCTATCTGGATGGTTTGACGAGGATGGGAATCCCGTTGAGGATTCAGACACCCCTTTTGTAGAAGGGGTTTATTATGCGAGGGAGGATGGAAGACTCCTGACCGGGGAATGGCTGGATTATGGGGAGATCGATGAAGGAATCGGGGGTTCCGACCTAGACAATGAGGCTGCAGGAAGAAACTACACGGATTATGATAAGATGTGGATTTTTTTTGACAGCCATTCAAAGAAAGTTAAAAGCAATGGAGACCATCTTAGACAAAAGACCATCAATGGAGCCAAGTACGGTTTTGATGAAAATGGCATCATGATTCCCTGGTGGAGTAAGGTGGCCAGTATCAGCAACGCAGATAAGAGTAATCCCAGCAGCGATGTTTCAGCCCGGTACTATTCCGGCTATGATGGTGGGACACTTCTGAAAAACAGTTGGTTTTGGATGTATCCATCGGAGAATCTGGATACGGAAGATTATTATGACCAGGAATGCAGCTGGTGGCACACAGATGACAGAGGCGAGGTATACAGGAACCGTATCCGAAAGATTAATGGGCGTTCCTATGCTTTTGACGGGATTGGCAGGATGCAGACAGGTTTTGTCCTCTTCGATGGAAAGTCTGAGTTTGTAGCCCGGTATGAAGTGGATGACTGGAGCTCAGAGGATTTTATTGAGGGAACTATATATGGTATTGAAAAATCAGATTTGTATCTGTTTTCTCCGGATGAACTTAACGATGGTTCGATGCAGATTGGGAAGGATGTTGCGGTAGAACTGGAGGATGGGGTGTTTTATTTTGGATTTGCCTCTAATGGAAAGGCGCTTGGTAACCGAAACCAGCTTCAGAAAAAAGAGGGAATGTATTATATCAATGGTCTCCGCCTGGAAGCAGATGAGGAATATGGATACGGAGTTGTAAAGGTGGAAGATGGAGAGGACACTTATTATCAGGTGGTGGATATTCGGGGAAACGTGGTTGAAGGAAAAAAGAAGATTGTAAAGGATAAGGATGGCGGCCGCCTTCTCATTATCCGAAACCGTTTTGCGGCTTGGTGTGGAGATGAAGATAAGCCAAGGTGGATAAGGGGGGAAGAAGGGGAAGGATTCTACCATTACGATAAGGGAAATAAGGAAGACCGTTTTGCCGGAGGGCTCATTGCAGCTGCCGATACAGAGCCTGATATTAACAGCTTGCCGGAGGAAGAACGGTTGAATTTTTAAAAGGAGATGATACAAATGAACAGCAGCATATATCAATTCTATAAACGTCTGACCGCCATGTTACTGTCCATATGCATGATAGCAGGGCTCGTTATGGGACAGCCCAACATTCTGTCCTATGCGTCCACAGAACTGTTGAATGAAGATCTGGGCTCTGGGGCCAGTGAAGCAACGGCATATACTTGGAAGAATGGTTCTGTGACCGGCCAGGGAGGAGGAACTTCCTGGCGTTTTGACCTTAGAGGCTTGCAGGCAGGACAGTATAATTATACTCAAGCCGGTATTAAAACAACCTACAATCACGGAGGATATGCAACCTGGTTTCAGGTCGGGACCAATGCCAAACAGCTGATAGGGGGCAGTACAAACGGTGGGGTACAGTCTCTGGACACCTATGGCATAGAGGCCAAGGTCACAGTATCCCCTAGTCCGGATAATAAATATGTATTTGTGGATTACTATGTCTATGATAAAAATGGTCAGGGCGGCTCAGCTGGCAGGACCATCAAAATAGGAACCGGAACCGATGTCATGATTGGGAACGATGACTCCGCAACGGTATATAAAAACAGCCGGGGGTTTCATATGGTCAACCGGCATGACAAAACCACGTTTGATTGTATCACAAACGATAGCAGCCTTGGGGTGACACCTCCTGATACCAGATGGATTGGTCATTACGGTTCCTGGGGAAGCAATGTATTTAATGAGAGCTCCAATGATGTGGTAAGCAGCACTGATTCGGGAATGGCCTATTCATGGGAGTTTCAGCTTCATCCGTATGAGACTGTTCACAGGAGAGTTGCATTTGCCATTAGAGATACCTCCTATTATGTATCAGACCAGTACGGCCAGGACTCTTCCGGCGCAGAAGGAACCTACAGCAGTCCTTTTAAAACGATTGAATATACGCTTAATAAAATTGGAAATAATAAGGGGTATATTTATGTAATGGATTATCCGGATATTTCGTCTGCCATTGATGTGTCGGGAAACAGCCAAAAGGATATTACCATTGCCAGTACGGATTATGACCATGAGGGGCATCCTATGAATGAGGATGGTGATTATATTAAAACCCTGATGCGCGCATCCGGGTATGCGGGTCCGCTGTTTAACGTATCAGGCCCTACTTTAAAGTTTACTGACATTGTCCTGGACGGAAATCATGCAGAGAGTCAGGAACCTCTGTTATCCGTTTCATCTGGAGAACTTGAGATTAACAGCGGCGCGGTAATCACTAACTGCAGCGGCAGTGAGTCCGGCCAGGGAAGTGCGGTAAATGTAACGGGAAGCGCGGGACTGTCCATGAATTTTGGAACGGTTTCCGGAAATGTGTCTGCTGGAAAGGGAACTGTTTATTACAATGGGTCAGGTGCATTTGAAATCAGAAACCGGAATCAGGTATCGGACAACACAACTCCGTCAGGGAAGAAGGCAAACGTATACCTGGCACAGGATAAATATATAACAGTTATGAGCGATTTGGACACGTCCCAGATAGGCGTTACAGCAGAGCAGCTTCCTCTGGCATCACCGGGAGGGATATCATCCCAGGCTGGTCAGGAAGTAAAGATAGCCGTGCCGTCAAGCAGCTATCCGGGTGCTGCAGGTTCCTGCCCCTTCGCGGATAATTTTAAAGCAGACCAGGGGGCAGGGGATTCCGGTGTGTATGTAAGCGCGGGAACGGAAATTCTTGGCAATGTGCGGAATGCAGTATTAAAGCGGAATGGATATACAGTATCTTTTGTATACCGGGATTCTGCCACAGGCGGAACTGTAAACGGAGCGCCGGCAAGCATCCCCCTGTCATATGCGGGAGGAGATACGGTTGAGGTGAACGCTCCTGCCGCCATTACTGGATACAGCCTTACAGGCGTAACCATTGACCAGAGAACTGACGGCACTCTGAGCGCCCAGTCAGATGCTGGTGCTGCAGATTTTGGCAAGGTAACAGGAACCATGCCGAGTCAGGATGTTGTTATTACGTATGAATATGCCAGAAACAGCGGTTCCATTGCATTCGAAGCCAATGGAGGAACCCCGGAGCCTCAGCCTCTGACCGGTTCTGTTGGAGGAAGCGTTAATGCACTGCTGCCCAGCATCAGCCGTTACGGTTATCAGTTTGTGGGATGGAGTACGGTTAATGATAAGGTGAATCCAAATCTCATAAGCCAATTGCCATCGGAGTTTCCAGAGAATCCGGTTACTTATTATGCAATTTTTTCACCGGACAGTAATGTGAAGTTTGATTATACGGTTGATTATGTCAATGCGGACGGTTCCATCGTATTTCAGTCGACCACGACCGAGGATGCCTACAGCGTGGAGGCAGAGGTCCATTCAGGGAAGAAAAACATCCATGGCTATACCTGGAGTTTGGCAGATTCCTCCACGAATCCGGCAACCTACAATTACGGTGATGGGCACGGCCCCGTTCCATTCGGAAACTTTAATGGAGGTACCGGTGACTTCTCGGGGAAGATGCCGGGGCAGGATGCGGCCGTGAAATATGGTTATCAGGTAGACCGCAGCAATCCAAATGCGAAATCCGCATTTACAATTAAATACGTGACTGCAAATGGTACGGTTGTCCATACAGCTGACATACAGGATGTTTTCCCGGAAGATGCGATTGTAGCGGCTCCGGTGGATGTTTATGGCTTCCAGTACCTGTCAGGCAGCATCACGGCGGGAACTGCTGCAGATGATACGGACGGGCATCTAGTAAGCGCTGTCCAGGGCAGTTTTGACAGCGATGGAAGGTTTACGGGAACCATGCCGAACCAGCCGGTTGAGATAACGTACCTGTATGAAGCCACGGAAGAGGGCTATGAGTATAAGATTCATTATTTGGATAATGGCACGCAGGATGAAAGGCTGAGAAACATTACAGGACCGGACGTTCAAAATGTAACAGCAGATACGGCTGTGGCCGCTGAATTTAAAAGTCTGTATGGTTATGTGTTCGAGAATGAGGAGTCAGAACCTGCGTCTGCGGGAACCTTTGACAGCAGCCATAATTTTAGCGGAATTATGCCGAACGATCGTCTGACTGTCACCTATCGCTATAACAGAGACCTGCCAAAATGGGGGAGTCTGAGATATGAGGCAGGAGAGCATGGGGCCTTAAGAGCGGGGAATGATATGTCACCGGATGTTGTTAGTCTATCCGAAGGCGCTTATAGGGCTTTCGTACTGATGGATGACGGAACAGATGAGGGCGCTGCAGGCAGCTATACATGGAATAACATACTGGAAAAGAAATTGGCTCCTGAAGCGGTTGCAGAAACCTATTACCGCTTTGAAGGCTGGTTTATCGATCAGGATGGAGACGGAATCAAGGATAGTGACGAGGAGCTGCTTTCAGCCGACAGCAGGTTTACAGATGCAACTACCGTGACTGCATACTTTGCGGAAGATCCGGACCAATGGGTTGATATTCACTTTGCGGCGGGAGAGCATGGAACCATAGATGCGGGGGAAAACGTAAATCTCCATATCCAATATGACCGTACCTGGGCCGATACCGCGGGTAATCGGCCGGCCTATACACCGGAAATCAATTATCTGGTTGATGGTTGGTATGACGGCGGAGTTCCTGTGGAGGATGACAGCAGACTTGTGAATGGAAATACCTATACCATACGGTTCTATCCGGACCCGGCAGTCTTTGGTACCGATGTGGCGGCTCGGGATGCATCAGCAGGTATAGATACGCAGGGAAAAGGCAGGATTACAGTCTATGGGACAACCCAGGGGTATCAGTATATCATCACGGACATGGAAGGCAATATAATAGATGTGGTACGCGGGAATATATCAGGACGGGTATATTTTGAAGACCTGTATCCTGGTATGCGGTATTTAATATATGAAGCAACAGGCACAACACAGGCGCAGTCCGGGCGGCCCATAGACAGTGTGATCGGAATTATAAGCAGTGCCACTGAGGTTCTGGTCCCGGTAGTGGAGACCAATTACCAGGTTCTTTACGATGAGGAACATGAGGGGAAGACTGTTTTCGTGATTAAGCCGGCGGATACGGATTCCGATTATGCTATTTTAGATAAGGACGGAAATGTGATCACAACTCCTGAGACGGGAGATGGGGGCTGGCAGTCGGCCGGAGGCAGCCAACCGGCAAGCCTGACCTTCTCCGGACTGGATTACAATGAGGAATATGTGGTAGTGGCAAGGCCTCATGGGTCATCCGGCATCACTGCGGAAAGCAAATTGGAAGACGGGACTCACATCAGCACAGATCCGGGCGGCGAACTGGATATTCCCAACTATGTAGTGGAGGCGATTAATGGCCAGGTCCACTCTGTTGATGGAGTAGAATTAGATATCCCCAGATATGATGAGGTCCACAAAGGCGATGAAGTGGTGCTTCACGCGGAAGAAACCGATGGAAATGGACAGAATTTCCTGTACTGGAAGATAACAATCGGGGCAGTTCCGGGAATGACAGAAACCATACGCCGTCAGGATGTGGCATTTACTATGCCGGATTCCAACGTGGTCATGACAGCTTATTATGAGCGTGCGGCAGCGACACCCAGCAATGCAACGGTGACGGATGAAGTACGGGGAGGTAATAAGCATGAGATGGCTCTGGACCCCAATGAAATTGAAAACCTGGAGGAGGAGCTTACCACAGACGCGGACCGGACTCTTATGGATGTGAACCATGCAGATGTCACCTATAAAGTAGTATATAAAAAGAATGTGGTAAAGGCGACTGAATCCAATGCAATTAAACGTTCGTCTTATTATGACAGTGACCATGAAGAAGCGTACCATGGAGCCTGGGGATTGAATGTAGATATTGAACGGTATGTGAACGGGCGGAAAGTAGGGGTAGCTTCGCCATCAGAAGCAACATTTAATACATATGTCCAGCTGGATAAAGAAGATGTAGACATGATGGACTATCAGCTGTTTGCTATTTCCGAGGATCCGGATGATGGGGAACTGATAATTGAACCGGTTGATATGTCTGATAATCCGGAAGAGACCGGCGGTTTGTTTACATTTACGGCTCAGGCCGGAATGAGGTATGTGCTTATCTATTCCAGGGCATACAGGATTTATTTTATCAATAATAAAGAAGAACCAAAATACCGCTATTATTTTAAAGTGCGCCGGGGTGAGACACCGGGCAGTGGGGACTATTCCCTTGAATACAGCCAAGTGGAGACGCCAATTGATTCATTCGTTGATAATGAGGGGATCGAATTTAATTATATTGGCTGGAGTTACCGGGAGGACCGGCTGAAGGAATTTGATTCGGACAAGGAAATCAAGAGGAAGACATATGTATATGCGTTTTACGATGATAACAGCGGTGAAGTGAATGATGCCAGGAAACAGCTGGAGGATGCAATCAAAGCTGCAATCGAAAAATCAGACGATTACTTCCTGACGCTGAAGGAGACGGAAAAGATAAAGGAAGCCATAGAAGAAGCCATGGATGTATTCGATAGAACAGGACCCCGGGCAACCCTTGATGAACTTTTGGAGGCATTGAACCGTTTGGAGGAAACATGTGAACCCTTCGACAAAATTCTGGAAGATAGATATGACCATTACGATAAACTTCAGAATGGAGGAAACAGCGGAGGTACATCCAGCGGAGATGGCTGGGGCAGTGGAAGCCATGGCGGTTCAGGAGGAAGCAAAGGTGGCTCGAAAGGAGGCGGTGGCAGCTCCAGGTCTGCCGGCACAGGCGGGCCAGTTACAACTCCGGCGCCTTATGTTGCGGAAACCAGTAAGAGTTATGTGGTAGGCACCAATGGAAACTGGGAGCTGGTTGACCCAGAGAGTAATAAATGGGCTTTTGTACTCAACGGAGGAATCCGTCTCACCAGCATATGGGCCAAACTTGATTATGCCAATGGTGATGTGAATCGGAATGGCTGGTATCACTTTAATGCCAGCGGACTCATGGATTATGGCTGGTTCAGGGACGAGCATATGAACTGGTATTACTGTAATGCGAAAAAAGACGGCTGGCTGGGAAAGATGAAGACAGGATGGCATTATGATGAGGTAGATAAGCATTGGTATTACCTGGATTTGATTACAGGCCAGATGGTAATGGGATGGAAGGAAATTGAAGGAAAATGGTATTTCTTTACACCTCAGAATACGGCACAGACATACTCATATGACCAAAGCACCGGGAAATGGGTGTTTATGCAGAATCAGGAAAGGCCGCTTGGCTCCATGTACAGCAACGAGAAGACACCGGACGGTTATCAGGTAGGCGCTGATGGAGCTTTACAATAGCAGGAGGTTTTATGAAAAGGACAAATAAGATTAAGGCATATCTGGCCCGTGTCTTGGCCGCGGCCATGGTGATCACCATGGCCGCGCCTCCGGCGCCGGCGTATGCATTGAATTACGGGGATCCGGCAGTCATTCGGTTTGATCCCAAGGAGGGCCCGGATTTATCACATTCAAACTATATGAATGTTCCCAGAGATGGAAACCGGATTACGTATGCTACCGGACGGGCTGGTCATCCACTGGCTGAAGCAAGTGATTTCAATGGAATTGCCGTGGAAAATCTGGGTTCTGGTGACAGGCCGGTGCTGCCTGCATTTGACGCGGACTTGAGTTGGCCGGGATATACCTTTGACGGCTGGTATAATGCAGATGGTAATAAGATACTGTATCTGCCCTTTGCGTTTCCTTACAATTCAACCACGGCATATGAGGCACGCTGGAATGGTGATGCGTCCAGTCAGTTTGATTTTACAGTCATGCATTACCGGGACCTGAATGAGGACAGAAATGGAAACATGAATGGAGAAGACCCGAATGCATGGCCCGAAGCGGATGACAGCCAGATATATAAGTTTTCTGATGACGGAAGCTGGACAACCCAGGTGACGGCCAATACAGCAGTATCCGCTACCTACAAACGGGATATACCGGGCTATAAGGTATCTTCTGTGATTATTAAGAACAACAAAACGCGCCGTTTTGATGATCCTTCAGGCCATGGAACATTGGGGGAGGCCGCGACCATTAATGAGTCTACCCGGTCTGTCCGCGGAAGTATGCCCAATGATGACTTGACTGTGGCATACAGATATGAGCCTGACAGTTCAAAGAAATTTGCCCTGCGTGTAGAATATGCAGATGGGAATGGCCGTGCGATCCGTACTCCGGAAAGTCATCTCTATTCCGCAGAGTCGCAGGTTTCTGCCGCACCGGCACAGATTACAGCATATACCCTTACCGGTGCTCAGATAAAAACAGGCAGCGGGGATATAGATGATTTGTCAGGAAGAGGGATATATTCGGCGCAGGCGGCAGGGTGCACATTTGATGTCCAAAAGAATTTTACCGGAAAGATGCCTAATCAGCCGGTAACCGTGGTATATACTTACGAGATTGACCCTTCCTATGTAACCCATGTAACCATTAACCGGATAGACAACCATAACAATGTGCTGGCTGAGCCGGAAACAAGGGAGGTGTCTCCGAATGAAACAGTAACGGTAAATGTAGAGCGAAAAGCCGGGTATACGTATCCGCCTAATATTGGATGGAATGGAACTTTTACCGATATCAGTATGGACCAGACAGCAGCCACGCTGAGTTTTAAAACAGACTTTACAGGCGGTACTGTTACGGTTACCTATAATGAAGATTTGAATGATACAACCCATTGGGCCAGGATTAACTATTACAACAGCGAACATGGAAGCCTGTCAGGAGACAGCAGCCCGCGTTCCTTACGGCTTGGCACCCACTCCATTGATACAATCACAGAAGGGATCACGCCATCTCCTGAACAGCACTATATGTTTAATGGCTGGTATAAAGCCAATGCTTCCGGTACAGGTAAAGTAGGAACCGTGTTGACCGGAAATATTGAGCTGACTGGTGATTTAAAACTTTACGCGGATTTTGTGGAAGACCCGGGACAATGGTGTGATATAAGATTTGAAAGCGGAAGCCACGGCTCTATTTCAGGAACCAATTCCATGCATGTGCCGAAAGGGACTCTGTGGTCTCAGATTTCCCTGCCCCAGACCACACCGGACAGTAACTATATGTTTGCTGGCTGGTTTGATGAAAACGGGAATCAGGTTACAGACCCGAATATGACGATTCTGGCGGATCAGACTTACAGGGCACGCTTTACACCTGTGGGAGGAGATGATGGAATCCTGTGCATTCCAGATGGAACTGGAACGATAGGAAATGACGGTATGGGTAAGATTGAGATAAGCGGAGCAAATGAGGCGCGTAAATATGCCCTGACGGACAGCGATGGACGGCTTTTGGCAGTGATGACAGGGGAACAGCTTGGCAGCGGCTGCTTTGAACAACTGCCGCCCTGTGACAGCTACTACGTGTATGAGATGGCGGAAAGCGCAGCTCCTGTTGTTGGAGACATACTGACAGATTCAGTGGATCCATCCTTAATAAGTCAGCCGGCCCGTGTCATGGTACCTGCTATTGGAGGGAATTATTCCACCGCGGATGATACGACAGAGGGACTAAGGAAGATTGTTATCCGCCCGGCAGGAGAAAATACTGTGTATGCGGTTCTTGATATGGATGGAAATGTGGTCAGTCAGGCTGGGAACGAAGACGGATGGGTAAGCCCGTCCGGCAGTCCGCGGGCAGCGGAACTTGCAGGACTTGAACCCAATGTATCCTATACCATCGTGGCCAAACAGGCAGATAATGGCGATGCGCCTTCAGACCGTATGATAAACGGAAGCCAGGTAATGGTAACAGGCACTTCGCAGCAGGACCGTGTTTATACCTTCCGTTTGCTGAACGGAGGTTATGTGGAATCGGTGACAAGAAACGGGGAAGCGCTGGATGTGGAAGAGCATGCAGATGAAGTCCTGGTAAAGGCAGGGGACCAGATCAGGATATCTGCGGAGGATATGAATCCTGCTGGACAGGCATTTAAACAATGGGAAGTACAGATTGGTAATCTGCATATGTCATACCTGACCAGAAAAAATCAGACCGTGGAAATGACAGCGGGAGATGTAATCCTCCAGGCCATGTATGAACCGTCTCCGGTAGCGACTGCATCCAACGCAACAGTGGATTATTCACCCAAAAACGGGATATTTGCCCTGGACAAGTCAGAGGAAGCGCTTCAGGAATTAAAGGAAGAACTGGTGGATAACGATGAGGATAGCACAGCGCTTTCAAACGGGCAGCGGATAGCTTATACAGTTAAGTTTGACCGACATGCACCGGTGGCATCTGCTTCGGAAGCTGTGAGGCAGGAAGAGGATGACGGGGAGAGTGTTAAGACACCATGGAGTCTGGATATCGGACTTACGCGAAAGGTGGATGGAACCAATAAACCACTGGTGGAGGATGCAAATCTGACTCCAGCGATTAAAGTGTTTGGAAAAATAGACACCAGTCTTTTGGGAAATCTGGAATACAGGTTATGGAAAATTGATTTTGGAGAGGATGATGGCGATACGACCTGTGAAGAAGTCCTGATGACACCTGACCCGAATGAAAATGAAGACTTTACTGGAAGCTTTGCCTTTGAAGCTAATATCGGTGATACTCTGGTATTTAGTTATTATAAAGCATTTGAAGTGACCATTATAGATATCGGAAAGGGGCAGGTCCATACATTTAAGGTAAGGGATGGCAGGTCTTTGGATGATACGGAAGACTATATGGATTTAGATATTCATGAAGGCTATACGGATTCCGTTACAGGCATAGCGTATGAGTTTACAGGCTTGTCGAAACGCCAGTCTGGAGGAGGGCTGTATGATACTTCAGATCCAGTGACAAGAGATTTGAAACTGTATGCTGTCTATGAGCCCGAAGACGATACCCAGTGGCAGGAAGCAAAAGAAAGGCTGCAGGAGGAGATTAATATTGCCAATGCCCTGAAGAATAATGGGTCTGTAAACGCAGAAGACAGAGATGCTCTTACTGAGGCTGTGGATGAGGCTGTTGAAGTGCTGAACCGTCTGCCCAGACCTTCGGTTGGCGACCTGGAAAGTGCATTTAACACATTGAAAGCACTGGTAGACAGTGTTAGCAGTGGTGGTTCCAGCGATCCTGGTGGTTCCAGTGATCCTGGCGGTTCCGGTGATCCTGGCGGTTCCGGTGGTTCTGGCGGTTCCGGTGGTTCTGGCGGTTCTGGTGGTTCTGGCGGTTCTGGTGGTTCCGGTGGCTCAGGTAGTTCAAAAGGTTTTTCCGGCGGAGGACATGGGCCGGGCAGTGATGGTGCAGAAAACAGTTATCGCACGTATTTAGATGGCACCGAGGGCATATGGAATAATGTTGATCCGGCTAACCATAAGTGGGCCTTCGTATTGAACAGTGGAACATGGATCAAAGATAGCTGGGCAAATATACGATACAATTATAATGGAAGCAGTCAGATTGCCACCTATCATTTTGACAGTGAGGGTATTATGGACAGTGGATGGTTTTGGGATCAGGATACAGACAACTGGTATTTCCTGTCCAACGTACACGATGGCTGGTTTGGCCGAATGACAAAAGGATGGCACTATGATGATAACGATGGAAGATGGTATTATTTGAGTCCATTCACCGGAGTTATGCTGATGGGTTGGCAGAAGATTGATGGAATATGGTATTATCTGACCGCCGATAGTCAGCAGAGGACTTGGACGTTTAATGAGGGATCGAAGCGATGGGAATATACGAATCAGAATGGTCGTCCATTGGGGTCTCTGTACATAAATGAGATGACACCAGATGGATACCAGGTTGATGAAAACGGAGCCTGGACTCAGGAAACACCCTAAGTGAGATTCAATTTTGCCCTGTAGTGCTATGATGGCATTACGGGGCAGAATTATTTTATGCTGTTATGCGATGAGGGCATATGAAGCCATGACCGATGAAAGGAAAATGATGAGGGATGAGGTGATCGATATGGAGGAAAATGCAGTGGCGGCAACGGCGTTTCATTTCGGAGTGCATTGGAACGAATGAGAATGTTGTGTGAATATAAGTATATGCGAAATGAAAAGGAGGAGAGTTTGTGACAGGGACACCAGAAAATTTTAGATTTTTATTATATAATACATGCAGCTCCGCTGCATTGCCCCCGAAGCTGCTGAGAAACTAAACAACCTATGAGAAGATCTGTCGGGCAGAGATTACATACTTATCCCACAGGCCTGTTCATAAATTTGATATCAGTTTACCATAAGCTCGTTCGGATAACCACAAAAAAGTCACCACTTTTGCGCTGTTTTGAGAAGATGTAGAATTAAGTATTTCATACTGACGTTACTTTTTCAATTCACGCGTCTGATTCTTGGGAAGGCGTATTTTTCCATCTCCATTCATATGATAGAGGAAAGAAAAGATATGGAAATGGGAAAAAATGGGAGAGATCACATATGGACTGGCCCTTTCCGGTGGTGGTACAAGGGGGGCGGCTCACGTTGGAGTGTTGAAGGCCCTGGAAGAAGGGGGACTTCTGCCAAAGGCGATAGCCGGCACCAGCGCGGGAGGGATTGTGGCAGGGCTTTACGCGTCGGGGATGGATATAGGGTCCATGGAGCGGCTGGTGCGCCTTCTGGAAAAGGAAGGAAAAAGCTATCTGGATCCGGATTACACAGCCCTGGCGGAGTTTGTTCCCAGGCTTTTGACGGGTATGCCGGTTACTCTTAAGGGACTGATCAGGGGAAACCGCCTTCAGGAATATTTCTGCCTTCTCACCGGCAGGCGTCATCTGGATCAGGGGGAGCTTCCATTTGTCATACCGGCGGTGGATTTAAACAGTGGCGATACCATAGCCTTTACCAATGTTGAGTCGATCCAGCCGGTGGAACACCTGCGCCCGGAGTGGGACGCCTATCTCTGCGAGGCCATGATGGCCAGCGCCAGCGTCCCCGCCGTCTTTGCTCCGAGAGTCATGGGAGATTATCTTCTGGTGGACGGCGGAGTTACAGATAACCTTCCCGCAGATATGTTAAGAGCCTGCGGTATTTCAAATATACTGGCTGTAGATCTGGGCGGTCCCTATGAAAAGCCGGAGGATCATTCCGTTTTTGAGGTTATATCCCATTCCTTCTCCATTATGAGCCGCCGCCTGAAGGAATGTGGATCCGAGACGGAAAACTTTCTTTTAAATCCGCCCTTAAGCCCCAGGGCGGGGCTTCTGAGCTTTGATACCATGGTGGATTCCATGGAGCGGGCCTATGAGTATACGAAGGGGATGCTGCCCAAGGTGCGGCGGTGGCTCGTTGGGGAAGGGGGTGTAAATAAGTGAGAAAAGCAGATGCAGGTTATCCAGGACGTGGATTTACCTGCATCTGCTTTTTATTGTGTCACAGTAAAAATAAACCCCCTGCTATGCAGGGGGAGGGAAATTCTTTAGATTTAAGTACTCCTATGCTAG
>URNT01000035.1 GCA_900549235.1 uncultured Clostridium sp. | reverse complement strand
CAGTTCGATGAATTTCTCCTGCAGGCTCATTACCTCGATCGGTTTGTCCCGCCGCGTCTGGAATGAGGCAACCGGGGAGCCCGCTGCGGTTTCTTTCTGTTCTTCTTGCATGTGGTTTCTCCTCCTTATGCCGCCGCACAAAGGCGGCGGGATTTATGATTTACTGAATTACGAAGCAGACCGGGACGTAAAGCTCGTTGCTGGCGGACCAGTTGTCGGAGTTCCCGTTGCCGTTGACGGACACGCAATAAGTAGAGTAGCCACTCCTGACAGAAGCGGACCAGTACCAATCAGGTGAGCCTCCTTTTCTGTTGCACTTGATACGGTTGCGGCGGTCCTTGTAGTATTCGATCTGGTTGTATGTGCCGTCCTCTGAATAGCAGCAGTCCCCGAACAGCTCCGACTCGGTGGGTAAAAAGAGGCGACAGAGTGAGCTCTCGCCGTTTTCCTGCTTACGCTCAACCTCGGCAATCACATTGCAAAGCTCCTCCGGCAGATTATTGAAAACTTCCTCGTTTAAGTAATGCTTGACGTCTGAGTCTGCGAAGCCTCCGGCGTTTCTGTTGTTCTGGTTGTAGGCAACCTCTACCGGCAGGCAGTCCTTACTCTCGAAGCGAGCCCAGCCCGGGCCCATGTCAACGACCACGAGATCCATTTCCTCGCCGTCGAGGGTTTTCTCTGTGATAATGTCGCCCACTTTCAGGCCGCTGGTGTTGTCCTTAATTTTCTGGGCCAGTTCCTCCCAGTTGATTGCTGTCTCCGTGGTTACTGTCTGTGTTAATACTGCCATGATGTGATCCTCCTTATTTTTTCTCCGCATAGAAGCGGTGGTTGTTAATTGTCATTATGTAGCGCTGCGACTCGTGGAACTTACTCGCCACAAGATCGGGATTGTAAAAGTATTTGATCGGCTCGGTGCTTGCTGTCATTCCAAAGTCAAACACATACCGAACGGCCTGCATTGCCTCCACTGACGGCTCCGGTCTTTTCTTGGAATAGGAGTAGCGGTCTGCTGCCTCTGCCGGCCGGATCCCGTCGTCCTCACATGCCTGCAGGATACACTGGCAAATTGCAATTTTACCGGCCAGAGGTTCGCCCTCGGCCTCTGCTGTAACAATCTGAGCCAGCTCGTAGCGTTCGGCGTCTGTCAGCTCGTACCTGATTTCAAAACCTGCCTCAGAGGCCCACGACCTCGCGAGCTCCTCCATGTCTACGGCGTGAGGTTCTCCGTCCTCTGTCAGATATGCGAAGTAGTAGCCGTCTGGCTGTGTTTCGTCTTGAATTATGAGAGTAGTCTCCTGCGGTGTCTCTGTTGTTTCTGCTGCCGGAGCGTTTACCGGTTCTTTTTTCTTGCTGCAAGATACCAGACTCACGGTAACGGTCACAACGAACACCAGAGCGGCGCCTGCTGCCAGTCTGGCAAGGAAAACCTCGCGGCGCCTATTGGCTTTTCTGCGTTTTCGTGCTATAATTTCTCTGTGATCTTTGAAATTATGGACGGGCTCAGGCGAGAGCACCGTCTCCTTCTTCGCGGTCACTTGGGCTGGACGTTCTGGGCGTCTGGCCCTTTTTATGTCCTCATGTGTTTGCATTGGTCTGTATGCCTCCTTTTGGTTCGTAGTTTCTCAGTTCGCAGAGGGTGAGCGTGAAGTCTTGGAAGGCGAGCTGCTTCACCAGATCGGCCACCAGCAAAACGCGATACCAGCCGGAGCGGTACGTCGCCGCGTCCTCTGGCTGCATTTCTGTGGCCCGCTCGAGCTTTCTGTCTGCATAAGACTCGGCCCGCTTCATTTCCTTGTCTGGGACCTCTTGGCCCAGTATCTCAAAAACCGCCTTGCGGCTGTATTCTTCGGCCATGTGTTGCACGCCTCCTTTACTTTTTGTCGTTGTCTTTTCCACCTTTGTTGTTGTAGCTGATAATTACCAGCGTTACGCAAATAATCAGGGTAATAAGTACGCCGTTACTCACAAGATCCACCTCCATTCATAAGATCCGGCAGTCTGCACCCGAGCTTGTAAGACTGGGGCATGTATGTGATCTGTCTCAATTTCCGGCCGGTTATGCCGTACTTCGGGTTGTAGCCCAGAAGGTCTATGTAGTCCGTCAGGTCGTCCCGTTCTTCGCTCATAGCCTTAGTTACCTCGTAGAGCGCCAGAACGTCGTCGATCGCTCTGTGGCTGTTCTGGACCTTATCAGCGAGGCCGTAGTGCTCGATCGCGTTCGCCAGCTTGTGCGGGTATGCCGCGCGGTCCTTGTATACTGTCAGGGAGTCGAGCGCCCGGAGTTTTGGGGCTTTCGGAACCATGCCGCAGCGCTTGAACATTTCCAAAATGAAAAGCAGGTCAAACTGGATATTATGAGCCACCAGCAGCACCTCGCTGTCACTGTGGAGCATATTGCAGAAAATCCTGCAGGCCTCACGGTAGTCGATCCCTTTATCTGCCAGCATGTCGTCGGTGATATGAGTCAGCTCGACGATCTTCTCCGGTATCTTTTCGCCCTCCGGCAGCTTGCAAAAAGCGTCGATTTTGAGCTCTATGTCGTTTTCGGTTACGAGAGCAGCGGCCAGCTCGATGATCTGATCCTTTTCAGGATCGAGGCCGGTTGTCTCGGTGTCGAAAAATACGATTTTCTTAAACTGCTGCAACAATTTCCTCACGCTCGAGCACCTCCTTCGCAACGAATAGCTTTTCGGTGGCGGCTATCGTCTTATTTTGGTTCATGGTGCGGGTTACGCTGTGGATCCACACCGGCACGAAGTCGTCAGGAGCTTCCTGCTCGCTGATTAGTACAATGTTGTCATGGCTCCAGAGCCGTGCGACTCTCCAAAAGTCCGCGTGGTCGAAAATTTCAACCGATTTATACTGCTTTGTGTTCTCATAGGGTGGATCCATGTAAATGACGCACCCGGTCGGGTTCCATGCCCGGTAGTCCTTATGTAAGAAAATGACGTCCTTCAGCTTGTCTCGCTGCGCCTCGATGTTGCGCCGGCCCTCGTCCTGATAGTCCCGGAGTCCTCCGGTTGTCTGAGTCTTTCCAGAGTAGCCGCCGTCGAAAAATCTGCCATTGTATGAGGCCACAAAACCGACATAACCTGCGTACCATTCCGGGTAGCCGTCGCGGTTGGCTCTGACTTTGGCATATTCCTCGCGCTCAATGTAGCCCGGGAGTTCGCCACCCGCCTGAATGTACTGCATGAGTGCGATCAGGTATTTGTTGCAATCGCTGGCGATCCGCTGGGGTGCCTTGATCTTGTCGATCACATTGCAGCCACCGCAGAACGGCTCGAGATAGGTCTCGTAGCCGGAGCGCTCGATCTGCTCCTGAATGATCGGCACGATGTAGCGGGCGACTTTCGCCTTGCTTCCCATGTATTTCATAGGGCTGCTGCCTCCTTTCTTTGTTGTCTTTGTTTCTTCCAGTTTTGATAGTCTGCCATAACGGCAGGATCCTCGAACGCTCTCGACATTCCGCTGATTATGGTCCTGCAGAGCGCGTCGCTCTCATTTTCCGGGAGTGTATCGAGTTCGATGTTGATATTTTGCGGGGTTCTGGATCCCACGCTTTTGAGTGGTTTCATTGCCATAAAGTCGCTCCTTCCTCTGCTTGGTTTCACACACCGGGCAGACGTACCCACTCGGAGGGATAACGGCCAGAGCGCTGAGTTGCCAGTCCTTACCGCATATTCGGCAGGCTGCTTGTCTCGCTTGTGAGTTCTTTCTTGCCATTAGGGGACCTCCTCGTCGTCGCTGGCCTCGGTGTCGTCCTGCTCCTCTGGGGTATCACACCCGAGAGAGTGGAGCAGCTTGTGGGCTCTGTCTCTTGCCATGCGCTTGATCTTGGTTCTGTACTTCTTACGGATCCGGCGCTTTTTGTGGTGTTCTGCCATGTACCACCAGTGGCGGTCATTGCACCAGATATGGTCCACCGCGTCGCGTACAACCTTCACAATTTTACCGGCCAGCTCTTTGATCCAGTCGAGCACCGGGGAGAGCGTGCGCTCTATGATTTCTTTGAGCTCCTCGAGCTTCTCACTGAGCTGTCGAATATCGTCCGGGATCTGTATGCCGTCGTCTGGGGAGCAGTCTCTAAAATAATCGGGCAGCGGCGGGGCGGTGAGGCCTCGGCAAAATTCCGCGGTAGTTATTCCGCTGCGGCTTGTGTGCTGCATTACATTAAAGAGGACCGTCTCAAAATCTGAGGGGTGGCTGCTTACGGTTCGCAGGATCCGGTTGCGGTATTTCTTGCGGATCCGGTATTTTCTGCCATGCTCAGCGAAGTGGATCCACTTGCGCGGTATATAAGAAGGGTAGTAGTCTTTTCTTTTCATGTGTTGGCCTCCTATACCGCAGCCTGCTGACTCATTGCTGAGTAGAAAACTGTCGGCTCAATTCCGAGAACATTGCAAAGAGCAATAAGCTCGGACGCTGAAATAACTGCGTTCTGGTTGAATATTCTCATTAAGCGCTGGTACTCGATACCGGTCTTTTTTGATACGTTTCTGTAAGTGATACCCGTTTCGTTGATTTTGTCTTTCAGATACTTGGCAATGTATTCGTTCATGTTCTCACCTCCTTGGTTGAATATTTCAACCTTGAGCTTATTATACGGTTGAATTATTCGATTGTCAACACTTTTTGATTGAATTATTCAACTTTTTAATTGACCGGCGACTATTTCCATGTTATATTGGTATAGGAAGGAAGGAGGTGAACAGGACATGGCGAGCAAAGAGCTCGGGGGTAAATTGAGAGAATTACGAGACAGCAAGGGTTTTACCCAGCAGCAAGTCGCCGACGAGCTGGGCCTAAAGAATAAAAGCACTTTAGGTTCTTGGGAGATAGGAAAGTCGGAGCCGGACGCTTTTACATTTTTGAAATTGTGCAAGCTGTACGGCGTTGATAATATTCTCGGAGTATTTGGCGACGAAACGCCCACACCTAAAAAGACCGACATACATTTGACCGATCAGGAACGCGAGATCATACTGAGGTATAGAAAGAGCGACACGATCGACAAGCAAATCGTGTTAAGGGCTTTAGGTATGGACGAAAAAGGGGACAACGAAAAAATGGCATAAATTACCACAAGAAACGCCCCCGAACTTCCCGAGAGGGAAATGTTATAAAACTTGATTTTACATAACCGACGCGGCCGGCCCAGAACTCCGGCCGATGATCGGTTACAATAAAAGCGAAGGAGGTCCTTATATATGGGAATGAGATTTAGAAAGAGCAAAAAGATCGCGCCGGGTGTTCGCCTGAACCTGAGCGCAAAGAGCGCAAGCATATCAATCGGCCCGAAGGGTTTCAAGAAAACATTCAGCACCAGCGGCAGAGTGACAACAACGGTGGGGATCCCGGGTACCGGGCTTTCCTACTCCACAAGTAAGAAAATGGGCCAGACTGCTGCCGGATCCACCTCTCAGGAGGCGCCTGCTGCCGCCGTGGTGGCTTCCAGCAAAAACAAGTGGGTAACTCTTGCTCTCTGCGTGTTCCTTGGCTTCTTTGGCGCTCACCGCTTCTATGTTGGCAAGGTCGGCACTGGAGTTCTTTATATTTTCACCGTCGGCGGTCTGGGCTTCGGCTGGATCATTGACATGGTTATGATCTGTTGTAACAAATTCACCGACAGCACCGGCGCGGTGGTTGGTCTGAAGGTTGCCGAGTATACCAGACAGCCGGATCCCGATCTTGCAGAGGCTTCTCTGGAGGAGCAGCGGGAGGCAGCGGCCGAGACTGCCAGAGCTTACGGCTATACTGTAATAGAGTCAGGCGCTCAGGATAATGCCGACAAGTAAAAACACGGCTCGAAAATATGCCGCAGGAGGTGGCTCGGATAATTCCTGCGGCGTAGAGCCATTACGGGCGGTCATATACGCAAGATATTCCAGCAGCGGCCAGCGTGAGGAGTCTATCGAGGGACAGCTCCGCGATTGCTACGAGTTCGCCAAAAAGCACGGCATTATTGTCATAGGCGAGTACATCGACAAGGCAATGACTGGGCGAGTGGATCGGCGGCCGGACTTTCAAAGAATGATGAAGGACAGCGAGAAGGGCCGCTTTAACTGCGTGCTGCTCTGGAAAATGGACCGTTTCGCCCGGAACCGGTACGACTCAGCCATGTATAAATATAAGCTCAAAAAGAACGGGATCCGTATTTTCTACGCAAAAGAGACCATACCGGACGGCCCGGAGGGTATTATATTAGAGTCAGTAATGGAGGGCTACGCTGAGTATTACAGCGAAAACCTCGCCCAGAACGTGAAGCGCGGCAACTACGACAGCGCGCTGGAGCTCAAAACACTGGGAAAGACCTGCCTCGGGTTAAAAACTGGCCCAGACGGTCGCTATATGATAGATCAGGCCGAGGCCGCTATCGTTCGCAGGATCTTCGAGGAGTATGCCGAGGGTGAGCGCGCGAAGGATATATACGAGAGACTAAACTCAGAGGGCTACCGGACGAGCCGGGGTGGTAAATTCAACAAGAACAGCCTCCGGCGTATTCTATCGAATAAAAAATATATTGGTGTCTATGAGTATGAGGACATTTATGTCGAGAATGGGATCCCGGCCATAATTACCGATAGGGATCTATTTGAGAGGGTTCAGAAAATGCTAAAAATAAACCACGACGCACCGGCCAGAGGCAAGGCGCAAAATTTCCTGCTTACAACAAAATTGTTTTGCGGGCTTTGTGGTTCTCCGATGATAGGCGACGGCGGCACCAGTCACACCGGGAAAGCCTACGCCTATTACTCATGCACGAAGCGCAAGCGCGGCCGGAGCTGCAAGAAGGAGTCGGTGCCTAAAGACTGGATCGAGGACCTTGTTGTCGGAGAGCTTGTCAAAATCGTACACAACGACGAACTGATCGAGCAGATTGCCGATCGTGTCATGGAGTACCAGAAAAGAGAAAAGGATCAGTCCGCCCTTCACGCGCTGGAGATCCGGCAAAAAGAAAACGAGAAAGCAATCAGCAACATGCTGGCAGCCATTGAAGCCGGCATAATTACCCCGAGTACAAAAACCCGGCTCATGGAGCTGGAGGCTGATCGTGCGGACATTGAAAAAGGAATAGCTCACGAGCTCTTAGCAGAGCCAGAGTTTGAGCGAGATCAAATTATCTATTTTTTAGAGAGGTTCCGCTCTGGAGATATAAACGACGAGGCGTATCGCATTATGTTGGTCGATACGTTCTTAAATTCCGTTTATTTATATGACGACGATCATCTGGTTTTAGTGATGAATTACTCAGGAGAGAATTGCAAGGTTGATCTCAAACTGGTGGAAGGCGCTGTCAGTGGTGACGGTTGCAAAGGTTCAGCTTTTGCGCCGTCAAGCGCATTAAAAGGTCTGATTTTGCAGATATTGGAAGCTGCGGGGTCGGACTTTTTTGTTTAACAAGGAGGTATCTATGTTTTTTTCACTGCTTACAAACAGCAACGCTGTTCCTACCCTAGAGGAGATACAGCCCGTTGCCGAACAGGTAAAGGAGGATTTAAGGCAGTTAAACCCCAACATCATGCTGGAAACCATCAAAAACCAGGTCCCGGCGCTGATGGGCTTTGCCTACCGTCTCGCCATTGCGTTTCTTATTATCTGCATTGGTATGCGGATCGCAAAAAGCATACGCAAATTTCTCAAAAAAACCTTCACCCGGATGGAGATGGATTTAAGTCTCAGCAAATTCCTGATCTCTCTGGCAAATGCCATTACCTATGCCATCTTTATTTTTATGGCCCTTGAAAAGATCGGAATCCCCTCTACTTCCATTCTGGCCATCCTGGGTTCCGCAACCCTTGCCATCGGCCTGGCCCTTCAGGGAAGCCTGGAAAATTTTGCCGGAGGCATCCTGATCCTTGTGATGCGCCCCTTCGGCGTCCACGACTATATCATCTGCAACGGCGTGGAAGGAACCGTTCAGAACATCGGCCTTGTATACACCACTCTGGTAACGGCAGACAACAAAAAAATTACCGTTCCCAACGGCGACCTTTCCAATGCAGTGATCACCAATGTCACCGTGCAGGAGAAGCGCCGGGTAGATATAAAGGTAGGGATCAGCTACACCTCCGATATGAAAGCCGCTAAGGCCATTCTGGAGCGGCTGTACCTCAGCCATCCCCTGATCCTTAAGGCGGACGAGATCACCGTCTTCGTGGACGAGCTGGCTGACAGCGCCGTGATCCTGGGAGCCAGAGGCTGGACCGCCACCTCCGACTACTGGACAGCCCGCTGGGATCTGACGGAGCAGATCAAGGAGGAATTTGACCAGGCCGGCATCGAGATCCCCTTCAACCAGCTGGACGTAACCATAAAACAGAACCAATAAGAGGTAAGGCTATGAGCGATCTGTCCCATTTAAAAAGCAAGCTCCTGGCAGAGCAGGTTCAGGAACTGATCTACCAGTACATTCTGGACCATTCCCTGACGGTGGGGATGAAGCTGCCCAACGAGTTTGACCTGGCAAGACAGTTTAACGTAGGCCGCAGCACCATCCGGGAAGCGGTAAAGCTTTTGATCTCCCAGGGCATCCTGGAGGTGCGCCGGGGCTCCGGCACCTATATCATAAGCACCACCCCCTCGGACATGGACCCTTTGGGCCTGCGCCGTTTCGAGGATAAGATGTCCCTGGCTCTGGATCTTGCCGACCTCCGTATGATGCTGGAACCCGGCATAGCCGAAATGGCCGCCCTGAACGCCACCGCAGAGGACATCCTGCGCCTCCGCGGCCTCTGTGACCTGACGGAAGAACGGATTCTGACCGGCAGCAGCTATATCAAAGAGGACATTGCCTTCCATACCTGCGTAGCAGAATGTTCTAAAAATAAGGTAGTGGAGCAGCTGGTTCCCATGATCGATACCGCCGTCATGATGTTCGTCAATGTAACCCATACGAAATTGAAAAACGAAACCATTATGACCCATCGGGCGGTGACAGAGGCCATCGCGGACCACGATCCCACCGGAGCCAGATCTGCGATGATGATGCATATGGCTTTTAACAGGGATCTGATTAAGAAGCTGATGAAGGAACAGGAGGGCACCTATGCGTTTTCTGATCATTGAGGATGAAGCCGCGCTGGCTGATACACTGGCAGATGTACTGTCTGCCATCCCCGGCTCCTCTGCCGATATTGCCTCCGACGGCCCGGAGGGTCTGTGGATGGCTTCAAAGGGCATTTATGATGCCCTGATCCTGGATGTGATGCTGCCAGGACTGAACGGCTTTGAGGTTTTACGGCAGCTGCGGGGACAGCATCTCTCCACTCCTGTACTTATGCTCACTGCCCGCTCCGGACTGGAGGACCGGGTCCGTGGACTGGATGAGGGTGCCGATTATTACCTGACCAAACCCTTTGAAAATGAAGAACTTTTAGCCTGCCTCCGTTCCATACTCCGCCGTCCTGCCGGTATGCTGCCGGATACTCTTACCTTTGGAGACCTTTCCCTTACCCCCGGTGCCCTGAAGCTGTCCTGCGGGGAACTGGAGGTGCGCCTTGGAGCCCGTGAAATGGAGCTTCTGCGCCTTCTGATCCAGAACAAAGGACAGTACATTTCCAAGGATACCCTGATCCTTAAGATCTGGGGCTATGACGGAGAGGTAAGCGACAACAACGTGGAAGCCTATATTTCCTTTCTCCGCCGCAAATTCAGGCTGTTAAAATCCCATGTAAGGATAACTGCAGCCAGAGGGATCGGCTACCGCCTGGAGGAGGACCATGCTTAGGCACTTAAGACAGAAGGTGGTAGCCCTGATCATGGCTATGGTAGCCATCGTTATGACCGCCTCCTTTTCTGTCCTCTATTACAGCACTGCCTTAAGCTACCAAAACCAGAGCGCGGAATTTCTCCGCTCCGCCCTGAGAGATGAACCCAGGACACCTGAAGCGCCCAGGCCCTCCGACGGCCCTCCTCAACCCCGCAGGGAGGCTGCTCCCGTCCTTGTGCTTGAGCGCCGGGCGGACGGAGAACTTTTGGTCCTTAAAAATCTCATTTCCTCCATCGAAGATGAGGACGCCGCCTTTTTCGCGGATCTGGCAGATCAGACCGGAAAGCAGGAGGGGATGATCCCAAGCCAGCATCTGCGTTTCCAGAAAATGGAACTGTCTCCAGGCAGGATCCGTTATGCCATGGCAGATACCTTCGAGGAGGAACGGGCCCTAAAAACCCAGCTGATCCACTCCGCCGCTGCAGGGGCCGCAGGACTTACCGCCTTCTTTTTCGCTTCTCTTTTCCTGTCCAAACGGCTGACTGCCCCTGTAGAAGCGGCCTGGAAACAGCAGCAGCAGTTCGTAGCTGACGCTTCCCATGAGCTCAAAACCCCTCTTACGGTCATTCTGGCAAATACGGAGCTTCTTCTTAAAGAAAATGTGCCCTCCAAAGCTCCTTCCACCGCCCGGATCACAAGGATCCAGAAGGAGGCTCTGCGTATGAAGGAGCTGGCCCAGGCCCTCCTGCTCCTTGCAAGGAGTGACGCGGGACTTCCTGCCGCTGACCGGCAGCTGTTAGACTTAAGCTACCTGATCGAAAGCAGCGTGATGGCTTTTGAACCAGTAGCCTTTGAGGCCGGAAAAGAACTCCGGGCCCACATCCAGGATTCTCTTATGATAGATGGAAATGAAGCCTCCCTCCGTCAGCTGGCAGACATCCTGTTAGACAACGCCTGCAAATACAGCCAGGAAGGAAGCCTGATCCAGGCAGAGCTTTCCGCCGAAGCCAGGTCTGGCTCTGTCCGTTTTTCCGTTACCAGCCAGGGCGTCCCTCTTACAGAGGAGGAACTGTCCTATATCTTCCATCGGTTCTACCGGGCCGACCCCTCCAGAGGCCAGATTCCCGGCTTTGGCCTGGGACTTTCTATCGCTGCCGGTATCGTAAAAGAACACGGCGGATCCATCCGGGCTGCTTCTGACGGGATTGGAGCCAACACCTTTACGGTGCTTCTTCCCCTGAATCCGAAGCCGGTTCAGAGGCGTTAGAGTCATCTCCAGCAGAGCCTGAGGGTTCCTCAGGCTTCTCCCGGCTGCTGCCGCCTTCCGGTCTGCCGCCCTGAGGCCCCCCACCATTTATGCCGCCGCCTTCCGGCTTTCTTCCTTCTGCTTCTCCTTCTTCTGGATTTTCTCCCCGGGCTCCGCCTTCCGCCCTTTCACCCTCTGCTCTCTCCGGCGGCTCCTGTTCTCTGCCTGGCTCTCCCGGCTGACTCATTTCTCCTGCCGCCGCATCTCCTGCCGCCGCATCTCCTGACTGGCTCACCGCCCCGCTGATGACGATCTCAGCCGTTTCTTCTCCTGTCTCTACCCGTACCACCGCGCCTTCCGTCAGCTGCGGCGCGCTGCAGATCAGCAGGCTGAAATCCCTTGAAGGTGTCACCCTTACTATATCGCTTCCATCCTCTGCCACCACTGCCGTTTCCGTTCCCGCCTTCTGTACCTCGTCATAATATTTCAACAGCACCGGCTGGGAAGCCTCCTGATCAAACAGCTGCAGCATTCCCGCATTTCCAATTCCTGTAAATACTCCCCCTGTTATGGTTCCAGTGCCGCTAAAATCCAGGATCCCATCGCCGCCATGCTCCGGTCCTTCCACATAAACTGTTCCTCCTTCCATAACAAAATCCCCGTTTGAATCAATACCATCCCCGGAAGCGTAAATCTCCACATTTCCGCCGGAAATCCGTATATACGCGCCTTCCGTAACCGCAAAGGGAGTCTCCGAGGTATCCGTACTTCCGGCCGCATTCATCCCATCATCTTCCGAAATCAGCGAAATCTCCCCTCCGGTAATATCGATACTCAGCCCCTCGATCCCCTCATTGCTCTTTTGTATATCCACAGTACCGCCGGAAACAGTCACATTTCCTTCTCCACAGATTCCGTCATCCCCACAGGAGAGGACCAGACTGCCTGCCAGAATCTCCACATCTCCCTTATTCGACTGAATCCCGTCTCCTCCGACCGTCAGGCTGAGAGTTCCGCCGGCGATCTCCACCCGGTCTGTACCCTTGATCCCGTCATCCACCGCAGTAACGGCATAGCTGCCGCTTTCCACCCGAACCACATCCTTCCCTCGGATTCCATTTTTATAGTTCCCCAAAACCGTAAGGCTCCCGGCTCCCGTAAGCACCAGATCCGATTTTGAAAAAATGGCCGCATCCGGCTCATCCTCTCCTTCTGTTTCATACACATAGCCTTCACCGTCAGAAACCGTATTTTCCGTCCCCTCCTCCAGCTCAATCGTCAGACGTCCGCACTGCTTTGCGTAGATCCCCGAGGAGGCCTTCTCAGAAATGGTGCATCCGTCCAGGATCAGACACACCTCGTCCTCCTCTCCTGCATCCACTATGATCTGCCCTGTCAGAGAACCAGTGATCCGGTAGGTTCCCCCTTCCGTGATCCGCAGCTTCCCTTCTGACCAGGCCGCTCCGTTTCCATTTATTTCCACATTTTCCTCTGAGGCTGTAACCAGGACCTCCTGCCCTGCCTCTGCCGTCTCTACGCTTTCCAAAGCCGTCATCGTCTGGTCCTGTCCTCCCGCGCAGCCCGTAAGGCAGCCCAGGCTCAGACAGCCTGCCGCCGCTCCTGCCAGTAATATCCGTCGTTTCATTATTATTATTCCTCCTTCTTTTTATAGGGTCTGCCCCTGCTCTGCTTCCCTGCCGCAGACAATTTCCAGGTTGCCATTGCGGCAGCGGATCTCATCCAGAAGCTCCTTCTCCTGATCCTCACGGTAAAGCTCGATCTGATAACAGAGCTGGTACAGACTGCCCATATTGACAGTTTTCACCTGCTCCAGCCGCGCGCTTTTGGTATAGACCCTGAAAATATCATCAAATATACTGCTGTAATCCAAATCCTCCGGTATCACCACCTTAAGTCTCCGCCTCCGGTCCCCCTCACCAAAGGGGAGAGTCAGATACACCGCCATCACTCCGCCGATCACCGCCAGGATTAAAACCGCGATCCCAAGATACCCCATCCCGGCCGCAAGGCCCATACCCATTGCCAGAATAATGCTGGATATTTCCCTGGAATTACCCGGCACAGATCGGAAGCGGACCAGCCCGAAGGCGCCCATTACAGCCACTCCCGTTCCAAGACTTCCGTTTACCAGCATGATCACCGACTGCACCATGGCAGGCAGTACAATAAGAGTAAGAATAAAATTCCTGCTGGCAGTATTTTTATAGGTATGCAAAAGGGCAAGGAAGCCACCCAGAATCAGGGACGCTATAAGACTAATCCCGAACATCCCTATGGACACCTGTCCCCCCGCTGCAGTGCTAAGAACATGCTCAGGCACAGCAAACACCTCCTTTCACCCGCCCTTCCTGATACAGCCGCTTGTAATAGGTTCCATATTTTGAAAATGACACCGGGTACACCCTAAGCTCTGACAGCCTCCGGCTCATCCACAGAGGCATGGCTCCCGGGATCTTCACCTCCATCAGCACCTGCCCCGGCTCCAGAAGCGGCTCTCCCCAGTCTCCCAGACAAAGCTCCAGCGCCTGATCCCGGCACCGGATATTCCGGTCAAAGGTAACTCGAAAATCTGAATCCCCCTTCCCGTGCCAGGGCGTCCTGTCATAAGCTAAAAAGGCCATGGCCCCCAGGCCATAAAATTCCGTCACATACCGAAGCTCTCTGAGAATCTGACTATCCCTGTCGGGATACCGCCTGTATCTGGCATACCGCCCGGCCTCAGCCATAGTCATCTCCGCCCGCCTCTTATAAACAATTCCGCCCGTCTTTTTCTTGATCTCCGCAAACACGGCGCTTGTCTCATTCACCTCACCATAGGCCCTGAGCCTTACCTTTTCCTTATAGGATGGCTTTTCAATAGAATGACGGATCAGCCGGTAATCCGGCGTATCCAGATAGAGATTGGAAATGGTGTACGTTCCGATCCAGTCCTCCTTCATATATTGATCAAAGCCATCCATCAGGCCCGCAAACTGTTCCTCTGACAAAAGATATTTCTTTTCATACCTTTGAAATACCGTCTGTACCATATGCAATTCCTCCTTGTCTGTAATCTTGTTCCCATGGTAACTGCCTTTCCTTAAAATAAGCTGAAAAAATACCCGCTTATCCGTGATCTTTCTGTGAAGCATTTGCATTTTCTTCTGCTCGATTCAAAGTAGTCTGATGTTTTTTCATCCCCATTTTCATTCTACCACTCCATTTCCACCCTAAATCCCCCTCAAATTATACACTCAGCACAACAAAAACAAATTTTTTTGTCTATAAAGCTGAATTAATATAGGACAACTTGCATTGGATCCGCTGCGATGCTACCATATATTCCATAAGACATCTGATGTAAATCGAAAATCCAAATAAATCAACGCATCACAAGGAGGAAACACATATGGAAAAACTGCACAGCCAGGTTATCCGCAAACTCGCGCCGGAAAATGATCCCTTAAAGATTGGCATGGGATGGACTGTAAATGATCTTGATAAGCCACAGATTCTGGTGGAAAGCACCTTCGGAGACAGCCATCCGGGAAGCGCCCACTTAAACCAGTTTGTAGAGGAAGGCATGAAGGCCATCGCCGAGGCCGGCGGAAAGGGCGCCCGCTACTACACCACCGACATCTGCGACGGCATCGCCCAGGGGCATGACGGTATCAACTACTCCCTGGCCCACCGGGATATGATCGCCAACATGGTAGAAATCCACGGCAATTCCACCGGCTTTGACGGCGGCCTGTTCATTGCCAGCTGTGACAAGTCCATGCCTGCCCTGCTGATGGGAATCGGAAAACTAAAAGATATGAGCGCCATGGTTGTCACCGGCGGCGTCATGGAGGCCCATACCATTACCCCGGAATATGTGGAAAATGATCCCGCCTGCGCGATCAATGAACTTCTGACCTTAGAGCAGATCGGAAAGTTTGACGCCCAGGAAAAGAGGGGGGAGATCCCCGCAAAGCAGCTGGATTATTACAAGCAGAATGCCTGTCCAAGCTGCGGCGCCTGCTCCTTTATGGGCACCGCCTCCACCATGCAGGTAATGGCCGAGGCCCTGGGGCTTATGCTTCCGGGCACCGCCCTGATGCCAGCCACTGCGCCGGAGCTCCGTACCGCCGCCTATGACGCGGGAAAGCAGCTGATGGAGCTGGTACGCCAGGGAATCAAGGCAAAGGACATTGTAACCATGAAGAGCTTTGAAAATGCCATCATGGTCCACGCAGCCATCTCCGGATCCACCAATGCCACCATGCACATCCCGGCTATCGCCCATGAGTTTGGCTTTGAGATCGACGCCGACACCTTTGACCGTATGCACCGGGGCGCCCACTATCTTCTGAACATCCGTCCCTCCGGCGACTGGCCCGCGCAGTATTTCTACTACGCAGGGGGCGTTCCCAGGGTGATGGAGGAAATCAAGGATATGCTCCATCTGGACGTAATGACCGTTACCGGAAAGACTCTGGGAGAAAATCTGGAGGAACTTAAGAAAAACGGCTTCTACGAGCACTGCGGCCAGCTTTTAAAGGAAAAGAGCAGGATTCTTGGACGTGAGATCCGCCGGGAGGAGATCATCCACGACTTTAACGACGCAAAGGGGACAGACGGAAGCATCGCCATCTTAAGAGGCAACCTAGCGCCTGAGGGCTGTGTCATCAAGCACACCGCCTGCCCGAAGGAAATGTTCCAGGCCACCTTAAACGCCCGCCCCTTTGACAGTGAAGAAGAATGTATTGACGCTGTATTAAAAGGAAGGGTTAAGCCAGGGGACGCCATTTTCATCCGTTATGAGGGCCCCAAAGGAAGCGGCATGCCGGAAATGTTCTACACCGGTGAAGCCATCTGCTCCGACCCGGCTCTTGCCTCCAGCGTAGCCCTGATTACAGACGGACGCTTCTCCGGTGCCTCCAGAGGCCCTGTCATCGGTCATGTAAGCCCGGAAGCCGCAGCCGGCGGCCCCATCGCCCTGGTAGAGGAAGGCGACCTGATCCGCATCGATATACCAAAGCGGATCCTTGCGATCACAGGAGTAAAGGGAAAGGAGCTTCCTCCTGAGGAGATGGAGCAGATCCTTGCCCAGCGCCGTGCTGCATGGCAGCCAAAGGCTCCAAAATATACAAAGGGAGTATTAAAGATCTATTCAGAGCACGCTGTATCCCCCATGAAGGGCGGATACATGGTATAGTATATACATGAAAATAGACTTTGGCTTTACTTGTTATTTTGCAAGGACACCAAAAGTTTATATTTTAGTTATTGACTATACGGTCTATATTTGGCTATAATAGACCATATAGTCAATAACGGAGGTTAGAAATGAAAAAACAGGAGAAAACTCAGAAAACCAAAGAGCGTATCCTTGCTGCTGCCCTTGAAGAATTTGGGCGAAAAAGTTACGATGCAGCCTCAGTTAACAGTATCTGCGAGGCGGGGCAGATTCCCAAAGGGCTGATGTACCACAATTTTAAAGGAAAAGATGACCTGTACCTGCTTTGCGTAAAAAACTGTTATGATGAAATGATGCTGGCCTTGAAAGCGCAGCCTTTTGAGATTCGGAATGCAAAAGAAGGTTTGCAAAGTTTTCTGATAAGAAGACAAAAATTCTTTCTCTCAAATCCATGCTATACAAATATTTTTTTTAATGCGGTGTTACAGCCGCCCAAACATCTGACTCGGGAACTCACTCAGCTGCGCAGCGGGTTCGATGAATATTGCAGTCAATGTTATCTTGCTGTTTTGGATTGCTTAACCCTGCGAAACGGGATTACAAGAGAAATGGCGTTGGAATACTTTTTAGCTGCCAGTGAAATGTTCAACAGTTATTTTCAGAAAAAAGCCGAACAAAACGGCGACTACCGTGAACTGATCGAAGACCATGAAGGCAGACTGTCTTCTATTTTTGACATCATGCTCTATGGCATTGCAAAGGAGCCAGCAGAGGAGTATTGTGAAGGCTCCTGTCAGGAAAGGTCAGGTGAAGCGAAATGATTTTGTCATTTTTCAGGTTATTACTTACCATAGGAATTGCGTTTCTTGTGGGTAAGCTGGTTTCAAAAGTGAAACTGCCGTCCATATTGGGATGGTTGATTACTGGAATGGTTTTAGGTCCTCATGCGCTGTCGCTGATGAACCAGCCGCTTCTGGATGCTCAGTGGTATCAGACAATCGTTCACATTCTTGAGTGCAGCGTCGGTTTGATGATCGGAACAGAACTTGTCTGGAACAAAATAAAACGGTCAGGAAAGGCCCTGGTTATTACCACACTGACACAATCATTGGGAACATTTTTTGTTGTGTCGCTGGTTTTTGGCATCGTATTCTATATATCCAATATCCCGGTTTATTTAGCCTTCATCTTTGGAGGAATTGCGCTTGCGACAGCACCGGCTCCGGCACTATCCATTGTCCGGGAATTTAAGACCACAGGACCGGTTACCAAAACTTTAATTCCTATGGCAGCACTGGATGATATTGTAGGCTGTATCGTCTTTTTCACAACAATTGCGATTGTTGCAGGCAGCCTTTCTGCTGGTGATCTGCCCGCATATATGATCGCTCTCGTTGTCCTTCTTCCTCTGCTCATTGGCGTTGTAATAGGTCTGGCAGCTGGTTTCGTGTTAAAAAAAGAACAAAGCAGATCGGTTACACTGATTCTGCTGATTGCCATGATTATAATAGCTTCTGCGGTCGGATTTATTTTTAATACATTGGTACTGCCCCGTCCTGTTCTGAATTTTATGCTGATTGGAATGGCCTTTTCAGCGACCTTTTCCAATATGGTTTCTGAAACAAGACTAGAACAGATCATGGAGGGATTTAATCCCATTTTGGGTATTGCCATGATCATTGTAATTCTGAATTTAGGCGCACCGCTGGATTACCACCTGATTCTTGGGGCTGGCTTATTTACCGCCATTTATATTCTGGCAAGAGCGGCAGGAAAATATTTCGGTGCTTATTTTGGAGCAAGCATTACAAAAAGCCCTGAAACTGTAAAAAAATATCTTGGCCTTACACTTTTACCGCATTCTGGCGTTTCCCTGGTATTTACCGGTATCGCCGTTTCCGTTTTGGTTGCACCAGCTCCTGAATGTGCAAAAATTGTTCAAGGAACTATTGCGGCAGCTGCTGTGATCAATGAGATCATTGCCGTAATCACGGCGAAAAAAGGATTTGAATGGGCTGGCGAATTGAGCGGTTCAGCAAACCGTAACCATACGAAAGCATCGTTCAAGAAGGAAAGCACTTGAGAATGATGTTTCCCATACGACGGAGAATTGGCTTTCTTTGCCGTCAGTAAAACCTGCCGCGGCATGGAGATTGAAAAATCGCTGCTTATAGAAATGAGTTCTATGAGCAGCGCTATTCTTCCGAAGATGTACTGAACGCAATGAAAGCCGCGGAAAAGGTTCTGAGATTTCCCTATGCAAGTCCGGTTTGACGGTTACGGCTGCTCGTGTCCTTTATGGCAGACGAGATTGCAAGCACCTGTTAAAGTAATAAACCTGTAAAATATTTCATAATTTTTTCATTTTCCCTCTTGACACCCACCCTCATACACGATATAATAATGAGCGTGTCACTTAGAGAAATCAATTAACACATGCGCCTTTAGCTCAGTTGGTAGAGCAGTAGACTCTTAATCTATTTGTCCAGGGTTCGAGTCCCTGAAGGCGCATTGAAAGGTCTGACTTTGCAGATTAACGCTGCGGGGTTGGGCTTTTTTGTTATCATCCATCTTTTTTCGGAGGTATATATTTATGAAGCTTCTTCACAGACTGGCAGGAATTCTGATCGCCTTCTGCCTGATGATCATCCTTTTTATCACATCCGTAGAAGCCGTTGTTTACTGGAATCCCGGATATTTTCAGAAGGAATACGAAAAATATAATGTACTGGACAGCCTTCCTCCCATGACCATGGAGGATCTTCTTACCGTTACTGACGAGATGATGGACTATCTCAGAGGAGACCGGGCTGACCTTCACGTGGAGACTACCATGGACGGCCAGGAGAGAGAATTTTTCAATGCCAGGGAGATTGCCCATATGGAGGACGTGCAGGGCTTATTTTTAAAGGCCATCCTGCTGCGCCGGATCGCCCTTGGAACCGCCGTTCTTCTGATGGTTCTTCTGGTGCTGTCAAAGGCCCCCTTAAGGCGCCTCCTTCCCCCCTCACTGTGCATCGGCACCGGGCTGTTTTTCGGCCTGATCGCCCTTTTGACCCTGATCATATCCACTGACTTTTCAAGGTATTTTATTACCTTCCACCACATTTTCTTTGACAATGACCTGTGGATCCTGGACCCGGCCACAGATATGCTGATCAATATCGTGCCGGAGGGCTTTTTTATGGACACTGCAGCCCGGATCGCCGGACTGTTCGGAGGCCTTTCCCTTCTGCTCTTTTGCGTCTGCCTCTGTCTGAGCCTGAAAAAGCCGGTCCGCTCACATTAATACGATTGGAGATTACTGATGAAATCACTGCGCCTTCTTATATTGTGCCTCTGCGTCAGCCTGGCTCTTGCCCCCATAACCGCACTGGCCGCCGTCTCCTGGCCCTCCGGCGTTTCCATCGAAGCCGATGGAGGGGTTCTTATGGATGCAGACACCGGAACCATTTTATATAATAAAAATATGGACGAGGCTTACTACCCCGCCAGCATTACCAAGATCCTGACTGCCCTCCTGGTTCTGGAGCACTGCGACCTGGACGAGATCGTGGAATTCTCCCATGACGACGTTTACAACGTAGAGGCAGGCAGCAGCAGCGCCGGAATCGATGAAGGAGACCGCCTGACCGTCCGTGACTGCCTTTATGCCCTGATGCTGGCCTCTGCCAACGAAAGCGCCAACGCCCTGGCCTGCCATGTCAGCGGCTCCAGAGAGGCCTTTGCGGAGCTTATGAATGAAAAGGCAGAAAGCCTTGGCTGCAGAGGAAGCCATTTTTCTAACCCCAGCGGACTGAACGCGGAGGATCACTATACCACCGCCTACGATATGGCCCTGATCACCAGAGAGGCCATCAAAAATCCCGTATTCCTGGAGATCAACGGCACCAGAAGTTATCAGCTGGCCCCTACCAAGCGGAGCCCCGAAGGCGGCTACGTTGCCAACCATCACAAGATGCTGAGCAAAAATGAATCCGTATACTATCCAGGCGCCTTTGCGGGAAAGACCGGCTATACCTCCCTGGCAGGCAATACCCTGGTAACCTGCGCCAAACAGGGAGAGATGACCCTGATCGCCGTCGTATTAAACGGGCACCAGTCCCATTACACCGATACCAAAGCCCTCTTTGACTTTGGCTTTAGCAGCTTTCAGTCCCTGAAGGCAGTGAATTACGAGACCACATATCATTCACTGGAAAATGATATGACCATCGGCGGCATGACCTCCCAGGACAGTATCTCTCTGGAGCTGGACGGAAACGGCCGGGTGGTGATACCGAAGGAAGCGGACTTTACCGATACCCAGTCCGAATTATCCTATGAGCTGGATTCCCAGGCTCCTGAGGATGCCATTGCCGTCATCCGCTATACCTATGACGGACACTCCGCCGGACAGGTCTACCTGCGCTCTCCGGGCCTGAAAATGAGTACAGATCCCGCCACAGCAAACCAGCCGGCGAAGGAAGAACAGACCTCCCCGGAAACAGCAGGACAAACCCAGGCTCCCTCCATCTCCGAGTCTCAGGAAACGCCCCGGAAACCGGCCACTCCCATTTCCCTGCCCTGGGGGATCCTGATCGGAATCATCATCCTTCTGGCCGTCTGCGGCCTGGGAGCCCTCATCTTTTTCTACCGCAGAAAGAAGGAGGAGGAAGCCATACAGCTGCGCCGTCAGCGCAGGCTGGAGCGTCTGGAGGACATCGGATATTCCTCCGCCGACTTTGACCGCCTGGTGGCGCAGCGGCGCGGCACCTCAGCCTACTCCCCCAAAAAGCGCCGCAGACGGCGGGGCAGACGGTTTTTCCGCTAAACCCGCAGAAAGAGACGGATTTTCATTGCAGTTCTCACCCTCATAGGCTATAATAGAGTATCGAATGAGACCGCAGTCAAAGGAGAAGCAATGAAATTCCTGCATCAGACATTTACTCAGTTGAAGGCTGCTGTCATAACCCTGGTAAAGAACCTGCCTGTTACCATCGGTTATCTGACAGCAGCCACTTTACTTTCTGCCTTGTTTTTCCAGCTGAGCAACAATACCACCAACATACCCATCATTTTTATACTGGCTATCATATTGATCGCCAGGGCCACCAACAACTACGGGGCCGGGATCCTGGCGTCGATCTACAGCGTATTCTGGATCAACTTTGCTTATACCTATCCCCTTATGTCGCTGAATTTTACCATATCCGGCTACCCTATTACCTTCGTGGGCATGGCCTTAATCTCCTGTTTTTCCAGCAGCATCTGCATTATGCTGACCCGCCAGGGAGCGCAGCTCCAGGAGCAGAACCTGCGCCTTATGAAGGCGGAAAAGGAATCCATGAGAGCCAACCTCCTGCGGGCCATGTCCCACGACCTCAGGACGCCCCTGACCACCATCATCGGCTCCAGCTCCACCTATTTAGAGCAGGAGGAGCTGATGACCCAGGAGGACAAGCGCCGGCTGGTCCAGGGCATCGAGGAGGATGCACAGTGGCTTCTGACCATGGTGGAAAACCTTCTGACCGTCACCAGAATCCAGGACGAAAAGGGTGGGATCTCCATCGCCAAGGCAGACGAGCCCTTAGAGGAAGTGATCTCCGAAGCCGTCCAGCGGTTTGCCAAGCGGTTTCCTGACTGCCCGGTCCACGTTTCCGTCCCGGAGGCATTTATCATGGTTCCCATGGACGCCATCCTCATCGAGCAGGTCATCAACAATCTCATCGAAAATGCCTTTTTCCACGCCGGTTCCAGCTCTCCCATCGACGTCATTGCAGGAATCCGGGGAGACCACCTTGAGGTCAGCATCCGCGACCAGGGCCGGGGCATTGCCCCTGAACTCCTTGGCACCCTCTTTGACGGCGGAGGCATCTCACAGAACCAGAACGGCGACAGCCACAAGGGCATGGGCATCGGCCTTACCATATGCAAAACCATCATAACTGCCCACGGCGGCTCCATATGGGCCTCCAACCACGACCAGGGCGCCATGTTCACTTTTACCTTACCAGACTGGAGGGAATATTAAACCATGATACTAAAAGAGAATATCCTCATTATTGAAGACGAGAAAAATATATGCAGCTTTATCGAACGGATCCTGGAGCCCCAGGGCTACCGTGTGGCCAGCGCCTCCACCGGAAAGGAGGGAATTCAGTTCCTTGCCACCGGCCGTTTCGACCTGATCCTTCTGGATCTGGGCCTGCCGGATATGGACGGCCTGGATCTGATCGAGCAGGTGCGCAGCTGGAGCAGCACCCCTATCATCGTTATTTCCGCCCGCACCCTGGAGCGGAGCAAGGTGGCCGCCCTGGATCTGGGAGCAGACGACTATCTGACCAAACCCTTCGGCACCGCCGAGCTGGTGGCCCGGATCCGCACCGCTCTGCGCCACAGCCAGAATCACAGCTCCCGGCAGGTATCCCGGTATGAGGCCGGGGATCTTGTGATCGATTTTGAACGCCGTCTGGTAAAAGTAAAAGGCCAGGAAGTACACCTGACCCAGATCGAATATAAGCTTGTTTCCCTCCTTGCCCAGAACGCAGGCCGTGTTATGACCTACGAATCCATTATTTCCAAAATATGGGGACCTTTTGCAGACAATGATAATCAGATTCTCCGGGTTAACATGGCCCATATCCGGAGAAAGCTGGAGGAAAATCCGGCTGAACCAAAGTACATCTTCACAGAGATCGGCGTAGGCTACCGGATGCGGGAGGATTAATTCTTCCCCTTCCCGCTCCGCTTCCTGCGTACCTCCTCCTTTTTCTCAGCCAGCAGGGCCATCTCCTCCTCCTGGGCCGGGCGTATAGTTTTAACCCCATAGTACCGGTCCTGTTCTGATTTCTTCACCCGTATCTTTCCCCTTACAAAGCCATGCTCCGGGCACACGGCCCCGCAGAAATAAAACCGCTGTCCCCAGGGAAACCAACGCAGCTTTTTGCGGAGCATCCGATTGCAGCTGCCGCAGACTACATCGGTAAGGCGCTTATCCTTCATCATCTCTTCCCGGCTGTCAAACTCCCTGGATACATATTTTGTATACCCCGGAAGCTTCAGGGTGTATTCCTCACCAGCTGTCCTGGGAAGAAGATAATAGTCCACCGACACATAGCCTCCCACCCGCTCCATATCCAGCCGCGCCATGATCTGGGCGGTATAAAAGGCATCATCCGCCGCCCGGTGGAAGGGGCGCTCTTGGGGGATCTCCTGCTCAGACACCGCCTGATCCAGAGATGACCGCAGCTTTCCATCCCCGTACTGAAGGCAGTACAGCTTCTGCACATCATAATATAAAAATGGCCTTGGAAACGGATTTTCCATCTGGTGGTAGGCCATATTTCTCTGAAGTTCCGTCAGATCCATGGATCCCCAGGTGCAGAAGCGGTACTCCCCGCCGCCGCACCATTCCAGAAATTCCTCCATCGCCTGGGGAAATGGGATCCCCTCCCTGCAGAGCTCCTCCATATCCATATGTGTCACTTCTGATATTTTAAAATGCATGGCTGTGTAAACCTGAGGCCGTATCAGACGCCGGAACTCTCCCGTCCTCTGCATCCCTCCGTCCAGCTTCACCGCGCCGATCTCAATAATCTCAAAAGGAAGATTCCTGGCTGAATCTTCCTTACCGTTTGGGCTTTGATTCCATTCTAGGTCTAATACAATATAATCCATCGTTTTATCCTGTCATCTTTCTTCTATCCATTACCCACCTATCTTATCATAACAGCCAGGATATGAAAAGGGGGGATCTGCGGCTCCGGCCATCCTAAAATACTGCTTCTGCTTCAGCTTAAACTCCGAATGACCCTCGCAGCCTGTTTGAAACATGCGCCCCCTCTGATTCCTTTGGTAATAATCCCATTGCAGCACAATCCGGCGGAAATGTGGCCGGATAATTGTCAACCTTTTATAAAATATAGTTGACATTTTATTGCCTCCCATTTATAATCACCTCAGAATCAACGCCCCATACGGGCAGAAATGGAGTGATCCTATTTATGAATCAGCGCATCCATACTCAGGACCTTACAAAAATGGCCCTTCTCACCGCGCTTTTATGCGCCTCCGCCTACATAATCATCCCCATCCCATTTTCACCGGTCAGCGTGACGGCCCAGACCCTGGTGGTGAACCTCATCGCCTTTCTCCTGACACCGGGCCAGGCAGCCATTACCATCCTGGCATACCTGCTCATCGGCCTTGTGGGGCTTCCTGTCTTTTCCGGCGCCGGAGCAGGCCCCGGCGTGCTCCTTGGGCCCACAGGCGGCTATCTGATCTCCTGGGCGCCGGCCGCAGCCCTCATATCCTTCTTAAAAGGCAGGGAATATAATCTCCCCCGCTTCTGCGGTGCCGCCATTTTTGCCGGGATGCCGGTGATCTACCTCTTTGGAAGCATCTACATGAAGCTCATGACCGCTATGACCTGGTCAGCCACCCTGGCTGCGGCTGTCCTGCCCTTCATCCCTCTGGATGTGTTCAAATGTATTGCAGCAGGCCTGATCGCAAAGCCCATCCGATATGCCCTGCGCCAGACCTGCTGACCCTTTTCGTATCTTATTTCCATTTTCCCAGCCGCCCGGCAAAATCCTCATAGGAAAACCGGGCCGCGCAGACCAGCTCCCCTTCCGGCGTCCGTCTCCAGATGTCCGGCAGGGGCATACCATTAAAGGTATTATTCTTGCAGGTGGTATAGATCGCCATATCTCCAAAGAGCAGCAGCTCTCCTTCTCTCAGAGGCTCCTCAAAACTGTAATCCCCGATCACATCCCCCGCCAGACAGGTGGGACCGCCCAGACGCCAGACCTCAGGCCCTTTCGTTCCTGCCTGCGCTCCGTAAAGAGGAGGCGTATAAGGCATCTCGATCACATCCGGCATATGACAGGCAGCACTGGCATCCAGAACCGCATTTTTTACAGCGCCATTTTCCGTAAGATCCAGTACGCGGCAGGCCAGATATCCCGCATTTAAGGCAACTGCCTCACCGGGCTCCAGATAGACCTCCACACCCCAGGCCTCCATGGCATACCGGATGCAGGCTTCCAGCCGGGGAATATCATACCCCTCCTTTGTAATATGATGCCCGCCGCCCATATTCAGCCACTTCATCCTCGGCAGCACATGGGAAAATTTCTCCTCCACCGCCTTAAGGGTAAGCTCCAGGGCGTCAGAATCCTGTTCACAAAGAGTATGAAAATGAAGTCCGTCAAGGAGCCCTGTAAGCTCCGGGGTCATTTCCCTGTCCCACATGGCCCTGGTGGTTCCCAGACGGCTTCCGGGAGCGCAGGGATCGTAGATCTCATGGCCCTCCTGGGTCGAACACTCCGGATTGATCCGAAGCCCTACGCTCTTTCCACGCGCCTTCGCCCTGACTCCAAACCGGGCCAGCTGGCCCGGGGAGTTGAACACGATATGGTCTGCATATTCCAGAAGCTCCTCAAATTCATCCTCACGGTAGGCCCCGCAGAATACATGAACCTCACCCTGAGGCATCTTCTCCTTCCCGAGCCTGGCCTCATACAGCCCGCTTGCCTCTGTTCCGGCAATATACTCCCCCAGCAGAGGATAGCAGTCAAAGTTGGAAAATGCCTTTTGGGCAAGAAGGATCTTACATCCCGTCCGTTTCATAACAGAGGCCAGGATCCTTCCATTTTCACGGAGCTGCCCCTCGTCAATGATATAGCAGGGGGTTCTGAGCCCTCCAAACAGCTCCTCCGGCTCCTTCCCCTTCAGGGAGTCAAATATCACTCGATTCTCTTTTTTCATACCGCTCAGTCCACCAGCTTGGGATCATGGCACTCATTCTTAGGCAGCCCGTACTGATCCAGTGCCTCTAAAAATGGATCCGGATCCATTTCCTCAACTGTATAAACGCCCTTCTTATCCCACTTTCCTGTCAGCAGCATCAGGGCGCCGCACATGGCAGGTACGCCGGTGGTATAGCTGATAGCCTGGCTTTCCACCTCCTTGTAGCACTCCTGATGATCGCATACATTGTAGATATAGTAGCTCTTTTCCTTTCCGTCCTTTTTACCGGTAAAGATACAGCCGATATTGGTCTTTCCATGGGTTCTGGGGCCAAGGCTTGCAGGATCCGGCAGAAGGGCCTTTAAAAACTTGATAGGAACAATCTCCTGTCCCTCAAACATCACAGGGGTAGTAGAAAGCATCCCGACATTTTCCAGGCACTTCATATGGGTCAGATAGCTCTGTCCAAAGGTCATAAAGAAACGGATCCGCTTTACCTCCGGGATATTCAGAGCCAGGGACTCGATCTCCTCGTGGTGAAGCAGGTACATATCCTTCATGCCCACACAATCAAAGTCGTACTCCCTCTTGATGCTCATGGCCGGGATCTCCACCCAGTGGCCGTTCTCCCAGTAGCTTCCGGGAGCGGACACCTCACGCAGGTTCACCTCTGGGTTAAAGTTGGTGGCAAAGGGATAACCATGATCACCGCCATTACAGTCTAAAATATCAATGGTATCGATAGTATCAAACTCATGCTTCTTAGCGTAAGCGCAGTAAGCCTGGGTCACGCCCGGGTCAAAACCGCAGCCAAGAAGAGCTGTCAGTCCGGCCTTCTCAAATTTCTCCCGGTAAGCCCACTGCCAGCTGTAGTCAAAGTAAGCGGAAAAGCCTGCCTCCTCGCAGCGCTTCTCATAGATGGCACGCCACTGGGGATCCTCTGTATCCTCCGGCTCATAATTTGCCGTATCCATATAATTCACGCCGCAGGCCAGACAGGCATCCATAATCGTCAGATCCTGATAAGGCAGCGCGATGTTCATAACCAGATCCGGCTGATAGGAACGGATCAGGTCGATCACCTCCTGAACCTTGTCTGCATCCACCTGGGCGGTGGTGATCTTTGTAGCTGTTTTTCCCTCAAGAGCCGCAGCCAGCTCATCACATTTTGACTTGGTACGGCTTGCGATACAAAGCTCTGTAAATACCTCACTTACCTGACAGCACTTGCGGATAGCCACATTGGCAACTCCGCCGCATCCGATTACTAATACTCTGCTCATATTTCATTTCTCCTTTGTTAAAATTATTTATGAAGGGCCAGGATTAATTCCCGCACCAGTTTGCAGGCCGTTGCCGTAGATGCCCCGCTGGCATCCAGCATAGGCGCCAGCTCATTTACATCTGCCGCCACAATCCTTGTATCTGCCGCCACAAGCGCTGCCCCAAGCAGCTCCTTAAAGGTCACGCCTCCTGCCTCTGGCGTTCCCGTTCCCGGAAAGGCAGAAGGATCCATGCAATCCAGATCAATACTCAGATACACCGGCACATCCTTTTCCTTCAGTTCTCTTACCAGCTCCTCAAGGCCCTGGAAATCAAATTTCCGAAGCTTTGTATGCTCCTTTGCGAAGGCAAATTCCTCCCGGTCTCCGCTGCGGATACAGAACTGATGAATCCGCCCGTCTCCCAGAAGCTCATGGCACCGCCGCATCACTGCCGCGTGACTCAGCTTTGCCCCCAGATACTCATCTCTCAAATCCGCATGGGCGTCAAAATGGATGATGTGAAGCTCCGGGTATTTCCTGACGGCAGCCCTTACCGCCCCCAGAGTCACCAGATGCTCCCCTCCCAGAAGAAATGGCAGCTTCCCGTCTCCCAGGATCTCCTCCGCGCAGTCCTCTATATCCTTTAAAGCCAGCTGGGCGCTTCCAAAGCACAGCTCCAGATCTCCCATATCAAAGGTATGATAATCCGTCAGATCCTTATCCTGGTAAGGGCTGTAGGTCTCCAGGCCAAAGCTCTCATGACGAATCGCAGAAGATCCGAACCTGGCCCCCGGCCGGAAGCTGGTGGTGGAATCAAAGGGCGCTCCGAACAGCACGATCCCTGCCTCCTCATATCCGCTGTCACAGCCGATAAAGGTCTCTACATTTTTCCTCATCACTCTACCTCCCTAAGCATCTTTTCAAGAAACGCAGGCAGGTAAAATGCCCCTACATGCAGCTTCGTAGTATAATACTGTGTATCCAGTCCAAGACTCTCCCACCTTTTCGCGTCAAAATCATCAATGGGATGATATTTCTTGCTTGCAAAGCCAAACAGCCAGTAGCCCGCCGCGTAGGTGGGAATATGGGCCTGATACACCCGGCTTACCGGAAATACATTTACAATCCGTTTGTGGCTTCTCTGCATGACCTCTGCGTCATGCTTGAAAAACGGGCTTCCCTGCTGGTTCACCATGATCCCGTCCTCATGAAGGGCATTATAGCAGATCCCGTAAAATTCCTTCGTAAAATATCCCTCCGACGGCCCAAAGGGATCCGTAGAGTCCACGATGATCAGATCATACTCGTCCTTGCACCGTCTGATAAACCGAAGGGCATTGTCAAAGTAAATATGTACCCGCTCATCATCCAGACGGCTGGCATTTTCCGGCAGGTAGATCCTGCAGGCCTCCACTACCTGAGGATCCATCTCCACCAGGTCGATCCTGCGGATGGAATCATACCGGGCCAGTTCTCTGACCACGCCTCCGTCCCCCGCTCCGATCACCAGCACATCCCGGATATTTGGATGAACTGACATAGGGATATGGGTAATCATCTCATCGTAGATGAATTCATCCCGCTCCGTCAGGACTACATTTCCGTCCAGAGTCAATACCCTGCCAAATTCCGGCGTATCAAAAATATCGATCTGCTGAAATTCGCTTTTTGCCGAATACAGATGTCGGTTCACCCGGATGCTGTGCTTTACATCGGGAGCATGAAATTCACTGAACCAGATCTCCATTTACCTGTCCCCCTCTAATACATTGATATTTAATATCTCAGGATCCTCCGGCCCCGTCATGGAGCAGCCCTTTTCCTTGGCATACCGGATATAATCAAGAATGTCCCCTGTAATCCGCTCTCCCGGCGCCAGGATCGGGATCCCCGGCGGGTAGCACATTACAAACTCACTGCACACATAGCCTTCGCTTTCCTCGATGGGAATACTCCTTTTCCCCGCATAAAATGCCTCCTGAGGGCTTACAACCACCGCCGGAGCAATATACTCCTGGCTCAGCAGGCCGCTGCTGTCCTTCTGGTAAAGACGCCGGATCTCCGCCAGGGCGCTTACCAGACGCTCCAGTTCCTGGGGCCGGTCGCCAATGGACAGATAGGCCAGGATATTTCCAATATCCCCAAATTCAATCTGAATATCATACTCGTCCCTTAAAAGGTCATAGACCTCGATCCCCGCCAGACCAATATCCCTGGTATGGACACTCAGCTTGGTGGAGTCAAAATCATAGATGGAATCCCCGTTGATCAGTTCCCTTCCGAAGGCATAATAGCCGCCTACAGCGTTGATCTCCTCCCTGGCATAATCCGCCATGGACACCACTTTGGCAAAGACCTCTTTTCCTCTGAGAGCCAGGTTCCGGCGGCTTATGTCAAGGCTGGACATCAGAAGGTAGCTGCCGGAGGTGGTCTGGGTCAGATTGATGATCTGCCTTACATGGCCCGGATTGATCCCATCTCCGATCAGAAGAAGACTTGACTGGGTCAGGCTGCCTCCGCTTTTGTGCATGGAAACAGAAGCCATATCCGCTCCCGCTGCCATAGCCGACACCGGCATATTTTCTCCAAAATAAAAATGGGTTCCGTGAGCCTCATCCGCCAGGCACAGCATCCCTGCCTTATGGGCCATTTCCACAATAGCCCTCAGATCGCTGCAGATGCCGTAATAGGTAGGGTTATTGACCAGCACCGCCACTGCGTCCGGATTCTCCTCAATGGCCCTTGCCACCTGCTCCCGCTTCATTCCCAGGGAGATCCCAAGTCTGTGATCCACCTCCGGGTTCACATACACAGGTACCGCTCCGCACAGCACCAGGGCATTGATCACGCTGCGGTGGACATTTCTCGGCAGGATGATCTTATCCCCCCGTTTGCAGGCCGACAGCACCATGCTCTGCACCGAGCTGGTGGTGCCTCCCACCATCAAAAAAGCATGGGCCGCTCCAAAGGCCTCTGCCACCAGGATCTCGGCCTCCCGGATCACCGATACGGGATGGCAGAGATTATCCAAGGGTTTCATGCTGTTCACATCTATACTCACACATTGTTCACCGAGAAATGCCGCCAGCTCCGGATTTCCCCGCCCGTGCTTATGTCCCGGCACATCAAAGGGCACCACCCGCATTTCCCGAAATTTCTTCAAAGCCTCATAAATAGGAGCTCTGTTCTGATCCGCTTTCATCTTAACACCTCCGATGGATACATCTGGTCGTTTGCATCAAAAAAACGCAAGCTGTAATCACACAACTTGCGCTTCCTATTTTCCCTGTTGTCTTTGACGGACATACTCCATGCATTAATATAAATATAACAAAACCGCATAGAACATATGCCTTTTTCATCGAATAACACATCGGATAGGTATGATACACAGAGTCTATACAGCAAAAAAACCTTTACCACTCTTTATTGACCGTTTCACAAGTTTGCGTAAATACGCATTTGGGTTATGAAGTAACCAACTTATAAAATTTGAGCTTCTAACTCAATCAATAACGACGGCTTATACCGTCAATCGGCAGTGGACCCGGCTGTCCGTATGGCCTTAACCTCCATTCAGAGGTGGTCCAAAATTAAATTGCTTGGAAGACTCCGGTATTTTTAGACTCATTCCGTTTTAGATTCTATCATTCCTTTCCTGAGATGTCAATCAGATCTTTGCGGCGCTGCAAAAATCATTTTTACACCGGAATTTCCTGACTCCCGTTAAACCACACATGGTTTTCCTTGATACTGCTCACCGATTTTGCTTTCTGTAAGACATGGAATATTCTTTTGAATACAAAAAAGAATCATCAAAACGATGATTCTTAAAAGAGGCGACAACCGGATTTGAACCGGTGATAGAGGTGTTGCAGACCTTTGCCTTACCACTTGGCTATGTCGCCATATCAATTTTTCAAATGACCCCAAGGGGATTCGGACCCCTGTTACCGCCGTGAAAGGGCGATGTCTTAACCGCTTGACCATGGGGCCTTGCTATACAATTAAATAAAACTCCCCGAGTAGGACTTGAACCTACGACCCAACGGTTAACAGCCGTTTGCTCTACCGACTGAGCTATCGAGG
>URNT01000034.1 GCA_900549235.1 uncultured Clostridium sp. | reverse complement strand
GAGCTGAATACTTTTCCATTTTCAGTCTCCACAGCCATACACCATACCTGGGGACGGTAAGACATGAAGGTCCGCATCTGCTTCCTCAGTTCCTGTTTCACGCCCAGTTCATCCTGTCCCTGGGCTTCTTCAAATTGCTGCATGTAATCAAGGAATTTTTCATCTATGGTCATCTGGTTAACAGCTTCCTCATACCCATTCAGGGTTGCTGCAATATTGGATGCTGCCTGTTCCACTGCTATGCGGAAAAACCCGATGATTTTCTTCTCAATAATATCCGTTAAATATGTATTGCTTATACCTGCCAGAAGCACGATCTGGGCGGTAAACAGCAATATGAACACAACGGATATCTGTTTTGTAAATGATTGCCTGCTCCAGTATTTCCGTATCCCCTTCATATGTCCCCCACCTTTTCCAACTGTATATACTATATATGATGTGTATCTTGCCGAATATTTTAAATCCGGATATATCCCCAGGATAACATTTATATGCATAAGATAAAAGAGGGCGGGGAGGATTTATGGAAATCCGGGTCGTTGACAGACGCCAAAGGATAGGAAAAGCCCAGTGCGTGGGCACTGGGCTTTCATCTATATTTATATGTGCTGTGTAATACAAATACTTACTCCACGTCTTTCTATATCCCTGCCAATGACTTCAGCAGCTCCACCTTATCAAGCTTCTCCCAGGGAAGGTCCAGATCATTGCGGCCAAAATGTCCGTAAGCAGCAGTCTGCTTATAGATCGGACGGCGCAGATCCAGCATCTTGATAATGCCGGCGGGGCGCAGGTCGAAGTTCTCGCGGATAATCTCTACCAGCTTCTCCTCTCCCATCTTGCCGGTGCCGAAGGTCTCTACCATAATAGATGTGGGATGAGCCACGCCGATGGCATAGGAAAGCTGGATCTCGCACTTGTCTGCCAGTCCTGCTGCTACCAGGTTCTTGGCAACGTAGCGGGCCGCATAGGCTGCGGAACGGTCTACCTTGGTGCAGTCCTTTCCGGAGAAAGCGCCGCCGCCGTGACGGGAATAGCCGCCGTAGCTGTCTACGATGATCTTACGTCCTGTCAGACCGCTGTCACCCTGAGGACCGCCGATCACAAAACGGCCGGTAGGATTGATAAAGAACTTTGTATTCTCGTCTACCATATGAGCCGGAAGCACCTCATCAAAGATATACTTCTTTACATCCTCGTGGATCTGCTCCTGGGTGACACTCTCGTCATGCTGGGTAGAAAGCACAACGGCATCCAGACGCACCGGCTTGTCATTCTCATCATACTCCACCGTTACCTGACTCTTGCCGTCAGGACGCAGATAGGTCAGTGTGCCGTTCTTACGCACCTCTGTAAGGCGTCTAACCAGCTTGTGTGCCAATGCAATCGGATAAGGCATATATTCTTCCGTCTCATTGCTTGCAAAACCAAACTGGATGCCCTGGTCGCCTGCACCGATGGCGTCCAGTTCCTCCTCGGTCATGTTATTCTCAAGGGCCTGCTTTGCCTCCAGAGCCTTATCAACGCCCAGAGCAATGTCTCTGGACTGCTCGTCAATCGCAGTAATCACACCGCAGGTATCGCAGTCAAAGCCGTATTTGGCCCGGTCATAGCCAATCTCGCGAACGGTCTCACGAACGATCTTCTGGATGTCTACATAGGCGCTGGTGGTGATCTCGCCCATAACCAGCACAAGGCCGGTGGTAATAGCTGTCTCGCAGGCTACGCGGCTGTTTGGATCCTGCTCCATCAGAGCGTCTAATACAGCATCAGAAATGGCATCGCAGATCTTATCCGGATGGCCTTCAGTTACAGATTCAGATGTAAATAATCTTCTCTCCATGTCTTGTTCTCCTTTTTAATGTGGAATCAAAAAAGTCCGCAGCAATTGCGGACTTGAAAATGACGTTATCTTCAAATCCTCTTATTGCTCGACCAAGTCTGCGAAAATGCAGGCTCCTCGCTCAGGCTGGCACCTTCCGGCCCTTTCGCATCGTCTGTATGCTCAACCGGGGTTGCCGTGACTTCATAGGTCCTTTGTACCTCCATCACTCTGAATAAGGGATATTACGAACTTTTTGATTGTTACTGTTACCTAAGATATAGTAATCGATTTATGTATATATGTCAACCGTATTTTTTATCGGCTTCGTTTTAATGCCGCCGCAATCTCCTGAAGCCTGGGAAGAGCCACCTTAAAGAACCGCTTATAGGCCGGGCAGAAATAATTAAGCCCCAGACTTCCATTTTCCAATATCTCCCTGCTTCTGCGGCAGCCGCCCCGGCAGATACCGGCATAAGGACAGGCCCTGCACTCCTCCGGCTGGCTTAAGGAGGCAGCTACAAAAGCCTTTCCAGCTTCATTTTCCCGCAGCTCCTCCAGGGAATCGGTGACGATATTTCCCATCCGGTACTGATCCATCACATAGAAATCGCAGGGGTACACAGACCCGTCCGCCTCCACCACATACTGGATCCCGCAGTGGCCTCTCTGGTCGCAGGCCTCCGGCACATAGCCCATCAGAATGGCCACATAGTTTTCAAACTGGCGGATAAATGGCTGCTGTCCCTTTTTCAGATCCATATACCACAGATCAAAAAGACGGATCAGAAAGTCCCCGTACCCCTCCGGCGTCAGGGAATATTCGTGAAGCCCCGCCTTCTCTCCCACTGGATCCAGACAGGCGATATACTGCTGATAGCACCATCCGTTTTTCCTGTAAAACTCATAGATCCGCTGGATCCGCTCCGCCGTTCTCCGGTTTACCACCGTAAGGATATTGTACTCCACTCCGTACCGGTCAAAAAGCCCCGCCGTTTTCATGATCCTCTCAAAGGTTCCGCCCCCCTCAGGGGTATGGCGGTATGCGTCATGGGTGTATTTGATGCCGTCCAGGGAAAGGCCGGTGAGGAAATGATGCTCTGCCAGAAATCCGGCCCACTCCTCATTGATGCCAAAGCCATTGGTCTGAATGGAATTTGACACCTGTACTTTATTTACATTATACGTTTCCTCCAGCTCCAAAAGCTTCTGATAAAAATCAAGGCCCACAAGGGTGGGTTCTCCCCCCTGAAATACAAAATCACAGCGTCCCCGGCTGTCAGCCAGGGCTTTTTTTACCAGAGCCTCCAGGGTCTCCAGAGACATCAGGCCATAATTTCCCGTAGCCCGCTTGCTCATTTCATCATAATAAAAACAGTAATTGCATCTCATATTACAGTTGCCGGATGCAGGCTTAATCAACATCTGGACTGGCCCCATTTTCTTCTCCTCTCATGTACCTGAAATAAAACAGGACCCATGCTTTCCCCCGCACAGATCCTGTCACTCATCATCCTACTCTCAGCTTAAACTTCTGCACCTCACGGTCTGAATCCACCTTTTCGATCATGGCGCCCAGTCCCTGAAGCTTTAACTCAAAGCTCTCATAGCCTCTCTGGATGTATCCGATCTCATCTACCACCGTATACCCCTCTGCCGCCAGACCGGCGATCACAAGAGCCGCTCCCGCGCGAAGATCCGGAGCATTTACCTGGGCCCCTGTAAAGCCCTTTACGCCGCTGATCACAGCTACATTTCCCTCAACCTTGATGGTGCTGCCCATGCGGGCCAGCTCGTCCACGTACTTAAAGCGGTTCTCAAAAATGCTTTCGGTCACCATGCTTGTCCCCTTTGCCAGGGCCAGCGCCACTGCCATCTGAGGCTGCATATCGGTTGGAAAGCCCGGATACGGAAGTGTCTTAATATCCGTATGACACTGGTTGGGCTTTCCTACCACCCGGACCGCATCGTCAAACTCGATCACCTCGCAGCCCATCTCCATAAGCTTTGCAGAAATCGCCTCCAGATGCTTGGGAATCACATTTTTAATCATCACATCGCCTCTGGTAGCCGCCGCAGCGCACATAAAGGTTCCTGCCTCGATCTGGTCCGGGATAATGGAATACTCCGTCCCGTGAAGCCGCTCCACACCCCGGATACGGATAGTATCTGTACCGGCTCCCTTTATATTGGCTCCCATGCTGTTCAGGAAGTTGGCCACATCTACGATGTGAGGCTCCTTAGCTGCATTTTCCAGGATGGTCTGTCCCTCTGCCAGGGCCGCCGCCATCATAATATTAATGGTCGCTCCAACTGATACCACATCCAGATAAATATGGCTTGCCACCAGATCAATGGCGTGGGCAATCACCGCTCCGCCCTCGATCACTACCTCAGCTCCCAGCGCCCGGAAGCCCTTGATATGCTGGTCAATGGGACGGCTGCCGATATTACAGCCGCCTGGAAGAGGCACCTGTGCGCTCTTATATTTTCCAAGAAGGGCTCCGATAAAATAATAGGAAGCCCGGATTCGGCGGATATACTCATCATCCACCGAAACCTCTTTTATATTGCTGCCGTTGATCCTTACAGTGTGGCGGTCAATCCGTTCCACTCTGGCACCAATCTCCTGGATGGCTTCCAACAGTACATTGATGTCCCTTACATCCGGCAGGTTGTCGATAAGAACATCATCATCTGTCATAATAGCAGCAGCCAGTATACCCAGCGCGGCATTTTTGGCTCCTCCGATGGTCACATCTCCCACCAGTGGGTTACCGCCTTTTATTATAAATTGTTCCATTCCACACCTCTGAGATTTATTCCATAATCCTTAAATCTTTGTTCATAATTTATTTACATCTCTGATTATACCATAAGAATCAGATTTGTAAAGTAAATCAGAGTTTATGAAATCGACCTTACCCTGAAAGTCCCGCCGCCGTCAGGCGGCATAAATTCAGGGATGCCCCATGTGCCCGCCAGACTTTTATGGGTTGGTGGTGCGCTTGCCTGACGGGCGCATGTAGGTTTACTCTACAGACAATCCGCAGATAAAATCATTCTGCTGGCTGTCAAAGTAGGCTCCGGCATCTCCCAGACCCATTTTCCAGGTCTCCTGGGTGGACGGATCATAGAGGGTCACATTGTACTGGTCGTAGCCGCAGAGCAGGAGGAGCCGCCCTTCCTCCACATAGGCAATCACCGGGATCCCCTTATCGATAAAGTAAAGCACCTGGCTTAAGCTGCAGCCGCCTGCATCGATCATCCTGAACCCGTCCTCATAAGCTGTACTGCCCGAAAATGTATCCAGATACTTGGTCATCCTTCTGGCTGCCTCCACGGGCTCTCTGATAATACGGGCAGGCTGACGGTTCACACGGTCCCACAGCACATGCTGGCCGTCATCAGTGACGAAGCCCATTTTTCCGTAGGCCATATTGACAGCCTCAGAAAAACTTCTGGAGGCTCCAAGATAATGTCCTCCCCCGTAAGCATAAAAGATCATGGATCCGTCACCTGATCTGGTGCTGCCATGCTCAAAGGTCAGGGTACTTGTATTTTCATAGGAAAATGCCTCCGGCACGTCTGTTTTAACTCCAGAAGCCTTGAGCTCGGAATCGGCCTGTACAAAATAGAGCTTTCCTCTGTCCTGGGACGCATACCAGCCAATGCCCTTCAATGGATCGTCATCCAGCTTCTCATTGCAGACAATGGTATCATTAGCCTGGCAGGTATACTGGTTAGGCGCCAGACGGACCAGCTGCTTCAGATGAATCCGCCCGTCCTCTGCCACAACGTCGGAAATATAGATTCCTTCCTTCTGGTACTGACTCGCCACCTGCATCTGACTGTCTACGATATACATGGCATACATTGGAAGCCCCTTTACTCTGCCATTGACAATCCAGGTGTCCTCTGATCTGCCAAGACCGTAGATCAGATCGTCCCCTACAAAACCAAGGACACGGACATAGTCTCCTTCTGCCCCTGTAATTTCCTGATTCTGGGAAGTCTCAAAATCCATTACCTGAACCTTTTCAGACTCGTAAAGACTTCCGCCCTCCTGCCAGGCAAACCTGCTTCCATCCTTGCTCACAGCATAGTTTCCTTCTGTCAGACCCCGGGCCACCGTCAGGGATTCATTGCTGTTTAAGTCAATTCCGTACACATTTCCGCCCAGCATCAGATACATCATCTGGTTCTTGCTCAGATAGGCCAGACTTTCAATATCCGCCTCCATCTGCTCGCAGGACTGGGCTGCCGGAATGAAAAACCGCTCCTGGACTGTATTTTTCTGGCTGTCATAGGTGTAAAACACTACGCCCGTCCGTCCCTCATAACTTCCCCGGTTCATATATCCATACACCAGGAAATCCACATTTCCATTGTCCCCTACAGACAGAATCTTTACATCATGGTTGTCATAGCCGCTCCGGACTCCGTCATCAGTCTTACTGTAGAATGAAAAAATGCAGACAGCCTTTTTTTCATTCTGATCGTAGGACCAGAGGTTTCCGCTGTTTTTAAATGCCAGATAACGGGAATTCGAGCTTTTCATTGTGCGGACCTTCTCATCACTGCTGATTCCCAGTATAATCCGCTTGCCGGAAAAATTATAATCTTCTCCCTTGAACAGCTCCTCCGCATTCCTCTCATAGTTCATCAGGTAAATGCGCTGTTCATTCCATTTCATTGTAAAATTGTCCTCTGCATTTACCAGAATCTCTGTCCCATCGCTCTGAGGGATCCTTACCTGATACTTCGTCTGGATATGACCCATAATGCCATCAAACTCCTGAAGGGTGATCTGAGGCTCTCCCACAAGCTCCACCGGAAGCCCGTCCCAGGTCAGGTGCTGGAAGCTGGTGCGGATGGTCACATGGCCCAGAGAGCTGTTGTCCTCCGAATCGTTAGTTTCCAGATAGGCTACCAGATCACCGGCCTGGTCATAGATAAGGCTTTTCCTTGTAAATTCATCTGCCAGCTTCAGCATATCCGCCGCCCGGCTGCTGTCATCTGCCCACATGATTCGTGTATAGTAGGTAATCTCCTCCTCTGCCGTACTGACAAATACGCTGAGCAGATAGGTTTCATTTCTGGTCAGGAGGTTCTGGATGGGAAGAATGGCTGTGGCAATGTCATCACTGCTGTCCCACTGCTCCAGCTCCGTCCGCTCAATCAGCCGCTCCATGGACAGATCCCGCACCTCATAGCGGATGCCGGTAATAGTATTGCCGTATTCATGGATCTGAAGCGTAAGCCTGCGGTCCTCAGGAAGAACGATCAGACTCTCCCTTGCCGTCTGGTTGCCCATATCCTGCTTATAGCCTCTCAGACAGTTGATCGTCTGCCCCTGGAAATCCGTATAGACCACCGGAAGCGTCGCTTCATCCATAGAAGAATAAACCGTATACTCCTTCTCCATAGTTTTCCTCGAGCTGAGGAAATACATCACAATGGCCGCTAAAAATATCAGGAATAAAATTCCTGCCCGCTGTATCATCTTTTTCATGAGTATATTCATTCCTTTACTAAAAATCCTGTATTTCACTTTTATTTTATATAATAACCTTTAAAACCACAACTTAATCTTTTCTAAATTTATTGTGAAAAGCGGACGGGGGTGTGCAGGTATTGTGTAAAGGTGAAAATCAAAAATAAATCCCCGCCATACACAGATTGGTAAAAAAGGTGTGAATGGCGGGAATGTGTGGTTAATATACAGTTAATTTTACGGCAGATGGGATGAGAGTCAGATTACAGTCAGCATCTGCCGTTGGTGCATCTGCGGTTGTACATTTCGTTTAACAGAAGTACCTTGATAAGATCCTCAAGCCATGTGGGGCGGGGCTGAGGCGGTGGTGGCGGGGGTACTGGGCGCGGCGGCGGTAATGGACGCGGCGGCTGTGGGGGGCGTGGTGGCTGCGGACGCGGTGGCTGCGGGGGACGTGGTGGCTGCGGGGGACGCGGTGGGTACTGCGGCGGCCTACCAGGCTGATTCGCCCCGGGTCTGCCAGGACGTCCGGGCTGCGGGGGGCGGCCAGGCCGTTCCTGCATTTCAAGATCGTTCCCTTGACTTTGCAGCTGTAAAGCGGCAGAATCCCCATCCATATTTATACGGCTTCCCGAATCCAATACATCATCGCCTTTCTTTTGCTCCCACTCTCCTATCTCCTCCGCACCTGACACTTCCATATTTATGTCTGGCTGCTGAGACTGCATAAAAAGGTTTTGACAAGAGGATCCATCAAACATCATGCCACCGCCCTGCTCTGTCTCTGACATACCAGAAGTCACAAAGCGGACACTATTATTAGGTGTCATAGAGCCCTCTGTATTACCGATACTCTGCCAGGCTGTGTCTCTGCCGGACATTTCGGATCGTACTGGCATTACTCCATTTCCTGTCTGGATGTTTCCCTGCCAGTCAGTATTTCCACCAGGCATCCCGGACTGCTTCGGTATCATCCCGTTTTCCATCTGGCCATTTCCCTGCCAGCCAGTATTTCCACCAGGCATTTCAGTCTGTCCAGGCATCCCTGCATTTTCCATTCCCTGTGTTCCAGACGTCACAAACCGAGGCGGCCGGCTCTGCCAGTCAGGCTCACCCTCCCACATCCCGGAAGATTCCTCCTGTCTGCCATGCCACTGCCCTTCTTCCTGCTGATTCCGGCATTGTTTTTTCCACTTTATTTCATCTTCCATTATGTTTTCTACTGTATTTTCCTTTAATCCGTTTTCTCCCCTATCTATCCCCTGGGAAAATGTCTCCGTCTCTCCTGCATCCGTCTCTGCAGTTTCCTTACTGACCTCCTCTGCCCCAAGACGCTGGTTCTTCTCGACATCCGCCCACATACTGGCTACCATGTTCCTGCTTTCCGATGCCATGATCGTATCACAGATAGTATCGCAGATCCGGTTTATCATCATCTGATCCGGAAATTCATCATACATCGGACTGTTTTTATAATCCATCCGGTCACATGCTTCTGACACATAGTTTTGCAGTACCTTCACACCAGAAGGATACATACTCTTAAGATATTCTATGTCTTGCATCCGCTCTCCCTTGTATTTATTTTCTTACCTATATCATATGCATCCCAAATGTTTCACGTGAAACATTCCACAAAAAAAGAACCAGAGCCATCCATTCCCTGATTCTTTTAATACGCATGACTATGAATTTTTTTTCACATAACCAAGAGCCTGCTCCAGCGCCTCCTGCTCCTCGTTTCCAAGGATCACATCCGTCTTTCCCATATCAACCTCTTTAATATAGAGGTAACACCCTTCCCGGCTGTGAACACAGTTCAGCACAAAGCCGCTGTTGGTATAATCTAAAAATGCAAGAGCAAAGCTGAGACTGCCGCCCATTCCTTTAAACGCATTGTACCGCACCACTCCCAGCTTCTGAAAAGAAGAACGAAAATTTCTGTTAAGAGTTCGGATGGCATCCTTTGTGGCCCTGTCCTCCGCCTTCAGATTCTTAATCTCATCCAACTGATCCAGAATCACATCCTCCAGCGTCTCCGCATCCTTTCCTCTCATAAAATAGTCATATTTCCGGCTCAGCTTTCCCAGCCGGGCCATTGTCGCTATAAGCATGATCAGCAGTAAAATTGTCATTACCAGAAGCCCCAGTAAAATATATGCCGGATCAACAGGCAGCTGATTCAAAATGCTGTTTTCCATCGGTTGCATCTCTCCTTTATACTAATGAATGGATTCAATCATTTCCACAATCCGTTCCAATTCCGCTTCCGAGTAATACTCGATTTCAATGCGGCCCTTATTTTTATCCTTATTGTGGATACTGACCTTTGTCCCCATGATCGATTTCATTCTTTCTTCCAGATTTTGATAGATCAGAGCCAATGCATCATCTTTCTTTTTCTCTTCCCGCCTTTCATCTTCTCCCGCTTCCAGCTTGGCCAACTTCTTTACCAGACGTTCTGTCTCTCTTACACTTAAGTTTCCATCCAGAACCTGCTTCACAGCCCGAAGCTGCATCTCGGTGCTCTCAAGCCCCAAAAGAGCCCGCCCATGTCCATTGCTGATCATACCACGAATCAGCATTTCCTGAATCTGCTCGTCCAGTTTCAAAAGGCGCATAGTATTTGTAATAGCAGTACGGCTTTTCGCCACCCTGGCTGCGATCTCCTCCTGTGTCAAGTCAAATTCCCTTATCAGCTGCTGATATGCCTTTGCCTCCTCAATAGGATTCAGATCTGCCCGCTGAACATTTTCTATCAGCGCAATCTCCATACTCTCCTGCTTGCTGTACTCACGCAAAACCACCGGAACTTCCTTAATGCCTGCAAGCTTGGCCGCCCGCCATCTGCGCTCTCCTGCTATAATCTCATATAGTCCGCCTTTTTTCTGCACCAACAGTGGCTGTAGCACCCCGTAGCGTTTGATGGACTCCGACAGTTCCTGGAGCTGTTCCTCATTAAAGTCCTTTCTTGGCTGCTCCTTATTCGGCTCGATCATAGAAACCTTGACCATTAATTCCCGGCCCTTTTCACTATCCTTTTCCCCTGTGCTAATCTTTTCCTTCGCTTTCGCTGTCTGCTCCTCTGTCTCTTTGATCACATCTTCTCCAAAAATAGCGCCTAACCCTTTTCCTAACCCTTTCCTCGCCATTACAATTCTTCTCCTCTGCTTATTACTTCTGCTGCAAGCATACGATAGCTCTCTGCCCCAGTTGATCTGGAATCATACAAATTAATTGACATACCATGGCTTGGTGCTTCTGCCAGACGTACATTTCTCGGAATGATCGTCTTGTAAATATTTCTGTTCAGATTGCTCTTCACACTCTCCACCACCTGAAGCGAAAGGTTGGTTCTGGCGTCATGCATGGTAAACACAACCCCCTCCAGCTCCAGCTGCGGATTCAATTTCTTTTTAACAAGATCCACCGTCTTTAACACCTGATTCAATCCCTCCAGCGCATAATACTCGCACTGAATCGGTACAATCACCGTATCTGCCGCAGTCAGCGCATTGATCGTCAGTATATTCAGAGAAGGGGGACAATCAATCAAAATAAAATCGTATTCGTCCCGAACCTGATAAAGATAATTTCTAAGCAAAAGTTCCTTATCTTCTACTTCCTGAAACTCAATCTCCGCGCCGGCCAGATTCATATCTGAAGGAATTACATCCAGATTATCCTGTATATTTCGGACAATGCACTCCTCAATCGAAGCCTCCTCCGCCAGCATATCATATACTGTTTTTTCAAAATCCTCCCGTTCAAGTCCCAGTCCGCTGCTGGCATTTCCCTGGGGATCGAAGTCCACCAGCATAACATGCTGTCCCGCTTCCGCAAGACAGGCAGACAAATTGATCGCAGTAGTGGTTTTACCCACTCCACCCTTTTGGTTGGTTATTGTTATGATTCGTCCCATATGTATTGTTATTCCTTTCACGAAAAAAATCCATTTTCGATTACCTAATCGATTATAACACAACTCATATTCTTTTCCTATGATAAAATTGAGAGAATCTTGTTTTTTTCTGCATTATACAAAATGTTTCACGTGAAACATTCCAAATGCAGCCCATTTTACTTATCTTCGAACGTAATGCAGGTCAACAATTCCATTATAGCTCTGTGTGCCAATGAGCCTCAATCTTTCTTTTTCATACTCATTTTTAAACAGCCGTACTCCCGATCCCAGCAGTACAGGGAGCACAGAAATATAATATTCATCAATCTGTTTCTGGCCCATCAGCTGTTCCACAACTCCGGCGCCTCCACAGATCCATATATTTTTTCCCTTCTCTTGTTTCAGTTTTTTTACCATAACACATGGGCTCTCTTTGCAAAACACAATTTCTTCATTCGATTCCACATTTCTGTGAGTAAATACATAACTTGTCATTCCCTTATACGCCCAATCTTCCGGCGAAAGCTCCGTTACAATCTGATTATAAGTATTCCATCCCATTAGCACCGTATCCACTGATTTCGCAAATTCGGAATATACATCCACCATTTCTCCATCCTGCTCCTTTCCTTCCAGCCAGTCCACTCTCCCATCCTGATCTGTAATATATCCATCCAGCCTCATGGCAATAAATAAAATTACTTTTCTCATCTGCTCTCTCACTTCTATATATAATAAAATATGCTTACTTACATTTTAACCTTTTTCCTTTTCAAATACCACTCCATTTTACACCTCATATGTTTCACGTGAAACATATCACACCTTAATAAAGTTTTAAACTGCTGTACCTTGTAATGCCCGGACGGTTGTATTATAATAAAGGAAACATGCCAATAACCCCATTGCGTCAGGAGAATATTTGAATGAAAACAAGAAACAAATTATTGACCCTGCTTATTTTATCGGCTGGTGCAGCAGCCACGACCGCCTTTATCAATAAGGCGTTGAAGGTATCAGCCACATCCAAGCATGTATTGGAAAATAAAGAGGCCCGCTGTTACAAGTGGCGGCTTGGTAACATTTATTATACAAAAGAAGGCAGTGGAAAGCCCGTTTTGCTGGTTCATGACCTGACTCCCGCTTCCAGCGGTTACGAATGGCATGAACTGGCCAAAAGACTGGCACAGAATCATACAGTATATACCATTGATCTGCTGGGCTTTGGCCGTTCTGAAAAGCCAAATCTCACTTATACCAATTATTTGTATGTACAGCTCTTATCTGATTTTATCAAGTCAGAAATCGGCCACCGCACTGATCTGATTTCTACAGGAGCAGCCTCTTCACTGGCTATTATGGCCTGCAGCAATGATTCTGCTCTCTTTGATCAGATTATGCTCATTAACCCGGAAACACTGCTCTCCTCCAGCCTTGTACCCGGAAAACGTGCCAAGCTGTACAAATTTATCCTGGATCTGCCCATTGCAGGCACACTGATCTACCATATTTCCTGCAGCAAACAGGCAATTACAAAGGAGTTTATGAGCCACTATTATTATAATCCATATTCCGTAAGCTCAAAAACCATCAATGCATACCACGAAGCAGCCCATCTGGGCGACTCACCAAAATCGGTATATGCCAGTCTGAAATGTAACTATACAAAATGTAATGTGGTAAATGCATTAAAGAAAATCGATAACAGCATATACATTCTCGGCAGCAGCAATCTGGATGGCATGGAAGAATGTCTAGAGGAATACAAGCAGTATAATCCCGCTGTAGAATATTCTCTCCTCTCCCATTCCAAACACCTGCCTCATCTGGAGCATCCGGCCCAGCTCTGCGAGGATATTAATACCTATTTTTCTCAGGCATAAATGTATGGCCTTGCCCTATACACCAGGGCAGGGCCATTATTATCTATGTTTCACGTGAAACATTTTAAATCAATTAAACAAAGAAAGGATACCTGATATGCTTCGAATCGGATGCCATCTTTCCTCATCAAAAGGCTATTATGCCATGGCCAAAGATGCCATAAAAATACAGGCAAATACTTTTCAATACTTTTCCCGCAATCCAAGAGGCGGAAACGCAAAGGAAATTGACCCAAAGGACGTAGAACGCTTTCTGTCTGCCGCCAGAGAACAAAATATACATCCCTTTTTAGCCCACGCACCCTACACTTTAAATGCCTGCTCCGCTGATCCAGGACTCCGTGATTTTGCCAAACGAACCATGGCCGATGACCTTATGCGTCTGGAATTTACACCCGGCAATCTGTACAATTTTCATCCCGGAAGCCATGTAAAACAGGGAGTCGATACAGGGATCAATTTTATTGCAGAAATGCTCAATGAAATACTAAAACCAGAGCAGACTACTACTGTTCTTTTAGAAACAATGGCCGGAAAAGGCAGTGAAATCGGCCGCAGCTTTGAAGAATTACGCCGGATCATTGATAAAGTGGAATTGTCACAGCACTTAGGTGTATGTATGGATACATGCCATGTATGGGATGCCGGATATGATATTGCCAGGCATTTAGACCAGGTTCTTGAGGAATTTGACCAGATAATTGGCCTGGAACGCCTGAAAGCGATTCATTTAAATGACAGCCTAAACCCCTTAGGCGCCCACAAAGACCGGCATGCAAGACTAGGCGAAGGTCATATCGGTCTGGAAGCCCTTACAGCTGTGGTCAATCATCCCAAATTGAAGGATCTCCCCTTCTATCTGGAAACTCCAAATGATCTGGAGGGTTATGCAAGAGAAATCCGCATGATGCATGAGGCCTATGTAGACAAATAAAGCAAGATCACCTCAAATGTACCTTATAAAGCCGAAAAAACGCTTTATAAGGTACATTTTTTCGCCCCCCTCCCGCATGCCAATCCCTATGCATTTTCTTTTTCCTCAAAAAACACAGCAATCCTCCTCTTTTTTACTCTCAACACTTTTCTCCAAAATTCTCTCCCTCATATTATTCTACTCTATTTCCACAAATCTTTTATCCCATCTATCACCCTCAAATTATTTCTCACTACATCAACATCCCCTTCTCGTCTCCCTATATTTACAATACCCCTTAACTCATCACCTGCAAGCTGCACCCCCATTCTCAACAATTCTCCCCTTCCCAACATCTTCTCTCAAAATCTTCCCTTAATCTCATCATACTTTTATCACACTATACCAAACCAGCTCAAAACCCCAAAAACCTATTTATCATATTTTTTCATTAATTTTTCATGTTTTATCACCTTTGTTTCATATCTTTTCATTTGTTATGATTATTTTTTCATATTATTTCATTTATTTATCAAACACAGTTAGTCAGTGTATCATATTTTATCATTTCTTTTTCCTTCTCATCCGCTTCTTATCATTTTTATTCTTCCATCATATCATCCTCTCCCCACCTACATTCCTCCCCCCAAAAACATCCTCTTCAGCAGCCAGTCTCCATCCCATTTACCTATACCTTATACTCACCTCTCTCCTTCCTCCCTCATTCCCACTCGATTTTCCACTCCCCCATTCCAATTTATTTCATTCCACATTCCTATCTACTCTCCGCACTCACCCCCTTTCTCTCACCACACAAAAAAAAGCCGCCGCACTCCGCAGTCAGCACCCCTGCAAAGTACAACAGCTTTTTTCATTTTTTATCACATTATTTTTCTTCTTCAGCCTCCTAAAGGCTCCTTCGACGGCATCCCTGCCTTCCGCGGATATTTCTTAGGTGCAGCTTTTATCTTCCTTATCTTCACCAGACTCCTGCCTGCATCCGATCCGGGAAGATGGAAACTTACCACTTCCTCCACCTCACCGCCCAGGATTCCCACTGCCTTTTTCCCCTGTATCAGCTCTTCCTCCACAGCCCCGGACTTATAAGGAATAAAATATCCCCCAGTCTTTACAAAGGGCATACAATATTCCGACAAAGACGCCAGATTTGCTACCGCTCTGGAAACACAAAAGTCATATTTCTCCCTGTGCTCCAGACTCCGTCCTCCATCCTCTGCCCGCCCGTGTACGCAGGAAACCTCAGAAAGCCCAAGGGCATCGCACACCTCCTGAAGGAATTTCACCCGTTTATTCAGGGAATCCAGAAGCGTCACCTTAAGTCCCGGATAAGCGATCTTAAGAGGGATCCCCGGAAACCCGGCGCCGGTTCCCACATCGATCAGGCAAAGCCCCTTTTCTCCGGCGCCTTCCAGTACCTCCTTTCCCACAGCCTTAACAAGAGCCAGACTGTCGCTAAAGTGCTTTGTCACAACCTCCTGTTCCTCTGTAATAGCGGTCAGGTTCATTACCTTATTTTTCTCAACCAGCATTTCATAATACTGCCAGAACTGCTCCATCTGCCTCTCATTTAAGAAGATCCCAAGCTCTCCCAGCTCCATTTCCATCTGCTTTACAAATGTATCTGTCATTGATCCTGTCCTTTCGTCATATGCACCAGCAGCACTGATATATCCGCCGGCGAAACTCCTGAAATCCGGGACGCCTGTCCTATAGTAGACGGCTGTACCTGATTTAATTTCTGCACTGCTTCCCTCCTCAGGCTCTTTACCTGGCTGTAATCAAAATCCTCCGGCAGTCTCCGGCCCTCCAGCTTTTTAAACTGGGCTACCTGCTGCAGCTGACGCCTGATATAGCCCTCATATTTGATCTCAATATTCACCTGCTCCCGCACATCCCAGGGAAGCTCTGGCCTCCCCTCGTCCAGGCAGGCCAGCTTTTCATAATCCAGCTCCGGCCGTCTCACCAGCTCCGCCATGGTGGTTCCTGACTTTAAGAGGGTGCTTCCATACTGCTCCAGCACCTCCTGAACCCTGGGTGTTCCCCCGATGGTCAGTTTCTCCAGACGGCTGATCTCCCTCTGGATCTCATCTATTTTCTTAAGCAGGGCCTCATATTCCTCATCACTCACAAGGCCGATTTCATGGCCGATCCCTCTCAGCCGGATATCCGCATTATCCTGGCGCAGCAGCAGCCGGTACTCCGCTCTGGAGGTCATCATCCGGTAAGGCTCATGGTTTTCCTTGGTCACCAGATCATCGATTAAAACCCCGATATAGGCCTGAGAACGGTCCAATACCACCGGCTCCCGCCCCAGAAGCTTCATCGCCGCGTTGACCCCAGCCATAAAGCCCTGAACTGCTGCCTCCTCATAGCCGGAGCTTCCATTAAACTGTCCTCCGGAAAACAGGCCCTTTATCTTCTTAAACTCCAGAGTTGCCTTCAGCTGCAGGGCATTGATGCAGTCATACTCGATGGCATATGCATTTCTCACGATCCTTACATTCTCAAGGCCCGGAACCGACCGGTACATGGCGTACTGCACATCCTCCGGCAGAGAACTGCTCATTCCTCCCAGATACATTTCATTGGTAGAAAGGCCCTCCGGCTCCACAAAGACCTGATGCCGGTTTTTATCTGGGAATTTCACCACCTTGTCCTCAATAGACGGACAGTATCTGGGGCCCGTCCCCTCGATGGCTCCGGAAAACAATGGCGAGCGGTCCAGGTTATCCCGGATGATCTGATGGGTCCTTTCATTGGTATAGGTAAGCCAACAGGATACCTGCTCCTTCTGTATGCTTTCCGGATCGGTGGAAAATGAAAACGGCACCACCCGCTCATCTCCAAACTGCTCCTCCATCTTTGAAAAATCAATGGACCGCCGGTCCACTCTGGCAGGCGTTCCCGTCTTAAACCGAAACATTTCAATGCCGTTTGCAAGCAGCGAATCCGTCAGATGATTGGCCGCCTGAAGCCCGTTGGGCCCGGTCGCATTGCTTACATCCCCGTAGATGCACCTGGCCTTTAGGTAGGTCCCCGTACACAGAACAACAGCACCCGCCCGGTATACCGCTCCTGAAAATGTCTTTACACCACGGACTTCTCCTTCCTCCACCATCAGCTCCGATACCTCTGCCTGGCGAATAGTCAGATGCTTTGTATTCTCTAACACCTGGCGCATCCCGCGGCTGTATTCCAGCTTATCCGCCTGGGCCCTCAGGGAATGAACCGCCGGCCCCTTTGATTCATTTAACATTTTAGACTGGATAAAGGTGCGGTCAATATTTTTGCCCATCTCGCCGCCCAAAGCATCCAGTTCCCGTACCAGATGGCCCTTGGAACTGCCGCCGATATTGGGATTGCACGGCATCAGGGCAATACTGTCTACGCTGACGGTAAACATAATAGTTTCAAGGCCCAGTCTGGCACAGGCCAGAGCCGCCTCACAGCCTGCGTGTCCCGCGCCTACCACAACAATATCATATGTTTCCTCTAAAAAAGGCATACTTCTTCCTCCTATTTTCCCGTACAGAACCGGGCAAAGATCTCATTTACCAGATCATCCTCCACCGCTTCTCCCAGGATCAGTCCCAGCTGCTCATAAGCATTCATCAGATCAATGGAATAAAAATCCTCCGGCATCCCAGCCCCGGCACTTTCCCGCACCATGGCCAGGCTCTCTGACGCCCCTCTCAGGGCCTCCTTATGGCGCACATTGGTAATATAAACCTGGTCATTAAAGGAGATCTCACCTTGGTAAAACATTCCCTTGATGGCCTCCTCCAGGCCCTCGATCCCCTGCTCCTCCTTGGCGGAAACCGGGATCACCCTGCGGCCTGTAAGGGTCTCCAGCTCCTTCTGATCCACCACCAGGTCAAGATCCGTTTTATTTAGCAGGACAATGGACTTCCTGTCCCTTATAAGCTCTATAATCTCCCTGTCGCTGTCATCCAGGGGCCTGGAGCCGTCCACCACGCAGATAATCAGATCCGCATCCTCAGCCGCCTTCATGGCCCGCTCCACACCGATGCGCTCCACCACATCCTCCGTATCCCGGATTCCCGCTGTGTCCACTACATTCAGGCTGATCCCCTGAAGGTATATGTGCTCCTCCAGAGTATCCCTAGTGGTTCCGGCAATCTCCGTCACAATGGCCCGCTCTTCCCCAAGAAGAACGTTCATAAGGGAAGATTTTCCTGCATTGGGCTTTCCAAGGATCACCGTCCTTACTCCCTCCTGCATCACCCGGCCGTCATCTGCAGACCGCAAAAGAGCTCCCACCTCCGCCTCCATAGGCCCCAGGGCCTCCAGAAGCTGCTCTGGATACCCTTCCAGGGAAATGTGCTCCGGATCATCCAGAGCCGATTCGATAAAGGCGATCTGATATAAAATGTCCTCCCTAAGCTTTCTGATCTTCCTTGACACCGAGCCTCCCAGCTGGCTTACTGAGCTTTTTAAGGCATATTCATTGGTGGCATTGATCACATCCGCAACTGCCTCTGCCTGGGACAGATCGATCCTTCCGTTTAAAAATGCCCGTTTCGTAAATTCTCCCGGCTCTGCTGTCCTGGCTCCGTAATGGATCACTGTCTCCAGGATCCGCCTCACCATAAGGGAGCCCCCATGGCAGTCGATCTCCACTGTATCCTCTGCCGTATAGCTGTGAGGCCCCTTCATAATGATCACCAGGACCTCGTCCAGCTGCTCCTCCCCGTCATATATATATCCGTAATGAACCGTATGAGAGGCTGCGTCCTTAAGCCCTCCGGCCCGTCCCTTCTTATCGCGGTAAATCCGGTCGATCACCGAAAATGCCTCATCCCCGCTGATCCTTACGATTCCGATCCCCGAATTCCCCATCCCCGTAGCGATAGCTGCAATGGTATCTGTTTTCATCATAACCCTTTCACTGGAAAGAGGCCGTCGCTTAACGCAACTGCCTCTTATCATTTCTATTATGCTTCTGTAGGTTCCTCTGTCTTTTCCTCATCTGACGTACGATAACCATAAGGCTTCCTGCCAGTGCCCTTATAACCGCCTGAGCGCTCATAGCGGCTGTTCCGGTTTCTGTCATAACGGCCCTTTTTCTCCCCGGCAGCTTCCCTCTTAAGGGCGATGACCACATGGCGGAAAGGCTCCTCGCCCTCACTCCTTGTAGTAACGAACTTGTCATTCTGAAGGGCTGCGTGGATGATCCGTCTCTCATATGGGTTCATAGGCTCAAGGGATACCGGCCTCTTGGTCCTCTTTACCTTGTAAGCAATGTTCTTGGCCAGAGTCTCAAGAGTTTCTTTCCTGCGCTCACGGTAGTTCTCCGTATCCAGCTTTACCCTGAGATACCCTTCTGTTCCCTTGTTCACAATCAGGCTTACCAGATACTGAAGGGAATCCAGGGTCTGTCCTCTCTTGCCAATGAGGATACCCATATCATCCCCCTCCAGGGTCAGGGAAAGCTCCTCCTCTGCCTCATTATAGGCGGCGGTAATGGAAACCTCCATGTTCATGGCATCAAAGATCTGAGAAAGGAATTCCATTGCCTTATCCTCAATAGTCTCCTTCTTCTTCGCACGAATCACAACAGGCTTTGCGCCTATGCCGAGGAAGCCTGTACTTCCCTTGTCAATGACTTCATATTCCAGCTTATCACTGGTCGTCCCAAGCTCGATCAATGCCTTCGTAACTGCTTCGTCCAGCGTCTTGGCAGTAACTGTGATCATTTCCATACAAAACCCCTCCTATCGTTTATTTCCCTTTTCGTGCTTCTCATTGTATTTTGCCACCATATTGGCCTTGGATGCAAGGCTTCCGGGCTTCGCGTTGTCATTATAAAACTTATTAGACTCCTCTACCTGGGCCTTTGTCTTGGCGATCTTTGCCATACGGTCGCTTTCTTCCCTGGCTTCCTTTGCCTCCATCTTCTTAAGCATCTCATCCACGCTGCCTACCTTTGCAGGAGGGAGACCCTTCTTCGCACGCTTCTTATTGGTCTTTTCCAGATTCTTCTGTACCAGATCGTCAATATTTACGTTCTTTAAGTGGGCGTTAATGGCAATCTGCTGGATGATGGTAAATACGCTCTGTGCCACCCAGTAAATACCGATACCGGATGCAAAGGTGAAGCAGAATACCACAGACATCAGAGGCATGGTAATGTTCATGGACTTCATCATGCTTGCTGCCGGGTTGTCCTCATTGCTCTGGGCTGAGGACTGGCTTGCAGTCATCAGCTTGGTGCTGTACCACTGGCTGAGACCAGATAACAGCGGAATGCAGAGAGCAGCCACTGCCATCATAAATGTGACGCCGCCCTGACCAGACACGAAATTGCCGATCACCTGAGCCGGTGTATAAGCAATATTCAGGCCAAGGAAATTCTGCATGTTCTCGATGGCATCCACAACACGGATCCCGGACTCTGTAACAGCCTGTCCCGCACTGGGAAATGCCGCTACCAGAGAATCCCACTGCTGCACCGTCAAAGTATACAGAAGATCGATCACATTATTTATATTAGAAAAATCCAGATTTGCCATGTTATGAGCCTGGGTAAGCTGGGTAAATGCCTCAGCGCTCTGATAACCGGCAGGAAGTTTGCTTATAATCGTCTCATAATATCCCCGCACTGTCTGCACATAAGCCGGAATATGATAAATAACCTGATAAAGTGCAAAAATGATGGGCATCTGGATCAGCAGCGGAAGGCATCCGCCTGTCATGGATGTACCATATTTTTCATATACCGCCTTCATCTCAGCCTGCATCATCATGGCTGCTTTCTGGTCATTTTCTTTACCCTTATACTTCTTCTGGATCGCCGTCAGCTCAGGCTGCATCACAGCCATCAGCTTGGACGATTTCTGCTGCTTAATGGTAAGCGGCAGCATCAATACTTTCGTAACAAGCGTAAACAGGATAATACACAGACCGATGTTCTCGATCCCCACCGCGCTGGTGAGCTTGAACAACAGATCCATGATCCCTCCCAGGATCGCCGCAATGGGCCCTAAGGGACCGCCTGTTTTCGTCAAAACTACTGCGTAAGCTAAACCGTTCAACACGCTACCTCCTCATTCTTACGGAACTGGATCATAACCGCCTTCTGCAAAGGGATGGCATCTGAGTATCCGCCTGCAGGCCAACCATGTACCTTTTAACGCACCGTACTTTTTTAATGCCTCAATGGCGTATTGAGAGCACGTCGGTGTGTAAATACAGTGAGTTCTTACCTTCAAAGGGGAAAGATATTTCTGATAGCCCCTTACCAACAAAATCAGTATTTTTGTCATAATCACGTCACTTCGATCCTTTTAATATGTGATGCAGTCCGCAAAGGTGCAAATATGCACTCTCCAAATGTTTGTAATCTGATTGTTTTGCAGCCCCTCTGGCCACAACGATGATGTTTAACCCTGTCTCAATGCGCTCGCCGTTCAACCGGAAAATCTCCCGCAGCAGCCTGGTAATATGATGCCGGACAACGCTGTTGCCCACTTTTTTGCTGACGGAAATACCGATGCTGTTCTTTTCCTGGCCGTTTTTCTCTACATACATAACCAGGAGCCGGTTGGCATATGAGGTTCCATTCCGGTATATATGCTGGAACTCGCTGTTCTTCTTTATAGAAGGAAATCGTTTCATACGAAGCTCCTATCCTGCTTCCTTTTAAATAAGAAAAGAAAAGGCCACAATAAATGTGGCCTGTCGTTCTTTTCCTTAAGCTGTTAATTTAGCTCTGCCTTTTGCTCTTCTTGCAGCAATAACTTTTCTGCCGCCTGCAGTCTTCATTCTTGCTCTGAAGCCGTGAACTTTCGCTCTCTGTCTCTTCTTTGGCTGAAATGTCATCTTCATAAGTTGGGCACCTCCTATCAAAATTATCTGGTAATGTGAAAACACACATTTAGACTAGTATAATTAAACATCTTCTCAATTATATAGAAGAAAACCTGCTTCGTCAAGGATTTTTTGCAATCCATTTTTCTTTTATCGTTTCATCACTTTCAGCATGGCCCCGCCCACCGCCGTAACGATGATCCCCGCTACAACAGCCTCCGGCACTCCCTGAACCCCGATGATCCCAAGGATCACCCCGTACACCCACTGATCCATCCAGGAGGAAGCCTCAGCATAGGCATTTCCAAATAAAAAATAGATCAGGTTCATCACCAGAAGGGTATTTGTGATGGAGCCGGCTGCTCCTGCCGCAAACAGAGCCTTTCCTCTGCCTGCCTTAAGGGTTCCTGTACAGAATTGGTACACATAGTAAGCCGCCACACCGATGAGCACCCTGGGCACCAGACAGATCACCAGGCTTCCTATATTGCCGTGAAACTGCCCTATGGACACAAAGGGAGAAAACACAAAGGATGTGGGGTTAGGCATAAAGGTATTTTTCCACAGGCTGGTCAGTCCGAAGGTCAACCCCAGAAATGCCCCGTATTTCGGCCCCAAAAGGACGGCGCCGATGATCACAGGGATATGCACGGTGGTCGCGTTCATAAAGCCCAGAGGGATATACCCTAAAAATGGCACAAATGCCATGATTACGATAATCGCGGCGATTACTGCCGCCATTACCATGCTGCGTGTTTTTTCCAGCGTATTCATTTTTTTTCCTCCTTGCTACTGTTCTTTTAAAAGATACAATGCAATATTACAGCTGCATTATATTGAAAAAACCAGTCTTCGTCAAGCGGTTATGCAGTTGTTCTCATAAAAGTGGATATTTTTATCCCATTATCCACAAAGTGTGGATAAGTTGTGGATAAGTATGTATAAAACCGCCAATTATCCCCATGCATCAGCAAAAACCTTTGATTTTCCGCATATTTTCCCATTGTGTAAAACTCTGACTGACCTTTTTCCCCGTTTTGTGGATAAATATGTCGCAAACTGGCTTTACATAGCCCTTCCACAAGCTGTAAACAAAGTTATCCACAATAATTATTGAAAAAATAACAGCTTTAGTATACAATAGAGGTTAGATTGGGTAATTCTGCAATACAGTTTCAGGAGACGGAAAATGATAGATAAAATCAAACAAAACTGGGAAAAAATCTTACTTATTTTAAAAGAAGAGCACGATATATCAAACATCTCCTACCATACCTGGCTGGAGCCTCTGACTCCCCACTCTTTTAAAAGCAATACCGTAACGATTATCGTTCCCGAACAAACTTTTTTGTCCTATGTGCAAAAAAAATACGGCTTTCTCTTAAAGGTGACCATCTCAGAATTCCTGGGCCAGGAATGTGAGGTGGATTTCAAGGTAAAAGAGCAGATCGAGGAGGAAGAGCCCGCGATCCCTCAGCTTATCCAGAAGCCGGCGGCTTCCATCAGCCCGGAGGTGATCCAGAGCGCCAACTTAAATCCCAAATACACCTTCGACACCTTTGTGGTAGGCTCCAACAACAACCTGGCCCACGCCGCTGCCCTTGCGGTTGCGGAATCACCGGGAGAGATTTACAACCCCCTCTTTATATACGGAGGCGTAGGACTTGGTAAAACCCATCTGATGCACGCCATCGCTCATTTCATATTAAAAAATGATCCGAAATCCAAGATCCTTTACGTCAGCTCCGAAACCTTTACCAACGAGCTGATTGATGCCATCCGTAACAAAAACAACATTACAACCACGGAATTCAGGGAAAAATACCGCAACAACGACGTCCTCCTGATCGATGATATTCAGTTCATCATCGGAAAAGAGAGTACCCAGGAAGAATTTTTCCATACCTTCAATACCCTTTACGAATCCAAAAAGCAGATCATCATCTCCTCTGATAAACCGCCTAAGGAGATCGAGACATTAGAGGAGCGTCTCCGTTCCCGCTTCGAGTGGGGTCTGACGGTGGACATCCAGTCTCCCGACTATGAGACCCGGATGGCCATCCTCCGTAAAAAAGAGGAGATGGAGGGGTATAATATTGACAATGAGGTGATCAAATACATCGCCACCAATATTAAGTCCAATATCCGTGAGCTGGAGGGCGCCCTTACAAAAATCGTGGCTCTTTCCAGATTAAACAAATGTGATATTACCTTAGAACTGGCTGAAACCGCCCTTAAGGATATTATTTCTCCGGGGGCTCAAAAAGAAGTGACCCCTGAACTTATTATCCAGGTGGTATCTGACCATTTCGGCATAACGCCCCTTGATATTTCCTCTCAGAAGAGGACCAAGGACATCGTATATCCAAGGCAGATCGCCATGTACCTCTGCCGGGATATGACCGACACCCCTCTTCAGACCATTGGCCGGTTCCTGGGAGGAAGGGACCACACCACCATCATCCACGGCTCAGAAAAGATCCTGGGTGATATGAAAAAGGACGAAAACCTGAGGAATACCATTGATATTCTAAAGAAGAAGATCAATCCACAATAGGCAGTGGAAATACTGTGGACAGAATGTTGATAAATCAGTCTGTCTTAGGCACTTGTGAATCATTTTTAAGTACCTGTGGATAATCTTTAAGTTTTCCCCTGAAAATGTGGACCCTTTCCACATGGGATTCCACATGGCTTTTCCTTATATTATCGAGGCTTAAGGGACTTTTACACAAACCCACAGCCCCTACTACGGTTTCTACGAAAATTAACTCTATATATACTTTAAGGATGCGTACCCAAGTCCACTTACTCAGAAAGGAAGTTATCAACAAGTATGAAGCTGAGATTTCAAAAAGACGCCATTGTAAATGGTATTAATATCGTTATGAAAGCGGTTCCCTCCAAAACCACCATGTCCATTCTGGAATGTATCCTCATCGATGCCACCTCCGGAGAGATCAAGCTGACAGGCAATGACATGGAGCTTGGGATCGAAACCACAGTTGAGGGTGAGATCTTAGAGCATGGAAAGATCGCACTGGATGCCAAGCTTTTCTCTGAGATCACCCGCCGGGTATCCAGCCAGAATGCATCCGTTACCATCGAATCCGATGAAAAATTTAATACGGTGATCAGATGTGAAAATTCCGTTTTCAATATCCAGGGCCGTGACGGCGAGGAGTTTGCCTACCTTCCCTATATTGAAAAAGATACCTCCATCACCCTGTCCCAGTTCACCTTAAAAGAGGTGATTCAGCAGACAATCTTTTCTATTTCTCCCAATGACAGCAATAAAATGATGGCGGGAGAGCTTTTTGAGGTGACGGAAAATCAGTTAAAAGTGGTATCCTTAGACGGCCATCGGATTTCCATCCGCAATGTAAGATTAAAAGAACATTATGACAATATGAAAGTAATCGTTCCCGGAAAAACCTTAAGCGAGGTCAGCAAGATTTTAAGCGGGGACAATGAAAAGGACGTGATCCTTTATTTCAGCAGCAACCACATTTTATTTGAATTTGACAATACCATTGTGGTTTCAAGACTCATCGAGGGAGAATATTTCCGCATCAACCAGATGCTTTCCAGCGATTATGAAACCAGGCTTACGGTAAATAAAAAAGAATTTTTAGACTGTATCGAACGCGCCACCATCCTGATCCGGGAAAATGATAAAAAGCCTCTGATCATTACCATCGGGGACAACAGTATGGAATTAAAGTTAAATTCCAGTTTCGGTTCCATGAACGCGGAGCTTATGATCCATAAAACCGGAAAGGATATTATGATCGGCTTCAACCCCAAGTTCCTGATCGACGCGCTCCGGGTGATCGATGATGAGGAGATCAGCATTTATATGATGAATCCAAAATCCCCCTGCTTTATCAAGGATGAGGAGGAAAATTATATCTATCTGATCCTTCCCGTTAATTTTAATGCGGCAGCCGTGTAGGCCCGCTGTCTAAGAAAGGTAAAAAATGGAAACAATTAAGTTAAGAGAAGATTATATCAAACTGGGCCAGGCGTTAAAGGCAGCTGGCCTGGTGGAGTCCGGCGTAGACGCCAAGTACGCCATTGAGGACGGACTGGTAACTGTAAACGGAGAAACCGCCTTCCAGCGTGGCAAGAAGCTGGTGGACGGGGACGTGGTTGCCTACGACGGACAGACCATACGGATCGTCAAATAATTAACGATTGCGAAAATTTATTTCACAAAGACAGAAAGAAGCACAGAGAAGAGAGAATCCATGATCATCGAGTCCATAGAGCTGAAAAGCTACCGCAACTATGAAGAACTACATATGGAACTGAATCAGGGAACCAATATACTCTACGGAGATAATGCCCAGGGAAAAACGAATATCTTAGAATCGGTTTACCTCTGCTGCACCTCTAAATCCCACAAAAGCGTCAGGGACAGGGATATGATCCGTTTCGGTCAGGAGGAGTCCCATATCAAGCTGCAGATCAGAAAGGGGGGCGTTCCCTACCGCATTGACATGCATCTAAAAAAGAACAAGCCCAAGGGGATCGCTATCAACGGCATCCCCATCCGCAGGGCCAGCGAGCTGTTTGGCATTGCCAATGTGGTATTTTTCTCCCCGGAGGATCTGAATATCATTAAAAACGGGCCTTCTGAGCGCAGGCGTTTTATCGATCTGGAGCTTTGCCAGCTGGATAAATTATATGTCCATGCTCTGGTCCAGTATAACCGTGCCCTCCTTCAGCGGAACAAACTGCTGAAGGAACTGTTTTTCAGGCCGGAATACGAGGAGACCCTGGATGTATGGGATATGCAGCTGGCCCGCTACGGGAAAGAGGTGATCCGCTTCAGGCGCCGCTTTATCAGCCAGCTAAACGAAATCATCGGAGATCTTCACAGGGATCTTTCCGGCCACAAGGAGGAGATGGTGGTCACCTACGATCCTCATACAGAGGAGGAGAAGCTGGAAGATGCATTAAGGCGGGGCAGGGAGCAGGATAAGAAGCAGAAGACCACCCTTGTCGGCCCCCATCGGGATGACATCAGCTTTATGGTCAACGGCATTGACATACGCCGGTTTGGCTCCCAGGGGCAGCAGCGCACCGCCGCCCTGTCTTTGAAGCTTGCGGAGCTTAAGCTGGTAAAGCTGATCAGCAGGGACGATCCTGTCCTTCTTCTGGATGACGTGCTTTCGGAGCTGGACGGAGGAAGGCAGAATCAGCTTCTGTCTGCCATACAGGATATTCAGACCATGATAACCTGTACGGGACTGGATGATTTTGTCAATAACCGGTTTCATATTGACAAAATATTCCGTGTGACGGAGGGAAGGGTCACAAGTGAAAATTAGCAATTAAATGTTACCTGAAAAGAAAGGAAGATATAGAACATGGGAGAACAGTACGGAGCAGATCAGATCCAAATACTGGAGGGACTGGAAGCGGTAAGAAAGCGGCCGGGTATGTATATCGGCAGTACCTCAGCCAGAGGACTCCACCATCTGGTATATGAGATCGTAGACAACGCGGTGGACGAGGCCCTGGCAGGATATTGTGATTCCATCGAGGTTACGATCAATAAGGACAATTCCATTACCGTTTTGGACGATGGAAGGGGAATCCCGGTTGATATACAGAAAAAAGCAGGCCTTCCTGCGGTAGAGGTGGTATTTACCATCCTTCATGCCGGCGGAAAGTTCAATTCCAGCAGTTATAAGGTATCCGGCGGCCTCCACGGCGTAGGCGCCTCCGTTGTAAATGCCCTGTCCGAGTGGCTGGAGGTTCAGGTCTATAAGGACGGAAAAATATACCAGCAGCGCTATGAGAGGGGCAAGGTAATGTACCCTCTGAAGGTAGTGAGAGAATGCCCTCTGGATCAGCATGGAACCAGGGTAATCTTCCTTCCTGACAAAGAGATTTTTGAAGAAACCGTATTTGATTACGATACCTTAAAGATCCGTCTGAGAGAAACTGCCTTCCTCACAAAGGATTTAAGGATCATCTTAAAGGATGAGCGGGAGGAGGAGCCAAAGGAAAAGGTATTCCACTATGAGGGCGGCATCAAGGAGTTCATTACTTACTTGAACAAGGGAAAAACCCCTCTCTATGACCAGATTCTTTACTGCGAGGGTTCCAGAGAGGACGTTTATGTAGAGGTGTCCATGCAGCACAACGACTCCTATACAGAAAATATTTACACCTTCGTCAATAACATAAACACCCCTGAGGGCGGCACTCATCTTACCGGCTTTAAAAATGCCCTTACAAAGACCTTCAATGACTACGCCCGCAAGAACCGCCTTCTGAAGGAAAATGAAGAAAGCTTATCCGGTGAGGATATCCGTGAGGGACTTACCGCCATTATAAGCGTAAAGATCAGCGAACCCCAGTTTGAGGGACAGACCAAGCAGAAGCTGGGCAACAGCGAGGCCAGGGCCGCCGTAGACAGCGTAGTCAGCGAGCAGCTTACCTATTTCCTGGAGCAGAATCCCGCAGTAGCAAAGGCAATGTGTGAAAAATCCATACTAGCACAGCGGGCCAGGGCCGCAGCCAGAAAGGCAAGGGATCTGACCAGAAGAAAATCCGCCCTGGATGGTATGGCACTTCCGGGAAAGCTGGCGGACTGCTCTGACAAAAATCCTGAAAACTGCGAGATCTACATTGTAGAGGGAGATTCCGCCGGCGGCTCCGCAAAGACCGCCCGTTCCCGGGCTACCCAGGCTATCCTGCCCTTAAGAGGCAAGATCTTAAACGTAGAAAAGGCCCGTATGGATAAAATCTACGCCAATGCGGAGATCAAGGCTATGATCACCGCATTCGGAACGGGGATTCATGACGATTTTGACATCAGCAAGCTCCGCTACCACAAGATCATCATCATGACCGATGCGGACGTGGACGGAGCCCATATCAGCACCCTGCTCTTAACCTTTATCTACCGCTTTATGCCGGAGCTGATCAAGCAGGGCTATGTATATCTGGCACAGCCGCCTCTTTACAAGATAGAGAAGAATAAGCGGGTGTGGTACGCCTACAGCGACGACGAGCTCAACTCCATCCTGGTAGAGATCGGACGTGATACAAACAATAAGATCCAGCGCTACAAGGGTCTTGGAGAGATGGACGCGGAGCAGCTATGGGAGACCACCATGGATCCGGAGCGCCGTGTACTCCTGCGCGTGACCATGGACGAGGAGACGACTTCAGAGGTGGATCTGACCTTCACCACCCTTATGGGCGATCAGGTAGAGCCGAGACGTGAATTTATCGAAGCCAATGCCAAGAAGGTAAAGAACCTGGACATCTAACTTAAAAAGGAGATAAAATATGGAACCAAATGTATTTGACAAGGTTCATGACGTAGACCTTAAAAAGACCATGGAGCAGTCCTATATTGACTATGCCATGAGCGTAATCAGCGCCAGAGCGCTGCCGGATGTAAGAGACGGTTTAAAGCCGGTGCAGAGGCGCGTGCTGTTCTCCATGATCGAGCTGAACAACGGCCCTGACAAGCCCCATCGTAAGTGTGCCCGTATCGTAGGCGATACCATGGGTAAATACCATCCCCATGGAGACAGCTCCATCTACGGCGCCCTGGTCAATATGGCACAGGAATGGTCCACCAGATACCCTCTGGTAGACGGACATGGAAACTTTGGTTCTGTGGACGGCGACGGAGCGGCAGCCATGCGTTACACCGAGGCCCGTCTCAGCCGTATTTCCATGGAAATGCTGGCGGACATCAACAAAAACACCGTTGATTTCGTTCCAAACTTTGATGAGACAGAAAAAGAGCCTCTGGTGCTTCCTTCCCGTTTCCCCAATCTTCTGGTAAACGGCACCTCCGGCATTGCCGTAGGCATGGCCACCAACATTCCCCCTCACAACCTGCGTGAGGTCATCGGCGCTGTAGTAAAGATGATCGACAACCAGGTAGAGGAGGACCGCGATACCACCATAGAGGAACTGATGGAGATCATAAAGGGGCCTGACTTCCCTACTGGAGCCACCATTTTAGGAAAAAGAGGCATTGAGGAGGCCTACCGCAGCGGCCGGGCCAAGATCAAGGTCCGCGCCGTAACTAACATAGAGACCATGGCAAACGGAAAGTCCCGGATCATTGTGACGGAGCTTCCCTACATGGTCAACAAGGCCCGCCTCATTGAGAAGATCGCTGACCTTGTAAAAGAAAAGAAGATCGACGGCATCACCTACATCGGCGACGAGTCCAATCGTGAGGGTATGCGCATCAACATTGAGCTGCGCCGGGACGTGAATGCCAACGTGATCTTAAACCAGCTGTTAAAGCACACCCAGCTTCAGGACACCTTCGGCGTGATCATGCTGGCTCTGGTGGACAACCAGCCCAAGGTATTGAACCTTCACCAGATGCTTGACTACTATCTGGGCCACCAGAAAGAGGTTGTTACCAGAAGAACCCAGTACGACTTAAATAAAGCCGAGGAGCGGGCCCACATTTTAGAGGGTCTGCTGATCGCCCTGGATCATATTGACGAGGTAATCCGCATCATCCGCGGCTCTGCAAACGTGGCAGAGGCAAAGAACCAGTTAATGGAGCGCTTCGGCCTTTCCGATGCCCAGTCCCAGGCCATTGTGGACATGAGGCTTCGGGCTCTTACCGGTCTGGAACGGGAGAAGCTGGAAAATGAATATAAAGAGCTTCAGGCAAAAATCGAGGAGTTAAAAGCCATCCTGGCAGATGAAAAGAAGCTCCTTACGGTGATCAAAGAGGAGATTATGATCATTGCCCAGAAATACGGCGACGACAGAAGGACGGCCATCGGCTATGATGATGATATGTCCATGGAGGATCTGATCCCCGATGAGGACACCGTTATCGCCATGACCCATTTAGGCTACATCAAGCGGATGGACGCGGACAATTTCCGCAGCCAGAACCGGGGCGGAAAGGGAATCAAGGGGATGCAGACCATAGAGGAGGACTACATCGAGGACCTTCTTATGACAACCAACCATCACTATATGATGTTCTTTACCAATACAGGGCGTGTATACCGCTTAAAGGCCTACGAGATCCCGGAGGCAGGCCGTACCGCAAGAGGCACCGCCATTGTCAACCTCCTTCAGCTCCAGCCTGATGAGAAGATTACAGCCATCATCCCTATGAGGGAACTGAACAACGACAAGTACCTCTTTATGGCTACCAAGGACGGCATGGTAAAGAAAACCTCCATGGCCGAATATGAAAATGTCCGCAAAAACGGCCTCCAGGCCATTGTCCTTAAGGAAGGAGACCAGCTCATTGAGGTAAAGGCCACCGACAATACTCAGGATATTTTCCTGGTGACTAAAAAGGGTATGTGCATCCGCTTTAAGGAGACAGACGTAAGAGTCACCGGACGTGTATCCATGGGCGTCATTGGTATGCGCTTTGATGAGGACGACGAGGTCATCGGAATGCAGATGGAAAGCCAGGGCGAAAGCCTTCTGGTGGTTTCTGAAAATGGTATGGGCAAGCGGACGCAGATTTCCGAGTTCACCCCTCAGATCCGCGGCGGCAAGGGCGTACTCTGCTACCGTATCCTGGATAAGACCGGCGATCTGGTAGGAGCAAAGCTGGTAGATGACGGCCGGGAGATCATGCTCATTACCACAGAAGGCATTGTGATCCGTATGTCTGTGGATGATATTTCCGTCATCGGAAGAAATACCTCCGGCGTAAAGCTGATGAGCATTGAGCAGAATTCCGACATCCGGGTAGCCAGCATTGCAAAGGTAAGAGAGAGCGAAGCAAAAGAAAACCATGTATTTGATGAAAGCTATGATGCTGAGGCAGAGGCTGAAGCAGAAAACGATCAGTAGATAAATAAAAAGGCTGTCTTTTAAAGGCAGCCTTCTTCTAAAGGAGGTCGCGCACATGAGGGAGATCAATGTATCCTCCGTTACAGAGGCGGTACGGGATATGTGCATCGAAGCAAATCACATTCTTTCGCCGGATATGAAGGCTGTTTTTTCCAGGGCCATTTCCACAGAACAATCGTCTCTTGGCCGCCAGGTTCTTGGCCAGCTGGAGGAAAACCTTGTGATTGCCGGGAAAGATATGATCCCCATCTGCCAGGATACTGGTATGACAGTGGTATTTATTGAGCTGGGACAGGAGGTACATATCATAGGCGGAAGCCTGAAGGAGGCAGTCAACGAAGGAGTAAGGCAGGGCTACAAAGAGGGCTACCTGCGTAAATCCGTAGTAGGAGATCCCATTGAACGGTCCAATACAAAGGACAATACACCGGCGGTGATCCATTATGAGATCACAGAAGGGGATTCTTTCCGCATCACCGTAGCTCCTAAGGGCTTTGGCAGTGAAAATATGAGCCGTATCTTTATGTTAAAGCCGGCAGACGGCTTAGAAGGGGTAAAGCAGGCCATTCTCACAGCCGTAAGGGAAGCGGGGCCAAATGCCTGTCCGCCTATGGTAGTGGGGGTGGGGATCGGAGGAACCTTTGAAAAATGCGCCCAGATGGCAAAGCATGCCCTCACAAGGGAGATCGAAGATAAGCCCGCCATTTCCTGGGTAAGGGAGCTTGAGGAGGAGATGCTAAAGAGGATCAATGATCTTGGCATCGGCCCTGGAGGTCTTGGAGGCACCGTAACCGCCCTTGCCGTCAATATAGAAACCTACCCCACCCATATTGCCGGACTTCCGGTTGCTGTCAATATTTGCTGCCATGTGAACCGCCATGCCCGCAGGGAGCTGTAGAATATTACATTCAGGAGGACTATTATGGACCATTCTTCAGATAAACATATTGATCTGCCTATGACAAAGGAGGAAGCCGCATCTCTGCAGGCAGGGGATTATGTGTACCTGTCAGGTACGATCTATACAGCCCGCGACGCCGCTCACAAACGGATGGACGAGGCGCTGGAGCGGGGTGAATCCCTTCCATTTGACATAAAAGGAAATGTGATCTACTATATGGGGCCGTCTCCTGCCAGGGAAGGCAGGCCCATTGGCTCCGCAGGCCCCACCACAGCCAGCCGAATGGATAAATACACCCCCCGTCTGCTGGATCTGGGCATGGGCGCCATGATCGGCAAGGGAAAACGCAGCCAGGCCGTCATAGACGCCATGATCCGCAACGGAGCTGTGTACTTCGCGGCAGTAGGCGGAGCCGGCGCGGTTCTTTCAAAAGCCATCCAGTCCAGTGAGGTTATTGCCTATGAGGAACTTGGAACCGAGGCTATCCGCCGTCTGACCATCCGCGACTTTCCTGCGGTTGTAGTCATAGACTCCCAGGGAAATAACCTGTATGAAACAGCTATCCGCCAATACTGCCGGGAAGAAAGCTGACAGGGGAAAGGGTATACAAATGAAACGGATCATATATATGGTGTTTATGAACCTGTTCCATGCTCCGGTCTGGTTTTTCAGGATCGCCTCCATGGCAGATGAAAGGGATCACCATACTCCGGAGGAGCGCGGCGCCTACATATCCAATATGGTAAAGCGGATTATCCGCCGGGGGCGGGTGACAATCCGTACCACAGGAACGGAAAATATCCCTTCCGAAAACGGCTTTATACTGTTTCCCAACCATCAGGGGCTGTTTGATATGCTGGCTCTTTTTGCCACCTGCCCGAAGCCTCTTTCCGTTGTGATCAAGAAGGAAGCTTCCCAGTGGATCCTGGTAAAACAGGTTTTAGGAGCCACCAGAAGCCTTCCCATGGACCGGGATGACATAAAGGATCAGGTGCGCGTCATTGGAGAGGTAACAAAACGTGTAAAAGAAGGCTCCAATTTTGTAATCTTTGCCGAAGGCCACCGGAGCCGCAAGGGCAATGAAATCCTGGAATTTAAAAGCGGCACCTTCAAAAGCGCGGTAAAAGCAGGCTGCCCCATTGTTCCTGTAGCCCTTATAAATTGCTTCCGCCCCTTCGACAGCCGCTCCCTTTCCAAAGAGCAGGTAGAGGTCCATTATCTAAAGCCCATCCTGCCTCAGGAATACGCCGGTATGAAGACCTCAGAGATCTCGGTTCTGGTCCACGATCTGATACAAAAAGAAATAAATAAAAACATAAAAAAACCGCTTGACAATTCAACTGCTGTCTAGTACAATAGTCAATGCGTCTGAGAATAGCAGGTTCAAAGACAAGCATATGGAAACAGTAATTCGGAGAAATACTCAAGAGGCCGAAGAGGCGCCCCTGCTAAGGGTGTAGGTCGGGAAACCGGCGCGAGGGTTCAAAT
>URNT01000033.1 GCA_900549235.1 uncultured Clostridium sp. | reverse complement strand
GCTCGTCCTTCATCTTAATCAGTGCTTCCTTAAGCACCGGCCAGCTGAATATGTAAATACCCATAGAAGCCAGGTTGCTCCTTGGAACAGGCGGCTTCTCCTCGAACTCTGTAATACGGTTTGCCTCATCTGTGATCAGGATGCCGAAACGGCTGGCCTCCTCGATGGGAACCGGCATAGCAGCAATGGTGATGTCAGCGTTGTTTGCCTTGTGATAATCCAGCATCACCTCATAATCCATCTTATAAATATGGTCGCCTGAAAGGATCAGAACGTACTCCGGGTTATATGCTTCCATATATTCCAGGTTCTGATAGATCGCGTTGGCCGTACCAGTGTACCAATCGCTTCCTTTGCTTCTTTCATATGGAGGTAAAACTGTCACACCGCCTACATTCCTGTCCAGATCCCACGGAATACCGATTCCAATATGGGCATTCAAACGTAATGGCTGATACTGAGTCAGGACTCCGACTGTGTCTACGCCGGAATTGATGCAGTTGCTCAGTGGAAAATCAATGATCCGGTACTTCCCCCCAAAAGATACCGCCGGCTTGGCTACCTTCTGTGTCAGAACGCCAAGGCGGCTTCCCTGTCCGCCAGCTAAAAGCATGGCTATCATTTCTTTTTTAATCACGTTATCACCTCTTGCTGTTAAAATTTTTGTAAGATTAATTATATCACAAATCTCAGTAATAGTACATAAATATTATAAATTTTTTCCCTGTTTTTGTGCATTTTTCCGACATTTTCCGACATTTATTTCCATTATACAATCAGATGGGGCTATATGTTGTATACTATGCATGTATTGACTACCAGATGTTCATTGTATCCCCCTTGGGGTATTTTTCTGTACATTTCAAAATTCCCCTTTCTTTAACAGCATACCAGAAAATGGCAGAGAAAACAGTGACAACTTATGCCGATATTGTCATTTTTTGACTCCCCCTGCAGTTTGAGGAACCGGACCGAAAAATGACCGTCCATGGCGCACAAAATGATCCCGGCGCAGATTAGCCTTGAAACCTGGAAGGAAATACCTTATAATCACGTTATATGTATTTTCCGCAGAATTACTGGCAAATTGGGGATACTGAAATCATATGAGAGAAAAGGAGAATATCAGTCATGGATCTGATCACCGTAAGAGAACTTTATAAGCATCCGGAACAGTATCTGGATCAGGAAGTGACCGTAGGCGGCTGGGTTCGCAGCCTCCGGGATTCAAAGGCCTTCGGTTTTATCGTCGTAAGCGACGGAACATTTTTTGAAACACTGCAGGTAGTATATCACGACAATCTGGCAAATTTCGCAGAGGTGTCAAAGCTTGGCGTAGGCACTGCCATTATCGTAAAGGGAACTCTGGTTGCTACTCCTGAGGCAAAGCAGCCTTTTGAGATTCAGGCAGCCGAGATCACCGTTGAGGGAGTCTCCGCGCCGGATTACCCACTCCAGAAAAAGCGTCATTCCTTTGAGTACCTGCGTACCATTTCACATTTGCGTCCCCGGACCAATACCTTCCAGGCTGTATTCCGTGTGCGTTCCCTGATCGCCTACGCCATCCATCAGTATTTTCAGGAGCGTGATTTCGTTTATGTGCACACGCCTCTGATCACCGGAAGCGACTGCGAGGGCGCCGGAGAGATGTTCCAGGTAACCACCCTGGATCTGAACAATGTTCCAAAGACAGAGGACGGAGCCGTAGACTTTAAGAAGGACTTCTTCGGAAAGCCTACTAACCTGACCGTAAGCGGCCAGTTAAACGGCGAGACCTACGCCATGGCCTTCCGCAATATCTATACCTTCGGACCCACTTTCCGCGCAGAAAACTCCAACACAACCCGCCACGCGGCTGAGTTCTGGATGATCGAGCCGGAGATCGCCTTTGCCGACCTGGATGATAATATGCGTCTGGCTGAGGGTATGTTAAAATATGTGATCCGCTATGTTTTAGAGCATGCGCCGGAGGAGATGAACTTCTTCAACCAGTTTGTTGACAAAGGCCTTTTAGACCGCCTGAACAACGTGCTGAACTCCGAATTCGGACACATTACCTATACTGAAGCCATCGAGCTGTTAGAAAAGCATAATGACCAGTTTGACTATAAGGTATCCTGGGGCTGCGACCTGCAGACAGAGCATGAGCGCTATCTGACAGAGCAGATCTTTAAGAAGCCTGTATTCGTAACCGACTATCCAAAGGACATTAAGGCATTTTATATGAAGCTGAATCCAGACGGAAAAACAGTAGCTGCTGTTGACTGTCTGGTTCCCGGTATCGGCGAGATCCTGGGCGGAAGCCAGAGAGAGGACGATTATAACAAGCTGGTTCAGCGTATGGAGGAGCTTGGCCTTAATAAGGAGGATTACGGCTTCTATCTGGATCTGAGACGATACGGTTCTGCCCGCCACGCAGGCTTTGGACTGGGCTTTGAGCGGTGCGTGATGTACCTGACCGGTATGTCAAATATCCGTGACGTCCTTCCATTCCCAAGAACCGTAAACAACTGCGAGCTGTAAGAAATTTTGTATCAGGTCCGGGTACATCCCGGGCCTGTGGTTTTAAGGAGGCAGGTATGAAATTCATCCACACAGGGGATGTCCACTGGGGCATGGCTCCTGATGCAGGCAGGCCCTGGTCCGGGGAACGGACCCAGGCAGTAAAGGATACATTCCGGGCAGTCATTGCCCAGGCAGAGGATATGGAAGCGGACTGTCTGTTTATCAGCGGAGATCTGTTCCACAGGCAGCCCCTTATGAAGGATCTTAAGGAGGTCAATTACCTCTTTTCTACGATTCCCCGGGTAAAGGTGATCATCATTGCCGGAAACCATGATAAAATACGGGAAAATTCTACCCTTTTAAGCTTCACGTGGAGCCCCAATGTCACATTTCTTATGGATGATTCCCTGACTTCCGTCTATTTTGAGGATATTAATACAGAGGTGTATGGCTTCAGCTACCATACCACCGAGATCCGTGAGCCCCTTCTTGAGGACATTCAGGTTCCCCTTAACAACCGGATCCAGATCCTGATGGCCCACGGCGGTGACGCCTCCCATCTGCCCATGAACTACAACAGCCTGGAGCTGTCTCCATTTTCCTATATCGCCCTGGGACATATCCATAAGCCCCAGATCATCGCAGAAATGAAGATGGCCTACTGCGGCTCGCCGGAGCCTCTGGATGTGACCGAAACCGGTGTCCACGGCTTCTTTGCGGGGGAGATCCATCCGGTGACCAGGAAGCTTATAAGCCTTGATTTTATCCCGGCCGCCTCCCTCCAGTATATATCCCTGGGGGTTAATGTAACAAAGGACACAACAAACGGGGAGCTGGCGGACCGGATCAGCGAGGTGATTGCCAAGCGGGGAACAGAGAATATCTACCGCTTCCGGCTTCGGGGCATGAGGGATCCTGATATTGACTTTGACTTAAGCGCCCTGGCTTCCAGGTTCCGAATCGCTGAGATTATCGATGAGACGGAGCCCCAGTACGATTTTCCGTCCCTGTTCGCGGAACATTCCAGCGATATGATCGGCTTTTTCATCCAGGCTCTCCAGAAGGAGGATATGAGCCCGGTGGAGAAAAAAGCGCTGTATTACGGGGTGAATGCCCTTCTTCACACGACGGATGAAAGGAGCTGACCATGAAGATATTAAGCCTTCATATGGAAGGATTTGGGAAATTTCATCAGCAGGATGTATTCTTTCAGGACGGCCTGAATGTAGTTTACGGAAAAAATGAAGCCGGCAAATCCACACTCCACACCTTTATCCGGGGGATGCTTTTTGGCATCGAACGCCAGCGGGGACGGGCCTCCAGAAATGACACCTACTCCCGGTACGAGCCCTGGGAAGGGAGCGGAACCTACGAAGGGTGGCTGAGGCTGGAAAGCGAGGGTGAGATCTTCCGGATCGAACGCCGGTTCCAGAAAAATAATAAAAGCCTTACGATTATCAATGAAACCCTTGGCCGGGAAGAAGTGCCTGATAAGGCGCTGTGGGACCGGCTTCGGTGCGGACTGTCTGAAACGGCCTATGACAATACCATCAGCATCGGCCAGTTAAAATGCGCCACCGACGGCGGTATGGTGGCGGAGCTGCGCAATTATATCGCCAATCTCAACACCTCCGGAAGCATTGCCTTAAATATCACAAAAGCCAGCGCTTATCTGAAGGCCCAGAAAAAGGAATGGGAGCGGCAGCTGGTGCCGGAAGCAGCCAGAAGCTATGCCTCTGTCCTTGGAGAGATCAAGAAACTGGAGACAGAGATTTCCGCGCCCCAGTACGCGAACCAGCTTATTGCCTGCCGCGAAAAAAAGGGAACCATCCGGCGGCAGTTAGAGGAACGGCAGAGTGAAAAGGAAGGGCTCCTTGAAAAGGCGGCCAAGGGGCGTCAGATCCTCTTAAACAGCCAGTTTACAGACCAGAGCTCCGTCCAGCGCTATCTGGAGGACACGGAACGGCTCTTTAAGGAACACAGGGAATCAAAGGCTGCCGCAGACAGACGGGGCCGGACCGTGATGGCTGCAGTTTTGTTCTTATTGGCACTTGGCGGGGTGGCCGGTTCTGTGATCAGTTTTCTGGCGCCAGGGCTTTTGTCCCAGGTGATCCCCGATTTCCCGGAGGCTGCAGGAACGGCCTTTTCTGTTTTGCTTGGCGCCGGAGCCATCCTGTGTCTGATCCTTGGAGGGATGCAGCTTTCACGAAGCAGTCATTTTAAAAAGGAGCTGGAGACCAGCTCACGGCTGCTGCAGGAAATCTTTGCAAGGCATCTGGGGGACGGAACCATCTCTCCTGAGTCCATGGAGGCCCTTAAGGGAAAGCTTGCGGAATTTCTGCGGCTGAGCAAGGCTGTCGAACAGTCTGAGGCGGCCCTTAAGCGGCTTTCCGATGAGATCGCCGCCCTTCAGACCCAGGAAGAAGGGATCTCCGGCCAGATCGAGCAGCAGCAGAGACTCCAGTGGGAGCTGGAACAGAAGCTGGAACAGTTAGATCAGCTCAAAACAAAAGCCGGTGAATTAAAGCGGATCCAGGCCGAAAATGAGCGGATCCAGACAGAGCTTGACGCCCTGGACCTGGCCCAGGACACCATGACAAGCCTCTCTACCTCCATTCGGGATTCCTTTGGGCTGTACCTGAATAAGACGGCTTCCCAGCTGATCGAGGGGATCACTGGAGGCATCTATACCAGCATGAGCATCGATCAGAACCTGGATATTTTTATGAACACCCCCGGACGCCTGGTGCCCATCAGTCAGGTCAGCAGCGGAACCATGGATCAGATCTATCTGGCCCTGCGCCTGGCTGCCGCCAGACTGGTCCAGGACGGAAAGGACGCCATGCCCCTGGTATTTGATGACAGCTTTGTGCTGTATGATGATGAACGGCTTAAAACGGCCCTTAAATGGCTTGTAAAGGCTTATACAGGGCAGATTATTATATTTACCTGCCATCAGAGGGAGGCACAGCTGTTGACAGCGAATCAGGTGGGGTATCATTTTGTGGAGATTTGAATATGGATACCGGCACGCCCTCACCCGGCGGGAGACAGAGATGGTGCTGGATTTCCCTGAGCCTATGGTTCTTTATCTGTATGACGCGGGAAATGTATCTGAGCATCCCGACCGAGGAGCTGAACCGGAGAAAGCTCAGGCAGATGACTCCGATGCTGTACCGTCATATTTATCAGAAATATGACGAGCTGGAAAAGGAAGGTGTAAATGCTATGGTGGAAGAAGGATTGATACTGGATATTAATGTGATAGAGCTGAAGCATAAGAAGGAGCTGAGGAAGAACTAACGAAACTGCGGCTATAACCAAGCCGCACAGCACCTACAATCTGCGCGGCTTTCTTATCCTTCTACTCCCCATCCCCTCTCCGATACACCCCAATCGCCTCCGTAATATTTCCCGCCGTCCCATCCTGTATCAGCCTGGAAAGCTGGCTCAGTTTGTCCGGGTCCAGGAATTCCTGGCCCAGATAAGGGCCATAGGTATCGGTGATGCAGATATTCTGCTCCTTGATACTGCGCTCCAGAGTGCGGAGGTCCTCGGACACCTGGGCTAGGCGGGCGCTGATTTCCTTAAGGCGCTGCTGATAGGTGGCAGTGATCTCGTCTGATATAATGTTTTTTGTCACAGTCTCGAAGGTATTCAGGGCGTCTTTCTTCCGGGAAGTGATTTCCTCCAGCTCCTGCTCTGCCTGAGCGATCTCATCATCGTATGTTTCAAGGCCGTAAATGTCCTCGTTTCCGTCCCTGCGGATGGTATGGGTGATGACACGGATCTTTTTCTGATCCGAACGAAGCTCATTTCGGATAGCCCGGCCCTGGCGGAATGTGTTCTGATGCCTAAGGCGTGTCCGGTTTCCCACCAGTACATAAATCCCGCCGAAAAAGACTACATCCAGAAAGTACACGGCGATCAGCTGCCACAGCTTCCTTTGAGGGATCAGAAAATAAATCCCGCTGGGCAGAGCCAGAAAGCAGATCAGGACAGCCGACAGCAGAAGCATACATTCCTTAAGCCCTCTGGGATAAAAGAGGGAATAAAACAGGGTACTGCCGCAGAAGCCGGGCAGACGCTCCTTCTGAAACAGGGTTTTAAGCTGGAGCCGAAGCTCTCTTCTGTGTTCCCTGAGCTCCGCCGTTTCTTCCAGAATCCGCTCCTTCATCCCCTTATTCTTGGCCTTTTCGCGGCGGCTCCTGGCCTTCCGCATCCGTTCCTGCCCTTTGGCGATTTCCTTGTCATAGCTGGAATGAATCTCCTCCAGACGCTTTTTTACTGTCTGGCTCACCTCATCCTCAAGAGCGCGCTTCTCTGCCGCCAGGCTGCGTTCCTCCCGCTCCTCCTGATCCGCAAGCTGCGCGGCTGTATTCCTGTCACAGTTCAAACGGTACACTGCATCTCTGGCCTCTGCCAGAAATTTTACATAATCGGTAATCGGCTGTCCCACCTCTGTGTCCTCCTTAGTTGGAAGGTATAAAATCTATTATATATAGCTTACTACAAAACAGGAACCTGGGCAAGGCATGATTTTTCCAGCTTTCGGTTATCGCTTTTCATTTTCCTCATTCAATGCTATACTTTAACATATCTGACCCGTGAAAGGAGAAATAACACTATGTTCCGAATGTGGGGAAAGCTTATGAAGGACAATCGTCTGCTGCGGGATACGGTGATCTGCAACGGTGATTACTCCCTGTCCCGCACCCAGATGGTCTTTGATGCCCTGGACCAGATCTGCTATGAATTTGATCTGGAAAAGCCGATCTGGCTGGATGCCTCGGTAAATGAATTTAAGCGGCTGGATAAAACCCGCTTCAGCCAGGACAGCTTTATTGAAAGAATCGACTTTGATTATCTGGAGATACAGGTGATCGAGGAATAGGAACACACAAAAACAAGCCCCGGAAGTGCCAGTCCTCCCGGAGCCTGTTTCATTTTATATACTTTTCAAAATTATAATCTTTTAAGCAGCGCCTCTCTCTGCTCCTCATATCCAGGCTTTCCTAACAGAGCAAACATATTTCTCTTATAGCTCTCTACGCCTGGCTGATTGAATGGGTTGATGCCCAGGATATAGCCGCTTACGCCGCAGGCAAACTCAAAGAAGTAGAACAGCTCTCCCAGATAGAACTCGTTCTGCTCGGGTACGGTCACCAGAAGGTTTGGTACATTACCGTCGGTGTGGGCTAAAATGGTTCCGTTCATAGCGCTCTTGTTGACAAAATCAACGGTCTTTCCTGCCAGGTAGTTCATACCATCGGTATCCACCTCTTCTTTGTTCAGCACGATCTCAGCAGGAGATTCGTCTATGCTGATCACGGTCTCAAACATGATGCGTGCTCCGTCCTGGATGAACTGTCCCATGGAGTGCAGATCGGTGGTCAGGTCAACAGCTGCCGGGAAGATCCCTCTCTGGTCCTTGCCCTCGCTCTCGCCGAACAGCTGCTTCCACCACTCAGATACATAATGAAGGCTTGGCTCGTAGTTTGCCACAATCTCGGTAGTCTTGCCCTTGCGGTTTAAAATGTTTCGGACAGCCGCATAGAGCAGTGCGGGGTTGGACTCATATGGAGCCTCCAGAGCTTTCTTTCTTCCGGAAGCAGCGCCCTCCATCAGCTTGTCAATATCAGCTCCGCTTACAGCGATAGGAAGCAGTCCAACGGCTGTCAGCACTGAGAAACGTCCGCCTACATCATCCGGAACCACAAATTCCTCATAGCCTTCTTCATCAGCAAGGCTCTTAAGAGCGCCTCTTGCCTTATCTGTAGTAGCATAAATACGCTTATTTGCCTCCTCTCTGCCATATTTTTCGATCAGCATTTCTTTAAATACGCGGAATGCGATGGCCGGCTCTGTAGTAGTGCCGGACTTGGAAATGATATTGATGGAGAAATCCTTTCCTTCCAGAACCTGTTTTAAATCATGGATGTACTTGCTGCTGATGCTGTTTCCAACAAAATAAATCTCCGGTGTCTTGCGAACGCTCTTGGGCAGAACATTGTAAAAGCTGTTAGTCAGGAATTCAATCGCTGCTCTTGCACCCAGATAGGAGCCGCCAATGCCCACAACCAAAAGAACGTCAGAATCACTCTGGATCTTGGCTGCCGCCTTCTTGATCCTGTCAAACTCGTCCTTGTCATAATCCACCGGAAGGTCGATCCATCCCAGAAAATCGTTGCCCGCTCCGGTTTTACTTACCAGAGTTTCCTTCGCACTCATAACTGTGGTCTTAAAATTGGCCATCTCTTCCGCAGAAATGAATCCTGCTGCTTTGGAATAATCAAATGTTACTTCCTTTCCCATAACTCGCGTTCTCCTTTTCTTCTGCTCACAGGCTCATGTCCCGTGACTATAGCGTGATTATACCATATTCACCTATTTATGTTAAGAGATAAATTCCTTCAGCATCTCCCCCAGCATCCGTTTTTGCTCCGGATTTAAGTCCTGGATCCAGTTGGCCCCGGTACGATCCTCCTTTTTAGCCCGTCCGCCCTCCTGGCGGTCCTCGCGGCTTGCCGCCGCCTGCTCCATACTGCGCCTTGTATTATGATTGGAACGGCGGTCTCTTATAATGGAGCGGACAGCCGCCGGTTCCCTGTGCTCCTCCTCTGCTGTAACGGCAGGGGCCAGTTCCTTTGCGCCCTCCCGGTTCATTCTCGGCCACATTACATTTTCCAGATAGTCCTGGAGACAGGTAAGAAGCTCCTGGTTCCTTCCCTCCAGATTCACCCCGTAATCCACCAGCATAGTAAGCATTCCGCTTAAAATACCGACGGTGCCGTACAATACGATATAATAATTATCACTTCTGTACCAGTAAGACAGAAACGCGGCCCCGCCGCCTGCCAGAAAGCAGAGAAGTGTAAGCTGCCCTGAGAGACTTCCAAGTCCCCTGACGGAAATTCCAAGCATCCTGAGCCCATATACCTGGCGTTCCAGATAAACCCTTGTGTTCTGGATCCCCTGATTGATCCTGTATGTATCCTCCGCGTTCTGTTTTAGTGTACGCAAGTATTTATTCTTCGTCAGTGCCATGTTGGCGCTTTCTTTAATAAGACGCCTGTAACAGCCGGCCGCCAGAAGCCTGCTCACAATCCCTGCCATGCAGATTGCTGCCAGAATATACAGTGCCTTCCCTGTCTGTAAAAAGCTCATCATAATAAAAAGCTCCCCTTTCTTCCCGGTTCATTCCCGTTTCTATTATAGATCAAAGCCAATAGGTTACTCCGGACGGCGTCCTGCAGTTAACACCGCCCGGTAAGGACTATTATAGCAACGGTTTTTCATTTGGGAAGTTGAGAAAGCCTAGAATCGTTCGTCAAATTCTCCTATAAATCGATTATGAAGGCCTTAAAAAGCCCTTATTAAGCCTCATAGCAGCGGATTATTTCCTCCAAAAGGTTCACAGAGTGAGAAATGGCCCTGGCCTCAAACTCAGGATAATCCATGGTGGCGCTGTCGTCCGCCTTATCGGAGATAGACCGCACTACCAGATACGGAATGTGGTTCAGATAGCAGGCGTGGGCAATGGCCGCTCCCTCCATCTCCGTACAGAAGCCCCCAAAGGTTTCCGCCAGCCAGTTTTTCTTTGCCTTTGTAGAAACAAACTGATCTCCTGATACCACCCGGCCTGTAAAGGTGTGAATATCCGGGTTCACCCGCTTGCAGCAGTCCTGAGCCAGGCTGCACAGCTTCTCATCTGCCGGGAAAGAGAAAATATCCATCTTAGGGATCTGTCCCAGCGCGTAGCCAAAGCTGGTAGCGTCCATATCGTGCTCCACTGTATCTGTAGACAGCACAATATCCCCGATGTCAATCTCAGCCTTTAAAGAGCCTGCAATACCGGTATTGATCACCGCCTCTGCATTGTATACATCTGCAAGAATCTGTGTACAGATCGCGGCATTTACCTTGCCGATCCCGGACTGTACCACCACAACCTCCCTTCCATGCATCCTCCCCTTATAAAAATCCATATCCGCGCGGGTCTGCACTGATACATCCGTCAGCTTTTCCTTCAGTTTTGCCACCTCATCCGCCATGGCGCCGATAATTCCAAGCATCTGTTATGCCTCCTTCACTATTTGTATTTCTTATTATAATGAAATACAGATTTTTTTCAAGAAGATTTGGCTCTTGACATTCTTACGCCCCTGGGGCATAATCGGTATACAATCTATTACCCACCAGGAGGTTATATATGAGATACAAAACACAAGGTGTCTGTTCCCGTGAGATTTCATTTGAAGTAAAAGACAATAAAGTAACCAATGTCCAGTTCGTAGGCGGCTGTGCCGGCAATACCCAGGGCGTTGCCCGGCTGATCGAAGGCATGGATGTAGACGAGGCCATCAAGCGGATGGAAGGCATCCACTGCGGGCCAAGGCCCACCTCCTGTCCGGACCAGCTGGCGAGGGCGCTGAAGGAGTATAAGGCGAGATAAAGGAGATGGTGAAAGGGAAGTCTGTAGGCACAGCGGTGCGGGGACTTCCCTTTTTTCTTTTTAATACACTTTACAAGTCTCAAAAGAAAGCGTCCGCAGCTCCCGCCGCGCACGCTTTCTTCTTACGTCTGTCTTATCACTTATTTGATAATATTGATCCTTCCCTGTCCTGCCGGATCCGCATACTCAGCGCCTACATTGCCGCCAAGGTTCTCACGAATGTACTGGGAAAGGAGATCCATATCGGAGATGACCTCATCCTTTAAGATGTTGCAGCCCATGAACATCACCATGCCGTCACCGCCGGATTTGAGCATATAGTTGTGGGAAGCAATGGTGTAGGTCTTATTTACATCCAGTGGCTGATCACCTACCATAATATCCTTTACACGATAGGTTCCGGATACGCCGGTGAAGTTGCCCTTTTCATCCAGTGTTACGCTGGAAGGGATGGTTGTGTCGATGGTGTAGGTAATGCCGGATACCTGAAGGAAGCCGCCGTTTTCTTCCGGGCAGTTTCTTGCAGACATCTCAAGGGCATCCTTGATCTGCTGGCCGGTAGCCTCTGCCACGCAGCCCATATTTCCAAATGGGAATACGGTCAGGGCATCCTTGTATGTAATATCTCCGGCTGCGATGCTGGCTCTGATGCCGCCGCCATTGGAAACGCCAATATCTGCACCAAGGACATACCGGTAAGCATCTGCTGCCAGATCACCCAGGTTTGTCTCCGCACTGCGGACTGCTCTCTGGCCGGTGGACGGATCATTAACCGTCAGCTCTACCTCTGTGCGGCCGATGACTGTCTTTAAGGTTTCATCAAACTGTGCCTGAATGGCCTTGATGAACTGATCTGCCGCGTAATCTACTGCCTTGCCGTCCTCATTGACCGCACTCTGTCCGGGGATGGTAAGCACCATGCCGGTACGGAGCATGTTCGGGTCACGAATCACGTTCAGATTCGCATTATAGATCTCAGCCCAGCGGTTATAGGAGCCAAGCTCTCTCTTTGCGATACGGCTTAAGCTGTCGCCCTTCTGTACGGTGTAGGTCTTGCCTGCAGAGGCAGAAGCAGGAACCTCTGTTACCTTTTCATTTACAATGGTTCCGTCCGGGCGGATGGTCAGCTTTCCAATCTCAGCCAGCTTTGTGCCGGTCTGGGTAAGGAGCACCTGCTCGCCATTTTTATTAGGAACATATTTGTCATATACTTCGTGGGAATGTCCGTCAATGCAGGCATCGATACCGGTTGTATTTGCAATAACCGCATCGGAGGTCCATGCAGGTGTACTGCCTTCCTCACCAAGGTGGCCCACCAGGATCACATACTGAGCGCCCTCTGCCCTGGCCTGATCTACTGCGCTCTGCACCTGGGTATAAAGCTGGGCACCATTATCACCCTCGCTGAAACCGTAGATGTAGGTTCCGTTGGCATCCTGGAAATAAGTTGGTGTGGATTTGGTAAAGCTCTCCGGTGTGGTAGCACCTACCAGAGCCACCTTTGTACCGCCAAAATCAAACATCTTATAAGGAGCGAATACACGGTTTCCTGTTCTCAGATCCATAAAATTGCTTGAATAATAACCGCAGTTCAGCTTTCCGGACAGCTCCAGAAAACGGTCCATGCCGTAGTCAAACTCATGATTTCCGGGGATAGCAAAGTCATATCCCACATAATTCATAATATCCACAATGTCGCCGCCCTCTGACAGAGTGCCGATGGGTGCACCCTGAATGGCGTCTCCCGCGTCCGCAAGGATCACATAAGGAGTGGCGGCCTGCACCTCCTTCTTGTAGAGCGCCAGTCCCGCATAGCCGATGTTGTCATCCACACCGCAGTGCACATCATTGGTGTAGAGCACCACAATGTCCTGGTCCGCCGCCAGAGACGTAAAGGACCAGCCAGTGGTCAGGGAAAGGACCATCGCCAGTGTCAGCAGCAGGGAAACCAGCCTTGAGCTTCGTTTGTTTTGCTTCATGCTTAACCTCCATTTCTTCTTAAAAGAAAAAAATTGTTCAGTATCTTCACTATATCATTTTTGAGCGTAAAAGTAAATGACACTTGTCCTTATTTGGTGGTTATTTTACACATGAAGAAATAATATTTTACATAATAATTATGCAGATTTTACAATGACAACCCCAACCCCGAAACGTCATGGGCTCTCATCCCAAACTCTATCTTCTCCTTTTCTTCAAAGCCAGAGCCAGCTCCTTTTTCCATCCCAGTCTTTTACCTTTATTCCCTCACAGCCTCCTTGCCTCTTACAAACACCCGCTCAATCTTAACCTCCTCATCAAACACACAAAAATCTGCATCTTTTCCAATAGCAATAGATCCCTTTCTGTCATCAATTCCCAGCAGCTTTGCAGGAGTCAGGCTTGCCATCTTTACAGCCTGATATAGAGGGGCCTCTGTAAGCTGGTACATCGTCCGTACCAGGCGGTCTGTGGTAGCCACGCTTCCCGCAAAAGCACTGCGGTCAGGAAGCTTTGCAACGCCATCTTCTACAATACATGTCTGACCGCCGTCCAGCGCTCCCAACATATATTCTCCATCAGGCATACCCGCCGCCCGCATACTGTCTGTAACCAGGCAGATCCGGTCCGGCCCTTTTATTTTATAAATCAGCTGTAAAAGCTCTGCCGGAAGATGACAGCCGTCTGCAATGACCTCTACATACAGATCATCCAGCAGGTATCCTGCTTCAATAGCTCCGGCCACCCGATACGCATTCTTTCTCACCACTCCCGTCATACAGGAATAAAAATGAGTCAGCGCTGAAATCCCATTTTCGTAAGCCCGCATCACCTGGCGGCAGTCTGCATCCGAATGAGCCAGAGAACTGATAATATGACGTTCTCTTAAAACCTTTAAAAATTCATCCGCTCCCGGAAGCTCAACTGCAAACGACCAGCGAAGGATCCGGTCCGTGCAGGCTAACGCTTCTCTATATTCCTCTGGATCTGGGTTTCTGAGATACTTAGGGTCCTGAGCCCCTTTCTGAGACACGGCAAAATACGGTCCCTCTAAATGAAGTCCAAGAATCTCTGCTTTTCCTTCTTTTTTTAATTCTATGGTATTAAAAAATCTCAGAAATTCCAGCAATGCATCCTTTGTACTGGTAAGAGTAGTAGGTACAATAGAGGTCGTTCCGTGACTAAGGTGCATGGTGCAGGCCTGCTCCATACTTTCCTTTGTCATATCCATAAAATCCGCTCCTCCAGCCCCATGGGTGTGAATATCAATAAAACCCGGAGAAAGGTAGTTTCCATGAAGGTCTATCACCTGATCTGCCTCTGCAGATACAGTCCCCTGGACAGATACCTCTCTTATCTTTTCCCCATCTGTCAGTACCTCTCCCCAGAACACCCCAGTAGGAGTAATGATCCTTCCATTTTTAAATAAAATTGAAGACATAAAGCTCCTTTCTCTACAAACAGCGCACCGCACCCCGAAAACGCTCTATAAACTGATTGTTCCACTCATCTCCGCCCGGGCAGTTTCCGCTTCTCCATACTGGCGGATTTACGCCTTCATTTACTAACATATTAATAGCTTCTATTACAATACTGTTCATCACATAGGCATTAGCATAGGTGCTTAAAGCCCCAATCTTCTGCGGGAAACCAGGCAGCTCGATGGTCGCATCTCCCAGCTTTACCTTACAGTCCACAGAACAGTCTGCAATCTCATGAAGATTCTTTTTCGATGGATGACGAGCCGGATGATCTTTAGGGCAATTCTCAGCATGGGCGCGTGAACTTACACCAATCACAGACGCTCCTCTTTCTTTTGCAGTCAAAGCCGCATCGACGGTGGCAGAATTAATCCCATATGCATTGCATACGATCAGAAGATCCCCTTCGCCTATCCCATAATCCTCTATTACAATCCTTCCATATCCCGGAAGCCGTTCTGCCTGCATCGATTTTAACGCACCATTTCCAAGCATCGTTTCCTGATTCAAAATCGCACTGATATGCATCAAACCACCCGCTCTGAAAAACACCTCCATAGCTGCCAGATTAGAATGTCCGCCCGGGCCAAATACATAGACCAGCTTATCCTTTTTTACCTGTTCTGCAACCATACGGGCCGCCTTTAAAATCGCTTCCCGCTCGGTACTTCTGATCTCATCTATAATCCCTGTTACTTCCTGGTAATATAGATCCATAACCGTTCCCTCTACCATGTTTCCTGCCTCCTTCTCTCATATCAGCAATTCCTTCACCGTTTCATGTATCTGTTCCTCAATCTCCTCTTTGTAGGTTCCCGCCAGCGCAAAATACAGCGCTGATCCTTCCGGCTCATAGCCGCCTTCCCGAATCTGATCTGCCGTGGAAATATAACCAATCATACCATTTGTATAGGCCGCACACAGAGCATTAGGCCTGATGCTTCTGGCAAATGAAGCGTAATATTGTGATATTTCCCCATTAAATCCAAGGAGAACCAGCTCTGGACCATAATCCAGACATCCTATCTCCATGATCTCAAAGGGACGAAGGCCCTTTTTAAGCACCCGCTCCGCCCACTGGCGCACTTCCTCATGTTTACTTTTCAACGCGTCCTCTGCCTGCTTTTGAGTAAATTCCTGTCTTAAAGGCAGGCAGACCTCTTTTTGTTTCACACGGACAGAACCTGCAATGGTTTTTCCTTCTTGACACAGAACTTTCTCACAAATCCTCAAAAAATCTTCGGCAAATATCCGTACCCGTTTATAATCACAGGCTGCGAATCGGTTTCCAAGTACGCTGTTAGGCCTTAAATCTGCAGTACATCCCTGAAGAAAAATAGATATACTCCCCGGATATGCTTCATCCAACATTCCAAGGGTAATTCCCGGATAATCCGGCTGAATCACATTTCCATCTGAGAGATTTGCATGACACGGATAATGTACCCATACGCCTTTCATACTTCCATCTTTCCGTTTAAATTCAATTACCGTCAGCCTGTGGTCAGCAGGAATATTGTAATTGGGGCGCATCTGTACAGTTCCCGTCTCATCTGCTACGCGCCGGTATACATTCATTCCGCACTGACCTTCATGAAGCACCATAAAAACCTCTTCCTTATTTTCCCGCGCCTCCTTAACAGTCCAAAGAACCTGTTCCTTCAGCCAGTCTGCATATTCCCGGTCAAAGGTTTCCAAAAGCGGCGTAAAGGTATCACCTGTAGCCGGGCCGGAATGATTGTGAGAAGCAATCAGCCAAATACAAGCCTTTGGTATACCAAGCTGTTCAGAAAGCACCGCGCGCATTTCTTCTGCAAACTGCGAATTCCACCACAGCAGATCCCCATATATAAAGACCAGCTCTGTTTCCTCCTGCTCCTGGACATGAACTCTTACATAAATATCCTCTGCCACCCCTTCAAATACTCCGCGGCGCACTGCATAGCCGCAAAGTCTCACCGGATTTTGTGGTGTAATGACCCTTTTTGCTGTTCCAAGCTTCATTTTCCGTCAGAGCTCCTTTCACCTGCCTGCATAAAGCTCTACAATCTTGATAAAGTTCCTCATAATATGGAAGGGATCCTTCACCGGAAGGGCTACCAGTTTTTCTTCCGGAGCCCCATTTCTGGAACGGATCTGAATCCATTCTCCCAGCTCCCGATTAGGAAATGTGTCAAATACATATCTTTCAGACTGTTTATAAAGCTCCAGCATTTCAGGATCCTTCGTTTTATCATACAGAAGGAGAAATACATACAAAATCTCCGAATGAGGCCACCAAAGCTTCATATCCCAGGTATCCATCACTAACGCTTCATAAGAACAGGGCGTATCTCCCAAAAGCGCTCCTCTGGGTTTTCCTCCCTCCATATCCACAAAGCGGAGCAGGCCTCCATATTCCTGATCCCAGCCCAGTCGAAATGTGTTTTTTGCAATCTGGCATATCCTTGAAAGATAAGTCTTAAGCTCTCCTCCCTCCTGAAGGAGTTCTGTCAAAAACCACATATCCTCCAATGTATGTCCCGGATTCACATGCCGATCCAGCATATACATTGCTCTGCGCTCTGACGTTGACCTGTGCTCACAGATCAGACCTTTTTCATCATACAAATCTTCCAATATAAAATAAGCTTTAGAAAGTCCATAGGCCAGTTCCTTATCATACTCTATTCCCAGCTCTTTTTTCATCATACAGTATTCATAAACCGTATTAACAAGAATCATAGGAATCCCATGAACATGATAGCCCTCTGGCACCGGATATGGCTCTGTCAAATAATCCCCCGATTCTGCCCGACTGACAATACTTTCATAAAGAGCTTCTGCTTTTCCCGTCCATTCTGTACGTTTCATTACTTTTATATACTGACTCATCCCTATCAGGGCAAAACAGTCCGCATAAAGGCTGGTATCGTATCTCCCCGCCTTCTGATCCAGGATTTTTTCACCATTCCGTTCCAACAAAAAACAGCATCTTTCATCTCCATAAATCGATTTCTCAGTGATGAATTTCCAGGTATGCTCCATCCAGCGTTCCAGCTGTGCCGGATCGATTTCTTTTAAAATTCCTTTTCTTGTAAGTCCATACAAACGGCCCAAAATCCACAGCCAGCGGCCCTGAGACCAGGTGAACTTTTGATCGCTCACCTGTTTGTCTCCGTAATTATTGATGCAGTTCAATATACCGCCCCACTGAAGATCCTCAAAAACCGCCCAGTATGGAAAGAAATTACGTTCCAGCTGCTCTGTATAAAAGCTGAGTATTTCCTTTGGATCCATAAGCATCTCCTTTCCATATAGTACAGTGCCCTAGCTGTCCTTATTTCCCAGCGCTTCCATCAATGTTTCGATTTCCGGCTTAACCGGCTTCTTTGCAATATACTGATTGTAAAGTCCAATTCCCTCATATACCACAAAGGACGCAGCAAGAGGTGCGATCAATGCAATATCCGCCTCCAGCTGTACTCCCATTTTTGTTGCCACAAATACACCAAGTCCCGCGATCATAGAAGCTATGGCAGACAGGGAATCACAGTGCTTAAACTGCGGGAACAGGCCTAGTAATAGCGGAATAGCCGTAGGGCCTAAAAGCGCTGCAAACCATGTAAGGATCAGTCCCGTAACACCACCGAAATAGTCACTGAACAGAGCGATAATGACTGTCAGGCCAGTAAAAGCAATGGTAGTGGTTCTTGCATACCAGAGAGATTTTTCTTCACTTGCTGTTAAAATCTCAGGTTTAAAAATAGGCAGAATATCTCTGGTCAGTACGGCAGAAATCGTATTGGCATCTGAGTTGCACATGGTCATGGTGTTGGCAAACATCGAGGCCAGTACCAGCCCTACCATACCGGTAGGAAGAAATGTATTGGTCAGTGTTGCATAAAGAGTTGCCTCTGCCGACGCCTGATCCATTCCGGGGAACAGAAGGGGTCCGCACCACATAGGGAAAAACAGGATGAACGGCCAGATCAAATATAAACCGGCAGAAAACATAGCTGCCTTTTTCGCCTCTTTTCCATCACTGGTAGAGATGAAACGAGCCGCCAGATTCCATGTACCGCCGCTGTAGCTAAAGAAAATAACAAAAAAATATAATAAGGTCCAGCTTAATGACCCCTGTCCCCTGCCTGCGTTGAAAACAGCAAAATGACCTTCCGGCATCGCCTGGAATACGGTAAAGAAATTAAGCCCATATTCTCCCAGATGCATGATTACCCCGATAAAAAGAGCCAGACCGGCTGCAATCTGCACCATGAACTGGACAAAATCCGTCCACAGATCTGCCAGAATACCACCGATGGCAATATAGATCAGAGAAATAATGCCGGAAACGATCACACCAACCCAGATGGGAATCCCTGTAAATCCGTAAAGCAAAAGTCCCATAGAGGTCCACTTTGCAGCCACATCTAAAAGCTTTGTTACAATACCAGATACGGCTACCAAGAGCTGGGCAGACTGATTATAACGCATTTTCAGATACTCCGTAGGCGATTGGATCCCTAAAGCCCGGCGCAGCCTTGGCCAGCGCGGGATAATCGTTACCGCGCCAAAAGCGGTGGCAATGGCAATGTTGACCGCCCACCAGAAATAAATAGACATACCCTGAGTATAGGCAATCCCCGCATAGCCTACAAATACAACTCCCGAATATCCGGATACATGGTGGGAGATACCAGACAGCCACCAGGGAATCTTACCGCCGCCAATAAAGAAATCTTCCGAACTGTTTATATTTTTTCCGGAACGGATTCCGATCCACAGGATCATTGCAAAAAATAATACCACTACAACCCAGTCCAGCCACTGCATCGTCATTGTATCCATGAAACTACCTCCTTGAAATTAGTGGTTACAATTTAGTTTCTCAATCCGTTCCTGTGCATAATGCTGACTGAAGATATGACTCTTTTCGCGCTCCTGCTTCTGTTCCAGTTCTTCTACCACCAGTATATAAGCCTTAACCTCATCCGGCGAAAACCATTGAAGCAGATACCGGTCCAGCCTCATATCCAGCCTGGATACATACCGGTTCCACAAAAACAGGAAAATCCCAAGACCGGCGGCCATAAGAAATGGGAGCAGCACATTTACAAAGAAATTTCCCAGATACGCGGCCAAATCCATCCGAAACGCGAACACAGAAAGCACGCCTGCTGCTGTCGTTTCCAAAGGAATAGTAAGAAGCAAAAGAGTTTTATACGCTGCTCCCGTCTCATAACGCTTAAGCTCTCGGACAGCAGCTATTTTTATAAAGTCACTTCCATATTTTTTTAACATAACCGGATTCACTGCTATCTTTACATAATCATCTTTCCATTTCATAGGAGAGATTACCTCTGCAATCCGATTAAGAAAATCATACCTTGCCATATTTTCACAGGAAAACAATACTGTTTTGTAAGGAACAGGAAGGATAAGAGGCAGCTTTTCCATCTCCCCATAGCTGGCTTCACTGTAGGGAACACAGTAAAATTTCTTTACAATCCTGATACAGACCAGTATGCCGCAGGCGAAAAGTCCTGAAACCAGCCACCATTTTGATCGGGCCAGATACATTACAAGACCAAAATCAAGGATCGTCACAGGAAGCAGACCCAGTATATAGTAACCATTGGTACTCCTCATTTTCATATCATTCCTCCTGTTCTTTTTGGGTACTGCTATAACTCAGATGCACAGTCCTTATCAATATACATACAAATATGAGGATGGCGCCTTAAGACACTGGCTGGACAGGCAGTATCCACCGGACCAGTCAATGCCATCTTAACAGCATGGGCTTTCAGGCCTCCGGGAACAATACAGAACAGATGCTCCGCTGCTGTCATAGCAGGAATTGTAACTGTAAAAGCCCGCTCCGGTACACTGTCAAGATCCGGAAAGCATCCATCATGAACCTGCTGCATCCGGCAGCGCTCCTCAAGCTCCACAATCTTTATATATCTCTCATCCTGAAAATCTGCTACCGGCGGGTCATTAAATGCAATATGTCCGTTTTCACCGATCCCTAAAAAAACAATATCCATTTTGTGCGTTCTCAGCAGTGTTTCATACCGCTCACATTCTGCCTGAGGTTCACTTTTTCCATTTATCAAATTAACTGTCTTAAAAGGCACTTTACTAAAAATAGCTTCTGTAAGAAAACCATTAAAGGAACGTGGATCCCCAACCTCAAATCCGATATAATCGTCCATATGATACGCGTTGATCCGTTCCCAGGGAATAGAAGTGTCTGCTGCCAGAGCTGCAAGGAACTCATTTTGAGATGGCGCCGCTGCAAACATACAGTGAAGTTCTTCTTTTTCCTCCAACAATTTCCGAATACAGGCTGAAGCATCCTTTTCCGCTTCCACCCCCATTTCCTGACGGGTATCATATATTTTTAAGCAAATATTATCATACTGTCTTGATTCCATAGCTACCTCCTGATTTTTTTGTGGATTTTCCGAACCGAATTTCTCTCTACCAATTCCGGCTCCATCATAACACGCACCGGCTCTGACAGCTTTTTCTCAATTTTATTCAACAGATATCTGGCCGCCAGATCTCCAGTCTCAAAAGCCGGCTGATGGATGGTAGAAAGGGGAGGAGTGACCATTTCACAAATAGAAATATCGTCAAAACCCATGATCGACAGATCGTGGGGCACCTGGATACCCTCACTGTGGAGATAATTGATCAGCCCGATGGCGGTCATATCGTTGATCGTCACCACTGCGTCCGGAAGATACTCCCGTTCTAAAAGCGCGCCTCCAAGAGCACGCCCAAGCTGATAATCACTTTCCCCACAAGAATCAGTATCTGACACGCTGATAATCAGCCTGCGCTTATTAATCCCAAGGTCATGGTCTCTTAAAGCCTGTTTATAGCCCTCATACATTTCCTTTCTGCTTCCCCGGTTTAAAGGCCCTGACGCAAACAGTATGTCTCTGTGTCCGCACTCAATCAGGTATTCTGTGGACCGGTAAGCTCCCTGGTAAAAATCAAACTGAATACAGTCTCCGGGATAGCCCTCCAGGGTCTGGTCAAACAGCATAAGAGGGGTTCTCATACTGCCAAGACGCTTCATAAATCCTTCGCCGCTGCTCACACTGGATAAAATGATCCCAGCTACCCGGCGTTCCTCCAACATATCCAGATGATTTAATTCAAGCTGGGAATTGCTCATTGATAAGCATATTAACGGGATATATCCCCGCCTCATGCACTCCTGCTGAGCAGCTGAGATCATCTGAGCATAGAAAGGATTGGTGATCGAAGGAGTTATAATACCAATCTCCCGGCTGGTTCCCCCCTTTAACATCTGGCTGAAAATATTCGGCTTATAATCCATTTGACGGGCAATTTCCAGAACGCGTTCCCTTACCTCCTGCTTGACAGGATAGTCCGCATTCCCCAACACTCTGGACACTGTTGCGACGGAAACACCAGCCATCCTGGCAATATCCGAAATTGTTGGTTTCTTTTTGTTTTGAGCCATGCTCTCCTCCATATTGGTGTTTTATTCATAACATACAGTAAACGTTTTCTGTTGAACGTAGTATAACATATACATTTTTCTTGTGTCAATATCAGAAAATCTATGTATATGTAACAAAATAGACTGTGATTAATAATTAATTTTAATATTTTTTAGAAAATTTAATTAGAATTTTCAAAACTTCAAAGATGTTTTTCAGAAAATGATCTGTCCATTTTTGGCTTATTTGATTTTTTATTTCTGCTTTTTTGCAATATCTACATAACATTATATAGAAACAGAAAATTCTTTACTTTGGATTTCATACTTCTATTCTGTTTTTGTTTCTTATGTTTTCCGAGATCCACTAAATCTCTTTTTCTATAAAGTGCGGGGGGATTTTCCGTTTTTTTTGTGTATTTTATATAAAATGTAAGAGAAAAGTTTGTAGATTATGAAATGCAAGAAGGAATTGTACAAACCTTCCCCTCCGGCAGCCATATTGTTTTGCGCTCCGACTGTGTCATTGTAATAGAAACCCGGCTTTTATCTGCGAACTGGTACGCATTTTCTGAGATTGCCTTATTATTAACCCTTCTCGCAAAAATAAAAGCCATCCTGCCGGTGCATATACAGCGGCAGAACAGCCTCATTCCTTCTTTATTCTCCTTTTCCCACGATCAGCTCGTCCTCTTCCACCTCAAAGGCCTTTACAAAGGCATACTTATTCTTTTTGCCCTCGTCCATCAGCACATAGGTCTTTCCGGAATGTTCCTTCACGATCACTTTCTTCCTGGCTTCTCTGTCGTCCCGGACATAGATCCCTCCGTCCTGGCTGTAGCCGTCTGCCTCTAAAAATGCCTTATCAAAGTACAGATCAGAGATCATCTTTTCTGTCAGAGCCCCAAGGACTGAGCCAGAGCCGTCCCGGACCTCACCTCCCAGGATGATACATTTTGCACCCTCGATGGGAAGATATGATAAAATGCCGGTGCTTCCTGAAACAATGGTGATCCCCTTGCCGCCAAGATACGGAAACATACCAGCGGCAGCAGCTCCGGCATCGATATAAATGGAGTCCCCCTCCTCTACCAGGGCCGCCGCCCGCTTGGATATGGTTTCCGGCTCCCTGCAGAGCGGTGTATCCTCCGGCACCTCCTGGGAGGCCTCTGCCTCAGACTCACAGTATTTTACCGCCCCGCCCCGCATGGTGGTGACCCGTCCCTCCTGCTCCAGGATGGCGATGTCCCGCCTTACCGTAGAGGTAGAGATCCCCAGCTCCTCTGCCAGATCCTTTATATAGGAAACCTTCCTCATACGGACATTCTTCAGTATCTCTTCTTTTCTCAGTTCCGGAACCATCGGCGCCTCCATTCATATACATGACTATAGCAATACTTCCATTATAGCAAAGGTTGGATGGGGATTTCAAGGGATTTTTCATTTTTTATCATTGTATCATATCAGATTGTTTCATTTTTTATCAAACCACTGTAAAATTCAACGTAAAAAAGGGCCCAGCCGAATCCTTCCATCCAGCTAAGCCTCTTTTTTCAAACACACTTCTCTACATGATCCTTACATTTTTAAGGGCGCCGGTCCGTGAGAACTGGGTCCACTCGCATACGTTGACTGCGTGGTCGCCGATGCGCTCCAGATATTTGGCAGTCATCAGAAGGTCGATCCCCTGATCAGCCTGCTCCGGAGAGGTTTTAAGCAGGTTGATCACGTCAGTCTTTACCTGGTTAAACAGGCTGTCAACCTCGTCATCCCGCTTGATGATTTCCATAGCGGCCTCCATGTCACGATTCGTAAATGCCTCTATGGCGTCATGAACCATGGACTGAGCGGCAGCGGCCATGGCGGGCAGATGCTTTACGATATGGTATGCATGCTCTGCCTTAATCCGAAGGATCAGCTCCGCAATATCGGACGCGTGATCGCCCATACGCTCTAAGTCGGTTACTACCTTAAGAGCAGTGGAGACCTGGCGCAGGTCGCTGGCTACCGGCTGCTGGCGCAGGATCAGGGACAGACATCTGGATTCGATGGCCCGCTCCATGTCATTAATAGTGCGGTCGCCCTTTATTACGTCCTCTGCCTTTTCAAAATCCTGAGCCTCAAAAGCTACGAAGGTCTGCTCAATAGCGCTTTCTACCATGTGGGCCATTTCCCGCAGATCCTTATTTAATTCTCCCAATTCATGTTCATATGTTACTCGTACACTCATTCCAGTTCCCTTCCTTATTTATCCATCAACCGAAACGTCCGGTGATGTAATCCTCTGTCCTCTTATCCTTCGGCAGGGTAAACAGCTCGTCTGTGGAAGCGTACTCTACCACCTCGCCTACCAGGAAAAAGGCTGTATAATCCGCAATTCGGGTTGCCTGCTGCATATTGTGGGTCACGATGGCAACGGTATATTTACTCTTGAGATCGTCCATCAGATCCTCGATTTTTAAGGTGGAGATGGGGTCCAGGGCGGAGGTGGGCTCATCCATCAAAAGCACCTCCGGTTCTACTGCCAGGGCTCTGGCGATACACAGGCGCTGCTGCTGTCCTCCGGAAAGTCCCAGAGCCGACTTCTTTAACCGGTCAGAAACCTCATCCCAGAGGGCTGCGCCCTTTAAGCTGCGCTCCACAATATCGTCCAGCTGCTCCTTATTTTTGATGCCGTGGATCCTGGGCCCATAAGCAATATTGTCATAAATGCTCATAGGAAATGGATTCGGCTGCTGGAACACCATACCAATCTTTTTACGCAGAAGGGTGGTGTCAACCTGCGGGTCATATATATTTTCATTGTCAAGCAGAACCGTTCCCTCAATCCGTACTCCCGGCACCAGGTCATTCATACGGTTTAAGGTCTTTAAGTAGGTTGACTTTCCGCATCCGGAGGGGCCGATAAAGGCTGTAATCTTATTTTCATAAAGGTCCAGATTTATATTTTTAAGCGCATGATTTTCTCCATAATACAGGTTTAGTCCCTGTGTGGAGATCTTTGTCTTATTTTCCACTTTTTTTCTCCTTTTTCTTCAGGCTGGCCTGTCTCCGGTCAGCGAGTTTCCACATTAAATCTGTGGGAAAGGTATTTTGCCAGTCCGTTGATCCCAAGAACAATGACCAGAAGCACAACGGCCACACCGAAGGCGTCGTTGTATTTTGCCTTCTGCATAAACAGATACAGCTGGATGGTCAAAGTACCGCCGGATTCCAGTATCTTGGAAAACAGGCTCTTTGGAAGATAGTAGCCGCTTCCCGCGGTAAATAAAAGGGCGGCGGATTCGCCTACAATACGTCCGATGGCCAGGATCACGCCGGTCAGGATACCAGGCATGGCGCTTGGCAGAAGGATAGTCCGGATCATATACCATTTGGTGGCACCGATTCCCAGAGCGCCGTGACGGTAGCTGTCGGGAACGGTCTTAAGAGCCTCCTGAGTGGTTCTTGTGATCAGCGGAAGGATCATCAGGGTCAGGGTCAGAGCACCTGTTAAAATGGAATAGCCAAGGCCCAGGGTATTTCCAAAAAACACCATACCAAAAAGGCCGAATATAATAGAAGGGATACCGGAAAGTGTTTCTGTGGTAAATTCGATCATACGCACCGCCCGGCCCGGCTTCGCGTATTCATTCAGATAAACGGCGGAGCCAATCCCCAGAGGGGTGGCGATCAGCAGGGTGATCACGACGATATAAAGAGTATTGATAATATTTCCAAGAATACCTGTAGTCCCCTTGATGGCGCTGGAGGCCGTAGTTAAAAAGGACCAGGTTACATTGGGAATGCCTCTTACAAAGGTATATCCCATAATACCTGCCAGGATCAGAATGGAGATGCCGGCGCATCCGTAGATCAGACCTGTAAGGATCACGTCGGAGGTCCTTATATGCTTTCCGTAAATGCTGCCTCTGACGGTGCTTTCTTTATTGATCTCAACTGCAAGATTACCTGTCATTGGTGGTGGCTCCTTTCTTAAGAACTCTGGTCAGGCTTACATTAATAATCATAATAAAGGCAAACAGTACAAGGCCGATGGTAAACAGCACCTGCCTGTGAAGTCCGGACGCGTAGCCCATTTCTGATACAATGGCTGTTGTCAGGAAACGGACGGAATTAAATGGAAGGGGAATGTTTACCGCGCTTCCCGATACCAGGCTGATGGCCATAGCTTCGCCGATGGCGCGTCCTGTTCCCAGCACAACGGCGGTGATGATACCGGACTTTGCTGCCGGAACCAGTACCTGGAAGATAGTCTGTATCCTGGTTGCCCCCAGTGCCAGGGAAGCGCTCTTTAGATGAGCCGGTACGGCACGCAGAGCGGATTCGCTGATGTTAATCACCGTAGGCAGGATCATCAGCGCCAGTACCAGTACAGCGGAGATCAGGTTCGCGCCGCCAGTAAACTGATGGGTCTCGGAGCCCTTGAAAATGAGCAGCTCCAGCTTATACATCAAAGGATTTAAAATCAGGATTCCTAACAGTCCGTAAATTACGGAGGGGATGCCGGCCAGCAGCTCTACCGCCGGACGGACCACATTGGCCAGTCTTTTAGGAGCAACCTCAGCCAGAAAGATGGCTGTCATAACCCCGATGGGCACACCGATCAGGATTGCCAGAAAGGTGCCCACAATGGAGGTGAGGATGACAAAAAGGATACCAAAGCTGGGATCTGCCGCCGCAGGCTGCCACAGAGTCCCGAAAAGAATATCCAGGATGCCCACCTTAAATAAAGCAGGGGCACCGCTAATGATCATATATAATGTAATGGAAGCAACCGCCAGCACAGCGAAAAAGCCGCAAGCAGTGAAAATCACCTGTGCAGCTTTTTCGACGGTTGACTTGCTGCCATGATGGGAACGTATGGAAAATGTTTCCTGTGTCATGCAGATTCGTCTCCCTTCTGTCGTCTTGTAATTAGTCTACTGTGATCAGTCCTACGGACTTGATGATCTCAGTTCCCTCTGGAGACTGGATGTAATCAAAGAGTGCCTTAACCAGATCATTCTGCTCGGAAATCTCACCCTTGGTAGCCATTACGAATGGACGGCTTAAGAAGTAACTTCCTGCCTTGATGTTCTCCTCAGTTGGCTCGCTTCCTTCTAACTTAAGAGCCTTTACTGTGTCATCTAATACGTCAAGAGATACATAGCCGATTGCGCCTGGAGTAGAAGCAATCTTTGCCATAACAGCGCCGGTGCTGTCTAACTCATTGCTGTACTTGCATGCGTCCTGGATTTCCAGAAGCTCTTCAAATGCGCTTCTTGTACCGGAACCGGACTCACGTCCTACTACTACGATGGGAGCGTCCTCTCCGCCAACCTCATTCCAGTTTGTAATCTCACCCTTGTAGATGCCTGCCAGCTGATCCTTTGTCAGATCCTCTACTGTATTGGCCGGATCAACAACAACTGCGATTCCATCGATGGCAACGATGTTCTCAACAACGCCGTTGGCCTTCTCCTCATCAGTCAGGTTTCTGGATGCGTTTCCAATATCTGCTGTTCCGTTGTTAGCAGCCTCAACGCCTGCGCCGGAACCTACGAACTCAGCGGTTACAGTTACCTTTGGATACTTCTGCATAAAGGACTCGCTGATTGCATTGGCGAACTTCTCCATGGAAGTGGAGCCTACCATGCTGATGCTTCCGCTTAAATCCTCTGCTGCAGCTTCCTCTGTGGTCTCTGCTGCGGTGGTTGTCTCTGCGCCTGTGTCAGCTGCTGCTGCGGTTGTAGTTGTCTCTGCTGCGGTGGTTGTCTCTGTTGTGCTGCCGGAGCATCCGGTCATAATACCCATTGCTGCTACTGCGGCACCTGCCAGCACCATTGCTTTCCTGCTGTTGATTTTCATAATACTTTGCCTCCATTTATCTGCGCGTTCTGCGCTTTATTTTCATTTGTTTTCCGTTTGTTACAGTTTGGAGTATACAAAAGTTTTACATAGGTTGAAAGCAAGGTATCGTATAGTTTTTGTAAAAACAATGTAAAGTGCCCCGTTTCAAAACCTGGCAGTACTTGTCAATCCCATGGCCCAGGGCGCATCCAGAGTTGTAAATCCGATCAGTTTTTTGACTTTTTCGTTGACTGTCTGGTTTCTGGATTTCTAATACTCTTAAAAGAAACAAGCTAAGGTAGCAGATTAAAAAATGCCGATTCGGGAAAAAATCATGCTGCTGAACGGCAAACGCCTGATCATTCACGGTGTCAACCTCCATGAATGGAATCCCCGCCGGGGCCCCACCAGCCATTATCCCAACCAGAGTCTGTGGTATCAGCTCCTCGACGAAAATGGCATTCTGGAACCGGGGATTTACCAGTCCTTGACAGCCCCGTCAAAAGCCCGTTTGGCTTCGTTGCTTCCCCGCTCTTTGGCTGGATAGTGCTGCGAGGCATCATCTGCCAGCTCCACACCAATGCCGGGGGCGTCCGGAATGAGCATACAGCCATGTTCAAACCGCAGAGGCTCCTTTACCATGGCGTCTTCGGTGCCGTTTAAGCAGAAATCCGGCAGCTCCTGAATCCCCAGATTGGGAATGGAGGCGCAGAGCTGCAGGCAGGCGGCGGTGGACACCGGCCCCAGCGGATTGTGAGGAATGACCAGCACATCGTTGGCCTCTGCCAATGCACAGATCTTTTTGCTGGCTGTGATGCCGCCCACCGCGCAGACATCCGGCCGGATGTACTGACAGGCGTGGCGGGTCATGGCCATCTCAAATTCTTTCAGATTGATAAACCGCTCTCCGGTAGCAATGGGAATATGGATCTTCCGGGCAATGTCGGCCATGGTATCGATGTTGTCCGGAGTGATCGGATCCTCCAGCACCATGGGGCGGTATTTTTCTGCTTCGCAGCCAAAGGCAACGGCTTCCGGCGGCGTCATGCCACGGTGAGCTTCCAGGATCAGGTCAAAATCATACCCGACCGCTTCCCGGACGGCCCGCACCTTTTCCAGCTCTCGTTCCACCCGGCCAGAGAAAAATTCATCCCGACCGCCGCAGCTGCTTTTCACCGGGCCGTTCACAAAGATTTTGGCGGCAGTAAAACCCTGTTCTTTCAGTGCCCGATACCCCGATGCCAGTGTTTCCGGATCTTCCTCTTTCGTCATTACGGAGGCGTACACACGCACCTTTTCTCTCGTTTTCCCGCCCAAAAGCTCATATACCGGCACACCCAGCGCCTTTCCTTTAATGTCCCACAGGGCAATGTCAATGGCCGAAATGGCACTCATGATCACCGAACCGCGAAAGTATACGGAGCGGTAAAAATTCTGATAAATGTCCTCGATCCGAAAGGGATGTTTCCCGATCAGATAAGAGGCAAACTTCTCAATGGCAGCAGCCGTGGCATTCAGATAGCCCCAGTTTCCGGCTTCCCCCAGTCCCACAATTCCCTCATCCGTATGAATATGGACAAATAAATAATGCCGGGCACGTGTCATGGTTACATTGGTGATTTTCATGAATTAGAGTCCTCCTTGCTTTTGATATACTTAACAATGTCTGGTATTCTCGAAAAATGGGCGGAAAAGAATTGGCAGTGAAGCTCCAGGGCCCTTTCCCAGCCAGTTGTCCGATTGGTGGTAAAACCGTGAATGACGGGGTGACCAGCCTTTCTACTGCAATGAGACGGGCCGGTGCAGAAACGCACCACCCTAAAATGCCGGAAATACTGTCATTGTGTAGAAAATATATACCACCGGCAGAATCAATGTGATCAGTGCGCCGCTCTTTACCAGCGAGCCAAGCGTATATCCGCCGTCCGCCATGCACATGGGAACCGCAGGTGTTGCCATCGGAGTCAGGAATGCGGTCAGACTGCCAGCGTTCACCAGAAGAATCAGTCCGATGGGATTTGCGCCCAAAGAGGCACAGGTCAGCAGGCAGATCGGCACAAACACGGCAGACACAGCTCGGTTTAACATAAACTGCGTCAGCACAAACGGAATGATAAAGAAGAGCGCTCCCAGCACATAGCTGTTGTGGGTGCCTCCTACAGCCGCCGCCAGCGTATTTCCGATCATCTCTCCGGCTCCGGTATTGGTAAGAGCTGTCCCCAGAGCCAGTGCTCCCACAAACAGCATCAGCATATCCCAGGGAATATCCCGCAGCGCAGTTTTCTGGTCAACCACGCCAAACAGAACCATCAAAAGACTTCCTGCCAGTGCAATAAACCAGGTCGGCTGCCCCAGCTGTGCAGAAAAGATCAAGGCAATAATGGTAATGAAAAAGATGGCGATTCCGATCTTATCCACTGTGGGGGACAGTCTGCTTTGGGTCTGCTGTCCGGCTTTCTGCGCCGTTTCGATGGGCAGAATCGGCTGTTTGGGACAGAATTTCGGTCCGGCAAACAGTGCCCAGGCGATGATAACCGGCAAAATCGGCCAGGCGCCCATCAGGAAATAAATTGGCTCAAAGGTCATGCCGCTGAAACCGTAGGTCTCCATAAAACCGGTAAACTGTCCGGCCTGCTGAATGGCAGTGGGAAGCGGGAGAATGCCGCAGCATCCGACACAGACCACCATGATGGGAAACATGTACATGGAACGGCTGTTTTCTGTTTTGTCACACAGCGCCCCCAGAAGCGGTGATACGATGGCGTATACCACCATGGGGCTGGCAATGAAATTGGTCAGCAGGGCAGCCAGCAGAAGATACCCGAAATAGGCCATTTGAAAAGAGCCGCGGGTCAGCCGCATCAGGCCGGAACACATGCCGTCCACCAGAGAAGTGCGGCGAAAGCCTGCCGCCACTACAAACATGGTTGCCATGAGAATCGTATTGTTGTTAGAAAAACCTGCCAAGGCCCCGGTTGCGTCTACACATCCGAACACAAACAGGGCGCAGAGAGAGAGCATTGCGGTAAGCCACATGGGAATTTTGTTCAGCATATAGCTGATCAGAGTTACTGCAAAAATTACCATACAGACGGTCATTTGTGTTGTCATCGTCGTTCTACGTCCTTTCTTTTCTCCGATGCGCCCAGGCCTGAATGACATTCGGAATTGATGTCCGTATCATAACAGAAACGGGAGATCCTGTCGCTGCGAATGTTTGTGGGATTATTGGCCGTTTCAGCGTTCTGGATGCAGCGGCCGGAAAACGCCAGCAATTTTGTCGAAAAATAAGAATAAAAAATCCAAATATTTTCCTGGTTTATTTACAGAAAATCTCATAGATTTTTCGCCTTAAACCGTTACAAAAAAATTGTAAGAAAATCGTAAAAACAGGAAATTGACAGGATCCCCTGTCTTTTGTATCATAAAATCATCAAAATAATCCGAACAGGGAAAATATTCGGATTTTTATACAAATGTTTTGCGGCTGATGGAGGAAGACAAAGTGGAACAGGCATATGCAGAACTGCAGTGGCCCAAGGAACGGATTCAGGTGTCCGGATTTGCCCATGAGATCATGAATTACCGGTATCACTGGCACCCGTCCCAGTATGAACTGAATATTTTACTTCACGGCAGTCAGGAATTTTGCCGGGGAACTGAGACCCGCCTGCTGGAAGAAGACGATGTGATTCTGGTTGCGCCGGGGACAGGCCACGCCTCTTATGCACAGCAGGCCAATACCCGGGCGCTGGTGCTGCATTTTTCCACGGCGGCGTTTAAGGCGTTTACAAAAAAGGGCTATACTTATGCGTTTCCGTGCTGCGGCTCCTCTGCCCGGACCCGCCAGACACCCGGCTACAATCAGATTCGTTTTTACGCTGCACAGATTTATCAGGCTGCCAGCGAAAATGGTCCGTATGCGTCTCTGATTGCCAGGGCCAGTCTGGATCTGCTGCTTGCGGTGCTCTGTACGCAGTTTGAGCCGTGGCCAATGAAAAATCCTGACGAGGAGGATGATCGGCACCGGCAGACCATTCAGAGCCTGATCGGGTATATAGAAACTCATTACCGGGAGAAAATCACGCTGGAAGATCTGGCGGCTTATTCCGATTATAACCGCACCTATGTCTCCACCCTGTTTAAACAGACCGTAGGCGTCAATTTTTATGAGTACCTGATGCGGGTGCGGTTTCAAAAGGCGCTGCTGGATCTGTCCATGACTGGAAAAAATCTGACAGCAGTGGCATTAGACAATGGATTTTCCGACCTGAAATCTTTCAATGCCCGTTTCCGGGTGATTCTCCACCGCTCGCCGGCAGAATACCGGGCACAGCTTTCACCGGACCGGGTGATGGAGGCGGAGACCCGCAGCCTGATATCCGCCCGGGACCCCATTCTCACAAAAAAACTGGAAGAATATGCAGGAAAGCCTTTTGAAGCACCTGGAAATCGTGGAATAAACCAATAGACAAACAGAACTTGCCTGTATTTCCTGACTTCCTTTTCGGACAGATACAGGGCATCCAGATAAGACTTCGTAATTCGGAAGGATTCATCGATCTTCCATAAGCTGTGATAGGTCTGATAGATCTAAAGCGGGTCCATATCCAGCTCTGTTTACTGGTTATTTTTGCGTATTTCGCAGAATCCCCTAATTCATCCCGCTCCATCTCTTTTTAGGCCGTATAGTTGGAAGCCTTGTCTGCCATTTTCAGGATCTCGTCTGCCTGTTTTTGGCCAGAGCCGGATTGTTAATGTGGGAATTAAAAAAGTAAGAGGGTTGAGTTTCAAAGCTCAGCCCTTTTTGGAGATAGGTATGAATTTTTCTTTTTACAAAGACAATATTATAAGGCAAGCCGAAAAGCTGTATAAGACAATCACTATAGGAAAACCCTATGGGCATCTCGCCGCACGCTGCTGTAATTTCTCTCTGGCCGAAAAACAATGCCTTTCTTATACCGCCTCCTCAAACACCTGATGCCGGACCTCCCGCCCGGCATCTCTATTTTTCAGCTTCTTTTTATAAAATCCTTCCCGCATTTTGGACAGTGGATGCTGACCTTCCCGTGTCCTCTTGGGATCCGGACTTTCTGGCCGCAGCCGGGGCATTTGAAGATTTTATAGCGGCGGCTTTCGCCAAAGCGGAAGCGGACCTTTTTCCAATATTCATTTATATGGAAGGTAAGGTTTAAAAAAACCTGGTTTTCCCGGGCGCGGCGGCTGATATTTCTGGAAAAGGTGCGGAAGCATATGAGAAGTATGCATAGAAACTCGATCCCCTGCTGGATCCAGGAAGCAATCCCATAACGCAGGAAAATCCCCAAAAGTGTAACAACCAGTAAAGTTCCGTACAGGAACATGGTCAGCTGGTCAAGACCATATCTTCCGATCATAAAGCGTCTCAGCTTTTCTCTCAGTTGGTTCATTTTTTTCATCCTCTCTGAATATGTGATATGTCTATTATACATCCTTTTCAGACTTTTGCCACTGCTGTGTGCCGGGAAGCCGGATTCCGAATTGAAATAAACGAACCTTAGATGTATAATTTCTCTATAAAAGTGTGCTCTCGGAATCTCTTTGTGCTCAGATTTGTGAGATGATTTTTTGTCAGCTGTGCACAAATTTATGAGGCGTACCTGGAAGGTACGTTGATTAAATTTGTGTGCGGATGGCGGAAAATCAGCCACAAAGATGAGTGCAAGGGAGATTTCGAGAGTACACAAAAACACAAGGAGGCAGCAGAACATGAATGCGATCTTTCACAGAACCAGTATCAGAAAATATACAGAACAGGCAGTTGAGGATGAAAAGCTGACACTGCTTTTGAGAGCGGCCATGGCGGCTCCATCTGCCGGAAACCAGCAGCCCTGGGAAATGTATGTGGTGAAAAACCGGGCTGTTCTAAAACAGCTGGCCGAATGCAGCCCTTATGCGGGAATGCTCCGTGAAGCCCCTCTTGGAATCGTGGTATGCTGTCAGAGCGGCTGCCGGATGCCCCAGTACGCCCAGATCGACTGCAGCGCCGCCATTGAAAACCTGCTTTTAGAGGCGGATTCCCTTGGGCTTGGAGCTGTGTGGCTGGGGATCGCTCCTCAGGAGGAACGAATGAAGGCTGTAGCAGATGTGCTGGGGATCCCAGAGCATCTTTATGTATTTTCCATTGTTGCCTGCGGTTACCCGGCTGAGGAGAAACAGCAGCAGGACAGATATGACGAGAAACGGATCCACTATGTGCGGTAGCTGCATTTAAAAGCAAAACAGCTATTTACAAACAAATATACCAATGCTATAATACCCCTGGGAATGAAGTTCTCCCCTGGGAAACCTAAACCGCTTATTAAGCTGATGACTTCTGCGAACCACAGTCGCAGGAGCGCATCAGCTTTTTTGCATTTAAAAAGGAGGAAAACATATGTTAACATCTCTATCATTTATTTTTCTTGCAGGACTGGCAATGGCTGCCCTCTGCCAGCTGCTTAAGCTGCCGCGTATCATCGGTATGCTTGTGACAGGTATCCTGCTGGGGCCTTACGTTCTGAATCTGCTGGATCCGTCTATCCTGTCCATTTCTGCGGATCTGCGGCAGATGGCCCTTATTATCATTCTGCTCAAAGCAGGACTGTCCCTGAATCTGGCGGATCTTAAAAAGGTAGGACGGCCTGCCGTTATGATGTCCTGTGTACCGGCAAGCTGCGAAATCCTTGGTTTTTTATTATTAGCGCCCTGGCTTTTAGGCATTACAAGGCTTGAAGCAGCGGTTATGGGGGCAGTTCTTGCGGCAGTCTCTCCGGCTGTGGTCATCCCCCGGATGGTACAGCTGATGGATTCCGGCTATGGTACGGACAAAAGCATCCCTCAGCTTATTATGGCAGGGGCTTCCTGCGACGATATTTTTGTTATTGTATTATTTTCCACCTTTGCGGGTATGGCCCAGGGCGGCAGGGCGGATATGATGGACTTTGTAAATATCCCCGTTTCTATTATCCTGGGAATCATTCTGGGGGCGGCTGTAGGCTACGTGCTCAGCCTGTTTTTCGAGACGGCCTACGCGCGCAGGCATACGGTCCGGAACAGCATGAAGGTGATCATTGTATTAGGGGTGTCCTTCCTGCTTATGGCGGCGGAAAACTGGCTGAAGGAAACAGTATCCGTTTCCGGACTTTTGGCGGTTGTGAGCATGGCCTGTATGATCAAGGTGAAAAGCACCGCTTCGGTGGCAAAACGCCTGGCTGACAAATTTGGAAAGCTCTGGCTGGCTGCGGAGGTGATATTGTTCGTACTGGTGGGGGCTGCTGTTGATATACGCTATACCATGGAGGCCGGTTTGGCTGCTATTCTGGTGATTTTGGGCGCGCTGGTGTTCCGGTCGGCCGGAGTGGCGGTCTGCCTTCTTGGGACTCCTCTTTCAAGGCGGGAACGCGTTTTTTGCATGATTGCTTATCTTCCAAAGGCAACGGTACAGGCGGCCATCGGCTCCGTTCCCCTGGCCATGGGACTGCCCTGCGGACAGATCGTTCTTTCCGTCGCTGTCCTGGCAATCCTGGTGACGGCGCCCCTCGGAGCCTTGGGAATCGATCTGACTTACAAGAGGCTGCTGCAAAAAAATGGCTGACTTGAAAAAGTAAATTCCAGTGCAGAGGTAAATTCCACCAGACATTAAAA
>URNT01000032.1 GCA_900549235.1 uncultured Clostridium sp. | reverse complement strand
AAGACGACGCCCTCTCACGGCGTAAACCCGGGTTCGATTCCCGGTCAGGTCATAGAAGCAGACAGATGTTTTTTCATCTGTCTGCTTTTTTGTTTTATACCTGTTCTTCTATTTCCAGGGCGCCGTCCCGGCCGGGAGTCAGGGTAATGGGACGGGTAGCCATTTTTCCCTCCTCATCCATATAGTACCATTTTCCCTCTAACTCCAGAAGTCCTCTGGCCATGGAGCCGTCTGCGGTAAAATAATACCAGTTTCCCTGATACTCATACCAGCTGTTCCGCACCATAAAGCCTGCCCCGTCAAACCAGTACCAGGTGTCACCGTCTCTGTACCAGTCATTTTTCACCGGCTCCCCTGTATTTCCCAGATAGAAGCTCCACCTTCCGTCGATCTGCTTCCAGCCGGAAAGAAGGACCTCTTCTTTTCCGTATTCCTTGTAAAACAGATCCAGATCGGCACCCATTTCGATACCCGGAACCTTTCCCCTGCTTGTGTACTGCCAGGCCGCCATACCGGGAACAGAGGGCTTTTTTTCCGGGTTGCCGCTGTTGGTCCCGTAGCTGGCGATCCAGTAATCGTATGGAAGCCGGCTCACATCCAGAACATTGGCGTACCAGTCCATATTACAGTAGATCCCGGTACTGTAGCCGGAGCCTTCAAACTCCTTCAGAAAGGCCAGCAGAATGTCCGTAACGGCCTGCTTTCCCAGCCTGCGCTGTTCCTCCCACTCCATATCGGCAAACACAGGAAGCTCCAGAGGGCGGCCATTTAAAAGCCTTAACAGGCGTCTAGCATCTCTTCTGGCTTCCTCCTCCGTGAGGGCGTAGGAAAAGGCATAGACCCCTCGTTTAAACCCTGCCTGGCCGGCTTCTTTATAATTTGTCTCAAACCGGCTGTCCGTCCCCATTTTCTTTATGCTCCGCAGCACCGCGTACCGATACCCTGCCTCTGCCGCCTTCTCCCACCGGATTTCTCCCTGAAAGCTGCTTACATCCAATCCTCTGATTTCCATCCTCATTCTCCTTCCTCTTTTTATCAGGATACGCAGAAGGAGGACAAGTGGTGACCCGGGCTCCGTTACAAAAACTTCACAATTTAGTTTCAAATTGCTAACACTTTGCTCAAACTTTCTTCACGTTTGCCGGATATACTATGTTTTGTAAAGAGTTAATGCTATAAACTTTTTTTCATAATACTCGGCCGGTCTGGATAAACATCCAGACCGGCCTCCTCCTTTTTACAGACCATCAGCTCCGATAATTGTCGGAATTTTTTATATTTTTCAAATTGTTTTCCAACTTTATTTTTTTCCTCAAAAACAGTAGACAAATTTCTCTGTTCGTGCTATTATATACGAGCTGGTGGTGATAAGCCAGAAAGATAAATAAGGCCTGATGGTCAAGCGGCTAAGACGACGCCCTCTCACGGCGTAAACCCGGGTTCGATTCCCGGTCAGGTCATTTACAGGACAAGCAGTAGTGCTTGTCTTTTTTATTGCTCCATCATATCCTCCACCAGGATCCCATATCCTCTGCTGGCGTCCTGCACAAATACATGGGTCACCGCGCCAGCCAGCTTTCCCTTCTGTATAATGGGGGAGCCCGACATCCCCTGGACGATCCCTCCTGTCAGAGCGATCAGCTCTGGATCTGTCACCTTGATCACCATGCTTTTATTCTTCTTCCCTGCTCCCCGGTCTACCTTCTGGATCTCGATGTCATAGTCCTTCAGTTCCCCTGATACATTGCTGCGTATGACAGCCGGCCCTTCTTCTACATCCTGCCGGCGGGCGATCTCTATGGGTTCTCCGGTGACATTTTTCATAAACTGCTGATTGACAGTACCGAATATCCCTTCCTCTGTATTTTTGGAAATTTCTCCCATATGGGACTGGGGGCCGTAGTAAATGACGCCGGAAAGAAGACCCGGCTTCCCTGTGGTGCCTTTCTGGATGCCCATGATCTGAGTCGTGTAAAGAGCTCCTTCTGAGGTTTCTACCAGAGCCCCTGTATCGCTGTCGCTGATACCGTGACCCAAAGCGCCGAAACGTCCATTCATGTCCACATAGGTAACCGTTCCGATCCCCTGGGTATCATCCCTGACCCAGGCGCCCAGCTTATATTTTCCGTCTGCCCCTTTTACAGGCTGAAGGCTTATATCTACTTCCTGGCCGCCCCGGCGGACCGTTACTACCGCGTCCTCCCCCTCCAGGCGCTCCACCGCGCTTATCAACTCCTCCTTTGTGTTCATAGGCTGACCGTTAAAGGCCTCGATGTAATCCCCTGATTTTAATTTTCCATAGGCCGGCTCTGTTTCCAGGCCGTCCTCGCCAGTGATCCGGCCGGTTCCGATGACCATAATCCCATCTGATTTGAGATAGATACCGATGGGGCTGCCGCAGGGGATGGCATATCTTGTATCTACCACATCCACCTGGATGTCCTTAAATTTAATCAGCCCAAAGAGCTTGAGTCCCATCTGATAGCTCCCCTGCTCTCCCGCGTACACAGAAAATGCCTGTCCGCTGTCGATGGTGATCTCCCCTGCGGGGATATTGCTCTCATTTCCCAGCGCCACCTCCTGGCTGTCGCTGAAAACAGTAGTCCTAAGAGGCAGTCCGAAATTTAATTCTTCCTTCTGGTTTTCTATAATACTGATACGGTCCGGTATGGACCGGTCCACATAATACCACATACAGCCTGCCGTCACCGCGCAGGCCGCCCAGAAGCACCGCCCCAGCCACCGATAAACCTTGGATCGTCCTCTCATGTCCCTGCCTCCTGTCTAAGTGATTGAAAAAAGGAAGCACACAGCTGTTGTATGCTTCCTTCTTAGTATGGTCCGCAGGGCGGATTTCAATCTGTTTTATTTTGTACGGTCTGCCAATTCCTTCATCTCGCAGGCATTTTTTAAAACGGCGTCGGTAATCTTCGCTCCTCCTAAAAGCCTTGCAAGCTCCTGAACGGAGGCTTCTCTTCCAAGAAGACGGATGGTGGTTGCCGTACTGCCCTGACTGGCTGATTTCGCGATCTCAAAGTGGGAATCGGCCATGGCCGCAATCTGAGGCAGATGGGTGATGCAGATCACCTGATGACTTCCGGCGATGTAGGCCAGCTTTTCAGACACCTTCTGGGCCGTCCGGCCGCTGATGCCGGTGTCGATTTCATCAAATATAAGAGTGGGGATGTCATCGGAATCCGCCAGCACCGTCTTGATCGCCAGCATGATCCTTGAAAGCTCACCGCCAGAGGCCACATCCTTTAAGGGCCGCATGGGCTGACCGGGGTTGGTGGAAATGATAAACTGGACCTCATCATAGCCTCCCGCCGTAAAATGATCCATTTTTTCAAATTCCATGTCAAATTCCACATCCAGGAAATTCAGATCGATCAAGCCTTTTTTGATTTTTTCCACCAGCTCTCCCGAAGCCCTTTTCCGAATGTCTGATAAGTCTGCGCAGAGTCCCTCCAGACGATCCTCACAGTCTGCCAGTTCCTTTTTGATCCGCTCCCTGCAGCTGTCATAATCCTCCAGCTCCTCCAGCCGCTTTTCCTTTTCTTCCAGATGCTTCATAATAGCTTCGATGGTACTTCCATACTTTGCCTGAAGGCCGCGGATGGTATTAAGCCGCTCCTCGATACGAAGAAAGGTCTCCTGGTCAAATTCCATGGAGTCCATATAGGCAGACAGTTCCCTTTCCGCGTCTCCAAGAATGGCTTCCGCGTCATAAAGCTGGTCCCGTATGCCTTCCAGTTCCTCATCATATTCCGCTGCCTGATCCACCTCCCGGATGGCCCGGGTCACCCAGTCGCCTTCTAAGGCGCTGTGGGCCGTCTGAAGGCACTCCGCGATCCTCTGGGCATTGGCAAAGCGGCGGTAGGACTGGGCCAGTTCCTCCTCCTCACCCTCCCTGAGCTCTGCCTCTGTGATCTCCTGGATCTCAAAGCGCAGGAAATCAGCCTCACGGATCCTCGCCTCTGTATCCAGATCGAAACCTTCAAGACGTTCCTTTAAAGCCCGGTAGGCCCTAAACTGCTCTGCAATCTTCTGTTTTGCGGGCTGAGTCTTTGCCTTGACATAGGCATCGAGAATCTCAAGATGTTTGGACCGATACAGCAATGACTGGTGCTCATGCTGGCCATGGATGTCCAGGAGAAGCCCTGTGATCTGGCGCAGCCTCGCGGCCGTAACTGTCTCGTGGTTGATGCGGCTTATACTCCTTGAAGCCGTGAGCTTTCGTGATATGATCACCAGACCATTCTCGTCCGGCGTTACCTCAAGTTCTTTTAAGGCAGAAAGCTTTTCCTCCCCGGAAACGGAGAATACAAGCTCAATGTAGGCAAAGTCAGCTCCGTGGCGTATGCTGTCTCTGGAGGCTTTGCCTCCAAGGGCCATGGTCACGGAACCAATGATAATGGATTTACCCGCTCCTGTTTCGCCGGTCAATATATTAAGGCCTTCACCAAATTCCACATCCGCGCGCTCAATGAGGGCCAGGTTTCTTACATGGAGTTCCAGCAGCATGTTTTTCTCCTTTTAGTCTTCTACCATTTTTTTGATCTTTTCCATAACAATGATGGTGTCATCTACACTGCGGATGGCGCACATGATGGTATCATCTCCCGCGATGCAGCCTACGATCTCGTTAAAATGGATGGCATCCAGAGCGGCGGCCACAGCCATTGCCATGCCGGAGACGGTTTTGATTACCAGGATATTCTGAGCCATATCCATGGAGGAAAAACCATCCTTTAAAATACGGATGTATTTGATGGCAGAGGTGCCTCTGGGACCTTCCAGAACCATATAGCGCTGCCTTCCGTTTTCAGACTGGACCTTTGTAAGCTTTAATTCCCGTATGTCCCTGGAAACCGTGGCCTGGGTCACATTAAACCCTGCTTCATAGAGCTTCTGAGCCAGATCCTCCTGGGTCTCTATCTCATATTTTCCAATTAATTCAACAATTTTACTGTGGCGCTCTACCTTCATTGGCGCTGCCTCCTTTTCTTTTAATGTGTACTCCCGGAATCTCTTTGCGCTCAGAAGAGTACACCTGATCTATATCCGTCCCAGGTGATTGCTCAGCTTCTGCATAAAGGAAATCTGCTTCAGCTTTACCATGATGGTCTCAAGGCTGCTTTTGGATACCTGGATGATGTCTCCTGCAGCAAGCTCCATGAAGGTGTCTCCGTCAAAGGATACCACCTGCCCGCTGCCAAGCACCTGGATGCGGATCTGATCCTCCGGAGCCAGGACGATGCTTCTGGCATTGAGAGCGTGGGAACAGATGGGAGTAAGCACCATCATCCTGGCAGCGGGAGCGATCACTGGTCCTCCCGCTGAAAGGTTGTAGGCGGTAGAGCCGGTAGGAGTAGCTACCAGCACTCCGTCCGCCGCGTATTCATTGAGATATTCATGGTTCACATGGACGCTGTAGCGCAGAACCTTTAAGGGGTCCCTTCTGGTGACGGCGATTTCATTGAGGGCAATATCCTCACAGAGCACCTTCCCATCCCGGAACACCGCCCCCTGTATCATCATCCGGCGCTCCAGCTGGTACCGGTCCTCTAACAGGGCGTCCATCACCGGCGCCATATCCTCCTGACGGCTCACCTGGTTTAAAAATCCAAGATGGCCCCGGTTCACGCCGATCATAGGAATCCCCCGGCCTGCCAGGTCCCTGGCCGCCTGGATCAGAGTGCCGTCGCCGCCGATGGTGATGACACACTCTGTCTCCTCAGGCACCAAAAGGGGTCTGGCAGGAGTCTTCTCCTCTGGCTGGTCCTGGCTGCGGCACACCGCCCCCTTTGCCTCCAGATAGGTCTTTATAAAGGCCTGGGCCTCTTTTGCATATTCTTTACCATGATTGGCAATAATATAAAAATGTCTCATGTCAACAGGCTCCTGCCATTTTAATCAAGAGTATGATGGGCCTCCTCCACCACCGCTTTGGGATCCACCTTCAGTTCCCCTAAGCTCCGGCTTTCTCCTTCAGGAGCCTCCGGATGGTTCTGAAGGTAAAGAAGGTATTCTATGTTCCCCTCAGGCCCTTTTATGGGTGAGAATTCCAGATTCAGCACCTCAAAGCCAATGGATCCAGCGAAGGCGATGATCCCTTCGATCACCTCCAGATGTACACTTTTTTCCCGGACTACTCCCTTTTTTCCTACCTTTTCACGCCCCGCTTCAAACTGAGGCTTAATGAGGCAGACGATCTGGCCGTCTTCTGTCAGCAGGGCCTTCACCGGCCCCAGCACCTTGGTAAGGGAAATAAAGGAAACGTCAATGCTGGCAAACTGGATCCGGTCGCCAATGTCCTCCGGCGTCACATAACGGATATTGGTCTTTTCCATACAGACCACCCGCTCATCATTGCGCAGCTTCCAGGCAAGCTGTCCATGACCTACGTCCACAGAATAAACCTTGACCGCGCCATTTTGAAGCATACAGTCTGTAAAGCCTCCGGTGGAAGCGCCTACATCCATACAGACCTTTCCATCCGGCTGCGCTCCAAAATGAGTCATGGCCTTTTCAAGCTTTAAGCCGCCTCTGCTTACATATTTTAAAGTGCTTCCCCGCACCTCGATGGGAACGGTGGTCTCAAAGGAAGTTCCGGCCTTGTCCTCCTTCTGCCCGTTTACATAGACAATACCGGACATAATCAGGGCCTTTGCCTTCTCCCTGGACTCTGCCAGATTTCTCTGGACCAAAAGCACATCCAAACGTTCTTTCATCCTGTTTTCTCCTGTCATTCGTTCAGTGGATCCATCCCCCTGCCTTCATGGTCTGTATAATGGAATCGCTGTCGATCCCCAGACCCGACCGCAGAAGGGATACATTCCCATGCTCCACATAGGCATCGGGAAGGGAAATATTTAATACCTTTACATGAGGAAAATGCTCATGGATGTAGCCGGTGATCATCAGGCCGTAGCCCCCCTGAAGTACATTTTCCTCCATGGTGACGATCAGGCTGTGATCCCTTGCAAGGCTGTCCACCAGCTCACTGTCAAAGGGCTTGATAAAACGGCCGTTTGCCAGGGAACAGGAATAGCCCTCTGCCTTCAGCTTCTCCCTTACATGCTCGCCAGTACTGACCATACTGCCTACAGCCAGAAGAGCGATGCCGGATTCCTTATAAAGAAGCTCCCCTTTTCCATAGGCAATGGGAGTTCGAAACTCCTTAAGCCCCCGATAGGCAGTGCCTCTTGGGTAGCGCAAGGCAATGGGCCCTGTGTAATCCACAGCAAATTCCAGCATAGCACGCAGCTCCCACAGATTCTTAGGGGCCATCACCGTCATATTGGGAATCGAGGTTAGGAAGGAGTAATCAAAAATCCCCTGATGGGTCTCCCCGTCGCTTCCTACCAGTCCTGCCCGGTCTACAGCAAATACCACCGGAAGGTTCTGTATACATACATCATGGAGAATCTGGTCATAGCCTCTCTGCATAAAGGAGGAATACATAGCTACCACAGGCTTCAGACCCGCTGCCGCCATACCGGCCGCCGAGGTTACTGCATGGGCCTCCGCGATCCCCACATCAAAAAACCGGTTGGGAAACTTCTTTGAAAACGCAGTCAGCCCGGTGCCGTCCGGCATGGCCGCCGTTACAGCCACCAGCTTTTCATGGTTCTCTCCCAGCTGGCACAGTTTCTTTGAAAATACTTCCGTATAGGAAGGGTATTTTCCCTCCCCGGCAGGCTTTCCCGTCTGAATATCAAAGGGGCCAACTCCGTGGAACTGGGCAGGATGGATCTCTGCCGGGCGGTAGCCCTTCCCCTTTCTCGTCACCACATGGACCAGCACGGCGTGATCCAGTTTCTGAGCCTCCCTGAGCACCCGGCACAGGGCCTGTATATCGTGGCCGTCTACCGGTCCTAAGTAGGTAATGCCCATATTTTCAAAGAGCATCCCCGGCAGGAACAGCTGCTTGATGCTATTTTTGGTGCGCTTGATCTTATCGATCATAGCGGAGCCTACCACCGGGATCCGGTCCAGGGCGTCGGCTACATTTTTCTTTAAGTCATTGTAGCCGCTGCCGGTACGGATGCTGTTTAAGTAGCGGGACATGCCCCCTACATTTTCAGAAATGGACATTTTGTTGTCATTCAATACAATGATGAAGTTTTTTTTCATCTGGGCCGCGTTGTTTAAAGCTTCATAGGCCATGCCCCCTGTGAGGGCGCCGTCTCCGATCACCGATACAATGCGGTAATCCTCCCCCAGTATATCCCGTCCCTGAGCCATGCCAAGGCCTGCGGAAATGGAGGTGGAGCTGTGGCCTGTATCAAATGAGTCATAAGGGCTTTCCTTGCGCTTTGGAAAACCGCTGAGGCCCCCGTACTGGCGCAGCTCCCCAAAGCCCTCTCTGCGGCCGCTGAGTATCTTATGGGTGTAGGACTGATGGCCCACATCCCAGATGATTTTATCCGAAGGAAGGTCAAAGACCTTAAACAGAGCAATGGTCAGCTCCACCACCCCCAGATTGGAAGCCAGATGGCCCCCGGTGCGGCTGATGGATTCGATGAGGAAGCGGCGGATCTCCTCTGCCAGCTCCCCAAGTTCCTCAAAGGACAGCTCCTTTAAATCCTCCGGTCCTTTTATTCGTTCCAGTATCATAGCGGATGATCCTCCTGCCATTTTTACTTCTCTCGGTTAATCAGATGGCGGATCAGCTTTTCAAGGAATTCGTTGTTGCCAGGCAGCTCTCCCAGATGAGCAATGGCTTCGTCTGAAAGGCGCTCTACCTCTTTTTTCGCCTTCTGGATCCCCTCAAGGGTAACATAGGTTGTCTTCTGGTTCTTTTCATCACTGCCGGCCGGCTTTCCGGTTACAGACTCTTTTCCGGTCACATCCAGAATATCGTCCTGGATCTGGAAGGCCAGGCCCACTCTGGAGGCCAGACCTTCTACAATCCTGCAGTCCTCCTGGGCCGCGCCCCCAAGAACCGCTCCGATCAGCATGGAGGCCTCAATCAGAGCCCCTGTCTTTAAGCGGTAGATAAAGTCCAGCTTATCTGCAGGGATAGGGCCGCCTGCCAATTCCACATCTACAGTCTGACCACCAATCATGCCGTAAATCCCCGTCTTGCCTGCCAGGATGGAAATGGCGCGCCCGATCCTTGCGAGTTCGTCCGCCTCCCCTGTAAGCTCAAAAGCCTTTGCCGCCGTCTCCACCGCGTAGATCATCAGCGCGTCTCCTGCCAGCACTGCCATATCCTCGCCGAATTCTGCCCAGGTGCTTGGCTTTCCCCTGCGCATCATATCATCATCCATACACGGAAGATCGTCATGGACCAGGGAGCAGGTATGGATCATCTCCATAGCCGCCATAAAGGGGCGGGCCGTCTCTGGCACCTCGCCGGTAAACAGGCGGCAAGTCTCCTGGAGCAGCAGGGGGCGGAGGCGCTTTCCGCCAGCCCTTACACTGTAGTTTATGGCCTCAAAGAGAGTTTTCTGGTGCCCCTCCTCCTTTGGAAGATACCCCTCAAGACACTGGTTAATCTCCTCTACTCTTTGGTCTAATTCATTTTTAAATGTGTCCTTATCACTCATGATCATCACCCTCACTCAATATCTGAATCTGTTTTTCTACCTGATCGATCTGGCCGTTCAGCTCCTTTACCAGCTTCATACCGGCCTCATAGCTGGAAAATGTTTCCTCCAGAGAGCCTTCTCCTGACTCCAGCTTTTTTATTATATCCTCCAGCATCTGAAAATTCTCCTCGATGCCAGTTTTTTCCTCTGCTGCTTCTGCCTTCTTACGCGGCATATCAATCCCTCACTTCCCTGCCTGTCCGCCTTTTAAGCCCTGCTCCTCTGACACAGACTCTGCCTGTGCCAGGATACTGCCGTCCCGTATGCGGATTAAAAGCCTGTCTCCCGGTTTTATCTGCCTCACTGAGGTAAGCCCCTTTTTCTCCGGCCCCTCGATAAAGCCGTATCCCCCTGACAGCTTTTTAAGGGGCGATAAGCCGTCCAGACGACCGGCTGCCAGGGCCAGGCGGTGCTTCTGATCTATAAGGACACGGTCTGTCAGGGTCTTTATGGCAGTCTTCCCGCGAAGGAGCCGTTCCTTATCCCTTGAAAGGGCCTTTTCCATCAGCCGTCCCAGGCTTCCCTCCAGATCCACCAGCCGCTGCCTGCGCTCATACACCTGCCTCTGGGGATCCAGAAGCCTTAAGCGCATCCGGTACTGCTCCAGCAAAAAGCGGACCCGCTCGATCCTGCGCATGGCTGAGCGGTCTAACACCTGCTTGTACAGGTCCACCTGCTCCTTAAACTGCCTGTAATCAAAAACAGCCAGCTCTGCAGCTGCCGACGGCGTAGGCGCTCTGAGATCCGCCACATAATCTGCTATAGTCACATCGGTTTCATGTCCCACTGCGGAGATCACCGGCGTACTGCTGTTAAAAATGGCTCTGGCTACTATCTCCTCGTTAAATGCCCACAGATCCTCGATAGAGCCGCCTCCCCTGCCTACGATCAGCACGTCAAGGCCCATAGCATCCAGGGTCTCAATTCCCTTTGCGATGCTGTATTTTGCCTGCTCCCCCTGAACCAGGGCGGGATACAGAATCAGCTGCACATAAGGATTCCTTCTGGCCGCGATGTTCATAATATCCCGGATGGCCGCTCCTGTGGAGGCGGTAACGATGCCTACGGTTTTGGCATAGCGGGGAATAGGCCGCTTGTACCGGCCGTCAAACATCCCCAGCTCCTCTAACTCGTCCCTGAGCTTTTCATACCGGGCAAACAGATCGCCCCGTCCTTCTCTTGTGATTTCCCTGGCATAAAGCTGATAGCGGCCGTCTCTCTCATAGACATCCACCGTTCCCTTTACCACCACCTGCTGGCCCTCCTCCAGCCGGAAGGAAAGGCCGTTTCTCTGGCCCGCGAACATAACGGCGCTGATCTGGGCGCCGCCGTCCTTTAAGGTGAAATAAATATGGCCTGAGCTGTGGTATTTACAATTAGAGACCTCGCCCTTGATGGAAATGCGGTTCAGAGCGAAGTCCTGGGTAAACATGTTTTTAATATATGCAGTTACCTGTGTGACAGTAAAGATACTGGCCATATTATTCCTGTTCTTTGGAGATAAACTTTGCGAGGATGCCGTTTACAAAAGCCGGGGAGTCATTGCCCCCGAACTTCTTCGCAAGCTCCACCGCTTCGTTGATGGCTACCTTCTCAGGTACTGCTTCATCAAACTCCATCTCAAACAGCGCCAGGCGGAGGATGGTAAGCTCCACCTTTCCCATACGTCTGGTCTTCCAGCCTGCAGCCACCTCGTCGATCCGGCCGTCCAGCTCTCCGATCCGGTCCATGATCTGTCCGCATCTGGCCCGCAGATACTGTGTATCCGCTTCCTTAAGCTCTACCTTATGAAGTACCTCCTGTATGCCCTGTTCATCTGTATCGTATTCTTCCGGTGACTGGAAATACTGCTCCAGCTGGCTCCTTACCTCATCTGCCGTGGGGTAAAAATCCACTGAAAACAGCATCTTAAAGCAGTGCTCCCGCAATTCTCTTCTGGTCATCTTCTCTGCTTGTACGCAAAGCCTTGGCTTTGGGGTACATTTTCCTTTCTCTCGTTTTCCAGCGCCCTGATGCCAGGCTCCGGTCCATAGTGATTATACCAAAGGCAGTGTATAAATACAACAAAAATGTATAAAACACTCCCCGGAGAGAGTGTGCCTGAAACTCGGGGACACGCTCTGACGCTCCAGGGAGTGTTGCTCCTGCAGGTGCTACCTGTTTTCTTCCATATTAACTCCGGCAATGCGGATGTTCACATCCAGAACCGTAAGGCCGGTCATATTTTCAATGGCTGCGCTTACCTTTTCCTGTACCTGCTCACTGACCTGGGGGATGTTGTAGCCGTAGCGGATATTGAGGGACAGGTCTACCGATACATGATCCTCTGTCACATCCACCTTGACGCCCTTTCCCAGGTTCTTCATCCCCAGCTTTCCTACCAGCTCGTTGGTAATATTTCCTGCCATGGAATCCACGCCCTCTACCTCTGTAGCCGCCAGCCCAGCAATGATCGCCACTACCTCATCAGCGATCTGTACCTCGCCTATCTTGTCTTTCTCGTATAATTTATGAATACTGCGATTTTCCTCAGTCATCACCCATTTACCTCCTGCTAAGACTTAGTTACTAGTATTATAGCAAATACGGTTGGATATGTATAGGTTAAATTTGGGAAGTTTAAAAAGGCCGGGGCAGTCCCGGCCTTTTGATCAATCCTATTCAGCAAGATTTAAAAGGGTGATGATGATCTGGTCAGCGGCTACCTCTGCCTTGCGTTTTACGATGTCCTCGATCTGGGCGCGCTGGGGATCGGTGATAGAAGATGCGTTGATCACAACGTCCACCTTGTCTTTGGTGATGCTGACCACAGGATCGGCAAATCCCTTTGCCATCAGAAGGGTTTCGGCGGCATTTTCCTTTTCGGAAAGCTCTGTCAGGTCAATCATATCCTGTATGGCCTGCTGCTTGGCAGCCTCGTCGATGCTGGTGCTGTTAATAAGGCCCATAAGGGTTTCCTTGTTTTTGGCCCGGACCTGCTCGCGGCTCAGCTGCACATTTGCTATGTAATCGGCTACATTCATACCGCTGGTAAGGACGGCTTCTCCCGGATTTTCAAGACCGGCCTGGGCCTCCTCTGCGGTTTCTGCCTGGGCAAGGGATTCCTCTCCGGCCAGCTCTCCCTGGGCAAGCTGCTCTTTTCCGGCCTCCGGGAGGGCGGCCTCAGTTTCCTCTCCCTGGGCAAGCTCACTTCCCTCCTCAGAGACGGCCCCCTCCAGATCCGCTACATCCTGATCCAGACTTGGAATGTCAAGAAGCCCTTCTTCCTCCTCCAGGGCCATCGCCTGGTTCTCCGCCAGAATGTCTTCGTCCGACAGATCCATAGCTCCCGCCTCATAGACCCGGTTTCCTGCGGTCAGCTCACTCTTTCCCGCATAATTCAGATAACCGGCGGCAGCGATCATAACAGCCAAGGTCGTGATAATGATCTGGTTTCTCCGGAACAGGCGTTTCATGTTTACGTCCTTCATGTGCTCTTTTACCTGTTTCATATTCTTCATTTTCATACACAGCGCTCCTTTTCTTGATTCCACCCTCTCTAATACTTCTATTGTATGACGGCCATTTTTAAAATATGACGGGGCCTTCTCTCTCAGCCGGCTCTCTTAAGCACCTTGATCTTATGGGCCGGAAGGCCGAACAGGGCCTCCATGGCCTCTGAGATCTCCGCCTTCACCTCCGGGCTCCCGCCTCCGTCGGCACTTATGATGATGCCGGACAGCTCCGGACTCAGCTCTTTTTCCACCACCGGGACGGTACCTCCGGCGGAGCCTGAGGTAAGTACGGTACTTTCCTCTGACTGAGTGCTTACCACCTGGCGGCTCCCTCCTGCCGAATCGGTTTCACTGGTGCTGCTCTGGCTGTCTGACCGATCGATACGCATGACCCTTTCTCCTGAGGATTTAAGGACCACCATTACCTCTACCCTTCCCACTCCCTCCACCGACTTAAGAATCTCCCGGATACGGGCCTCAAGCTGGGCCTCATAGGAGGAATCAACCGGGGCAGATACAGGGCTGTCTGAAGGAATCTGGCTCCCGTCTGACTGAGGTCCGGCCTCCTCTGAAGGAGCATTTCCCCCAAAAGGGGCTGTTTTATCTCCCTCTGTCTCCTTTGTACTCCCCGGAAGGGGCATGGAGACAAGCATAAGAAATACTCCCAGGATCAAAAGCCCGATCCATTTTTCCTTACTCATCCTTCCATTGAATTTCGATATGGGACTCCTCCACTTCATAATATTCCGCCACCTTTCGTTTCAGATCCTCTGCCTCCTCTGTACCGGCCTCTGTTTCCCCTTCTTCCGTCCCCACCGGAGGCACACGGATATGCCGGATTTCCTCTCCCTGGATGCTGACCGGCCTGGGGTCCTCACTGTCCCTCTGCGTTTCTTCCTCCTCTGCCCTGGAGATGACCATGGAAATAGACTGGATCCTGCCGTATCCGGGACTTTCCTGATCCCTTTCCACCACCGCCTGGGCGCTTTCACAGTTGATCCCCCAAAAGCGGGCCAGACGCACCAGATCTTCCGCCACGGCCTCCTCATACCGATCCGTTACCTGTCTGGTTCTGGCCCCGTCCATTCCCCACAGATCCGTTTCCAGCTCCCTGGTGTCTGATTCCAGGGAAATGCGCTGCCACAGGCCGGCCAGCAGCTCATCTGCCTTCAGTCCCCCTGTAAAGGGACGGATCACTAAAAGCATCAGCACCAGTCCTGCAAAAAAGCGGATGTATTTTTCATACTTTGAATCAGCCAGCAGGTTGTTTGCCACAGACAAAAAGATCATATAGTAGATAATGGATTTGACCCAGTCATATACTGCATTCATGGCTTCTCCTTTTGTTCTGCCTACAGACATTAGGACGCAAAATAATTGACATTGGTGGAAGCGCAGGTAACCGCAATGGCAATGATAAACAGCAGGAGGGAGTAAAGAACCACCTGCAGAAGAAGCTTATGCCCTCTGGACACCCCGGCTACGCAGGATACCATCCGCTTATCGCACACCGGCTGCATCACCGCTGCCACAGACTGGTACAAAAGCATCAGAAGCAGCAGCTTTAAAACAGGCACCAGGGTCAGAAGGGCCAGGATCACCACAGCCGCCGCCCCCAGGCTGTTTTTAATCAGCACCCCGGAGCCAAGGACCATCTGGGCCACTGCCCCGGCTCCCTGGCCCAGTCCCGGAATGATCTCAATCACCCTCTTTACACCGGCCTGTCCTGCGGCATCCGCATAGGGAAGGATCATGGTCTGGAGAAACTGCACCCCCATCACCAGCCCCATCAGTGTTTTCAGGCTCCAGCCGATAGCCTGCTCCAAAAGCTCTGTCAGTCTGGTAAGAAAGGGCTCCCTGACTACATGGGTTCCCAGCACCAGAAGCACATAGACCTTGACAGCCGGAAGAAGAATCCCTCCGCAGAGCCACTGCACCGCCGTCACTCCGCCAATCATCCCCTCATACAGTGCCACCGCGCTGGCGCTTCCTCCCGAGAATGCCACTGCCATAAAATAAGCAGGCATCAGGCATTTCATAAAATCCAGAATCTGCTCCAGCACTCCGGCAGCGATCTGGATACTGGATAGAAAGCTTCCGGCCAGACAGGTAAACATCAGAAGGTAGGCAACAAAAAAACCTGTATCAGAAATCTGTCCCCCTTTTAATATAGAAGAAACATTTGAAAACACAGCCCCCATCATACCGATCACCGCCACCTGGATCAAAAGGCTCCCCCCTGTGTAAAGCTCTGAAAACAGGGCTCTTCGTATGCCCTCTCCGGCCTGTGAAAAAACCTCCTTCAGATTCCCCGATGCCAGAGCCTTCATCAGTTCCCAGACCGATACCGTCCCGTCCTGTCCGGAGGTGTGATCCAGAAATTCCTGGATCTGATCCATTTCCTCCTGGATCCCCATTTCTCCGGCCATCTCCTCCATGGAGGGCTGGGTCTGTCCCTCTGCAGCGGACATTCCAAAGGATGAGAGGGGAGCGGCCAGACATAAAAGCAGGCTCAAAGCAGGAAGCCATTTTCCCGCCCTCATGCCTGAAGGACCCGCTCCAGAGTGCCAAACAGAGCCAAAAGCACCGGCATACTGGTAACCAGAATGGACAGTTTTCCAAATATCTCGATCTGGCTTCCAAGAGAGCCGTACCCTGCGTCCTTACAGATACCGGAAGCAAACTCGGCAATATAGGTAATGCCAATCATTTTTAAAAGGGTGGTCAGATACATGGAATCGATCTTTATATACTCCTGAAGCTGTTTTAAGGCATCCAGGATGATCTTAAGCTTCCCTGTGCCGTAAAAAAAGATAAAGCAGCCAGCCGCCATCACCAGATAGACACTGTATTCCCCTCTGACTGCCTTCATCTGAACTGCCAGCAGAATGGTGGCGATGCCTGCCGCCGCAACGGTTACAATTGTCATTTTTTCCATCTCCTTAGGATCTACAGAGAAAACAGCTGCTTCATGGTATCAAACAGATCATATATGTAAGGGATCATCCAGAACAGCACAAGCACCAGACCGGCCAGGCTGGTGAGAAATGCCTGTTCATCCCTGCCGCTGTGCTTTAAAACCTGGCAGATCACAGATACCAGGATCCCCACTGCCGCAATCCGAAAAATCAGATTTACTCCCATTGACGCCTCCTACTATATTAAAACATAACGATCACCAGGAACATACCTCCTGCAATGCCAAGGCTTGTATAGAGGCGGCATTTTTCCTGAAGATGCTCCCTCAGCCAGGTAATGGAGTGATCCAGCTGCTCCAGATATAAAAGAAGGGTACGCTCCTGCATGTCCACATCCAGATACCCCAGGTGTGCCCCCAGCTCCTTTAGCTGCTCTACGTCTTCCGACGTAAGGAGCCGCCCGGTCTCCATGGAAAGAAGCCCTTCTACCCGGCTGTTCCAGATCTCCTGAAAGGATTCTCCCTCCTGGGAAAGGATCCCTTCCGCCGCCTCAGCAAAAACCCGGCCCAGATCGCCGCCATCCCGTTTCCCAACCCGTTCCAGGGCCTCTGCCAAGGCCGCGTGGCTGTAGGTGATCTCCCCCTTTAAGAAATAAACCATCTGCCGAAGCCGTTCCAGAGTCTTAAGCCTTCCCCGCCACTGCCAGCCCAGCCACAGCCCCATGCCGGCAGAGGAAAAAAATACCAGTATTCCCCCCAGATACTTAAATAACATGGCCGTCACCGTCCCACATACAGCAGATTTGCCCCGGCTGCTCTGCCCCGTCAAGGAGGATCAGCCTTTGAAACAGCTTTTTCTTTAACAGTTCCCCAAGATAGGGCTTTTCCCGCACCTCCTCCAGGGAACGGCCGTGGACCGTAGCCGCCAGGGCACAGCCGCAATTAGCCGCGTATTCTACCGCCTCCGCGTCTGCCCGGCCTCCAATCTCATCCACAGCGAGCACCGCCGGAGCCATGGATCGGACCAGCATCATCATCCCCTGGCTTTTGGGACAGCAGTCCAGCACATCAGCCCGGGGCCCCAGGTCATTTTGAGGGACTCCCTGGTAGCAGGCGCCGATCTCGGAGCGTTCATCTACCACCCCTACAGAAAGCCCCCTGCGCCCGGCCCTCAGATTTCCCTCTGATACCTGACGGATCACATCCCGCAAAAGGGTGGTCTTGCCGCACCCCGGCGGGGAAATAATCAGAGTGTTTAAAAATCCCCCTTCAGACGGATACAGCCTTCCCATCACCGGATCAGCACAGCCCTTTACCTCATGGGCCACCCGCACGTTGATAAAGGAAATAAATTTCATCAGGCGGATGTCATTTCCCTGGGCCACCACCCGCCCGGCTACGCCGATCCGGTGTCCTCCCTGGACAGTAAGAAAGCCCTGGCGCAGCTCCTCCTCTGCCGCGTAAAGGGAAAAGCTGCCCATAAATTCCACGGTCTCCCGCATCTGGGACTGGTTCAATACAAAGGCATCCTGTCTGCAGGCTCCGCCCTCTGTCCTTACCATTTCCCCGTTCTGCCTGATAAAATACTCTCCCCTGCCGGTGATCATAAGCACCGGCTGCCCGGTACGGAGCCGCAGCTCCTGGACCATTTCAAAATCTACAGGCATTTTTTCCAGGACTGCCCGTATATCCCTTGGAAATATTTTAAGGATCTCCTCCCGTTTCCTCATCGCTGCCAGCCCCCTTTTAAGTGAATATATGAGACAAGCGGAAAATTAATGACTTTTTTACTGACCTTAAAGTTTTTTCGTGATATAATACGGTCGTAATCAAAGACTATCTTAGTTGAGGTGCAAATTATGAATCTTATCACTATGATCAAACGCCAGACGCCAGCCCGCATCATCGCTCTGGGCTTCGCGCTGGTCATTGCTACAGGTTCCCTGCTCCTTATGCTTCCCTGCAGCGTCAAAGACGGGGTCGAGCTGCATTACATCGACGCCCTTTATACCTCTACCAGTGCGGTATGTGTAACGGGGCTGATCGCAGTCGACGCAGGAGATACATTTACTCCCCTGGGACAGTTTTTCCTGGCCTCTCTGATCCAGATCGGCGGCCTGGGAGTTACTGCCATGGGTGCAGGGATCATGATCGCCATCGGAAGAAAGGTAAACTTAAAAGGGCGTACCCTGATCCGCGAAGCTATGAACCTGGATTCCGGCAAAGGGCTGGTGCGTTTTGTAAAAAGCATTTTCCTTACAACCGTAACCTTTGAGCTGGCGGGAGCCCTCTTAAGCTTTCTGGTATTTTCCAGGGACTTTCCTCTCCCAAAGGCCATCGGCGTCAGCCTGTTCCACTCTGTAGCTGCCTTTAATAACTCCGGCTTTGACATCCTTGGAGGCGGGACCAACCTGATCCCCTATCAGAATGACGTGCTTTTAAACCTGACCACCTGCGGGCTGATCATCTTTGGAGGTATCGGTTTCCTGGTGATCCGGGAAATGGTTTCGGTCCGCTTTGCCTGGAAGAAATTTTCCATGCATACCCGGGTGGTGCTGTTTATGAGCGTCTGTCTGCTGGCAGCCGGTACCCTGCTCCTTAAGCTTACTGAGGATATTACCTGGATGGGAGCATTTTTCAACAGTGTTTCCGCCAGAACTGCCGGCTTTTCCACTTATCCTTTAAAGGATTTTACAACGGCTGGCCTTTTAACTCTGGCCGCCCTTATGTTTATCGGAGCATCTCCGGGCTCTACGGGAGGCGGTATCAAAACCAGTACCTTTTTTGTCCTTTTAGCAGGGATCAAATCAGCGGCTACCAATCACCCTGAACAGGCCTTCCGCCATTCCATTCCAAAGGACGCTTTTAAAAAGGCAGCCATTGTCACGCTGTTGGCTCTGGGAGTGGTGACAACAGGAACCTATCTTATGGTGATCCTGGAGCCTCACCTTCCTCTCAGGGACATTATCTTTGAGATCACAAGCGCCTTCGGTACTGTGGGGCTTTCCACAGGCATCACATCGAGCCTTGGCGTTGACAGCAAGCTGTTATCTATTTTGATCATGTATATCGGCCGTCTGGGGCCGCTGACCGTCGCTACTCTCTGGCACTTTACAGAGAAAAGCCGCATCAGCTATCCAGAAGGAAATATTTCCATTGGTTAAGGAGGAATCTTCTATGTTTAAAAAGCAGAAAAAAGAACAGACTACATACGGCATCATCGGCCTGGGACGCTTCGGCTCCGCTCTTGCTAAGGAGCTTGCCCAATCAGGAGCCGAGCTTTTAGTCATCGATCGGGATGAGGAAAAGGTAAGAGAACTGAGAGAATATACAGAAAATGCCCTGGTGGTAGGCCCTCTGGATAAAAAGACTCTGGTAGAAACCGGGGTGCAGAACTGTGATATAGCCATCGTATGCATCGGCGAGCATATGGAATCCTCTATCCTTACAACCCTGAACCTGGTAAGCCTTGGAGTACCCAAGGTTATCTCCAAGGCCAACAGCCCCGAGCACGGCGAGATCCTGGAGCGTCTTGGGGCCGAGGTGGTCTATCCGGAGCGGGATATGGCAGTCCGCCTGGCAAACCGTCTGGAAACCTCCAGGGTACTGGATTTTATGCAGCTCAGTGAACGGATCAATATCTCAAAGCTGATCATCCCGGAAAAGCTTGTGGGCAAATCCGTACAGGAGATCAACTTCCGTTCCCGGTTCGGGCTGAATATCATCGCCATCGAAAACAGCGACACTGTATCCGATGAGGTACGTCCTGATTATGTGTTCCGGGCAAATGATATTCTCATCGTATCAGGAAGCCGCAGCGATATTAAGAAGCTGTCAGAATAAGCGGCGCTTTTCACTTTTTACCTTTCTGACCACACGGCCTCTGGGCCGCCTGTCGATCCGGTACAGGATCTCCATAAAGCGGGCGGCCTCCTCCCAGGCCTCCCGGCTTTCCGGGATCAGATCCATACTCATCTGAAAGACATGGAACATCCCTTCATACACAGACACCCGGCGGCGAATCCCGGCTTTTCCTGCCAGCTCCGCCGCTCTCAGGGTATCGCTCAGAAGCATCTCATGGCTTCCCACTTGAAACAGCATGGGAGGCAGTCCTTTAAAATCCCCAAACACTGGTGAAATATAGGGATTCTTCGGATCCCCGCCCCCGATATAGGCAGAATTATACAGCATACTTTCCCTGGAATTTCCAAAAAGAGGGTCCTTTTGAAAATTTGTCTCATAGCTTTCCCCGCTGCAGGTAAGATCCGCCCAGGGAGACATAAGGATCAGTCCTCCAGGCTGAGGAAGCCCATGATCCCTGAGATACAGGCACAGGGCCAGAGCCAGACCTCCTCCGGCAGAATCCCCTGCAAAAAGGATCTGCCCCGGTTTATAGCGCCGTTCCCTCATCAGCCACTGATAGCCGTAAAAGGCATCCTCCAGAGCCGCCGGAAATGGATGCTCCGGAGCCACCCGGTAATCCAGAGTCAGCACATCCCCTCCATAGCTCAGCCTGGAATAGCGGACCGCGAATTTCCTGTAAATATTTTTCATAGGGCCAATATATCCCCCTCCATGAAACTGCAGGATCACCCGTCCTGTAACCACTCCCTGAGGCTTCAGGTATTCCATTTTAAAATGTTCCGTCTCAATGATCTCGTACTCGTAGCCCGAGGGACAGATCCAGGCCGGCTCCACCGGATGCCTCCTGAACTCTCCTGTCTGAATGGGCTTTCCCAGGGATGTTTCCATAATGTCCTGAATCATATCCCTCATCAGCCCGCCCCGGATACTAATCCTTTTGTGTTCCATCGATCTGCTCCTTATATGTGAAATCTCCGTTTTAACTCACTTTTAAAACGTCTGTCCCCGATAAAAATGGTTCCCCCCAGAATCAGCACCGCAAGGGCCACTGTAGCAGGGGCCACCCAGGGCTTTGTGATCAGCCGCACGGCCCTTAAAAGCAGCAGCAGGAAGCTGAAGGCAGTAATGCCGATCTGATACATAAAATAGCTCTGCCAGTTCATACGGTCCGCCAGGATCAGAAAGACCAGAGCCAGATCCGCAAAGAGCACCGCCCCCGGAATTCCATAATTCACAGACCAGGCCTGATAGCCAAGAAGCACATCCATGAGGACCAGAAAAGCCTCTATAAGCACCGTCCCCAAAAGGATCAGCTTTCCCGGATTGCGGTGGCGGAAAAAGGGATTCCACCGCGCTTTTCCATAAGGCTCCTGTGGATAGTCCCCCTGCTCTGTTTCTCCCGCTGTCATGCCGTTTCCCTTTGTATGCACCTGTATCCCCTCTGTCCTTAAGCGGCCGAAAAAGGTATCTGCCAGGCGGCTGTCATCGTAAACCGAGGTAAAGGAGCAGGTCACCTTATCCTGGAAGGCGCAGACACCGCATTTTACCGGCTGGCGTCTGGAAACACCGATCATCATATGAAAATTTTCAACACAGGACTGATACTCCTCCTCAAGGAACACCGGCCCGATATTTGACAGGGTAATGGTGTGGGCACGATCATTTCTACGGAAAATGATCCCCAGGGCCATCCATTTGATAAAGAGGGGCAGGATCCTTACATACCATTTCTTTTCGTTGGACACATTGTAGGAAATGATCTCCTCCAGCTTCTCCTTGACGATTTTTTCATCCATCTGGCTGCAGACACTTTCCAGGATAGCCTCAAAGCTCTCATGCTCCTTCTCCGGCTTATAATCAAGTGAAATCACAGCAAAAAAGTTGGAGGTGGTGCTGGAGCCGAAAAAGGCCCGGAGATTGATGGGGAGGTTAATGGCGATAGGCTCTGCCGCCGGCAGGCCGGCCATATGCCCCTCATAGATAGACCAGATCAGGCAGGCCGCCAGGTATCTGGTAACACTGACGGACCGCCTCTTACAAACCTCCTTCAGCTGCCCCAGATCCAGCTCTCCCTGGATAATGGACTGGCCTCCTCCAGGGATCAGCCTGCCCCGAATCCAGTAGGCAGGCCGGGAGCTGTAGCGGCGCTTGGGCAGCTTTTTGTAGTTCTTTAAGTAGCTGTCCTCGGCCACCCGCCGCCCGCCTGTGTCACAGGGCTTCACAGTCCCTTCCCTTCCAGCCTGCAGATCCAGATAGCGGGTAACCAGAGCCTTTAAAAACTCCATAGCCCCCATTCCATCTGTCACCGCATGAAATACCTCCAGGTTGATCCGGCGCCTGAAATAAGTAACCCGGAACAGATACATCTGATTGCTTTTGGGGTCAATATACCGGCAGGGCGCTCCCTGCTCCTCCTCAATGAAAGGCTGTCTTTTATTTTCCTCAAAATAGTACCAGAAAAAGCCCCGCTTCAGCCGGACGGAAAATCCCTTAAAAAATGGAAGCACCTCCTCAAGAGCCCTCTGAAGAAGCTCCGGAACTACCTCCTCCTTTAAAACGGCTGACACCCGGAATACATTGCTGAGATTTTCATTTGCGATCATGGGAAACAGCTTGCCTGTGTTGTCCAGGCGGTGCCATTTCCGTCCCTGAGGATTTTTCTTCATCGATTTTCTCCCTTACAGATCCTTATACTCTGTCCAGAAGGTCCTTATCTCCTCCTGGGTCAGTCCCTCCACAAAGCTCCTTTTTGCCTCCAGAAACTGCTCCAGCTTCAAGATCAGCCCAAACAGCACCGCCCTGTCCTCAAATTCATCCCTGGAAACAGGCAGTGGCTCCTGGCTCATGGCCTCCTTAAGCCTTTGGAGGGAGTCCAGCAGGCCGGCGGCATTATTGTACTCGTGAAAGCGGGACCTGGTTTCCCTGAAAAGGCCAGACACCGCCTCTGCCTGGGCGGGAAGGCTCTTTAAATGGCAGATGTTTTCATTCATCCCCGCCAGCATCACGGTCTGGTTCCTTCTCAGGTTCATATAGCTTAAATGATACCGGGTGTCGGTGAGAAGCTGATTTTCCATATCCTGGAAGGCATTTTTCTCACCTTTATCCAATGTTTCCTCCAGTCTGGACAACCGCTCTGGCATATCCTCCTGAGGCACAAGAAAAGACAGCCCAAGAAGGATTTCCCGCATCTGATCCTCGATCTCCTGCTTTGCCAGGGTGATCTCCCGTCTCTTTCCCGGAATATAGAGATTCAAAAGAATCCCCATCCCCGCCCCAAGAAACAGAAGCGCCAGCTCATTGCCAATAGCCGGAAGAGAAATGGTTCCGGCGGAAAGAAAATGGCTCATCAGGACTGTATTGACAGAAATCCCCTCCTGCATATGAAACCGGATGCAGAAAGCGGCAAACAGCAGTAAAAACAGGGCAAGCCCCAGGGCATGATAGCCTGCCAGGGAAAATGCGCCCCAGGCCAGCACCAGGGCGGCGCCAAAGGAGACCAGGCGGCGGACTACTACACGAAGGGTCTCCCGCTTGGTATCCTGGATGCTTAAAAGGGTGATGACCCCTGCCGAGGACGCGTAAGCCAGGCCCAGGGACTCTGCAATCAGAAAAGAAAGTCCGGCTCCCAGGGCCAGCTTGATTACTTTTATTGTGTGAGGGCGTGTTTTCATAGGGGGGTCTCCTGGGGGTGTGCTTATATTCTACTGCTATGATCATTTATTATACACGGGCAGGAAAAGAAAAACAATATTGAAAAGCGGATCCATCTGACATAACGCCTCATGGATCCGCTTTTTTCAGGTCTGATAGCTTAAAAGCTTCCGTCCCTGCGCTTGCAGGGATTCTCCTCCTTCGTCTTCCGTTTTTATATCTTCTGTTGAAACCAACCGTAGCGCTCCTGTTGGACAAGCCCGGACACAGGCTGGCTCCAAACCATGCTCCAGTCTAAGGACACAGCCATCACATTTCCGCATCTTTCCATTTTGGTCAAAAGAAGGAATACCAAAAGGACAGGCCATAGCACAGCTGTGACAACCAATACAATTTGTATTATCGTATATCGTAAGATTTGTCTTTTTATCCTTTTCAATACATCCCCCTGGGCAGGCTGTTACACAGGGAGCATCGATGCAATGCATGCATGCGATAGAAATATGCAGATACCTATTTTCCCTGTTCTCCTTATTTTCCCAGTCAAATACCATCCTGAACGGAGTCATTCCCTGTTCAATATCAATATCATTCTGGTCCATACAGGCAATGGCACATGCACCGCAGGATGTACATTTTTTCAAATCAAGATCAAGCGTCAGTCCCATTTTTCTCTCCTCCCTTCCGGATGCCGCACCGTGTAGAACGGTAGGCTGGGAAACCTGAATACGGATCCAGATGATTCCTATCCATCAGTCCGTTTACATTTGCCTCCTTATATCCATGATACATAAATACCGTTCCCGGCATAACTCTGGAGGTGGGCCGGGCCTTTACACAAATCGATCCCCGTTGTGTATACAGCTCTATTGTATCTCCGTCTTGAATTCCAAGACGATCCGCATCCTCCAAAGACAGTTCTGCTCCAGGCTCCGGCCTTAAGCTCCTAACCCAGGAAACTTCATGAAGTCTGGAATGAAGGGCATTGGGGATTCTAGCGCCGGCGCAAAGAGTAAAAGGATATAGATCCTCTCTTGAAGGATCAAGAGGTTCCTTATAAGTAGGCAATGAATCCAACCCCCACTCAGGATGATCTTTAATCAGGCAGGAATCCAATTCAAACTTTCCACTTTTTGTCTGGCAGCCTCCCTCAAGATATGTTCCTGCTATGTAAGGACCAAATTCCGGCACCAAAACAGGCAGACCAGACTCTTTTAATTCTTCTACCGTAACAGAAAGCCCTCCAAGCATAAAGCGTATGCAATTCTCATATCCGCTTCTCAATAGCCCATCCTCAATTCCCATAACCGATGCTAATTCACTTAGGATCTGTACATCAGACCTTGCTTGCCCCAAAGGTGGGATTACAGGATTTGTATATACCGCATAGCCTCCTGGATAGGTTTTAAATTCACCTCTCTCAAAAGAAGAACAGGCTGGAAGAACCAGATCTGCATATTTGACTGCGTCTGTAAGAAACAAATCTGTATCCACAAAAAAATCCAACTTTTCAAGGGCTTCTACCATCTGCTTTGTATCTGGCAGCATTCGAATGTTAAGTCCCATAGCCATCATCCCTTTTATAGGATATGGAGTTTCTTCCAAAATCTGCCTTGTAAGATCTGTTGCCTGGGCCTCCCCCTCCAATTCATACCACAGCGGAAATCGTTCTGCCCCAACTGGCTTTCTGCCGCCCACCGGCTTTACCTGACTGATAAATTCCTCTTCCTTTGTCAAGAAACCTGATGCCTGATGAATATAGGTATGCCAGACAGGAAGCTGTCCTCCTTTCCTATCATAGTTTCCTGTGATAGCGGATAATGCCATAATAGCCCGGTAATTCTGCATCCCATTCTTATGGTGAGCAAGTGGGGCGCTGGACTCATTGATCGCCATAGGGCCATATTCATAAATCATACGGCAGGCCTCAAATGCCTGTTCATAGGGTACACCTGTAAGGGTCTCCAGATTTCTCTCATTAAAGTTCTTTACATATTCTGCAAAGGCTTCAAAGCCATGAACATATTTTTCGATGTATTCCTTATTAATCCATCCATTCTGAATCAGTATATTAGCCATTCCCAAAGCCAGGGCCCCATCTGTCCCGCCTCGGGGCCTAAGATGAATATCTGCCAGTTTTTCTACCGCCGGTGTGATCCTTGGGTCTACAATGATAAATTTAACCCCTCTGGCCTTGGCTTCGTCAGCCTTTTTTCCATTCAGATACCGGGAATGATAAGGATTAAAAGCCCATCCCAAAAACAATCCACAATTTGCCATATCCGCCCTCGCTCCTGTTCCTGTTGCGGTCTTCCAGGCCATAAGACCCGAAGTGAAGCAGGTGCTTGACTCTGTAGCATAATTTTCTGTACCAAAGGAATAGGCAAACCGATGAAGCCAGGGACGGAACCACTTAGTATAGCCTCCAAAAAACATCACACTGTCTGGACCATATTTTCTTTTTAGGCTATTCAGTCCATCCGCACAGATTCTATATGCCTCCTCCCATGTAATTTCTTCAAATTTCCCTTCTCCTTTTTTTCCAACCCTTTTTAACGGGGACAAAATCCTGTCCTTTCGGTAAATATATTCCCGGTTGGAAAGCCCCTTTGTACACAAAAGTCCATCATTCATCGGATGGCCCTTGGTCCCCTCTATTTTTATAACCCGTTCATCCTTCACATAAGCATCTATGCCGCAGTGAAAAGATGGACTGCATATATCACATATGGTATGCCTTACTTCAATCCCCGTTTCCCGACAGGGGATCTTAGCCTTCAACAGCTGCTCAATCCGCTCCACTGACTGTTTCCTCCAATTCTTCTATAAACTTCCGATCCATTCCTGCATGCAGCAACATCTTTTTCTGAAATGAGGTCAGTTCATTTCCCCCTCCTTGAAGGAGACGGAGCATGTAATTTTTAACAATCCCGCTTACCCTGTAATGATCCAGGATATTAACACCTACAATCTCATTTCCCCGGCATACAGCTTTTATATAAAGCCCGGACCCAAGTCTTCCGCTAGTCAATACCTGTCCCTGAATCCGTGTATCCCCAAAGCCGATAAAATCCATCCCCATAAAATGAGTGATATTGTGAAGGATATTGCCTGAAAACCGCCTGGTTCCTCCTGTCATACTGTTTCCAGCAATCGTTCCCTGATGATTTGCGTTTGCCCACAAGCCAATGATCCGTGTCTCACGCCCCTCCAGGTCCCAGCCCTCACAGCAGTCTCCTGCACCGTAAATACCTGGTACGGTGGTTTCCATCTGTTCATTTACTACAAGCCCCCTATTTATACGGATCTCCTTTGAATCCAAAAAAGATAGATTAGGGCGTGTTCCAATACACATGACCACAATATCAGCTGGAACACATTCTCCCTTTGTGAGCCGGGCCATGGGTAGATTTCTTTCTTTCTCCATGTAAACCACTGTATTTTCAAAACAAAGGCGAATCCCGCGGCTCCTCAGACGTTTCTCAATTTCATGAGCCACCTCTTCATAAGCAGCTGTCGGAAACATATAAGGAGCCAAATCAGCCAGGGTCGTCTGGATTCCACGTTCAGACAACAATTCTACCACCTTAATCCCCACCATAGAAGCTCCTACTACTACAGCACTCCTAACATCACCTGCTTCCAAACGGCTTCGTAGCCTGACTGCATCCTCATTAGTACGCATCAGAAAATAATTTTTCTGCTCCAGACCTTCTACCTTAGGTGCAATAGCAGACGCCCCAGAAGATACAAGTATTTTATCGTATTGCCGGCTTATGCCATCTTCCGTCTCCACTCTGTGCTCCAAAGCCCACAGTCTTAAAACTTTATGTGAAATAACACAAAGCCTTAGCTCCTTTTTTATTTCCTCCAACGTGCCAAAGGGAAACATGGCCTGATAGGACAGTTTCCCACTGACATGGTAGGTGGTGAGCATTGGATTATAGGGTCCTTCTCCGGTATGGGAATAAACATAAATCTCCGCCTCTGCATCCGTTTCCCGTATTGCCTTGGCCGCATGGTAACCGGCTGTTCCAAATCCTATGATCGCATATGATCTCATAAACACCTCTTACTGAACTGATTTTTATTTTCCTTCTTGTTTCTTCAACACATAATCCTCGCGCAGATTTGTGTATACAACACAGATAACTGCAAAAATTCCAAGACTGATCCAGGCTGTCGCTGTCAGATCCTTTAAATTCAGCCAGCCAGTCAGAAGAAGAAGGATAATCGAAATAATGGTAAACGCTTTTAATGCCGGTACCCCTACCTTGAATGCGGCATTTTCATAAGCCTGTGGCTTCTTCTTAGCAAAAAAGAAGGCAGCTCCTACTGGAAGAACATTACATATAACAGTTAAGCCTACACCCAAAGATGATATAAAAGAAACATCCATTCCTGTCAGAATCGGAACAGCACCAATCACAAAGAAAATCATAAGCAGCTTATAAGGCACACCTTTCTGGTTCTCATCTGCCAGGCTTTCTGGAATCCACCCCTCCTTTGCTGCAACATACAGTCCTTTTGTAATCCAGGAAAGTGTTCCATTTAGTGTTGTAGCCAACGCAAATAATGCTCCGCCGATTACAAAAAACAAATAAATAGGAGTGGGAAATATCTGCTTAGCTGATACAACCAGAGTTTTTCCTGCCACCTCTTCCACAGGAAGAACACCTGCCGCCACAACTCCCATAAGAGCATAAAAAACTGCTACAATACCAGTAGAAAGAAACATGGACCGTGGTATCGTCTTTCCTGGATTTTCAATCTCTCCACCAAGCTCTGCAATAAACTTTGCTCCTCCCATAGGAAAATATAATAAAGCTGAAGCAGCAAGGAAATTCACAAACCCATTAGGCATCAGCACACCTGGTTCAAAAAAAGAACCATAATCAACTCTCGGAAGACCAAACAGAATATATGCGCCTAATGCCACCAGAAGAATCACTACCATTAATGATTGAAGTTTTGCTGCAGTCTTCACACCTGCCATATTAAAAGCAGTACATAAAATCAAAAGCGCCATTGCTGTAACCGTTACATTAATCCCGGGAATCAATGCTTTCAGATAATCAGCGAATCCCAAAGCAAAGGTTGAAATCAGACATTGGGAAACAGCAAACATAACTACATATATAAATCCTGCTTTTCTTCCAATCAATTCACGAACATATACATAATTGCCTCCAGTTCCTGGCATACCAGATCCCAGCACTGCCAAAGGAACCATTGTAATCATAATAATACCTGCCGCTACAACAAAACCAAGCGGAACCCCCTTCCCTGTTCTTGCCAAGGCGATTCCTGTCAGTACCATGATACCAGATCCTATGATCTGTCCGATACAAAAGCTCATACAGTCCCTAAAATTTAAAAGTCCCTCTTTTTTTCCTTTCCCGCTCATTCTTCTATCTCTCCCATTCTTTTGCTATATAATTTTCCTACAGCCTCCATTGCTTTCCTTAGAAGCCCTCTGGAGCAGCCGATATTCAGACGGACAAAGCCTTTTCCACCTTCTCCATACTGTTCACCCGAACCAAAACCCACACCGCACTCTTCTACCAATCTGGAATACAGTTCACTCCCAAATCCAAGGCAGCCAAAATCCAGCCACATCAGATATGTACCTTCATGAGGGCTTACTCGTACCTTAGGCATATGCTCATACACGTATTCTGACACAAAACGTGAATTTTCCTCCAGATACTTTTTTTCCTCTTTAAGCCATTCTTCCCCTTGTTCATAAGCTGCCTTTGCTGCTGCAAGCCCAAACAAGTTTGGACTCATAATCCAAGCTCCATTCAGTTTTTCCATAATCCGGCTTCTCATATTTTCATCCGGGATCAAAAGATTAGATGTTTCCATTCCTGTCAAAGCAAATGTCTTTCCCGGAGCTGTGTACACGGACAACTGACTGAATATCTCCGGAAATTCCATTGCCGATACATGCTGATTCCCAAAAAGTGCCAAATCTCCATGTATCTCATCAGATGCCAAATATACACCATACTTCTGGCAAAGAAAAACAATCTGTTCCATTTCTCTTCTTGTCCAGACTCTTCCGGTGGGGTTATGGGGGCTGCAAAACATGAGGAGACTGACTCCCTCCTTCATCTTTTCCTCCATATCCCTAAAATCAAGCTCATAACGGCCGTCTGTACAAATCAGTTCCGATTCAACTGTCTCCCGGCCTGTATTCCGTATGATAGCGTAAAAAGGATCATAAATCGGTGTATTGATCATCACCCTATCCCCTGGTCTGGTTAACGCAAGAATAGTAAAATACAAAGCCGTCACTACACTGCAGGTAGGGCATACCCAGTTATGCTCCACCTGAATTCCATATTGACTAGAATACCATTCCGCAATAGCTTTCTTATATTCCTCTGTGGCAAAGGTATAACCGTAAACACCATGCTCCGCTCTTTGGATCAGTGCCTGCCTTACGGGATCCGGTGCCTTAAAATCAGTGTCCGCAATCCATAAAGGAATAATATCTTTTTCTGTATGAAATTTCCCTTTTGCGCGATCCCATTTTATACTGCCTGTCCCCCTTCGGTCTACCTGGCTGTCAAAACTGTACATTTCCCCTCCTCCTTCCAGTTCTCATTGTTTTTTCTACAGTTCTATGCTACCATTATCCTGTTAGTATGTATAATACCAATTTCAAACAAATTCATAACATTTGATATATAAATTATTATCTGCGGAGGTTTATGATGGATCTTCTTCAATTAAAATATTTCTGTGAAATCGCAAGAGAAGAGCATATTACAAGAGCAGCCAGAAAACTAAATATAGCTCAGCCTGCTTTAAGCGCCAGCCTAACCCGTCTTGAAAAAGAACTGGGAGTGTCTCTTTTTGACCGGGTGGGAAGAAATGTATGTTTAAATGACTGTGGGCAAACATTTTTTAAATATATTTCCCCTGCCCTTCTCCTGATTGAAAATGGAACCAATGCCATGGCTGATTTCCGTTCCCCTGATACCAACAGTCTGCGTCTGGGCTCAATCAATCACAGTCTGATCCAGGAAGCAGTTCTTTCCTACAAGCATGAATATCCAGACATCCAGATCAGCCAGCTGACCATTGATCCCCAGGAAGCAGAACAGGAACTCAGAAGAAATTTTTTTGATTTTTTAATCCTGTCCCAAAGACTACCCTTTCCCAACATTATTCAGGAAACTTTGACAGAAGAACGCTTTATGGTGGCACTGAACCGAAACCATCCTCTTGCCTCTGAAAAAGAAATATATCTGTCACAGCTAAAAGATGAACCCTTCATCTGCCTTCCTCAAGGCTACTCCTTCCGGCGTTTCACAGATCAGATCTGTCAGGACGCTGGCTTTACTCCTCACGTTGTTATGGAATGTTTTCATTGCCAAATGCTGGATCTAATTGCTGCTGACACCGGGTTGGCTCTGGTTTCCGAATCTTTTCAGAAAAAATGTCTCTACAGCCACAATGTAAAGGTTTTGCCCATTGCCGGGCCAGCTATTACGCGTCCTCTTGTCATCATTCGAAACCCAGACCGCTATCTATCAAAAGCGGCTCAAAATTTTCTTGCTTTTCTGAAGGGTTTTTATCTTGGAGACCAGGATATGGCCTGTGCCTGTGAATCAGGCTCTATTATTTCATAAACGTAAATATGTAAATATTGACATGTTTATTTTAATATGTTATGTTATTAATAATATATTCCAGACCCATAAGAAAGGAGCCTTTCCATGTTGCACAAATTTCCACATCTCTGTTCTCCCATTACCATCGGGAACGTAACATTTAAAAATCGTATGTTCTCTGCCCCCATGGGCGGAACAGACATCACCAACGATGGCTGCATCGGTCCCAAATCCACTGCTTTTTATGAGCTGCGTGGAAAAGGTGGTGCAGGAGCCGTCACCGTTAGTGAATGTATGGTTCATCCGAAAACCGACGGTTCCCATGCCTACCATTTGGATACCTCTATCCTAAATTCCCTGGCAGCAGCCACCTATACAGCCGATGCCATCCGGCGCCATGGCGCAATCCCAAGTCTGGAGCTTTCCCACTCCGGCATGTATGCAGGTACCTATATGACAGACCATTCCAAGCAACAAAGTCTGTGCCAATGGGGTCCCTCTGATACGATACGCCCTGATGGTATTTCTATAAAAGCCCTTACTGCAGATATGCTCCACGAAATAGCTGCTGCCTATGGGCAGGTTGCCGCCTTGGCCAAACGGGCTGGATTTGAAATGCTGATGATCCACGGAGGACATGGCTGGCTGATCAATCAGTTTTTATCTCCCTATTTCAACAAAAGAACCGATGAATATGGCGGCAGTCTCGAAAACAGATGCCGATTTGCTATTGAAGTATTAAAAAATGTGCGCCAGGCAGTAGGAACCGGCTTCCCCATCGAGTTCCGCTTCAGCGGTTCAGAACTGTTTGAAGGAGGATACGGTCTGGATGAAGGGATCCAGATTGCCTGTAAACTCCAGCCTTATATCGACCTTCTCCATGTATCAGCCGGTACTTATCAAAGAGGCTTTGGTGATACTCATCCTTCTATGTTCAAGGAACACGGATGCAACGTATATCTAGCTGCGGAGATCAAGAAGCATGTCTCTGTACCTGTGGCTACTCTGGGCGGACTGAATGACCCTCAGCAGATGGAGACGCTTCTGGCTGAAGGAAAGGCTGACATCGTATATATGGCAAGAGCCCTTCTGGCTGACCCCTTTCTTCCAAGAAAAGTGACGGAAAACAGAGAAGATGAAATCGTCCGCTGTCTGCGTTGCTTTACCTGTATGGCGGAGCGCGCAACTACAGCCACCAGGCGCTGTACTGTCAATCCTCTGATCGGACGTGAAATAGAAGGTTATGAAATTCAACCTGCCAGAGAAAAGAAACGGGTGTTGATCGCAGGAGGCGGTCCAGGAGGACTTTATGCTGCTTATACTGCTGCCTGCCGGGGACATAAGGTAATCCTGTGTGAAAAAGAACCTGAGCTTGGAGGAATTTTAAAAAGCGAGCAGGCCATTCCATTTAAATATGAAATGTACCAGCTCATTGATTCCTATACCCGTATGGCAAAAAAGGCCGGTGTCCAGTTCCGTCTTTCTACGGAGGTCACAAAGGAATATGTTGAAAAAGAACATCCCGACGCCTTAATCATTGCCGTGGGCTCCGAGCCATTTGTCCCTAATATCCCCGGACTTGACGGTGAAAATGTTACTCTTGTGAATCATTACTACTTGGAAAAGGAAAAGATAACTGATGATGTAGTTGTATTCGGTGGCGGCCTGGCCGGCTGCGAATGCGCTATCCATCTGGGCATGGAAGGAAAGCGGGTTCATCTTATAGAAATGCGTGAGGAACTAGCCCCGGACGCCAATATCCGCCACCGTCCGCTGCTCTTAAAGGAAGTAGACCGGTATGTTATCATACATACGGGTATGAAAGGCCTTGAAGTAAGAAAAGACGGAATTTTATGCGAGGATAAAGACGGAAAGAAGCATTTGATACCCGGAACCAGCGTGATCTGTGCCTTGGGTCAACGTTCCAAAAAAGCCCTCGTTACAGAACTTTCCGGTACCGCTCCCTATACCGCTGTGATTGGAGATGCTTCCAGGGTTTCTACTATTACAAATGCTGTTTATCTGGGCTATCATGCGGCTCTTGATATTTGAAATAAGGAATAGATTATGAGAACCTTAAAATATGCGATTCTTGGACTTTTGAATCAAAGATCTATGACTGGATATGAATTGATGCAGCAATTTGAGGGGGCTCTGGCCGAATTCTGGAACGCCAAGCATAGCCAGATCTACCCCGAACTGAAAAGGCTCACCACCGAAGGTATGGTTACTTATGACATTAAAATTGCAGGAACCGTCCTGGAAAAGAAAGTCTACACAATTACAAACGCTGGCAGGAAGGATTTCCTCCAGTGGCTCAGCTTGGACGAACCTATGCAGGAAACGGCTAAAGACATTTTCCGCCTCCGGCTCTTCTTTGGAAATCATCTTGGAAGCGCCAGACGAATGGAGCTTATAAAAAGCCAGCTGACCCAGCACCAAGCCAGACTCGCCCAACTCATGGAAAATCAGGAGACCTTTTGCGGTATTCCCTCAAAAGACACTGACGCATTTTATGACTATATGATCCTCACAGGCGGAATCCTGCGGGAGGAAGCATACTGCAGATGGCTGAATGTATGCATAAAAATGTGCGAGGAGGAGGGATGAATCTCATCCTCCCTCCTCATTTTCTTTCTCCTTCTGCTCCGGCCAAAAAATTCCCCTCATATCCACTCCCTCATGCTCCAGCAGCCACACCTTTTTGCTGATTCCCCCGGCATAGCCTGTCAGGCTTCCATCCGCTCCCACCACCCGGTGGCAGGGAATGATAATGGAAATGGGATTATGGCCCACCGCTCCTCCTGCCGCCTGGCCGGACATACGCTCCCGCCCAAGCCGGAGCGCCGCCTCTCTGGCCAGTGCTCCATAGGTAGTCACCTGACCATAAGGGATCTCACATAACAGTTTCCAGATTTCCTGCTGAAACGGACTGCCCTCAGGCTGCAGGGAAAGCTCCCCAGGCACAGGCCGCTCCCCTGCAAAATACCGCGAAAGCCAGGCCGCCGCCGCGGAAAAAGCAGGAAGGCTGCCGTCCTCCCTGCACTCCCCCTTCAACACCTTTCCTCCAAAATACTTCTGATCCTGGATCCAGAGGCCCGTAAGGAAATCACCGTCACTGGAAAGGGTGAGGCGTCCCAGAGGGGATGAAATAGTGGTAGTATAACAGGGCATGGGGTGTTCCTCCTTCTTTTGTAGGATCTGTTGTAATGTTTATCCGTATTATAGCACATTTTGTTTGGGGAGGATATGGGAAACTGTATTTCCAGGTTTATCGTTTAAGAAAATTTCACTATTCTTGTGAAAATGTGATATGATAGAATTAGAAAGATACAGAGGAGGTGGAATCATGCCGCTAAATGTGAAAAAACTTTTATATTTGTACCGAAAGGAGCTGGAAGCCGTTTCGGATGGGCATATGAAACGGATAATTTTATATGGATCTTATGCCAGAGGGGATTTTAAACCTGATTCCGATGTAGATGTTATGATTCTGCTGGATTTGGCCGATTCTGAACTTCGCTCTTATGAAAAGAAAATCTGTGATATTACCTACGATTTCAATATGGAACATGAAACGGATATTATGCCTGTGGTACAAAATTTCGACCATTTTAATTACTGGAAAAACGCATATATGTTTTATCACAATATAGAAACAGAGGAGGTGGCAATTTGACGCATGAAAAGGCAGACGAACAGATTACAGTTGCGTCAACGGTTGTTACATTAGTTGTGTCAATTTTGTGTCAAAACAAATGTTCTATCATTTTCTAGCAAGCATTTTCACACTTGTCCCCACCCACAAACCCTGATAAAATAAGGAAAAACGCAAAAAACACCCCGCCCACCGCACAAAGCGGACAGACGAGGTATTAAAAAGGGGAGGATAAGTATTAATTTTTTCTCTTTTGTGATACTTCTATTATATCCCTGTTCTCCCATTCTATACACATCACAGCAAAATCAAAAGAGTTCCTGTAATCAGCACAATACTGATGACAATGGAAATAGAATTGATAGCGCTTGCCAGTCCGAAATCGCTTTTCAGATCCGCGGTGAAAGCCGGGGCTGCGGAGGCGATGGGGCTGAAGCACAGGATGGCCAGGGCCTGGCGGTATTCTGTCTGGATGGGCAGGAACAGGTAAAGAGCGCCTGCCATGAGAGCGGAAATGCCGTATCGCACAGAAAGGATCTTGATGATCTTCCCCTTCTGGCTCCTGTCGCCGGAAATCTTAAAGCCTACACCGATCATCAGCATAGCCATAAAGGCATTGGCGCCGGAGATAATCTCCGCAAAGGACACCACCGGCCCCGGAAGGCTCAGATGAGCCAGGGAAAGCACCGTCATCAGCACATAGGCATCAAAGGGCACCGACCGAATCAGAGTCTTTGCAATCGGCAGAAGGGAGATCCTGCCGGAACCATTTTTCACCATAGAAACCACACTGTATGCCCCGCCCAGACAGATAAAAGCATTTCCCGCATCAAACAGGCTGGTAGTCACCACCCCGATGGGCCCTAAAAAGCCTTGGGCAAAGGGCATGGTGAAATTTCCGATATTATAGCCAGACATATTGAGCATAAAAAATGCCCTCTCCTCCCGGCTCCTTCCCGCCGTCACCACCGCTCCCGCAAGAAGCATCACCACTCCCCCGCCCAGCCCCAGAACCGTCAGAAGCAGCATAGAAGGCCGCAGATCCATCCCCGCAAAATTCGACACGATTGCCGCCGGAAGGGTGATCTTCAGCACAATTCTGGACAGCACATGAAAATCCTCCTCCTTAAAAAACCCCCGTCTCCTAAGCCCATACCCAAGCCCAATAATCGCCACAAAACAGGCCGCCTTCGTCAGTATCTCACTCATCCCTCTATACCTCCCTATCCATCAAACGTTTCCCCTACTATACCAAAAAACTCCTCCCCCATCAACCAAAACAAAAAAAATAAGTCCACCATCTCCCCCAAAACTCAAAACAAACTTAAGCAATCCAAGGGGGAGCTCGAGGGGGCCCACCCCCTCGAACTAAATTCACGCAGTCGGAATTCACTTCCGACGTAGTGCAGCGTCCGGTCTGTAGGGGTCGCAGACCCTTGCGCGAGCAGACCGGACGCTTTCCTCAGCCTATGAAAGGGGCTGTTGCAAAAGTAGATGAATAATCTACCGGAGCGACAGCTCCGTTTT
>URNT01000031.1 GCA_900549235.1 uncultured Clostridium sp. | reverse complement strand
TCATCGCTCGGGCGACCTTCGCGCTTGATAAATCGGCTGCCAGAAATCTTACCTGCAGCATAAAACTTTTCTTCGTAATACTTCCGGCTTACCCTTCCTGCGATAGTAAGAAAACCTTTTGCTTCTAATTCTTCATTCATCTGTCGTACCAGTTTGTAGGCAAATGGTTTTGAAATGCCTAATTCTTCTGCAATGTCCCCGGCTGTTACAAATAAAGTGTTGTTCAATAATAAATCTCCTTCCTTTTTGATTTGTGGCTTCCGTTTGTATCGTCTGTTGCCAGTGTTTCAACTGACCTCAACCGCTCATGCGGCTATGGGATTGCTCCTTTTCGAGAATCCCACCATTTACAGGAGTGTCTTTCTTCACTCGCCCTTACGGGGTCTTGACCGAAATCTGTTGGCAGATGATACAGCTCATTCAATTTCATTAACATTGCTGTTAATGTTGTATCTGCATTATACATTCGCTTATATGTTAATGTCAAGTATTTATTTCGCAAATATGTTAATATTTCTATTTACTATTTTCAGATTATCCATTATAATAAGGGAAAAGGCGGTGAATAGAAGATGACAGTAGGCGAAAAAATCAAGTTTATCCGTAACTTCCGGGGCATGACACAAAAAGAGTTAGGTGTTGGAATAGGCTTTGACGAAAAAGGAGCCGATAACCGGATAGCACAATATGAAACGAATTATCGAGTGCCTAAGAAAGATACATTGTTGCAAATAGCGAAAGTTTTAGACGTGAATCCGTTGAATTTCATTAGTGAGGTTTCCGGTTCAGCGGAAGATATTATGCAGACCTTCTTCTGGCTGGATGAAGATAATCCGGGCGCAATCAACCTTTTCCAGCTTGTAAGGAATCCGGGGAAGTGTAACGCTTCGGATGATACCGCTGTGCGTTATAATGATAGTGATGACTGGCCTGCTCACCCGCCTGTGGGTTTGTGGTTTAAATATGGTGTTGTGGATGATTTTATGCGGGAATGGCTAGTTAGGAAAAATGAGTTGAAAGCTGGGGAGATTACCAGAGAGGAATATTTGGAATGGAAATTGAACTGGCCAGAAACCTGTGATGATTGTGGAAAATATACTGCAAAGACACAATGGCGTAAAATTGTGAGGGATGAAAATGGAAATTGATTTAAAAATAAGAAATGTTAAAAATATAAAAAAGGCAAATCTATCTCTCCCGTTTGATAAGGGACTTTATGCTATTGTCGGTGAAAATGGCTGTGGTAAAAGCACTCTAATGCTAGCACTTTCATTAATGGTGAAAACTTCTTCTGTTCGGATGCTTACTCCTAATGACTTAGATACACAAAGCAATATTTCTATTTCTGTAAACGAAATAACAGATAATTGGAAGTACAAAAATGGAAAATTGACAACAGGAAAATATAAAACAACTCGGGGGCATCACTCAATGGTAGCAAGCACACATATTGAGGGGTTTTACGAGGGAAGTATTTTTTATGGCAGTCGTTTTAACGACTATAATCTAATAGATAATTTTTTGAGTACCGAAAATTTTAGTACATACTTAATTGACGCTGATTCTTTTGTTAAAGAAACGCTTGGTTATATACTTCATAACAATAAAAGTCATTACAAGATTTTAAAGAAGATTAAAAATAGAACAATCGCAGATACTTTTCAATTTAGAGGCGTACCCTATTTTATTGAAGAAAATCATCATATAATAAGTCAATATCGCATGAGTAGTGGTGAAAGTATGCTCATTTCATTAATTGATTTCATTAATAATTTAGTAATCAAAAATTCTTCATCACATTCAAAACTGTTATTTCTTATTGATGAAGTCGAATTAGCTTTACACCCTAGTGCAATAGATAGATTGGTAGAAGTATTAAATAATTTGTTAAGTACATCTTCTCATGAATTAATCGTTTATTTTTCGACTCACTCTGCTGAATTACTGCATAGAATACAAAGCCGAAATATTTTTTTATTAGAAAATAACAGTGGTGTTTTAGAAGTGACAAATCCGTGTTATCCCAACTACGCTATACGCAATTTATATGTTCCGAACGGATTCGACTTCGTATTATTAGTTGAAGATACTCTTTCTAAAACGCTTGTAGAGAAGGTAATACGGGGGAAAAATCTTGCCCAAAGTAAGCTCTGTTGTGTTCTACCTTCAGGTGGTTGCAATCAAATGTTACAGCTTCACCATGATATGATAACCTATAATACATTAGGCGTTGGTAAACATATTATCAGTATTTATGACGGGGATGTTAAGGATGATATTTCAAAGAAGGAGGATTATAAATCTCTCCCAAAATGTTTTCTTCCAATACCTAGCATCGAAAAATATTTAAAGCAAAAGTTATTGGATAATCCCGATTCTGCTTTTATAAAACTAATTGGTGATAAGTATTTTACGCAACGTTCTTTAAAGGACATCATCTTAGATTATAAAAATGACCCTAGAACAAAAAAAAGTAATGATAATGACGGAAAAAACTTTTACAAAATAATATGTTCAAATCTATACAATATTGGAATAGATGAAAGTAGTTTCGTTAAATATCTTTGCGATGATATTTATTCTTATGAAGATTTATCTAAATTTACTTCTACACTTACAAAGCTCCTTCAATAATATAGGTATCAAACAGGTATCACGCCCCACCAAAAGAGCCGGAAAGCCCGCTATCTAAGCGGCTTCCCGGCTCCCTGTCTACTATTCAAACTCAATCGTAGCCGGCGGCTTCCCCGTGCAGTCATACAACACCCGGTTAACCCCCTTCACCTCATTCACGATCCTGCTGGTTACCTTCCCCAGCACCTCCCACGGAATCTGAGCAGATTCTGCAGTCATGAAATCAGATGTAAGCACTGCCCTTAAAGCAATCGCGTAGTCATAGGTTCTCTCATCGCCCATGCAGCCTACGGAGCGCATATTGGTGAGGGCCGCAAAATACTGGCCGAGATTTTTGTCTACACCGGCTTTTGCGATTTCTTCACGGTAGATGGCGTCTGCATCCTGGACGATCCTTACCTTGTCGGCGGTAACTTCGCCGATGATCCGCACACCAAGGCCCGGACCGGGGAAGGGCTGTCTGAATACCAGGTGCTCCGGAATGCCAAGCTCCAGACCGGCTTTACGCACCTCATCTTTGAAGAGAAGACGCAGCGGCTCTACCAGCTCTTTGAAATCCACATGCTCAGGCAGACCGCCGACATTGTGGTGGGATTTGATAACGGCGGATTTTCCCAGGCCGGATTCGATCACATCCGGGTAGATGGTTCCCTGCACCAGGTAATCTACGGCGCCGATCTTCTTTGCTTCTTCTTCAAATACACGAATAAATTCTTCACCGATGATCTTGCGCTTCTGCTCCGGCTCCTCTACGCCCTTTAAGCGGCTGTAGAAACGCTCCTGAGCGTTGACGCGGATGAAGTTCAGATCGTAGTGGCCTTCAGGACCGAATACGGCTTCTACCTCGTCGCCTTCGTTCTTGCGCAGCAGGCCATGGTCTACAAATACACAAGTCAGCTGCTTTCCGACGGCCTTTGACAGCATAACAGCAGCAACAGAGGAGTCCACACCGCCGGACAGGGCGCAGAGTACCTTTCCGGAACCAATCTTTTCACGAAGCTCACGAATGGTGGTCTCTACGAAAGAATCCATCTTCCAGTCTCCAGCACAGCCGCAGACATTGTACACGAAGTTGGACAGCATCTTTGTGCCTTCTTTTGTGTGAACCACTTCCGGGTGGAACTGCACTGCGTAGAAATTCTTTTCCTCACACTCCATACCTGCAACCGGACAGGACTCCGTATGGGCAGTGATCCTGAACCCGGCAGGAACCTCTGCAATATATACGCCATGGCTCATCCAGCACACAGTCCTTGGTGATACGCCCTCGAACAGACGGGAAGCTGTGTCCACGTCTACCTCTGTATGGCCGTACTCGCTGACTACCGCCTTCTTAACCACACCGTCTAACAGGTAGCTCATCAGCTGCGCGCCATAGCAGATACCAAGCACAGGAATCCCCAGCTCAAAAATCTCCTTTGAGCAGCGTGGAGCGCCGTCTTCAAATACCACATCCGGCCCTCCTGTGAAAATGATCCCCTTAGGGTTCATTTCGCGGATCCTTTCAATGCTCATATCGTAAGGGTGCACCTCACAGTATACATTACATTCGCGGACGCGGCGGGCGATCAGCTGGTTATACTGGCCGCCGAAGTCCAAAACAATAATCATCTCTCTCTCCATGAGATCCGTTCCTCCATGTCTTCTGGTTATTTTCCCCGGAAACGCTCCTGATACTCTCCATACCTGACCCAATTTACAGAAAATGCTGTCCCGTACATTTCCCCAAAATGTCTTTCATTCCCATCATCATTCCCTTATAAATTGAAAGAGATTGTACTGGATAGTACAACCTCTTTTTTGTCTTTCGTATGTGTCTATTATATGCTATCCTGCGCCAAATATCAAGTAGTTTCGACAAAGAATCTCATATTTTTGCAAAATTTTCTGCCATCCGGGCTGCGGCGTCCATTATGCCTCCTCCAGATACCGCTTCACATATTTCCCTGTGTAGGATACCGGATTAGCCGCCACCTCCTCAGGGGTTCCCTTGGCGATGACTGTACCTCCCTTGTCGCCGCCCTCAGGACCGATGTCGATGATATAGTCAGCGGTCTTGATCACATCCAGGTTGTGCTCGATGACAACTACGGTATTTCCTCCGTCTGACAGACGGCGCAGGATTTCAATGAGCTTGTGTACATCTGCAAAATGAAGCCCTGTGGTAGGCTCATCCAGGATATAGATGGTCTTTCCTGTCCCTCTTTTTGAAAGCTCCGTAGCCAGCTTGATCCTCTGCGCCTCGCCTCCGGAAAGCTCTGTGGAGGGCTGTCCCAGGCGGATATAACCCAGCCCCACATCATAAAGGGTCTGGATCTTCCTTGCGATAGAAGGAACATTTTCAAAGAACTTCACTGCCTCCTCTACGGTCATATCAAGGACATCGTAGATGCTCTTTCCCTTGTATTTCACCTCCAGGGTCTCACGATTGTAGCGCTTGCCGCCGCAGACCTCACAGGGCACATATACGTCCGGCAGGAAATGCATCTCGATCTTGATGATACCGTCGCCGGAGCAGGCCTCACAGCGGCCTCCCTTTACATTGAAGCTGAAACGGCCCTTATTGTAGCCCTTGGCTTTGGCATCAGCGGTGGAGGCAAACAGGTCGCGGATCTGGTCAAATACACCGGTATAGGTAGCCGGATTGGAACGGGGTGTACGGCCGATGGGGGACTGGTCGATGGCAATGATCTTATCCAGCTGCTCCACTCCCTCGATGGACTTGTGCTTTCCTGCAATGGTTCTGGCCCGGTTCAGCTTCTTTGCCAGGGCTTTATAAAGGATCTCATTGACCAGGGAGCTTTTTCCGGAGCCGGACACGCCGGTAACGCAGGTCATAATCCCCAGTGGGAAGCTTACGTCGATCTTCTTGAGATTATTTTCCTCCGCTCCCCGCACAGTGATCCAGCCGGTAGGCTGCCTTCTCTCACCGGGCACAGGGATCTTGATCCGGCCGCTGAGATATGCCCCGGTTACAGAAGCCGGATTCTCCATGATCTCCTCTGCCGTTCCCACTGCCACTACATTGCCCCCATGCTCACCGGCGCCGGGGCCGATGTCAACAATACAGTCTGCCGCCCGCATGGTATCCTCGTCATGCTCCACCACAAGAACCGTATTTCCCAGGTCCCTGAGATGAAGAAGGGTCTTTAAAAGCTTGTCATTGTCACGCTGATGGAGTCCGATGCTGGGCTCGTCCAGGATATAAGCCACTCCCACCAGTCCGGAGCCGATCTGGGTGGCAAGACGGATCCGCTGGGCCTCTCCGCCTGATAAAGTGCCGGTAGCCCTGGAAAGAGACAGATAATCCAGTCCCACATCGATCAGAAAGCAGATGCGCGCCCGGATCTCCTTTAAAATCGAAGCGCCGATGGTCTGCTGCATGGAGGTAAGCTGGAGTCCGTCCATAAAATCCTTGAATTTTACAATGGACATATTAGTAGCCTGGAAGATATTCAGATCTCCTACTGTCACTGCCAGGGATTCCTTTTTCAGCCTCTGGCCCTTGCAGGCAGGGCAGGGAGTGATCCGCATATAGGTTTCATACTCTGCCTTGGAGGCCTCTGAAAAGGTTTCCTTATACCTGCGGTTTACATTTTCAATCAGGCCCTCAAAGGCTACGTTGTAGACTCCCTGGCCTCTCTGGCTCTTATAGCGGACCTGAAGCTCACGCCCGCCGGTGCCGTAAAGGATCACATCCCGGATCTCCTGAGGATAATCCTCAAAGGGCGTGCTGAGGCTGAAATGATACTCCTCTGACAGAGCCGCCAGCACCGCCCCTGTAAAGCTGCTCTTATCCGTACAGGACTGCCATCCCAGAACCACAATGGCCCCCTGGTCGATGGACAGAGAGGGATCCGGGATCATCAGGTTCTCATCAAACTCCATCTTATAGCCCAGGCCGAAGCACTGAGGGCAGGCGCCGAAGGGATTATTAAAGGAAAAGCTCCTTGGCTCCACCTCATCGATGCTGATCCCGCAGTCGGGACAGGAAAAGCTCTGGCTGAAATTCACCGGCTCCCCATCGGTCACATCCACCACCAGAAGCCCGCCGCTCAGTTCCATCACCGTCTCGATGGAATCGGTGAGACGCTTTTCAATCCCCTCCTTTACCACCAGACGGTCCACAACGATCTCGATATTATGCTTGATGTTCTTCTCCAGGCGGATCTCCTCTGTCAGCTCATAGAGATTCCCGTCAATGCGCACGCGGACATAGCCGCTCTTTCTCGCCTGCTCCAGTACCTTTACATGCTCCCCCTTGCGGCCCCGGACCACCGGCGCAAGAAGCTGGATCCTGGTCCGCTCCGGCATGGCCATAATCTGGTCCACCATCTGGTCGATGGTCTGCTTGTGGATGGCCTTCCCGCACTTGGGACAGTGGGGAATACCGATCCTGGCGTACAAAAGCCTCATATAATCATAGATCTCCGTCACCGTACCCACTGTAGAACGGGGATTTCGGTTGGTTGACTTCTGATCGATGGAGATGGCCGGGGACAGCCCCTCGATGCTCTCTACATCCGGCTTCTCCATCTGCCCCAGGAACTGGCGGGCATAGGAGGAAAGGGACTCCATATACCGTCTCTGCCCCTCCGCGTAAATCGTGTCAAAAGCCAGGGAAGACTTGCCGGAGCCGGAAAGTCCCGTCAGCACCACCAGCTCGTCCCTGGGTATGTCCACGGAAATATGCTTCAGATTGTGCTCATTGGCCCCGCGGATCTTAATATACTGCTTTGCCATGTAACTGCTCCTTTTTTCACCTCAATATAACTGTACATTTCCCAAAAAACCGATCTGAAATACAGGTCTCTCTCAGTATACCACACCTTTTTACATTTTTCAAACATTTGTTCGATAATTTTAAAAAATGGCCAGGAAGACACACCAAAGCATCTTCCCTGACCATTTTAAAAAAATATTATCGTTCTTCCCGGAAATACGCCAGTCCCAGACTTTCCGGCGGCTGGTATTCTCTCTTTTTCCTCAGGCTGGTGATCACCAGAACAACGATGGTCACCACATAAGGCAGGGCCTTAAAGATTTCCTGAGCCCCTCTGTCAAGGCCGGGGATATACAGGTACAGAATGTAGAGCCCGCCAAACAGAATGGATCCCCAGATGGCATTTACCGGCTTCCACAGAGCAAAAATTACAAGGGCGATAGCAAGCCAGCCTCTGTCTCCGAACCCATTGTTGGTCCAGGTGCCGCCGGAGTACTCCATTACAAAATACAGGCCTCCAAGGCCGCTGATCCCGCCTCCGATACAGGTAGCCAGGTACTTGTAGGCAGTAACATTGATACCCGCCGCATCTGCCGTCGCCGGGCTCTCGCCCACAGCCCTAAGATTCAGCCCCTTCCTGGTCCTTACAAGGAAAAATGACAGGATCAGAGCCAGGATAATGGCCAGATAGGTCAAAAATCCATAGGAAAACAGCAGGTCTCCCACAACTCCAAGGCCGGACAGCCCGGGAATGGGCTTCTTATAAGCCGCGCCGGTAACCGCTACAGAGATCTGTCCCACACCTCCTGCCAGCTTTGCCAGAGAGCCGCCGAAAAAGTTTCCAAAACCAACGCCAAAGGTAGTAAGTGCAAGGCCGGTTACATTCTGATTGGCCCGCAGTGTAATGGTCAGCACGCTGTATACCAGACCTCCCAGAGCCGCGCACAGAAAGGCGCATACAAAAGAAATCACAAGCCCGATAAAGCCGCTTGGATTTTCGGTTCCATTTTCATATAGAAACGCTCCGATCAGTCCGGCAATGCCGCCCATGTACATCATCCCGGGAATCCCCAGGTTCAGGTTGCCCGATTTTTCCGTCAGAATCTCACCCAGAGCCCCGTAAAGGATCCCGATGCCCTGACCAATGGCCTTCTGTATAAATATTACTAAAAATCCCATCTTCCTTCCTCCCTTCTACTCTCCCGCTTCTTTGGTCCTGCGGCGGAGCCCAACTCTGTAGTTGATGAAAAATTCACAGCCCAGGATAAAGAACAGGATAATTCCGGTTATAACGTCAGAGGCATTTTCATTCAGGTTAAACTGGCTGGCAATCTGCCCTGCGCCCTTCTGCATAAATACAAGGAAAAATGATACCACCACCATGGCAAAGGGATTAAACTTACTGAGCCAGGATACGATAATGGCGGTAAATCCCCTTCCACCTGCCGTACTGGTAGAAATGGTATGGCTGGCGCCGCTTACGATAATAAAGCCGGCAATACCGCAGATGGCTCCGGACAGAGCCATGGTCCGCAGGATCACCCTCTTTACGCTGATGCCCGCATATCTTGCCGTATTCTCGCTCTCGCCCACAACGGCGATCTCATAGCCCTGCTTGCTGTATTTCAGGTAAATGTACATGGCGATGGTAAGGGCAAGGACGATCACCAGGTTCCAGCCGTAATCCATGCCGAACAGCTCCGGGAGCCAGCCGGCCTTGGTGGTGGAATTGATGGTACCCACCGAGTTAGAGCCCTTGGGATTCTCCCAGAAAATAATGCAGTAGGTGATCACCTGCATGGCAACATAATTCATCATCAGGGTAAACAGAGTCTCATTTGTATTCCAGTGAGCCTTGAAAAATGCAGGAACAGCCGCCCATACCATGGCCGCCAGAGCGCTGACTATCAGCATAAGCGGCAGTAAAACAACAGTCGGCAGCTTATCTCCCACATAAATCATCATAGCAGCAGAGGCAACGCCTCCGATCAGCACCTGACCCTCGGCTCCGATGTTCCAAAACCGCATCTTAAAGGCCGGCGTAATGCCGATGGCAATGCATAAAAGCACCAGCATATCGCGGATTGTCATCCAGGTACGCCGTTTTGTCCCTACCGCTCCGTCGAAAATCCCCTTATATACCTCAATGGGGTTAAGCCCTGTCAGGGCCACGATCACTCCGGCACAGACCACCAGAGACAGCAGCACCGCCGTCGCCCGGATGGCCCAGGGTTTCCAGGCTTCAATGCCGTCCCGCTTTGAAATGTGCATCAAGGGCTCTTTATTGGAAACAGCCGTCATTTCTTTACTCATTCTGTCCGCCTCCCGTCTTTGTCATCAAAAGTCCCACTTCTTCCTTTGTGGCCTTCCTTCCGTCCACAATGCCGCTTACCCTGCCGCCGCACAGCACCAGGATCCGGTCGCACAATTCCAGAAGCACATCCAGATCCTCTCCTACGCAGATCACCGCCGCACCCTGCTTTTTCTGTTCATTCAGCAGATGGTAAATGGTATAGGAGGAATTAATATCAAGTCCCCGCACCGGGTAAGCCACCATAAGCACCTTGGGGTTGGAAGCGATCTCACGGCCTACCAGCACCTTCTGTACATTGCCGCCGGAAAGCTTTCTCACCGGTGTTGAAACTCCTGGCGTCACCACCTCAAGCTCCTGGATAATCCGCTCCGCCAGGCTCTTTGGCGTCTTTCGGTCTGTAAAGAAGATGTGTCCCTTCTTATAGCCTCTCAGCATCATATTGTCTGTCATGCCCATGGAGCCTACCAGGCCCATGCCCAGACGGTCCTCCGGAACAAAGGACAGCTTCACTCCCAGCTTGTTGATGGCAGATGCCGCCATGCCGGAAAGCTGCTTCTCTCCGCCTTCAGGAGGATAATACAGGATGGAGCCCTCTGTCATAGGCTGCAGCCCCGCGATGGCCTCCAGAAGCTCCTTCTGTCCGCTGCCCGCAATCCCCGCAACGCCCAGAATCTCGCCGCTGTAAGCCGTAAAGGAGGCATGATCCAGGGTGGTGACCCCTTCTTTATCTACGCAGGTCACATTTTTCACCACCAGACGTTCCTTTGGATCCACCGGCTCCGGACGCTCGATGTTCAGGCTTACCTTCTTGCCCACCATCATTTCCGTCAGGGACTCCTCGGTGGCCTCCGATGTATTCACAGTGCCGATATACTGGCCCTTTCTCAGCACCGATACCCGGTCTGACAGCGCCAGCACCTCATGGAGCTTATGGGTGATGATAATAATAGAATGGCCCGCCTCACGCATATTTCTCAGAACAGAAAACAGTTTTTCCGTCTCCTGAGGCGTGAGCACCGCCGTAGGCTCATCCAGGATCAGAATATCCACGCCACGGTAAAGAAGTTTTACGATCTCCACCGTCTGTTTCTGGGACACAGACATACTGTAAATCTTCTGTTCAGGATCCAGATCAAACCCGTACTTCTCTGTCAGCTCACGGATTCTTGCGGATACGGCCTTCATATCCAAAAGCTCACTGCCTGACAGTCCCAGGATAATATTTTCCGCTGCGGTCAGCACATCTACCAGCTTGAAATGCTGATGGATCATGCCGATGCCCAGGGCAAAAGAATCCTTGGGAGAACGGATGGCAACCTCCTTTCCATTTACCAGTATCTGCCCCTCGTCCGGATAATAGATACCGGAGATCATGTTCATCAGTGTAGTCTTTCCGCTTCCATTTTCCCCAAGGACAGACAGAATTTCCCCCCGCTTTACGGACATGCACACCTTGTCATTGGCTGTTACCTTGCCAAACCGCTTTGTGATATTTTTCAGTTCAATGGCATACTCTTCCCTCATCTGGCAGTCCTCCCATTTCATATGATCTCTTTGTGTTTAAAACCAAGTAAGAGTAAAAAAGCGAAGCCAATAGAAACATGGCTCCGCTTTTAGAGCGTGTTTAAAAATTGCTCTAGCCGGATCAGTTTAGTTGTCGATGGTTGTAATGCCGTCGATCAGGATGTCAAAGGCCGGAGCAGACGCGAACTCAGACTCATGGAAATATCCGTCGGAAATGTACTCGATGTCGCTGCCTTCCTTCTTATATGTATCAAGTGTCTGCCCATCAACGGTCCATGTAGAGGTATCAAAGACATGAAGTGTGCCTGCTGCCAAAGCATCCTCAACCTCTTTTACCTTCTCAGCGGTGCCTGGAGCCACAACTGCCTCATTTAAGTCAGTAATGCGTACCGCGCCGTCAGAGAAGCCTCTGCACCAGTCTGTGTCAATCGGTGTTCCATCGATCATGGACTGTACTGCGTAGGTCACATATGCGCCCCAGTTGTTGGAGGCAGATGTAAGAGCAGAATCAGGAGCTGTAGCGATCATGGAAATGTTGTAGCCTACACATGGTACGCCGGCTGCCTGGCAGGCAGTTGGAGCGCCTGTGGTATCTGCGTGCTGGCTGATCAGTACACAGCCATCAGAAATCAGAGCGTCTGCTGCTTCCTTCTCAAGGTCAAAGCTTGCCCAGCTGTTGGTATACTTAACCTCCATGGTAGCTGCCGGACATACGGAGCGTACGCCTAAGAAGAAGGAGGTATATCCGCTGATTACCTCGGCATAAGGATAAGCGCCTACATAACCGATCTTGCAGGTATCCTCTGTGATCTGGCCCTCCTCCATCATCTGGTTCAGCTTAAGGCCTGCAACTACGCCGGATACATAACGTGCTTCATAAATGGATGTAAAATAGTTGTGCATATTGGAAAGACCGCTTCCTGCTGCCTGGAAGCCAGTCGCGTGGCAGAACTGTACCTCCGGGTACTCCTTTGCTGCCTCAAGGATGTAGGATTCATGTCCGAAGCTGTTGGCAAATACAATCTGGCAGCCCTGATCCGCAAGATCCATAGCCGCGTCCTTTGCCGTCTCATCCTCAGGTGTGTTCCACTTAAAGATCAGCTGGTCATCAGAAAGGCCCAGGGCCTCCTTCATCTCCATCGCACCCTCGTAGTGGGCTGCAGTGTAGCCCTCGTTCTCATCACCGATGTAAACGAAACCGATCTTCAGATCCTCCGGGGCAATACCCTCGCCTGCTGCTTCCTCTGCAGGAGCCTCAGTGCTCTCAGAGCCTGCTGCCTCTGCTGCTGTGGTGGACTCAGCTCCGCTGGTGGCCTCACCTGTCCCGGAACCTCCGCAGGCTGTCAGTGAAACTGCCATAACACCTGCCATTGCTGCACTTGCTAACTTTTTCATTTTCATAACGCTTTCCTCCATGAAGTATTGGACCTGCGCAAAAATACGTCAGGATCCGCTGCTGACTCGTCCTGACGTAACATCGCTGTCCTATGAAATGAATTAGAGATTATGGCTTAAGTATAGCAGGTTTTTGACACTTGTCAATAGGACTATCTTATGTCATACTGATCATTTTGGTGATTATTTCTGCCCTCTGCCGTAATCTCGGCATCCTGCCATTTCCAATCCTTCACCCCCGCGATCCTGCCAAATTCCCGGGCGTGGATCCGTATATGTTCAAGAGTCACATTAGTCATGGGGCGCTCCGGAAAGGCGTCGATCTCGAAGGCCCTTGATGGGCCGGTATAGTCTGGTTCAAGGATAGAAGTTATATTGCGGAACACCATATTTTTCACCTGAGGAATCCCCTTTTCCGCCGGAACCTCCTCCGCCAGAATGCGCCAGTGCCCGGGAACCGCCCCCTCATAGCCCTCTGGAATCTGGCAGTAGCTGTAAGCGGGATGCCAGTTCAGGCACATATTAAAAGGATATTTTACATTAACCATTTCCAGATTTTCCACCAGAACATCCTCGATGACTCCCCCTCTTGTTTTTGCAGATTTGATTCGGAAACCACAGTCTGTACCACGGAATTTCAGGTTTCTTACGGTAATGTTTTTTGCCCCTCCGGAGGTTTCACTGCCAATGGTAACTCCGCAGCCGGTAAGGATCTCACAATCCTGGATCACCACGTCCCGGCACACCCGGCCAACCCGCAGGCCGTCTGCATCCCGGCCTGATTTCACGCAGATGCTGTCATCATTGCAGGCGATACGGCAGTGTTCCACTACTACCTGCTCACAGGAGTCGATGTCGATTCCGTCGGTGCTAGGGCCCTCATTGTCATGGATGTAAAGACCGTCTGCGCGGACATTTCTGGAATAGCAGATATGTACATTCCAGAAGCCGGAGCGGCGGCTCTCAAATCCGGAAAGCTCTATATCCTCACTTTCCATTACGATCAGGTTCCTTATCCTCCTGCAGTCATAATCCACACACCAGCGCAGCCCCCTGGCATCATATTCCTTTCTCATGCCGCCTTTCCCGTCGGGGCCCCAGTATTTATTCCACCAGTAAGGCCCCTGGCCGTCGATACAGCCCTTTCCGGTAACTGCCACATCCTTCTGGCCGTTGATATTTAAAATGGCCACCGGCCAGTCCATTTCCACTCCCGCCACACGGGTACGCATAATGGGATACCGGTCCTCCTCTGTGGTTCCCAGCAGGCAGGCCCCCTCCTCCATATAAAATTCCATATGGCTCTTTAAAAACAGAGAGCTGGTCAGGTAGACGCCTGGTGTAAGGAGAACCACGGCCCGTTCTCCTTCCTTCCCTGCCTCTCCTGCCCGGTCAATGGCAGCCTGGATGGCCTCCGTATCCAGGTGTTTCCCATCTCCTGCAGCGCCGTATTCTCTTGGATCAAATACCTGTTTCATCATAGTCCTCCTGGGCTTCCTTCATTTTTTCCAGCTCCACTCCGGCAAGAAGCACAATGCCGGTTCCATGGGTATCATTGATATTCCAGGTCAGGTCATTGGCATAATATTCCTTGCTGAAAGAATAGCCGGACCCCCGGCATACACCGTATATATTTCCCTTCCAGTCAATAGCAGTCCGGCACAGTCCCTGCCAGCCCTTTAAAGCCGCCATGGCGTAAGGCAGCCGCTCCTCCAGCCAGCCGTACCGGACACCTCTTGCAAAGCTGTAAATAAACATAGCAGTACAGGAGGTTTCCTGATAGGAATCCGGCATGGTAAGAACCTGATGCCACATACCTTCCTCACCCTGCAGTCTTAAATACCCCTGACACAAAGTTCTGAACATTCCAAGAAGCTCCTTCCGCTCCGGATGCTCCTCAGGGAGTACAGCCAGAAGCTCTGTCAGAGAAAACAGCACCCAGCCATTGCCCCGGCCCCAGGGAACCCTGGTCTGTACCTTATAATGGGTATCATAAATATGGGACATGATCTGGAACTCCGGCATATACAGGTAGCTAAAAAACTGCTTTGCCTGCCGTACTGCGTCTTCCAGATACCGGGCATCTCCTCTTCTTTCATAATAGCGGCATAAAAACGGGATGCTCATATACATATCATCCGCCCACAGGGTTTCATTCATAATAGGCAGATATGAATGGTTCCTGTAAAAGGTTCCGTCCGCCAGTCTCTGCTGATGATCCCTTATATATCCGGCTGCCCAATCTGCCGCCCCTTCTCCCTGAGGCAACTCATAATCCTTCATTACCTCCAGAAGAGCAGAAGCGAAGGAACCGCAGTCATCCAGACTGTCCATGGTAGTCAGCTGATTGTGGAAGGGGGCCGCCCCGTAAAACTCCTTATCCCAAAAGCAGTATTCATAAAAATCCATGGCTTTTTTCATATGGCCTTCTGTATAGGACCGGATCCCCTGATCCTCCAGCAGCCTTCCGCACTGTATCATGCCGTAAAGGGTTACTCCCAGAGGATAATTCCACTCTCCGTAAAGCACCCCTTCATTAAAGGGACGGATATAAGAATCCGGCAGATCTACCCGCCAGAAGGATCTTCCATGAAGGGTGGAAAATGGCGTTTTAAAAGTCAGCATTTGTTTCATATCCAAAATCTGCTCCGGAGAAAACGGCCCGGCATACAGCCAGACCTCCTGCCGTCCTTCTGCCAGACGGACCGGGCACTCCGGCTTAAGGCGAATACTTCCCTCCTCTGTCTCAAAGAGGATCTCCGCCTCTGCCCCGCGCCCCTCAAACGCTGCAATATGCCTTCCTCCCGAAAGAACCGCCTCTGCTCTATAACCACCCTCAAGCTCACTGATCCGTTCCCCGTCGATCCACAGTACGCCTTTTCCTCTTATTTTTCCGGAAATACTTACCTTCCCCCTGACAGGACACGCAAAAGCAGCCGCTTTCACCATCTTTCCTTCTTCCTTTTCTCCCAGTCCGAAGATCCGCTCTGACTCAGAAAGAGATGCCCTTTCTTCCCAGCCCATCTCTGGAAGCCAGCGGATTCCTAAAGCATCTTCTCCAAGACCCAGCTCCGGTGCCATTCCCACCGGCTTTTTAAAGGGCTGGCTGTACACAAAGCCGCTTATTCCCCTGTGCTCCTTATCCGGCCCGAAAAACTGGATTCTTCTCCCCTTATAGGAACTGCTGCCGATACGGAAGCCGCAGCCTAATGGAGTGGAAATACACTGGAAAAGCAGGCTGTTTTCCCCTGCCTGCAGTTCCAGAACCAGATCCGATACCTGATCAGAAAAACGCTCCTGGGTATGGTTGGTGCGGAAGGAAAGAACGCCATTGACCCATATCGTCACCGGCCCCCAGGCGCTGAAGCGGAAATGAAAAGGGCCTGCCTGGGGTACAGACAGTTTTCCCCAGACATATACATACTGCTCCGCCTCTATATGAGAAAATTTCTCATGAAGTGCCACCTGATCCATATAGTCCTCTGAAACTGCAAACTGTCTGCTGCTCCTTATATAATAGGTTACGGGGACAGGGGGATTATCCGCCATAAAACGGTTTGCGATAACCCGCAGCACCGGCTTCGCCTCACTTCCCATCCTGTATTCGATCCCCTGTTCCATTGGAAAATAATCATTCATACAGCTACGCTCCTGTTCACAGTAATACTTCCTCCAGCCTGTGGCCGTTATAATCAAAATAGATTCCGTCCAGCATATTGGCCAGTGTATTAGTAACGGTTACCCTTACGGTGTTTTTACCTGGCTTTAGCAGCTCTCTCCTACCCTTCCAGACATAAGGCGCAAACGCTCTTACTCCCAGGCTGACGCCATTTATCTCCAGCTCAATGCAGTCATAGCAGGGAGTCTGAAGGCCCAGCCTTATATCAAATTCATCCTGCTTTACTGCCTCAAGCTCCAGTTCCTTTTCAAAGGTGATCCTGCCGCTGTAATAAGGGAAGCCCTTATACCAGCTTCCATCAGGACGGCTGGTGTGCGGAAATGCGGTGAGAATCAGATTTCCCTCCCGTTTCTCTACACCAAAATTTCCCATAAGGTACACCGGATCCCTGAGTCCCTCCTCATCCTGCCGGATCCTCATATAAAATTGAAGTTCATTTTCCCCAAGGCAGATCAGACGGCTTATATCTGCCGCTCGGTTATTTGGATCATTGACCTGGATCGGCTTCCACAGAGTTTTCGAAAGCTCTGTGCCATTTACCATGATCCGCATCTCCCCTGCCGCGCTTTCCCGGTCCATAAGAAGGTACAGCTGATCTGGTATTTCTTCTGCCCGGAAGGAAATCCGGTACCGGCAGTCCAGAGGATAGGCGGGACGCAGCTTTTTAGGCGTACCAAACTGGCCTTCATACCGGATCTGGCCCTCCTTTAACAGGCTCAGGCTGCTGCACTGCTCTATAAAGGTTTTTGTCTCTGTTTCCCTCCAGCTTTCCCCATCCACTGACAAAAGGGCCCGTCCAAACCGACACAGGTTCATACCCTCCAGGGATACCTTCCAATCTCCTTCCATGGGAATGATGCGTACCTCTGTTTTCTGCTCAGCCTCATAACAGGGCGCCTCTGCCATCCCCAGACAGATCCACCTGCTCTCAAAGCTCTCCAGACTTAAAACTATGCTTCTGGCTGTATCTGCACTTTCTGCTTTTATTTCCCCAGTTTCCAGATCATACCTGCCGGGAGACAGATACTTTTCATCTCCTGCGCTGCCAGGCTCCGCCGTGATCCTTATCTGTACCGGCTCTTTTCCCTGATTTGCCGCAAATACATAATAAGTTCCTTCCTCATCAGAGCGGACGGCTGTGATCACTTCCTTACAATTTCCCGCAGTTACACTGCATTCCACCGGAAGTCTTCCCTTTTCCTTCAGATATGTACGGCAAAGCCCGGTCATGGCACTGCCTGACTCATCATCTTTTTCCAGAAAATGACAGTTTTCAGATGCAAACAGGTTTTCCCAAGCCGCTCTCGTCTCCTCATCCTCCTCATCTCTGTCAATAGAAATAAATGGAAGAGTCTCCAGACCAATCACACAGCCTCCCTGAGCAGCAAAGGTTTCCAGCTTCCTTCTTGCCCCTGCCTCCATACAATGACAGGGCGGAAGGATCACTACGGAATAGGCCGCCCGTCCAAGGCGGATCTCTCCCTCTGTAATCTCAGCCTCCATCAGAAGCTCTGCATCCAGATGGTCATAATCCAGCTGCGCAAACAGAAGCGCCTTGCATACAGTCACCCACCGGTTCCTCAGTCTGTCACACTCATTCTTTTCTTCCTCTGATTCACCCTTATAGGGGAATCCGTGAAAAGGGTTTCCAAGCCTGGTCCAGAGCGCCGCAGCAGGGTCCAGAACCGCAATAGAAATCTGCGCCTGAGTATTGGTCACCATCACTCCCATACGGCCCACATAATCCGCCAGCTTCCGGTAATGCCGCCAGTAGGGATTCTGGAGAAACTGGGAGGGCGGGGCATCATGCTTTGTAATATCCTGGATGGTGTAATAAAAGGCATGGAAATTATAAAGGTTGATTCCGCTGCTTCCCAGACGGTCGATCATCCACTTGGCGTCCTGAAGAGTCATGGTCCACCCCACGCTGTGGAAGCTCTCGATCATGGCATAGTCCTTTCCCAGCTGCCTTGCCAGAGAGCTGACTGCTTTGGCATTGCTGCGGTAGTTGGGAAGATATTCGTCGTAGATCCATTCCAGGGATTTTCCCAGCTTTTCATGGGCTGTATCGCCTCCCGGAATGTCGCTGAAGCGCTGGGTGCTGTGGCGCATGGAGGGAACCTCTGTGGCATACTGAAGATGATTTTTCCTGCACCATTCCGACACCTGCTGGTGGTAGCTTTCCCGAAATACCTCATGGGCGGTCTGATACAGGTCATAGCGGATCCGGTCCGCGTGGGGAATGGAAGGATCGTGAAGGGCCGGCAGCATTTCAAGCAGAGAATACCCCCGGCGCTTTTCAAATTCCTCCGGCAGCCGCCTTGACCAGGGGATGGGGCTTAAAAGCCCCACCTCATCGGAAAACATACCGTGTACTGTGATTCCAAACTGGTCTCCCACCGCTGCTTTATACCGCTCATGGGTGGTGTCAATAAAGGTTTTTACCGCCTCCTTATTACACGGATCGAAAAATCCGCCGTAATACTTGAAATCACCCATTGCCATTTCCATATAGATCTCAATCCGCCAGGATGAGCCATGTGGATGCTCCGGCAGCACCGTTTTTAGGAGTTTCGCCGGATGATAAGAGAAAAACCGTTTTTTATTATATTTTGTAAGACCAGTCTGCTGGTAAATTTTCTCTGTCTGCAGATTTCCCACACAGTTCTTAAGTTCCATCCCCTCATCCCACCGGACGGTTCCATTTTCATCTGCCGGAAAGGCTTTGGCAAACAAAATCCGGCTCCAGCCAAGGTCTTCGCAGATTTCCTGGCCGCTTTCTGCCTCCAGCATCTTATGAGACAGCACCATATGCTCTGCCTCCGGGTGCTCTAACAGAACCTCGCCGCCGCTCATGCCGCTGGGATAGGGATATTCATCATACAGCCAGGCCTCCAGCCCCTGTTCCCGGCTCTCTTTGCAGGCATATTCCACCAGGTCAAACCATTCCTTTGAAAGGTAGGGTACAGTCATCCCCTGACGGGCGCAGATAAACATGCCCCCAAGTCCCTTTTCGGCCATCTCCCTGATCTGCCGGCGGATCTCCTCTTTTGTTATGTGGCCATTCCAGAACCAGAATGGCTTAATCCGGTATTTTACCGGAGGATTTTTAAATTCTTCTGCTGATACCATATCTTTCTCCCAGCCTTCGCAACAGTCTGCTGCTTTCTGTTATTTTTTCAGTTCCGCATAAGCTGCGTTTACTTCCTCGATCACCTTGTCACCACCGCTCTTAGACCACAGATCCCACTGGGCCCTCAGCTGATCCTCATCAATCTGCCCTACAATAAACTGGATTCTTGCGTCCTCGATGATTTTATCCAGGGCAACGCCATTTTTTGTATATTCCTCAGAATCTCCCAGAATACCTGCCGCAGGATCTGAAATGGCGTACTGGGCATTAGCTTCTATCGTCTCCTGCTGTCTGTAGTAAACCTCCGTTTCATTTAAGGTTACATAAGGATCCATATTAGGAGCATATTCTGTATAAGAAACCAGCTGATTCATTGCCTGGTATTCCTGATTTAAAGCCGCGTCATGGCTTCTTGTCAGCCTGCCATCTGCTTCAATGGTATAATGATTACCCTCTAAACCATAATTTGCCAGCGTCAGCATCTCCTCATCATTCATCTTATCCAGGAAATCCAGGCATCTGCGCACATCCTCCTCGGTTTTTGCAGCCTTTGTGATCACAAAGAATCCCTGGCAGCCCAGTGTTGCCATTGTTCTTGGTTCAGAAGCCTCATCTGCCTTGATGGCTCCTACAAAGTCAATCTCCGGCCCCTCGATGTTCTGATTTTCAAAATAATCTGCCACCCGGCGGCCGTCATCCAGAGCATCTACCAGCATGCCTGCTTTCTGTGTTTTCAGATCATCTGACTTTGTAGCAGCATCTCTTGTTGGGAAATCCTTTTTGATCAGCCCCTCCTCACACAACTGACGGAGCCATTTCAAAGCCTCCATGTATTCCTCAGTCTGATGCTCCGGGATCAGCTTTCCGTCCGTTTCTTCCCAGCCGTTTGGCGCTCCGAACCAGGTCTGGATAATATCAAGAGGAGCCGTATATTTAGTCAGTGCCAGACCGTAGGTATCGTCCTGGCCATTTCCGTCCGGATCATCATAGGTAAATGCATACAGCATATTGTAGACATCCTCAACCGTTTCCGGTGCATCCAATCCCAGCTTGTCTGCCCAGTCCTTCCGATAGGATAAACCATTTCTTCCCAAAGCACGTCCTCTGTATACACCATAGAGCTTTCCGCCGATCCGGATATTATCATTTACTGCCTCGTTGGCATTTTTCAGGTGGGGAAATTCCTTCATCAACTCCTCAATATCCCAGAGTGCGCCGGCCTTTGCGGCGTTGATGATAGCCGGAGACTTGGTCTCTGTGGCAATGATCTGAGGCATATCCTCACCGCCTCCTGCCAGCACCAGATTCAGCTTGTCATCATAATTGTCCTTGGGAGTCCACATCACATCCAGGTTCACCTTGGTATAGGCCTCTACCTGGTCAACAATACTCTCTCCCACCTGGCCCTTCATGGGATTTCCGAAGTAGTCATAGGTCATCACCTTCAGGTTATAATTTCCGTTTTCATCTACAGAAGCCTGCTTGCTTCCACAGCCTGTAATACAGCCTGCTGCTGTCGCTGCTGCCAGTCCTAAGGCAGCCATTTTCTTCATCTGCTTTGTTTTCATGGTAATCCTCCTCATTTACATACATTTTTATCCCTTTACGGCTCCAACCATTACACCCTGTTCAAAGTATTTCTGGACAAATGGATAGACGCAAAGAATTGGAATCGTTGCTACAACGGTAGCCGCCATTTTTACAGCCTGCTCCGGCGGCGTCCCTCCTGCACCAAAGTCGATAGAGCTTCCATCTGCACTGGCTCCCTGGGCCAGCAGTACAATCTGCCTTAAAATGATCTGCACCGGAAATTTCTTCGTACTGTTTAAGTAGATCAGTGAGTTGAAGAAATCATTCCAGTGGGATACTGCGTAAAATAAGCTGACCGAAGCCAGGGCCGGCTTTGAAAGAGGCAGGATGATCTTTGCGAAAATCCCCACATCCGAACAGCCGTCGATCTTTGCTGCCTCCTCCAGCTCGTGGGGAAGCTCCTGGAAAAAGTTCTTTACAATAATCAGGTTAAACGCATTGACTGCCCCCGGAAGCATCAGCGCCCAGTAGCTGTCCAGCATCCCCAGGCTCTTTACTACCAGATAGTTGGGAATCATGCCGCCGGAAAGCAGCATGGTAACGATGATCAGATTCAGGATGGCATTTCTTCCTCTCAGCCCCGCTTTAGAAAGGGGATAGGCCAAAGTAGTGGTAAAGGCCATATTGATAACGGTGCCTGCGATCATAATGAAAAATGAATTTGCCAGCCCCCTGAAAATACTTCCATCAGAAATAATATACTTATAGGCATTGGTGGAGATGGTGTGGGGAATAATGAAAAATGCCCGTTCCACCAGCTCTTTTTCCGTTGCCAGAGAGCCTGCCACCACATAAAGGAAGGGAACGATGGTCAGCACTCCTGCCAGAATACAGATGATGTATACCACTGTCATCCCCACCCGTTCACCGGGGCTTAATTTGATCGTTCTGTGTTTGTCTGCCGCAAATGATACCATTTTGATTCCTTCCCTCCTTTAATATAATCCGGTCTCGCCGCATTTCTTACAGATCCAGTTAGTTGTAACCACCATCACTGTGGCAACCACTGACTTGAACATACCAACTGCCGTTGAGTAGGAAAACGCTCCCTGAGTAATGCCCAGCGTGTATACATAGGTATCAAATACCTCTGCCACAGAAGAATTTAAGGAATTCTTCATCAGGAAGATCTGCTCAAATCCCGTGTTCAACAGCGTTCCTACCTTCATGATCAGCATGATGATAATGGTACTCTTGATAGCCGGAAGGGTGATATGCCATACCTGCCTTAACTTTCCTGCCCCGTCCACCTGAGCCGCTTCATACAGCTGAGTATCTACCCCTGCCAGCGCTGCCAGGAAGATGATCATGCCCCAGCCTGTTTCCTTCCATATATTCTGAAGAACAATGATCCAGCGGAAATATTTAGGATCAGATAAGAATTCCAGTTTCTGGCCAGTCAGACTGTAGATCAGCTGGTTAATCGCTCCTGACTCTGTATTTAATAAGGTGAATGTAATACTTGCCACGATTACCATAGAAATAAAGTGGGGGATATAGATCATGGTCTGAATGGATTTCTTCACAAATTTATTACGGATCTCATTTAAAAGGAGAGCCAGGATAATCGGCATGGGGAAGAAAAAGACCAGGTTCATTACTGCAATGGAAAATGTATTCACAAGAAGCATCTTAAAATCCGGATTCATAAAAAATGTTTTAAAATGCTCCACCCCTACCCATTCACTTCCCAAAATTCCCAGATACGGACTGTAATTCTGGAAGGAAATAATCAAACCTCCCATAGGCACATACTTAAAGATGATGAAATACAGAATACCCGGAAGCATCAGCAGATACATCCATTTGTGCCGTTTGATGTAGCTGAAAAGCGGCTCCCTCTTCTCTGCCGCCCCAGCTGCTCCGACCGTTTTTAGCTTTGCCATAAGCGAACCTCCCTCGTTTTCTTTTCGTTCATTTTTGTCTGCTTACGGCTCTATCCTACTCTTTTTTTGTGGAATTTCAACAATCATTATGTTTACACAATTTTTACCACTTTTTCAATCTTGTTTTTATGCAAAATGTATATAATTATCCTTATATCCTTCCATTTAAGAGAAAAATAATCCCTTTCTTGCCTCCATAACCCAATGATTCCAGAATTGGATCATTCCTTTTTCTCCTTCAGACAGCCAGACTCTGGATAAGGTGATTATTTCCATACAGAAAAAACCGGAAGAACCCCAATTCTTCCGGTCATCCTTCTGTCAGGGCCTGTTTTGCTTTCGGTACTGCCCCGGCGTGATCCCCATATGCTTTTTAAATAAACGGATAAAATTCTGCGCATTACTATAGCTTAGCCGTTCGGCGATCTCTGCCACAGAGCAGTCTGTCTCCACCAGAAGCTCTCTGGCAAGCTCCAGCTTCTGCTCCGCAATATAATTAGTAAAGGTCATATCCCTGGTCTGCTTCATCACCCGCCAGATATAGCTTGGATGATACCCCAGCTTCTGCGCGCACTCGCTGAGAGTCAAGTCACCGCCGCTTTCCTCCACCAGCCCCATGATCTTTTCCAGAACAGCCTCAGAACCGCTTTTTCTGAACTGATTCATCCGGCTGATCACCGGAAGAATTACCTGGGTCTCAAAGAATTTCCTTATATTTCTCAGATCATACAGCTGATTAAAGCGAAGGAAAAGATTCTCCTCTCCTTCCGGAAACAGGTCACAGATAGGAATCCCTGCATCTGCAGGAACTGAAAGGATCGCCAGCAGGAATCGGTGGAAATAATACTGCTGCTCATACCGCACTATCTTGCTGCGGCTTACCTCCCTGAGAAACTGCGCCGTAACAGCAAAGGCCTTTTCCTGGTCGCAGGCATCTATCGCCTCCTTGATAGCAGCATCCAGCACAAGATCGTAATCACTGCGGTCTACATTTTTATCTATAAGGTCACTGTAATAGGTGATAGAGCTGTCCTCCATGGAAATGCCTTCTGTGTCCTCATCCCGGTCAAAGTTTTCGTTGATCTTAAGAGCCTCCAGGCTTTCATTGTAAGCACGCCTAAATCCGGTCTCCTGTTCAAAGATCCGGCTGGCACCCATATCAATATATCCACCGCATATCTCTGAAACAAAAACAGACAGGCAGTTTCTGAGAGCCAGCAGCTTTTCCTCGATTCTTTCATGATTCTCGCCGTCCACTGCCATCACGATCACCCTTGTATAAATAAAGGGCGGAAATATCAGCATAGAACGGATCTCCTCCGGCAATTGATGCAAAAGCTCCAGGTTCAGAGCATCCACTCCTACAGGCTCCCGGTCTGTCTCGCTCTGAGGGCAGAAAATCACTGAAGCCACACACAGACAGGACTTAAAATGAATCTGCAGCTTCTCCCTGGTTCTGGCAATCTCCTCCTCCTTGAGCCTTCCCCGAATCAAGCGGATGGCAAACAACTCTGTAAGCTGATTCTTCTGCCTGGAGATCACATCCTTCAATTCTTCATTGCGGCCTACCAGAGAATGGATGCCCTCCTGGATCAGTTCAAACTCATCCTCATCCCCCTTCCCCGGCACCATCTCCTCCATCTGATCTACCAGCTTCTTCACTGGCCGGTATATGTGAGAGGAACCAAATCCGCTGATAATGCCGATCAGCGCCAGCACTACCAGAATGATCTCCGCCATCGTCCTTAAAATAGGTCTCAGCTGACTGTTGACAGCTGCCGGACTGTAGCAGGCAAGATACGTCCAACCGCTGCCAGCAGCCCGCCTTTTTACAATATCATAGGTGCCCTCAGGAGTTTCTATAAAAGTCTGATCCGTATCCTTCAGCTGTTCTGTATTCTTCTGATAATAATCCAGCACTGCCTGATTCTCCGAATATACCTCTTTCCCATCCTGATCAAATACCAGGAGGCTCCCATTGCCCAGGCTGTCGCGGAGCAGATCCTCCAGAGCATTCTGCCTTATATTAACCACAAAGGCAGCATCCGGACTGGCTGCGTAAACAGGAAGCTTTACCACAAACATCAGATAGTGGTCATTGACATAGGAGGACTCAATCGTTCCATCTCCGCTGTTTTCTTTTCCAATATGGTTGATCCAGAATATATTCTGATCCTTCTCCTCAAGTTCCTCCAACCAGGGAAAATTCTCCACCCCTTCCAGCTTCAGCATCCCCTTATTGCTTAAGACCCAGCCCTTTTTGTAATTGATAAAGCTGTAGCTCTCCCCATAATTCAGATAGGACTCATCCCCGCATATGCTATCAATAAAGCTGCGCAGCCTGGGGTAGGGGATCTCATTATACTCCTGTTCAATCATCTCCAGGGTACTGCTCCGTCCTGCCGCCTGCAGAAAATTCTGTCTCACCGCATCCAGAGCACGCTCCGTCCTGGCCTCCGCCTGTACCAGGGCTGTCACATTGGCCTGGCGCACGCTGGAACGCACTGCCTTCGCCGCACTGTCATAGGAATAAAATCCCAGGATCAGAAGCGGTACAATGGCAATCGCTATAAAATATACAAAAATCCTCCGCCTGTAAACCGGTGTCCGTTTCCTTCCTCCCATATCTATCCTCATCCCTTGATTTTTTGATAAAGAAAAATCCCTTGAATCATCAAGGGATTTACTATGCGGGTAACAGGACTTGAACCTGCACTCTCTCGAACCAGAACCTAAATCTGGCGTGTCTGCCAATTCCACCATACCCGCAACACGAAGATTATTATAACCAAGACCCTTTGGTTTGTCAAGTATGCGCAAGGCTTCCCGCATGCCATAGCGTAAAATACCCCGAACCCATATGAATAAAAAATTCCTATAGGTCCGGGGTATCTGTTTTTCAATCCCAACAATTACTTCGCGTAATCGGTCACCCGTGATTCGCGGATCACGTTAACCTTAATCTGGCCTGGATACTCCAGCTCGTCCTCAATACGCTTTGAAACCTCTCTTGCCAGCAATACCATATCGTCATCGCTAATCTGTTCCGGAACGACCATAATGCGGACCTCCCGGCCTGCCTGAATGGCAAAAGATTTGTCAACTCCCTTAAAGGAATTGGTAATATCTTCCAGTTGTTTTAATCTGTTTGTATATGTCTCCAACGTCTCACGTCTCGCGCCAGGCCTTGCAGCAGATATGGTATCCGCTGCCTGCACAACGCAGGAAATAAGGTTCGTTGGCTCAACATCGCCATGATGGGATTCTACTGCATTTACAACGGTTGCAGATTCCTTGTACTTCTTGCACAGGTCCGCACCTAATTGTACATGGGTTCCTTCCATATCATGGTCAACGGATTTACCAATGTCATGTAATAAACCGGCACGTTTTGCTAAACGTACATCCACCCCTAGTTCTGATGCCAGAAGTCCTGACAGCTGGGATACCTCGATAGAATGCTTTAATGCATTCTGTCCATAGCTGGTTCTGAACTTCATCTTACCAAGTAACTTCACTAATTCCGGATGAATTCCATGGATACCAACCTCAAGACAGGCTGCTTCGCCTTCCTCTCTCATGTTGTTCTCCACTTCCCTCTGTGCTTTTTCTACCATTTCCTCGATCCTGGCCGGATGGATACGTCCGTCCACGATCAACCGCTCCAATGCTACCCTCGCTACTTCTCTGCGGATCGGATCGAATCCGGATAATACAACTGCCTCCGGAGTGTCATCAATGATCAGTTCCACACCAGTCAGAGTCTCAAGAGTACGGATGTTGCGGCCCTCGCGTCCGATGATGCGGCCTTTCATCTCATCATTTGGAAGCTGGACAACGGAAACTGTTGTCTCTGCCACATGATCCGCTGCACAGCGCTGGATGGCTGTCACTACCAGATCTCTGGCTTTCTTGTCCGCTTCTTCTTTTGCCTTGTTTTCCAGTTCCTTAATTAACTTAGCTGTGTCATGCTTTACATCGTCTTCAACAGATTTTAAAAGATATTCTTTTGCCTGTTCGGAGGTCAGACCGGAAATCCGCTCCAGTTCCTGTATTCCCTGCTCATACTGGGATTCTACCTCTGCAGTACGCTTACTGAGAATATTCTCCCTTCTGACCAGGTCTGCCTCCTTCTTTTCAAGGACGTCTGCCTTCTTTTCGATGTTTTCTTCCTTGCTCAATACACGTTTTTCATAACGTTGAAGTTCTGCTCTTCTTTCCTTGGTTTCCTTCTCTAATTCATTTTTCGTCTTTAAAGATTCTTCCTTGGCTTCCAGGAGAGCTTCTCGCTTTTTTGTCTCTGCGGTTTTTAATGCTTCATCTATTATTTCTCTGGATTTCTCTTCCGCACTGCCTACCTTCAGATCATACTGCTTACGCTCGTAGGAACGGGCCGAAAACCAGACAATAATAGCCACAATTATCGTAACGATAACCATCAAAGGGAACATTATCTGTGTCACAGGAGCACCTCCTTATTTAGTTTTCATTGTACGAACTACAACATATTAATTTTATACGTTTTTCAAAATTATGTCAAGTATATTCACCCTGTTTTCGGGGAAATACATACAATATGTACAAATTCCGCAGTGCTCCATCAACAGCAGCCTACTCCTCCCCCATCCCCTCAATCACCCGCCAGATCACATCATAAGAATACCCCTTCCGCCCCAGATAGGCCCCAAGCTTCCCCTTTTCCTCATAGGACAGCTCTCTGCGGCCCTTCAGGCGCTTTTCCACCAGCCGTCTGGCGGAGGCCTCGTCTTCGGGGGCGGCTTCTTCCATGACTCTGGAAAGGATCTCTGGGTCTACGCCTTTCTGGCGGAGTTCGTATTCCATCTGGCGGCGGCTCTTTTTCAGGCGGTTAGAGCTTACATAGCTCTCTGCGTAGGAACTGTCATCCACGAAGCGGTACTGCTCTAAAAACTCCAGAACCCGGTCTGTTGCCTCAGGCGGATAGCCGTCCTCTGTCAGCCTGCGGCGCAGCTGTGCCCGGGTGCGTCCCTGGGCCTGGAGTAGGCAGAGGGCCCGCTCTCTGGCTCTGGGGAGCAGAATCTCCTCCAGGATCGCCTCATACTGTTCTCTGCTTACATCGCTGCCTTCAGAGATCTCCAGCTTTTTCAGCTCCCCCTTATATAAAACAAAGGCAAAGTCTTCCTCCAGGAAGACCTTGCACTTTCTCTTGTCAATGGGAATCACGGCCGTAACGGTCATGCTTCTTCATCTCCTTCAGTAAATTCCTCGTCCAACTCCTCGTCCTCTGTCAGCTCCTCCTGGGCGTCCTCTTTCTTGGAATCTGGCTTGCGGGAGTCTGCCTTCTTGGCGGAGGACTTGGCCTCTTTCTTTCTGCTTTCCTCCTCAAGGAGAGCGATCTCCTCCTCGGAAAGACCGGCTGCCGCTGCTGCCTCCTTGGCACCTGGAAGGGCGTACCTTACCCGGACCTTAGCATCTACTTCGGCCAGAAGCTCCGGATTCTCAGACAGATACTGCTTAGCATTCTCACGGCCCTGGCCGATCTTGGAGCCCTTGTAGGCAAACCAGGCGCCGCTCTTTTCCACAATCCCTACCTTTACAGCCAGGTCAAGGATGTCTCCCACCTTAGAAATACCCTTGCCGAACATAATGTCAAACTCTGCTTCCTTGAAGGGAGGAGCAATCTTATTCTTCACGATCTTCACCCGGACACGGTTTCCGATCACCTCTCCGCCCTGCTTCAGGCTCTCGATCCTGCGCACGTCCATACGGACAGAGGAGTAGAACTTAAGGGCGCGGCCGCCGGTAGTCGTCTCCGGATTTCCGAACATCACGCCTACCTTTTCACGGAGCTGGTTGATAAAGATGACCACGCAGCTGGACTTGCTGATCACGCCGGTCAGCTTACGCAGTGCCTGAGACATCAACCTTGCCTGAAGGCCCACATGGGAATCTCCCATCTCTCCGTCGATCTCCGCCTTAGGCACCAGAGCCGCAACAGAATCCACGATCACGATGTCCACAGCGCCGGAGCGCACCATCGTCTCGGTGATCTCCAAAGCCTGCTCGCCGTTATCCGGCTGGGAGATGTAGAGGTTGTCAATATCAACGCCGATATTCTTCGCGTATACCGGGTCAAGGGCATGCTCCGCGTCGATAAAGCCTGCGATCCCGCCACGCTTCTGCACCTCCGCTACCATATGCAGGGCTACGGTAGTCTTACCGGAAGACTCCGGCCCGTAGATCTCTACGATTCTTCCCTTGGGCACACCGCCCAGTCCCAGCGCGATGTCCAGGCTGATGGAGCCTGTGGGGCTGGTTTCAATATTCATATTCACGCTGGACTCTCCCAGCTTCATCACGGAGCCCTTGCCAAATGCCTTCTCAATATGGGTAATGGCGGCATCCAGCGCCTTCAGCTTCTCCTCTTGGTTCATATCCCTGTTAACAGGCATCTTCTCTTCTTTCGCCATAGCGTCCTCCAAATCCGAACAAGTGTTCTTTCATAATTATAATCATAGTATAGTTCTTCCAAAATGTCAACCAGATTTTTATTTTCTTTTATTTTCCTTTGTGAATGGCGGGCGAAATGCCCTGTACGGATGCCTGTGCACCATCCTCTGAACAATCAGTCCCGCAGTCAGGCCAGCTTCTGGCAGGAAGAACTCCCCGGGGTTAAGGCAAGGATAACACAGGCGGGCTCATTTTGCAAGGAGGAAATCCAGGATTTCCTCTGTCACCTCCCCCCGGACAGCACCCTGTAAAAGCTGGGAGATATCCACCGCGCCAGTCTCCCAAGCATCTCTGCCGCCGCCGTCATAAGAAACGGCATAAAAAGGAACAGAGCCATGGCAAAAACCGGAGAGGTCGGCAGAATCAGGGCGGACGCCTTGGTGATCAGGCGTACCAGAAGGAAGTGGATGGCGTAAAGGAAAAAACCATTTTTCATCCACCGGGCCGGCTCCGGAAGGCGGACTACCGACAGAAGGAACCACAATAGCCCCACTCCCCAGGCTCGGAAAGCCACGATAGGAAGGGCTCTTCCCCACAGCCAGCCTCCTGGCTGCTCCCAGAACTTAATCAGGCAGAGCGCCGCAAAAAAAGCGGCAGCCGTCCCCACGGTCCTCCTCCAGTCTGCCATACGCTCCCCTTTGAAAAACAGCCGTCCTCCAAGCCCCTCCTCTGCCACCTTCCCCCAGCCCTCCCTGTGAAGAGCAAAAAATGCCGCCCCGCTGTAATAAAACAGTGCATCCAGGTTCACAAACGGCAGGGAGGCATTGCTCCAGAGCCCCCAAAGCATAAAAACCAGAGCCAGGATCCCCATCCAGGTTCTTCGGAAAACCACATAGATCACCGGCGCCAGAAGGATCAAAAGGATCAGCTGGTACAGATACCAGAACACCGGATTATAAGCATAATGGGCCACCGCCTGCCACAGCTCCCCAAGAGTAAAAGGAACCGGCTCCTTTCCCATAAGCCCTTCCATAAAGGGAAGGCGGGTAGCTATCCCATATGCCATATAGTAAAGAAAATTCCACAAAAGGTAGGGCGCCAAAACGCTTTTTGCCCTGGATTTCCATTTCTCGGGAAGGCGGTTCCAGGAAAAGCCCCGGTAAAACAGATAAGAGGACACCATAAAAAAGCCGGGCACCGCGATCTGCCCCAGGCCTTCCATCACCATGCGCTGAAGGCGGTCTGCCAGGGCAAATCCATCGCTTCCTCCCGCAAGAAGCTCCGCGTTATAAGAATGGACCCATACCACTAAAAGGCTCAGCAGGAATGTCATCCAGTGGATCCCATCCCGGAATCGTTTTTCTTCCATGCCATTTCTCCTATTTCATTTTCGTGTACACTTCTTTCAAAAAAGCCGCTTCCCTGTAAACAAGGAAACGGCTATCCATCAGCTGCGGTACTGTTCCAGCAGCCGGTTGATCCTCTTGGTTGGTGTAAGAAGGTCGCTTAAGGAAGCGTCGTGGTTCAGATTGTCGATAATCAGGGCAATGTACTTGCTCATATCTACGTTGATATAGTAGGGGCGCTGAAGAAGCTCCGGTGTCTGATATACCAGGTTGGTGGTCAGGATCCGGTCGATCAGGCCCTTTTCGTAATACTCGTCAAACTTATTCAGACCGCCGGTAAAGAGGCCGAAGGTGGAGCAGATAAATACCTTTCTGGCCTTCCTTCTCTTTAACTCCTTGGCAACGTCCTGCATACTCTCGCCGGAGGAGATCATATCGTCAATGATCAGTACGTCCTTGCCCTCTACACTGGATCCTAAAAACTCATGGGCCACAATAGGGTTGCGTCCGTTTACGATCCTTGTGTAATCCCTGCGCTTATAGAACATACCCATATCCAGGCCCAGCATATTTGCAAAATAAACGGCCCTTCCTGTGCCGCCCTCATCCGGGCTGATCACCATCATATGATCGCTGTCGATCTGCAGGTCCGGTTCATTTTTCAGCAGGTACTTTAAGAACTGGTAGATAGGCTGTACCGTCTCAAAGCCCTTGGAGGGAATGGCGTTCTGTACTCTCGGGTCGTGGGCATCGAAGGTAATGATATTCTCCACACCCATATTTACCAGTTCCTTCAGCGCCAGGGCGCAGTCTAAGGACTCACGACCGGAGCGCTTGTGCTGGCGGCTTTCATATAAGAAGGGCATAATCACATTCAGCCTGCGGGCCTTGCCTGCCGCTGCTGCGATCACACGCTTCAAATCCTGAAAATGGTCATCGGGAGACATATGGTTTGTCATGCCGAACAGCGAATAAGTCAGGCTGTAGTTGCATACATCCACCATAATATACAGATCATCTCCCCGGATGGATTCCTGGATGCTTCCCTTTCCCTCACCGGAACCAAATCTTGGGGTACTTGCGTTGATAATGTAAGAATCTCTCTGGTAGCCGGAAAACGCGATGGTGGATTTGTGCTCGCTCTCCCGCTCCCGTCTCCAGGACACCAGATATTCATCTACCTTCTTCCCCATCTCGGTGCAGCTCTTTAAGGGAACCAGGCCCAGGGGACCGACGGGTATGGTCTCTATGATCTTTTCCTCATATAACATCTTTTATATCCTCCTGTGTTTGGCGGTCCTAAACAGACCAGCATATATGTTTATACCATTATCCTCCATGGTTCGTCAAGGGATTCCCCGGCAAAAAAGGCCCGGTTTTCCTTATTTTTTAAGGAGCCGTATATCATTTCCATAAAGGGGGATGATGGTATAGCCGCTCATGATCCGGGAGGTCACCCGGTCGGTGTAGGAATCCCTCAGCCTTGCCAGGGAGAGGTTAGTGGAAATGATAGTGGATCGGCTCATATTCATCCGCTCATTGATGCAGTAAAAAAGCTGGGAGGAGGTAAAGCTGTTGTTCAGCTCCGTCCCCAGATCGTCGATGATCAGAAGGTCGCAGTCCAGAATATACCGGTACATATCCTTCATATCCTCTGCCTTCTCATAATCGAACTTATTTCTTGAAAATACCTCAAACAGATCACCTGCTGACAGATAGATCACCGAATGGCAGCTGTCCATCAGCTCCCTGGCAATGCAGTTTGTGAGAAATGTTTTCCCGACCCCTGTGCTTCCTGTAAACAGCAGATTATCATGCTTCCGGTCAAAATCCGCCACAAAATCCCGGCATCCCTGGACTACCCGCTTCATATAGGCGGCATTGGTAATGCCGATCTCAGGAAGGACCTCCCGGTCATCATAATACTTGAAGGTGAGGCTCCGGAAATTTTCCTGATCCAGCACCTGATCCAGATTGGACTGGGCGTAAAGGAGCTTCATCTGGGCCTGGAGGAAGCAGTGGCACTTGCGGCCATCGATAAGCCCCGTATCCTTACAGTCGGAACACCGGTAATGAAGCTCCAGATAATCATCCGGATAGCCTGCCGCCCGGATCAAAAGGGCTTTCTGCTCCCTTAAGTCCGAAAGCTCCGCCCTGAGCCGTTCAAGAGCCCCCTGGTCTCCTTCTAAAAGCCGTCTGGCGCAGGCCACCGAGCGCCCGGCGATCTCCGCCTCCAGCTCCCGGATCACAGGAAGCCGTCCATAAATCTCCCTTCTCCGTTCCTCCAGCCGGTGCTGGTTTTCCATCTGCTGCCGTCCGTACTCCCTCATAATCGCGTCATACTGGGAATTGCTCAGTGCCATATTTCATCTCCTTACCTTTCCTCTGTCTGTCCCACCCATTCCTTTACCTGCTTAAGCATCAAGGCGTCATAGTCTGTATCCCTCTGCTTGAAATTGTGGAACTGATTATTGGAGGCCGGCTTTTTTGCCTGCCCCTGGGAGGCCGCGCCGTATTTCTGGAACCGCCGTTCCTTCCCCTTCGCGTCCTCCTCCGTAACGGCAAACCGCCTTGCATCCAGCTCTGTTATATCCTCCCGCCGCTTGACCCCCGCTTTTTTCCAGTCTGTAAGGATCCGGTCCGCATACTGGAAGCTGGGGCTGTGAATAGCTGTAATGGTCCTGCTGCAGGCCTCCAGAACGACCTCCCTGGTAAAGCCGTAATCCTTGAACCATTTATCCATAAGAGCCTGCTCCGGAGCCGCCGGTTTCCTGCTGCTGAGGCCAAATGCCTTCATCACCGCAAAGCTGTCTCTTGTGTAGGAGGAGCAGTAATCCTTGGCCTCCTGGGCCGTCTTTATCCCCTTATCGTGCCAGCTGATAGCTACCGTCTCCAGATACCGCATCGAGGTATGATTATTCTGAGCGCAGTATTCCACCAGATACTCCAAAAGCTCACTGCTCATCCCCAGGGCCTCATAAAGATAGGCAAAAACCTGACAGTCCCTGGGGGTAAATACCTTATTCATATACTTCTGGGCAATATAGAGAAGCTGAGAAAATTCCTCATTTCCTGACAGGCGGTTTACCTGCTCCACCGAATAGACCGGAACCGTCCGCCCGGGCTCTTCCTCTGCCGCCGGAGCCGGTACAGACAGCGCCTGGGCAGCTCCTGAGGGCTGCTGCTTTAGGGACTGGCTGCCCTTCTCCTCCGGCCGTGTTCTTCCGGCTTCCGGTTCCTTTTCCGGCTCCCGGACCGCTTCTGTCTCCTCCGTCAGAACCCCTGCCTTCTTCCAGTAGCTGAGGGCCCGGCTAACGTCTGATTCTGTATGATTCAGAGCGTCCGCAATCTCCTCCACCGAAACCTGCCTTCCCTGATTGCGCAGCACATACAGGTACACCTTCACATACTCCCCATTGGCCTGCGCCATATAGCTGTCAATAAATTGATTGGACACCAGCGTCGCCTGGATGCCCCATCTGTCCTTCATATTTATACCCATACTCACCACTCCTTGCCATGCTGTCTCCATCATAACATATCCACAGAGAAAAGGAAACGGGCTGTCCTTTTCCACTGATCCCTGTGTCGATATTTGTGGATATTGTGGATATTGTGGACAATTTTTATTTCCCAGTGGAAAACTATTCCGCCAGGCGTATTTTTCCTTGTAAAATCAAGTATTTCCAAATTTTCCGACATTTTTTTATGTTAATCAGGAAATCCACAGGTTTTCGACAATTTATCTGTTGACAACTTTGTGGATACTGTGGATAAGTTACAGGCCCAGCAGTTTTTCTCCCACTTTTACTATATCTCCGGCCCCCATAGTTATCAACAGGTCACCCTGCATACAATGTTCCAAAATAAATGTTTCAATTTCATCAAAGGAGCGGATATAATGGACTTTCGTGCCCAGAGCCTCCAGCCGTCCGGCAATATCCCCGGAGCTTACCCCCAGGGTGTCTGTCTCCCTGGCCGCGTAAATATCTGCCAGGATCACCTCATCCGCCCCCGCAAGGGCCTCTGCGAACTCGTCCAGAAATGCCTTCGTCCTAGTATAGGTATGAGGCTGGAACACACACCACAGCTTCCTGTGGGGATAATGGGCCGCCGCGCTTAAGGTAGCGCGGATCTCCTGGGGATGGTGGGCATAATCGTCGATAATGGTAACTCCGCAGACCTCCCCCTTCTTCTCAAATCTCCGGTTGGTGCCCTTAAACCTGTATAGTCCCTTTATCACAGCCTCCAGCCCGATGCCAAGCTCCATGGCCGCAGCTGCCGCAGACAGGGAATTATAGACATTGTGCTCGCCGGTAACTCCAAGGGTGATCCGTCCCTTCCTCTCCCCACGCACCACCAGATCATAGGAGGGCCTTGCAAATTCATCATAGGAAATATGTTCCGCTGTATACTGGCTCCCGCTGTTCCTTCCAAAGGTCACAATACGGCAGCCAAGCCCCTCTGTCAGCTCCTCCAGCCCTTCGATGCCGCTGTTGATCACCAGAAGGCCGGACTGGGGCAGCTTCTGTGCAAACAGGCGGAAGGAATGGCGGATGTCATCTATATCCTTGAAAAAATCCAGATGATCAGCTTCTATATTAAGGATCACCTCAACCGTGGGGGAGAATGACAGGAAGCTGTTAGTATATTCACAGGCCTCGGTTACAAACAGCTCCGGCCCGCCTACCCGGATATTGCCCCCGATGTCAGGCAGGATGCCTCCTACGGATATGGTAGGATCTGACTCCGCCTCCAGGAAAATGTCTGTCAGCATGGAGGTAGTGGTGGTCTTTCCGTGGGTGCCTGCTACGGCAATGGATTCCCTGTAATTCTGCATGATTTCTCCCAGAAGCTCCGCTCTCGTAAGCATGGGAAGCTGCCGTCCCCGGGCGGCCTGAAACTCAGGATTATCCTCATGGATGGCCGCTGTATAGACCACCGCCTGTATTCCCGACTCCCTCTCAATGTTGGCCGCCTTCTGGCCGTAATATACCCGCGCTCCCTTTTTCTCCAGCTGCCTGGTCAGCTCGCTTTCGTGGATGTCGGAGCCGGATACAGTAAAGCCCGCCTGCAGAAGGATCTGGGCCAGTCCGCTCATGCTGATCCCTCCGATCCCGATAAAGTGTATATGCTCCGGTCTGCTAAAATCTATCTCATACATACAAATGCTTCCTTTCTTCCGTACATTTTAAGATCAATGTACCCTTCCTTATCATTATAGCAAATAAAAAGGGAAAATCCATAAAAAAATAGAGAACCACCCTGATCCAAGGTGATCCTCTATCTGATTATCACGCAGCCTGCTGCTTAAAAACCAGGTGCTTTACGCTTTCCAGCGCTCCCAGCAGGATATTGCCCAGCACGCCGATGGCCAGGATCTCTCCGATCCCCACCGTAAGCATCATAAAGGGGATCATATCCTCTGCCCCATAGGCATACTTCAGTACCCACGGAACAATGATGGTATTTGCCAGGATAGGCGGGATGCATACGCACCACTTATGCTTTCTTACATACCGTGATCCAATGGCCCCGATCAGGGTCGCCAGGCTTCCGCAGATCACATCCATAGGCACCAGTCCCCCTAACAGGTTGGACAAAAGGCAGCCCACAAACAGCCCCGGCACTGCCGCCGGCGTAAAAAACGGAAGGATGCACAGCGCTTCCGATACCCTGAACTGGATGGGCCCGTAGCTGATCGGCATCAGACTCAGAGTCAGGGCCACATAGATCGCCGCAATCATGGCTCCTTGGACAAGATACAGCTGGTTCTTTTTCATTTCGTTCATAATTCAATTGCTCCTTTAGTTTTGTTTTAGGTGTGGAAGGTCTCGAACACACCGGTCGTTTTTGATAGAAAACCTGATAAATCAAGGGTTTCTATGACCTTATGGGTGCTTAATGTCAGTGACTTAAAACGGCTGCTACACAGTTTTTACACAGTTCTTCGAAAAACTTCTATATTAAATGCCGCTTTGCACAGTTTTTCAGCAGACCTAGTATAGCATTGACTTAGCATTTATGCAATCCCTAAAAAATTTCTTCCAGTTTCTCCATCTCTTTTGATTTTGTTGTGGGCAGCACATGCGAATATAAGTCAGAAGTCATGGAAAGAGAAGTATGACCCAAAATTGTCTGCATAACCTTCAGATCAATTCCCTGTTCCAAACCACGAGTCGCAAACGTATGCCTGAGAGCATGAAATGTAAATTGAGGAATATGTTTCCCCTCCTTTTTCATGTACTCAAAGATCCGATTCATATCTGCCGTAACCATTTCACGCGAAATTGGCTGACCATTATTTTTTGTAAATACCAGATTTTCAAGATTTGGGTATGGTATCCAATATGTTTCCGCCAACTCCTTCGCTTCCTCTTGTAATCTCTTTTCCTCCATCAGCAAATCATAACAGTAATTCAACATGGGAATGTCCCTTTTGGACGTCTTTGTTTTCGGGTCATCACGATATGTACCTTTTCCTTTTATGTATTTTAAAGTTCCAGTTATATGGATCACCCGTTTTTCAAAATCCACATCATCCCATGTCAGTCCCCGCACTTCACCATTACGCATTCCTGTACACAAAGCCACCAGATAAATGCGTGGAAATTTGCTGTATTTTTCTACATACTCCTGAAATAAAACTTGTTCTTCAACCGTTAATGCCACCCGCTCTTTACTGCCTTTTGCTTTTGGAATCGTAGCCAATGCTACAACGTTCTTAGAAACCAGTCCTACTTTTTCAGCCTGCTTAAACATTCCATATAAGAGCACTGCCGTTGCTTTAATGGTTTCTGTAGCATAATTCTCCTCTGCCATTTTATTGTACAGTCTCTGAATTTGCTCCATTCGAATACTCGTTACCCGCTTTTTCCCCAATACCGGTTTGATTCTTCCATTGTACGCATTTCGATAGTTCTCTTTCGTGCCCTCCTTGACCCGTATCCCCCGATATTCTTTTAACCAAATATCAAACCATTCATCTAATGTAAGCTTACTTTTTGCTGAATACATTTGATGTGTCACTTCATAGCGCAGGTCATTCAGTTTTCTTTCTACTTCTCGCCAGTCTTTGTCGTAAATAGGCGGATATAATTCTCCTTCATATTGAAAACGTCCCATATAAAGGCCATCCGCTCGTTGTATAATTCCTTTGGGCAAAACCTTCCCGTTTAAATCTTTTGCCATAATCAACACTCCTGCTTGAGTTTTAAGGGGCTGTTGCAAAAGTAGATGAATAATCTACCGGAGCGACAGCTCCGTTTT
>URNT01000030.1 GCA_900549235.1 uncultured Clostridium sp. | reverse complement strand
GTATAAAATTTTCAAAGTTCATTAATTTCTGCTTGACTTTTTATTTGCAGACTGCTTTGGCCTTGTAATAATCTGCCACCCCCTGAAGATACTCCGTCTCTGACAGCATCCCTGCCTGCTGCTTCCTTTCCAGGGACTGGTAGGTAAGGCAGGCGCTTTCCCAGGCGCTTATGGCCCCCTCATATGCGGTAAGCTTTGCGGTCAGTGTTTCATAGGAGGCAGTAATATCCGCCTGGGCGGTGCCCTCGGCTTCCCGGACGCTGCTAGCCCGTATTTTCTTCTGGCCGCTGCCGGGGGCGCTTTCGTGGCGGGCGCTGATAACGGTGCTGTTATTGTTTACCGCCTTCTGGCTGTCGCTTTCAAAGTCGATGGCCTCTATGGCCTCCAGATCCGGCTCTGGTATGGTTCCTACAGACACCTCCTGGCCCTCCAGCCCCAGAAAACGCAGAAGGCTGGTTTTGGACTGAGCCGCCTGCTCCTGTAAGGAGGCAAGAGCATTTTCTGACTGGGTCATGGTTTCCCTGACTGTCTCAAGATCCTCCTGGGTCAGGAGTCCCAGGGCATATTTCTGCTCTGCTGTCTCAAAAGCGGCTCTGGCTGCCTCTGCTGATTTTTCCGCCGCCTCAGTCTGGACTGCCAGCTGATTATAGGAATTCATCAGAGTCTGGGCGGTGATGGTATAGGTATCCGCTGCCGATTCCAGACTTTTCATACTTTTCTCCGTAGTCATGTTCTTAAGCTGGCTGTAAATCGTGGAAGCGGAGCTTTTTAGCATAGAAGCATTGGCAGAATACAGGGAGGAGGTTTCCGGATCAGAGTCCTCAAAATCCTCCGCGCTGTCCTCCATCTTACTCTGTTCCCATTTCAGGGTATCCCAGATTTCCTGATAGGCGGCTATATTGTCCCCGTAATCCGCCAGGGTCTGGCTGAGGGTGATATTTCCTGCCTTTACAAGCTCCCTCAGATTTTCGTATTCCACGCTCCCCACTGTATCCGCCAGAACAGTAAAGGAACCTGCTGGGCTAAGAACTGCCAGTCCTGCAGCCAGGAGAATTATAAACATTCTTTTTTTCATCAGGCACCTCCTAGCTGGTCTCTGCCAGGCCGTTGACCGCCCACTCATAGGCATTCTGCGCCTGAAGCAGGGACAGGCGGCTGGTTTCTGCCTGAACCTCTGCTGTGGTACAGGTATAGCTCTGGCTGTTGTAATCGGTCTGGGTAATGATTCCCGCCGCCAGCTTTCTCTGGGCAGAAGCCAGGGACTCGGTTTCAAGAGCCAGGGAATTAAGAGCCTGCTCATAATCGGACTTTGCAAGAAGCAGCTCCTCATAGGCACTCTGGATAGAGGAAGCAGCCGCCTCCTTCTGGCTCTTGTAGCTTTCCTCCAGCTTCTCCTTATTGGTAAGGCTCTGGGCATTGTTTACCTGGCGGGCCAGGATTTTTAAGGCGTAGTTATTTTCCACTCCCTTTTCTACATCTGCCGCCAGATCGATAGCGCTGATGGCTTCCAGATCCGGCTCCGGCACCTCCTGTATGTCAACCTGGCTTCCGTAAGCCCAGCCCAGCATCAGGCACAGGCTTTCCTTTGTCTGTGACAGACTGCTCTGAGCCGAGATCAGAGATGCTTCTGCGGTCTCCACTGCCTCCTTTGCAGACAGCACCTGGGCCGCTGTCGCCATGCCGGCACTCTGCTTTACCAGAGTGGAATTATAGGTGCTTTCTGCCTGTTCCCTGGCGGCTTCCAGGCTTTTTAAACCGGCCTGCTGGCTCCAATAGCTGATCATCAGCTCCTGGGCCTGCTGTACCAGGGAGGCCTCTGTCTGGTCATAGCCCAGCTTGATGCTGTCCCCGTCATCTACATTGTCATCCCCCTGCTCCTTCAGGCTGTCTGCCTGAAGCTGTCCGCTGAGATAGGAGGACAGAGCGCTTCCATAATTATCCGAGGAGGAATCCGGGTATTCCAGACTGCCGTACAGTTCATCTGCCGCGTCATAATAATCATCGGATATATCATCCCGGCTCTCCCCTCTGTATTCCTCATAATCCAGCTGATTCTGGATCACAGTGCTGTTATATTCGTGGACCAGCCTGGCGATCTCCCCGTATTCCAGGGTATCATCCCTGAGAGAGGCCCATTCCTCTGCGGTATAGGCAAACTCAGGGCTGACAGCCAGAGCCGTCAGGGCCGTGCTTCCCAGAGTGAGGCTAAAGCACAGCCCGCCTGCCAGGCCGTACATGGCCCCTCTGGGAGGCCGTTTTATATGCTTTAACATTTCTTCTGCCTCCTTATCTATATATCCAGGACCACCCGCTCCTTCGTTCCATTCATCAGCGCATAGTAGACCGGAAGAATGATCAGAGCCACCAGAACGCCTACGCTTAAGCCGCCGATATTTACAATGGCAAGACCCTGGGTGGTGGAGCCGCTGTCTCCCATGGCCAGAGCCATGGGGATCATAGACAGGATGGTTGTAAGGCTGGTCATGAGAATGGGCCTTAAACGGGTGGCTCCCGCCTCTACCATAGCAGTCTGCAGATCCATGGTCATCCGGTACTGGTTTACCGTATCCACATAGAGGATACCATTGTTTACAACCGTTCCAACCAGGATCAGAAAGCCCAGGATGGAGGTCATACTGATGGTAACTCCCGTCAGTTTCAAAAATCCAAAGGAGCCTACCAGGCTGAAAGGAATGGTGGTCATAACCATAAATGAAAACTTAGGTGATTCAAACTGAGCCGCCATGACTACAAATACCAGGAACACGGCAACGGCAATAGCCTGGTACAGAGCGGAAAATTCCTCTGCCATCATCTGGTCCATGGTATTGACACCGATCTGAATGGTGCCGGTAAGGTTGGGGCTGATCACCTCATTGTCAATCACCTGCTTTACATTTCCTCCTGTATAATCCGCGGTAATAGTAATCTTATAGGATTTATCTTCCCTGGTGATGGATGCCGGGCTGTCCTTGTACTCGATCTGAGCCACATCCTCCAGGGCCACATAGCCGCCGGAGCTTTTCTGGATCATGATCCCCTTGACCTGATCCACCGTCCGGTACTCATCCTCCGGATACTCAGCCCGGACGCTGATCTCATTGCCATCCTCCTCTAAGGTGGTTACCTCCTCACCATCCAGAAGGCGGTTTACATAGCTTCCGATCTGGGAGGCTGTCAGCCCTTCTGCCGCTGCCATCACCGGATCTACCTTGATATTTACAATGGGCGCTGTATTTTCCATACTGGAATGTACATTGATCACGTCATCCCTTTCGGTCATCTCCTCTACGATCTTGTCGCTTACTTCTTTCAGCTCGTCATACTGGGTCCCCAGCAAAATGACCTCGTAATCATTCGACTGTCCCATAAAGCTCATGGAAGAGGACGCCTCTACAGTGATAGTAGCATTTTCAATGTCATTCATCTCCTTATCCCACTGTTCGGCCAGATCCTCGGTCTCTACCTTCCTGTCATCATACAGGTAAGCGGTGATGGAGCCGTCGCTTCCGCTGTAGCGCAGCATATAGGACTCTACATTTTCATCGGCGGATACAATGGCCTCCGCCTGCTCCAGGATGGCCTCTGCCTCCTCGTCCAGAAGCCCCGGCCTTGTCTCAATGCTTACGGAAATGGTTCCCGTATCATCTGCTGTCATAAGCTCCGTTTCCATTCCCCTGGCCAGAAGAAGGGTGGCGGCCACCAGACCCACAGACACCAGCATAACCGCTCCCTTGTGCTTTAAAACACCGGGCATTACCTTCCGGTAGGCATCCTGCATCCGCTCCACCGGCCGGTTCATAGGCGCTGTCATACGCTCCCTGGGCTTATACATCATGTAGCACAGAGGAACCACCGTCATGGCTGATAAAAGAGAGGCCACCATACAAAATACAATGGTATAGCCCATAGGCTTAAACATCTGTCCTGTCATTCCCTGGAGAAAGGCCAGAGGAATAAATACAACACAGGTGGTGACAGTAGAACCGATGATAGACTGGAGCACAATGTTTGTTCCATGAAGGGCAGACCTGGCGTACCCCAAAAGCCCCTTATCCGGCTCCGTATCGGTGGCCCTGAAACAGCTTTCCAGCACAACGATGGAGTTGTCCACCATCATGCCCACACCCAGGACCAGGGCACTCATGGTAATCACATTCAGCGAAAATCCTGCCGCCGTCAGGACGATCAGGGACATCAGGATAGAGGTAGGGATGGAGCTTCCTACGATCAGGGACGCCTTTACATCCCCGAAGAAAATAAAGATGATGGCCATGGAAATGGCAACAGCCAGCACAATGGTCTCTGCTACGTCCATCAGGGAGCTTATAATATCATCTGCGGAATCATTTGCAATGGTGATCTCCAGATCCTCATCCTCTGCCTCCAGGGCCTCGATCACTTCCTTTACCTGGCTGGACACCTCCATGGCTGAGCTGCTCTGCTGCTTGCTGATGGAGATGGAAATGGTCTCCTGGCCGTTATAGCGGGAGATACCTCCCTGCTGCTCCTGGGCCTCATAAACCTCCGCAATATCCTCCAGATACACGATCTGGCCGCTCTGGCTGATGATGGGCACCTTTTTCAGCTCATCCAGGGTATCATTTTCCTGGGAGGTGGTCACAGACAGCTCCAGTTTTCCAAATACCGCATCTCCCGAAGGATAGGAAATATCCGCTGTGCTCATGGCTGTGGCCACCTCGTCCATGGTGATGCCGTACTGCTTCATTTTCTCTGACTGAAGCTCGATCTTTATGTACTCAGAACTTCCGCCTCTGGTTTCCACCTCGGCGATGGAGGTCAGCTTTTCAAGCTCCGGAACAATGGTCTGATTCACGTAGTCATAAAGATTTTCCTGGGTCTTATGGCCGATGGAAAGAGACATGGTCTCGCTGGCATTATTATTCATCTCCATTACCACCGGATCATCTGCGTCCTCCGGAAGCTGGCTGGAGAGGCGGTCCAGGGTCTGGCTGACCTCATTGTAAGCATCATCCATATCGGTGCCGTAATCGTATTCCAGCATGATCATGGCCCGACCGTCACTGGAGGTAGAGCTGATGCTGTCTACTCCCTCCAGGGTACTGACCTCATCCTCGATGGGCTTTGTGATCAGCTCGCTTATATCCTCCGGCCCGGCTCCTGTATAACCCACCGATATGATAAGCATGGGGGTATCTGTATCCGGCATCTGCTCCAGCTTTGCCGAAAATACAGAGGAAATGCCAAATACCAGAAGGCACAAAAGGGTCATGACCGTTGTGACCGGCCGTTTTAATACAAATCTTGTAATTCCCATATGTCTGCGCCCCCCCTTATTCTGCTTCTGACCCGGCGGGCGTTTCTGCTTCGGTTTCTGTCTCCGGCTCAGCTGCTTCTTCCTCTCTCAGCTGCACCGTAGCACCTTCATACAGATTGGAGCTCCAGGTGCTGACCACCATATCCTCCGGCTCCAGGCCATCCAGGATCTCCGCATAGTCAGAATCATACAGGCCGATTTCCACCTGGACCATATGGACCGTACCGTCCTCATATACATACACAAAGGCGTCTCCCCCGCTGTAATACACCGCGTCCACCGGAACCACCATGGCATCCTCGGTGTGGGAGGTAACAAGCTCCAGCTTCACTGTACTTCCCGTTGCCACTCCATCAGCATCTGAAAGCTCTGCCTTTACCTTAAACAGTCCGGTAGTATCGTCTACCATGGTGGCGATCTCGCTGATCACTGCCTCATAGGTGCTTCCGTCCTTCTGGATGGTCAGAGTATCTCCAGTCTGGATATTTTCCATCATCCGCTCTGTCACATAAAAGGAAACCTTTTTTCCCCCTTCTCCTGTGATCACGCAGATCTGATCAGACTGGCTTACATGGTCATAAACCTCTAAGTCTATAGATTCCACCCGGCCGCTGATGGGCGCAGTGATCTGGCTGTAGGACACCTGCTTGTCGTATGCCAGCTTCGCGGATTCGTACTGAAGCTGGGCAGAACGGAGCTGATTTTCATACTGCTCATATTCCTGGGCGGAAATGTCTCCGCTCTGGTAGAGGATGGCCATACGGCTGTAGGTGCTCTGGGCCTCAGCCAGGGACACCTGGGCTGAATCCATAGAGTTTTTCGCCGTTTCCACCTGTTCTGTATCAATGACGCACAAAAGCTGCCCCTGCTCCACGGTATCCCCGGCAGATACATTCACCGCAGTCACATCACCGGCTGCCTTGGCATAGACATACACCACATCTGAGGGCTCTACCGTTCCCGTAAGTCCGGTGGTCAGCTCAATATCTCCTGTCTCCGGAACCGATGCCCGGACTACCGATACATTGGCGCCCTGATCCGGCATAGCCGCCATGCCGTTTCCCCTGCCGCCTGTCACCTGAGATACCACAAGCACTACTGCCGCCAGGGCCGCAGCCCCTCCGATCCCGGCTTTTATCTTCGTCTCTTTCTTCATCTTCCTGCTCTCCTTTTTGTTTTCAGTTCACTTTGCCTGTTAAATCTATGTTAAAAGGTGAAGATAAATTGAAGATAAATTTTTTGTGATTTTATGGTGTACTTTGAAATTGGGGGTAAAAAAAGAGCCTTATATGTTTCCATATAAAGCGCTTCAAAGCCTGCCGTATCCTTCCCTGTTCACCTTCAATTCACATTCCCATGCTACACTCTTTTTATACATATTTCACTTCAAGGAGGTTCCCCATGTTCCAGATACTTGTTGCCGAAGACGACACCAACGCCCGCCGCCTGATGCAGGCCGTTCTTCGTGAAAATGGTTTCCAGCCGGTTCTTGCCGCTGACGGCCTGGAGGCCCTTGCCTGCCTGGACCGGTGCCATATCGACCTGGCGGTGGTGGATGTTATGATGCCGGGGCTGGACGGCTTTGAGCTGACCAGGCAGCTGCGGGAGTCAGGCTACACTCTCCCGATCCTTATGGTCACAGCCAGGGAAATGCCCCAGGACAAAAAAGCCGGTTTTCTGGCCGGCACCGATGACTATATGGTAAAACCGGTAGATGAGGAGGAAATGATTCTGCGGATCAAGGCCCTTCTGCGCCGGGCTCAGATCGTCAGTGAGCGGCGGATCGTCATCGGCCCTGTTACTTTAGATTACGATTCCCTGACCGTCACCAGGGAAAAGGAGGTCCAGACCCTTCCGCGGAAGGAATTTTACCTGCTCTACAAGCTCCTTTCCTCCCCCGGCAAGATCTTCACCCGGATGCAGCTGATGGACGAGATCTGGGGCATGGAATCAGAATCCGATGACAACACCATCAACGTCCATATCAACCGGCTCCGCAGGCGATTTGGGGAATACCCGGAATTTTCCATCGAAACCATCCGGGGCCTGGGCTATAAGGCGGTGAAGCAGCTATGAAGCGTTCCGACCGGTCTCCCCTGCATAAGTTCCTGTTTGCCATCATCCTGGGGATCTTCCTGATCATGCTGACGGTAATGACCCTTCAGAGCCTTCTGATGTTTCTTTACCTGAGGTTTGTGCTGGGCTTAGACCTTCTGATGCCCCAGTTCTGGCGCCCCATTCCTCTTTTGATCGTTATCAGTTCCATTACCGGGTGCCTCCTTACGGTGCTTTTAAGCCGGATGCCCCTAAAGCCCATCCGGGAGCTTGTAGATGCTATCAACCAGCTGGCCGAGGGAAATTTTAAAGTCCGGGTCAATTTAAACCTGACCCAGGAATTTGAGCTTTTATCCCAGAGCTTCAACCGCATGGCCCAGGAACTGGAAAACACAGAGCTGCTCCGCTCCGATTTTATCAACAATTTTTCCCACGAGTTCAAGACTCCCATTGTTTCCCTCCGGGGCTTTGCGAAAATATTAAAAAATGACGATCTCACCAGAGAGGAACGGAACGAGTACCTGGATATTATCATCAGCGAATCCAACCGCTTATCCCAGCTGGCCGCCAATGTGCTGAACCTGTCAAAGGTAGAAAATCTGAGCATCCTCACCGATACCGAGACCTTCCGCCTCACCGAGGAAATCCGCCAGTCCCTCCTCCTTTTAGAGTCCAAATGGCAGCAGAAAAAGATCCAGCTCATCATCGACATGGAGGAACTGGAATATTTTGGAAATAAAGTCCTCTTGAACCAAGTCTGGATCAACCTGATCGACAATGCCATCAAATTTTCTCCTGAAGGCGGGAAGGTGAAAATAAAGCTCCAGAAAAAAGACAGTAAACTCCATTTTTCCATCATGGACAACGGCTGCGGTATGGATGAGACTGTAAAAAGCCATATATTTGAGCGCTTCTACCAGGGGGACACCTCCCACCGCACTGAAGGAAACGGCATCGGCCTGGCCCTGGTCCAGAAGATTGTAAGGCTGCATAAGGGGGAAATTCTGGCAGACAGTGAGGTGGGGATCGGGACTAGCTTTCGGGTGATTTTGCCTATGAAAATCAAATAGGGGGATTTTAAATTCCCCCTTCTAAGCCCATGGAATTACCCGTTTAATATTCCCTGGAATTCATTTAATTTTATTTCATCCGTTTTTCTCATCAATACCGTAATTGAGCCGTCCTCTGAAAATACCAGTTTCCAGTGAACGGAGGATACCATTTCATCTGTCAGCCAGGCCCTGATATACAGCGTATCCCTGTCGCACCAAGCCCCGCTGGCTACAGATTTCTGCCCATATTCCGGGAATATAAAGGATTCCAAATGTCCCAGCCCAAAGAAAATCTGATGGTTTCCCCTTTCATTTTCATACTCTAAAACTCCCTTGTTTTCCCCTGAAAAGCTCACTTGAAACCGTTTAAAACCATTTTTATTAGGCAGTAAGTAAAAATTTTTTCCGTCAATCTGCTCCCTAAGCGTCTCTCCTTCTCTTCCCTGCAGGACTGGAAGCTTAAGGTCTTCCAAAAACGCCAAAAGTTCCTTCCTCTCCTCTTCTATTGAGGGAATGGACTGGTCTGATAAATGCTCGAAAATCTCTGTGTAAATATTGTTTAAGATGATTTCCGTTCCATTAGGAATCCCCTGTGTGTCGGCAGTAACTACAAAAACCATATCCTGTTTCGGAAAACAGAATACATTCTGGCTTCCCATTCCCAGCATGGCAAATCCCTCTCCCGGAAGCTTCCAGAACTGGTATCCATAGCCTGAATCATGGTCTTTGCTCATGGCCGTAGGCGTTTGAAAGGAAAGGGCCTTTTCCAAATATTCCTTTGGATAAACCCGCCTTCCATCCCTCTTTCCGTAATCATCGGGATGAATTCCTTCATTTAACAGCATAAGCCCTATGCGCATCATGTCCATAGGCGTTGCCATCAATCCGGTTCCTCCCATGGATACGCCGAACGGGTCTTCTATGATATAGCTTTCCTCAGAAAATCCAATCTCTCTTAACACCTTGTCTTTTAAATAGTCTAAAAGCTTCTGTCCTGTCAATTTTTCTGCCAAAGCACACAGCGTATGAGATGCTGAGGTATCATACTGGAAAATGGTTCCCGGCCGGTGGGTAGGGATGGTCTGAAAAAAGCTTCTGACCCAGTTTTCTGTGGTGCTTGCTTTTTTATAGGTAGTCATGTCATGGCAGGTTTCCATCATAAGAAGGTTTTCTATGGTCATCTCTTCCATCCAGGGATGCACCTGCCCCGGCAGATATTCCGAAAAATAGCTGCAGATTTTATCCTGAATGGAAATCCTTCCTTCTGCCTCCAAAAGTCCTATGGCCAAAGACGTAAAGCTCTTTGTCTGTGAGAACATCCGGTGCAGAGTATTTTTTTCATAGGGCCAGAAATAAGCCTCTGCTGCCACCTTTCCATGTCTGGCTATGAGAAGGCTGTGCAGAGGAATCTTTTGTTCCTGAAGTTTTTCTATCAGCCGTTTTACGGCCTTTCCCGGAATTCCTTCTGCCTCCGGCGTACTGTTTATAAAATGATTCATTTTGATCTCCTTTCATCCCGAAAGTCCAGATACCACTCATTAGGATAAGCATACTCCCCACGATAGTTGGAGGCGTTATATAGGTGGAATTTTACCGGATGGTAATTCTGGGGTCTGTGATTGTCTTTTTGTGTATAAATATACATCCATTTATAATCCCACACAACAATTTCTTCTCTTTCATCGCCCATCAGATTAACAGCCTCACAGCAGAGAGTTGGATGCCCGTCATCCGGAAATGATACAGCTCTGATACCGTTTCCGCTTAGCATACCGCCTTTTTTCGGGTCTGCGTTGGTTAAGATCAGCTCCTGGCCTGTTCCGTCCCAGTTGACAGGAGATAATATGTTTCCATTGCATTCATTTTCCATTTCCCATAATTGTTTTCCGTCTGAATCATAGAGGTAGATCACTCCCTGATGACCCCAAAAATTAGTCACGGCAATCTCAAATCCCGGCCGTTCAGGGCAGTAATTGGCTACGCTGATTCGCTGGGCATGGCCTAAAAAATCCCTGGCAAGGATATTTCCATGAAAATCACCGATAAAAAATCCTTCTGTCCCTGATACGCATGCAAAATACCCTTTTCCGTCCCCACGAAACTTCCCTGCCACAATCTCGTCTGTATGATCTCCCTCAATGGGATATGTCCAGAGTTCCTTGCCCTGACAGTCTAAAAGCGTGTACCCAGCTAAGATCTCATCCTTTCCATCTCCGTTCACATCTAAAGGAAGGGGGCAATGCCCTGTATTCTTAGGACTTTGATAGTTCCATAAAAGGTTTAAATCCTCATCCAATGCGTAGATTCTGCAATACCTGTCCTTGATTAAAATGTCGGCTGCCCTTTCTGTTCCCCGTAAATTGCAGATGCGGATACCATCCGGATTGATCCGGTCAAATGCATAGATTCCATAAGGAACGCCGATCAGCTCCTCATCATTTTCTATGGAGCGGGGAGTTTTGACAGCTTTTCTCACAACTCCCGTAGCTCCGTCAAGAATCTGTATTTCAAAATTCCTTCCCACAATTACCTCATCTTTTCCGTCCCCGTCAATATCATACACTTGAAATGGCATGTCTGCCGACACCTTTCCAAGGATTTCTGAACGTTCTGACGGCTCCCCTGTCTGCCAAAGGATATTGCCGTCCAAGTCAATAGCCGTAAGACAGCTGATAAAGCCGTAAGCGTCTCTGCTGACCCTTTTTTGCATCTGTGCCAGTACAATAAACCACTCATCACTGCCCGTCAGATGACCGAACCGAACCTGTCTGCTGGTTCCGAAGTTTTTAAGATCTATTTTCTTCCAAAGCACCATTTCCGGATGAAGGGCCTCTTCTTCCCGCTGTTTTTTTCTGTCTCTTTTCTCCCGTTTCAATAACTCCTCTTTTCCTTCCTCGGAAACCGTCACCAAAACATCGGTAAATTTCGCAGGGCAGTCTGCGGTAATCCCTACTTTTCCCCCGCGCTTTATAAGAGACTTCACCCATTCCTCATCCGCTGTGTCCCCGGCCTTTAAAACCACTTTTCCGTCAATTCTGCACTCTGCAAAGTCTCCGAAGCAGTCTGCGCTCAGCACATAGCTGTGGTCGCAGTCGTGGGGAAACTCGGTCTCTTTTATGGTAGTCACTTCCTCCTTATGGCGGTAAACCAGTTTTGCAGTCCCCTCTCCTTCCAAACAAAATACCAGGGTATCCAGGCTGTTGTTTAAGCAAAAGGCCAGGCCCGCCATTCCTTTTTTAGACATCCTTACAAGCCTTGCAGAAACCTTATAATCAGCCCAGATTCTCTTTCCCGTTTCCAGGGTAGGAAACATGCGGTGAGGACGGTTTTTCTCAATTCTCATAGACTCCATGTAATGAACGCCCTCATATTCTGTAATAATCCAAGTGGGGCCGGTTCCATTGTAAGTATAGTTGCACACTGGATCATACCAATTTCCTGCATACCCCTTTTCCCTGATATAATGATACTCTCCCGTTGCCGTATGATCTCTGTCATAGGGAAATTCCCCTATAGGAAAATCCTCAAAATCCTCATGGCTTAATACAATTGTTTTTTCCCTCATAACGTCTCCTCACGGTCAGATTTCTTTGGGAACCTCTGCTAAAAACAGATTATCGTGCCACTGGTCAGTATCCGCCGCATACAAAAGCTTGGTTCCGTCCCAGCTGAAAGTCGGGTGGCAGTGAGAACGCTGATAATGCCAGGTAGTGTTATGGCAGGCCAGAGTCTTTACCCTTGCGGTTCCGTCTTCCTCAGGCTTAATCAGCACAATATCCTCAACCGCATCCCCAACAAACAAAGACAAATCCTGATTGGCAAAATAATGGTTGCAGTAATAAGGCATCTCAATCCGGCGATACACAGTTCCATCCTTGTGTGCAAAACCGAAATACGGCGTTTCCCGGCTCACATTTTCCGAACCATATACCTGCTCTTTCGTATTTGATATGGTTCCATCATGGCCTCCACGGCGGTTGTCAAAGATAATATCGCCGTTTCTCGTCCAGAACTCATGCCCCACGCAGTCATCCTCCTGCTGCCGGAAACAGGGCCATACCTCTCCTGTTCTCATATTAATCACCCAAATCCTCTGCTGCACATAATTCCACGGCCCCTCATGACAGAACATGGCAATCTCCGGGTCATCAGGAGAAAACTGAAAATGGCCCAGCCAGTGCGTATCCCGAAACACATCATGAAAATTCTCACCGTTTAAATCAATCATGGAAATCCGCCCGTCTTTTGTGGCAAACATCTTCTCCTTAAATCCGGCGTAGTTAGGGCCTCCGTCCGGCAGAGCGTCCACATCCTCGTCTCTGGTAAAGCCAATCCACTGTTTGTCACAGCTGAATGATAAATTGTGCATCAGCATGGACGGTTCCTCCCAAAGAAGCCTGTTTTCCCCTGTCTTTGTACAATAAAGCCTAAGCTGACGGCCTGTTATGTATGCAATATACTCGCTGTCCGGAGTCTTGGTAATCCGCCCCACTTCCACGCCGGCCGGGTCATCGGTCAGCTGAACCATCTCCCCGCTCTCTAAATCCATGGAAAATAAATTGCAGATTTCCGTTCCTTCATTGCCTCTGTTTGATAAAAAATAAATAGTTTTTCCATCTAAATCAAAGGAGTTTTCTGTAAAATAAAAGTGGTAATTAATTCCGCGACTGGTCAGTTTGGTAATCGCTGCTCCTGTTTTGGAGTCCGTATATACTTGTTTTTCTGATGGATATCTGGTTCCGATCATTGAATGTTCCCTTTCTTTTTATGAAATTTCTGTCAAAAAGGGGACTTATACAAAACAAAGCCCCCTTTTAATCTGATATTCTATGCCTACTGAGCCATATAATTAGCATATGCCTCATTTAAATATTCTGCCCACATATCAAGAAGCTCTTGAGCCGTCATATCTCCTGACATTACTGACTGAATAGCTGGTTCAATATAAGTTGTAGTAATAGTTCCCCACTCTGGCAGATAAGCCGGGGACGTATATGTGATGCAGTTTTCCATTTCCGTTGTTTCCACAGCGCACTGAATATGCTGCATTTCCTGCATCCACGCATCTTCATAACATGCTGTATTTGTAGGCATCTGTCCAATGGATTTATTCCAATAGCTGTTGGCTTCCCTGCCGCACATATAGGTGATAAATTTCCAAGCGGCTTCTGGGTTTTCACATGAATCAAACATACAGAGTCCTGTAAGAGCCCCACCATAATTGACATATTTTCCATTTGATGCAGTAGGAAGTGGGTTGGCTGTAAAACCTTCTGTTCCTCCAAATCCTGTTACATGGCTTCCATAGGAACCTAAGTTATGGGTAAACATCGCGCTTACACCAGAATCAAAGTTGGCAGAAATCTCTTTATAACCTGCTGTAATATCACTTTCCGGTGTACACGTTCCATACAGAGCAAGGTATTTTTCCAGGAATTCAACAGCTTCCGGACGATTAATCGTGGCTTTTCCATTTTCATCAAATACCTCTTTGATTCCCATATAAGAATAAATAAAATCCATAAGAACAGCTGCTGAGCCAGAACCGCCGCGAATTGTATATCCAAACTGCCCTTTTTCCCTGTCTGTCAGTTTTTCCGCTGTTTCGAAAAACTCGTCCCATGTTTTCGGCGCTTCAAGCCCTGCTTCTTCAAACATAGCGTCATTTGTCCAAAGGTTTATGAAATTAGCTGAGGTTGGCATCATATACAGCTTTCCATCCTTGTTATAAGTATGACAGATTTCCATATATCCTTCTTCCATATCGGATGCCTCATCCCAGTCTGCAAACATATCATCCAAAGCTACACAGTGGCCCTGTCCGATCACTGTCGCGGCCCAAGTATTATTTAATCCTCCCACATCTGGAGTTTCCCCGGCTGCTATGGCTGTCTGATATTTGGATAATGCATCTGCCGAAGAAAGTCCCAAGTATTCAATATGGATGTCTGGGTTAGCAGCTTCGAAATCTGCAATAATCTGCTGGTAATATTCCGTTCTCTCATCTCCTGCATTTTCATCCCAAAAGGTAACCGTCACCTTCCCTTCCGATCCAGCACTGTCTGATACTTGACTGCTTCCAGAAGTCCCTGCATTTGCTGATTCACCATTTCCTGTGCTGTTTGATGCACAAGCTGTTAAAGATGCAGTCATAGCTGCTGCCAATACGATTGCTGTTGCTTTTTTCATAATGCTTCTCCTTTTCTTTTATTGTTTTTATCCCTTTACAGCACCTGAGCTTAATCCTCCCACCAGATTTTTCTGTACATAGCTGAAAAGAATCAGAGTGGGGACTACTGCGATAATCGCTCCCGCTGCTAACTGACCGTAATTGATGCTGAATTCTCCTACCAGACTCTTTAAACCAACAGGAAGAGTCAGCTTCGTCTGTTTGTTAATGAACATAAAGGAAAACAAAAATTCATTCCAACAGGAAATAAATCCGTAAGCCGCAATGGTGGCGATTCCCGGCTTCAGCACTGGCAAAAGCACATGCCAGATGGCTCCTAAACGGCTGCATCCGTCAATCTGAGCCGCCTCCTCAATCGTATAATCAATTCCTCCCACAAATCCACGCATTAGTATGGAATTAAATGGAAAGTGAAAGGTTGTATTGACAAGCACAAGGGCAAATAAGCTGTTTAGCATATTTAAATTCTTAAAAATGATAAAAATAGGAGTAATCAGCATAGCGCCCGGTATGAACTGAGTGCACAAAAGAATCAGCATAAATGCATTTTTCCCTTTGAACCTAAATCTGGCTAAGGCATATCCTGTAAGAATCGACAATGCCACCACAAACACAACACCAAAGACAGCGATAAAAAGACTATTTTTAAAATACGTGCTGAATCCGCTCTTCGTCCATGCCTCAGCATAGTTTAAAAAGGTAAAATCAGCCGGCCAATACGTCACATTTTTTGAAGTAATTTCCGCTGACGGCTTAAATGAAGTCACCAGACACCAGTAAATAGGCAGAAGGATAAATACAAGAAACACAAAAAGCACCAGTCCAAATCCTATTTTTTCCGCAAGTTTTCTTCCTTTATGAGTTCCCATTCTATACATCCTCCTTTCCATATCCGGACAGTTTCAGATAAATCCCAGCAAACAGTAACAGAACAAAGAAAGCAATCACTGCCAGCGTAGAACCATATCCGTAGTTTCCGTTTTTAATACTCATATTTGTCATATACATGGTAAGAGTCGTTGTTCGATAAGACGGACCACCACCTGTCAGCGTAAATATCAAATCCACGTTATTGAACTCCCATACTGCTCTTAGAAGAGTGGTTAAAATAATGGTATCCTTAAGAATTGGAAGTTTTACAAGAAAAATTTCCTGAATTCCCGTAGCTCCATCCACTACACACGCCTCATGAAGATCAGATGGAATATTCTGCAGTGCCGCTAAAATTGTAATAGCAAAAAACGGGATTCCACGCCAAATCTCTGCCGCCGCTGTAGCTTTAAACACAGTTTTCATATTTCCCAGCCAGGCCATATTGTTTGAAATAATTCCTAAATCCTTTAAAATGGAATTTAAAAGCCCTATATTCTCATTGTAGATCAGCGACCACAGCATTGAGGTCAACACCCCCGAAACAGCCCAGGGAAAGAATACGATACAGCGATAAATTCCGCGCCCTTTGAATTTCTTGTCTAAAAGAAGTGCCAGCATCAAGCCTAACACTAACTGAGCCCCCACCTCTGTCAGCACCCATTTTGCTGAAACACTCAATGATCGGTAAAATATTTTATCCTGAAACAGTTCCTTAAAATTCTCAAGACCGATAAATCCCTTCTGGGCGATTTTCGTCACATCGTAGCTTTGCAGGCTGTAAAAAAATACAGTCAGCAATGGATAAGCCAAAAATGCCAGTATGAAAAAAGCTGCTGGAGCTAAAAACAAATAGGGCATCATATCCTTTTTCATAAATTTTGATTTCGTTTTCATAGGTTTCTCCCTTTCTAACCCAGAGCACAGTATCCGGATTTCTCCGCTCTTGATGACTCTATTTTATGGAAAGTGGAGAGACTTTTAAATTTTATATTTTATACAAAATGTTCAATATTTTATACTCATACTTCTGGTCAAAAAAACGCAGGGTTTTGCGTTTTTCGCATACATCCCCTGCGCTTTTTTAATTTCTCTTATTGCTCCCGGTAAGCCCCGGGAGATATTCCCGTATATTTTTTAAAGCACACAGCAAAATACTGAGAACTGCTGTATCCTACCTGCTCAGAAATTTCACTGACTGTATAGCCGGTTGTTTTTAACAGTTCTTTTGCCTTTTCCATCCTAATTTTTAAAAGGTGGGCGCTGAAATTCATATCTGTCTCTTTTTTAAACAACACCGCCAGATAAGGTACACTGATGTTTAAGGCTGCTGCCACATCATTTAAGCTTAAATTCTCTTTTTCGTAGTTACTGTTTAAATACTCAATGGCCTTTTCAGCTGTTGTTTTCTTATGATTTCCCCCGCTATTGCGGCGTTTAGCAATAGAAACGGCAAACTCTGTAATCTCATGTTCCATTTCGTCCAGTGTATTTAATTGTTGAATTAAATTTAAATAAAACAAATAGCTGACCGACTCATCCTTTGAAGATATTTCTCCCTTAAATGCTGTAATGGCTAACTCAGTGGTAACCATACGGGCCGATTCTAAAGATATATACTCCTTATGCCTAAAGGTACTGTATATCTTTTTTATGTCTGCTTTTACCTCTTCTATCATTCCCATTCGGATATGATGAAGAAAGGTATCTGTAGGAAGCACAGTTTTTTCCGCCATTTTTCGTTCTAGGACAGGTTCTTTCACATAAATTGCTCTTCCTATTCCAAGCATATGACGATTTTTAAGCGCTCTTTCTGCCCGTTTAAAGGACTCCGGAAGTTCTATTAAAGTTTTTCTGCACTTTCCCGAAGCTAACGTCAGTTGATATAAGGGCGCATCCTTTTCCATATTAAGAAGCCGTCCTGTCCACTCTCCGATAAACCAGTCTGTAAAGAGTTCTCTGCACTCAGATACCAGAACCATCTGAATCTGAATTCCAATATTTCTGGCAAAGTAAATATCGAAAGGATGTGATATCTCCTCTGCCATCCGAACACCCTCCTCACGAATCCGTTCTAAAAGTGCTCTCTTTAAGTCTCCGATTTCCTCCTCAGGAATCCTCTGTCCCTTTCTTACATCCACAGCAATTAAAACCACCAGATAACTGCCAGTATCTGCCGGTATCTGAAGCCGTTTGGCTTCCTGCCTGATCTGCTCCCGATCCAGTTTCCCATAAAGAAGCTGGTTAACAAAATAGCTCCGGGACAGTTCCTGATTCTTTTCCACTGCCTCTAAAGCCTCTTCTTCTTTTTCAATATCAAAGGCCGCACTTTCCACCGCGCTTAAAAGCCGTTCTGTGGTCACGGGTTTCATCAGAAAATCAAAGGCCTTCAGCTGTACTGCTTTTTGCGCATATTCAAAATATTCATAACCCGTTAACAGTAAAACCCTTGTTTTTGCATATGTGTTTCTGATCTGTTCCAAAAGACTGATTCCATTCATAAACGGCATATTAATGTCTGTAACAATAATATCCACGGGATGATCCTTTAAATACGCCCAGGCTGCTTCTCCATTTTTTAGTACACCAGCCACATCATATCCCTGTTTTTCCCAGTTTACCAGGCTTAAAAAACTCTCTCGTATTACTTCCTCATCATCAATAAATAAAATACTGTATCTTCTCATTCCCTCTGCCCTTTACGCATCTTCCATTTTAAATTTGATTCTGACACAGGTATCTCCGGGTTCAGAATAGAATTCAATTCCAAATTCACTCCCAAATTCAAATTTAATCCGAGAATCCACATTTTTCATCCCAAAGCTGATTCCCGTAGTAATTCCGCCTTTTAATGCACTTCGTATGGCCTCCATTTTTTCCTGTGAAATCCCCGGTCCATCGTCATGGACTTCCAGGTATGCACAAATCCCATCACTTGTTCCTCCTAAAATACATAGATTACCAAACTCATGCTTCTGTTTGATACCATGATAAATAGCATTTTCCACCAAAGGCTGAAGGGACATTTTAGGAATCCGGCAGTTTAAAATCTCCGGGCTGCAGTCTACTGTATAATCAAATAAATCCGAATACCGGAAATGCTGAATAAACAAATAATTTTTTACATGCTCCATCTCCTCCCTAACCGTAATGATATTCTTTCCCTCATTCAGCCCGATCCTGTAAAATGCAGACAATGCTTCAATCATCCGGCTGGCTTTCTCCGGCTTTTTCATCTCGCAAAGCTGCATAATAGAATACAGGGTGTTGTAAAGGAAATGAGGATTGATCTGCTCCTGCATTAAAGCGATTTCAATCTGCCTTTTAGCTTCCTGTTCTGCCTCAATCTGAACCAAAAGATGGTTAATTCTCTGGCGCATCTGCTCCAGACCACTGCTTAAGGAATTGATTTCCGCATAAGAAGCCACGGAAATCTCATGTTCTAAAACATTCTTATTCTCTACCTTTTTTGTCAATTCCTGAAGAGGACGGCTGACTGCTCTTGACAAAAGACTTAAAAGAACTGCTGATGCAGCAATCATCAGAACTGTGCTTATCATAACATCCCGCATTATATAATGGGCATTGGAAATGCTGGTTTCCTTTACTGTATACACCAATTTCCAATTGGTAAAATCCATATTTTTATACATAAAATAATATCCATCCAGCACCTGGCTTTGAATCTCTTTTGTTTCCTCTGCCTTATGAACCAGATAATCCCGCCTGTTATCTACCTGCTTTGAAGCATTTAAATTGCCGAAATGCATAATTCCATAATCAGTAATCAGGCTGATCCCTGCATCCTTATCAAGAGCTGCCACATCTAAAATCTCCTCAAAAAACTCAGCTTTTACAGCGATCAAAATTATACCATTCCTATGGGTATTCACATCCTCATATAAATGAAACAGCACCGCCCCTACCTGGGGATCAGGAATCAGATCCCGGCAATAATCCGCATCCACCCAATAATACTGATTTTTAGGAAATCGTTCCTTCCACTTTTCGTAGGAATAATTAATCTTCAGCAAGTCCTTTTCATATGCCTGAGTCATGATCCGGCCGTCGCTGAAATTGATGTAAACACCGTAAACACTGGTGGAATTCGCATTAAGAAATTGGTTTAAAAGCTTCTTCACATAGATATAATTAGCTGCTGTGTAGCTGAGATACCGTTCATTCTGGGAAGAGATCTGAAGATTAAGCAAATTTTGATCTGATTCAAAGGCTTTAAAGCCGGTGTCAATATTAGCGATGTAATTATTTAAGTAAACATCAAACTGTTCTACCACAATAGACATATTATTCTTCACATTCTGGCGTATTTTCCCTTCTGAAAGCCAGGTAACCAACAGGCTGAACAACCCGAACACCAGACTCACCATAAGAATCATAGAGCAAGTGAGAAGTCTTTGGAATGTGGTTTTTTCAAAGCATTTTTTTATCTTTTCAGTATCTGTCATAAAAAACATCTCCTGGCCGGTGGAAATCCGAATCGTGCACAAAAATCGTGCACAAATTGAGATTGCTATAATACATTCAAAATTATAACATGAATTTCCCTGCCGTTTCAAGTTTTGCCTGATATTATCATTTTAACCATTTGGGCGAACTCAGTATTCAGTCGCATGAAAAAGCCAGGGACCTCATATCCCCAGCTCCCCAAACCATTCCTTCAGCCTGACAGCCTCCTCCATACTATTTTTCCACCCATATTTTTTCAGATCCACCCGTTTTCCCTCCAGCACCTCCACCCCCTCTTCCCGGAGGAGGGCGGCCTGCAGCCCGGGGTAATCGAAGGCTCCGGCGCCGCTTAAGATTCCCTGGCTGTTTACGACCCGGTGGGCCGGCACCTCTCCTGCCCGGCCGGTTCTGAGGGCGTATCCCACTTGCCTGGAATTTTTTGGAAAACCGCAGAGAAGGGCGATCTGCCCGTAGCTGGCCGCCCTTCCCTGTGGGATCTGCCTGCATACCAGGCTTACCCGTTTATAAAAATCCATTTATTTATGTCCCTGTCCGTAGTAGGCATTTGGCCCGTGCTTGCGGAGGAAATGCTTATCCTGCAGGCACTGGGGTGCAGGGGAAACCTGACGGTTTAAAAGCTCGGTCATAAAATTCATCTTTGCCACTTCCTCCAGTACCACCGCATTGTGCACTGCCTCTGCCGCATCCTTTCCCCAGGTAAAGGGCCCATGATTCTTGCACAGGACTCCTGGAACGTACATCGGATTTTTCCCCTTAAAGGTCTCGATGATCACCGTACCGGTATTTTTCTCGTAACCGGCCTCAATCTCCTCTGCCGTCAGGTTTCTGGCACAGGGAATTTCCCCGTAAAAGTAATCCGCATGGGTGGTGCCGTAGCAGGGAAGTCCCCTTCCCGCCTGGGCCCAAGCCGTAGCGTGGGGAGAATGAGTATGGACAATGCCGCCGATCTCCTCAAACGCCTTGTAAAGCTCCAGGTGGGTAGCCGTATCAGAAGAAGGATTTAAGCCTCCTTCCACCTTATTTCCCTCCAGATCCATTACAACCATATCAGATGGCTTTAACTGATCATAATCCACACCGCTTGGCTTAATTACAAACAGTCCGGCTTCCCGGTCGATGCCGCTTACATTTCCCCATGTATAAGTAATCAGGCCCCGGCGGGGAAGCTCCATATTGGCCTCATACACCTTTTGTTTTAATTCTTCCAGCATTTTTATCTTCCCTTCTATACCAGCTGCTCCACAGCCGCCCGCTCGATGACAAGGCCCCTGCGATAACGCTCCATAAAGGCTTCAAAGCCTTCCATATCTTCCTTTACCGGCTCCATCACCGTACCGGTGTTTCCGGCAAATACCCGGTCTGCCAGATACTGATCCAGACTCTCGCCCTCTGCCTTATTTTTCATATAAGCCGCCAAGAGGGCGATTCCCCAGGCGCCGCCTTCTCCTGCTGTCTCCATCACAGACACCGGCACGCCCATGGCTCCCGCCATCACCCGCTGGCCTACGCCTGCGGTCTTAAAGAAGCCGCCGTGTCCAAGAAGGGTATCTACCTGTACCCCTTCCTCTCTTGTTAAAATGTCCATACCGGTCTTTAAGGCCCCAAGAGAGGTATACAGATGGGTCCGTATAAAGTTTGCCAGGTTAAAATGATCCTCCGGCCTGCGGACAAAGAGAGGACGCCCCTCCTCAAAGTGAGTGATATGCTCTCCGGAGAAATAATTGTAAGCCAGAAGCCCGCCGCAGTCTGCCTCTCCCTCCAGGGCCTTATGATAAAGGGTACCAAAAATCTGGTTCATATCCGCTTCCATGCCCATGGCCTCATAAAATTCCTTAAAAAGATTAACCCAGGCATTAAGATCCGAGGTACAGTTGTTGCAGTGCACCATAGCCACCAGATCACCGGCGGGAGTGGTTACCAGGTCGATCTCCGGATGAACTTTTTTAAGCTCCTTTTCCAGTACGATCATTGCAAATACACTGGTTCCGGCGGACACATTTCCGGTGCGCCTTGCCACGCTGTTGGTAGCCGCCATGCCGGTACCTGCGTCTCCCTCAGGCGGACACATGGGAATCCCGGCCTTCAGACTTCCTGTAGGATCAAGAAGCCTTGCTCCCTCCTCTGTCAGTACGCCTGCGTCCTGGCCGGCCACAAGAGCCTTTGGAAGAATGTCCCTGAGCTTCCAGGAAAAGCCCTCCTCCTTCACCAGCTCGTCAAAGAGGGAAATACACTTCTCGTCAAAATCCTTTGTATGAATATCCACCGGGAACATACCTGCCACGTCGCCGATGCCCAGAACCTTCTTCCCGGTCAGCATCCAGTGCACATAGCCCTCCAGAGTAATCAGGTAGTCAATGTCTCTTACATGCTCCTCCTTATTAAGGATGGCCTGATACAGGTGGGCAATGCTCCAGCGCTGGGGAATATTGTACTGGAACAGCTCTGTCAGCTTCTCTGCCGCCTTCTCTGTCATGGTATTTCTCCAGGTGCGGAAGGGCACAAGGAGATTTCCTTCCTTATCAAAGGCCATATATCCATGCATCATGGCAGAAAAGCCCATGGAGCCTACGGTGGTAAGTGTAAGGCCGTATGAAGCCTTTACATCCGCGGCCATTTTCGCAAAGCTGTCCTGAATCCCCTCCCAGATGTCCTTCAGGGTATAGGTCCATATATGATCCACATACCGGTTTTCCCAGTCATGGCTTCCCGAAGCGATAGGCCGGTGATCCTGGTCGATCAGCACCGCCTTGATCCGGGTGGAGCCCAGCTCGATCCCCAGAGAGGTCCTTCCCGCTTCAATGTCATTTTTTATTCTTTCAATATCAGCTCCCATAGCTGCCCCCTTGTTTATCTGTAATATGCCTTGTTCCAGCGAAGCTCATTTTTCAGGCCCCGGATGGTGGTGTCCTTATCAATATATACGGTTTCAATGCCCATGGCTTCAGCCCAGTCTCCCATCTGCTCTGCCGTCAGATCGTAGGAGAATGCGGTATGGTGAGCGCCGCCTGCCAGAATCCATGCCTCTGCGCCGGTTGCCAGATTTGGCTCCGGTACCCAGAAAGCAGTTGCCACAGGAAGCTTGGGCATCTCCTTCTCTGTCTTTTTGCACTCCACATCATTGATAATCAGGCGGAAACGGTTTCCAAGATCTACCAGGGAGGTAGCAATACCGTGTCCTGTCTTAGAGGTAAATACAAGTCTTGCCGGATCCTCTCTGTCGCCCATAGAAAGTGGATTTACCTTAATACTGATGGGGCCGTCTGCCACGCTTGGGCATACCTCCAGCATATGGGCCTCCAGGATTCCCTCCTTGCCGGAAACCAGGTTATAGGTGTAATCCTCCATAAAGGAGGTTCCCTTTGCATCCTTCATGCCCTGGGTCATAATCTTCATCAGGCGCACCATAGCTGCTGTTTTCCAGTCGCCCTCACCGCCAAAGCCATAGCCCTTTTCCATCAGTCTCTGGATGGCCAGTCCCGGAAGCTGTCCCAGGTCTCCCAGATCGCCGAAATGAGTTACAATGGCCTGGCAGTTTACATCCTGAAGGAACTTCTCCATACCTGCCTCGATCTGGGCCTGAACGGCCACATGGCGGCGGAACTCCTCCGGATCCCTTCCCTCTAAGAGAATGTTGTAGCGGCTGTAATATTCATCTACTAAAGCGGCGGTGGTCTCCTTTGGAACTGCTTTTACATACTTGCACAGCTCATTCACCGGATAGGCGTCGATCTCCCAGCCAAACTTCACCTGAGCCTCTACCTTATCGCCCTCGGTTACGGCTACGTTTCTCATATTGTCCGCAAATCTTGCCACACGGATATGGCTGCTCTCCATCAGTCCCACTGCGGTGCGCATCCAGCCTGCGATGCGTTTTACCACTGCCTCATCGCTCCAGTGTCCTACGATCACCTTCCGCTCGATGCCCATGCGGGTTACCATATGGCCGTACTCCCTGTCGCCATGAGCGGACTGGTTTTCATTCATAAAGTCCATATCAATGGTATCGTATGGAATCTCCTGATTAAACTGGGTATGGAAATGCATCAGAGGCTTTCTGTACTCCTGCAATCCCAGGATCCAGGATTTGGCCGGTGAAAAGGTATGCATCCAGGTGATCACGCCTGCACACTCCGGATCTGAATTGGCCTCGTTGAAGGTCTGGCGGATCAGGGCGCTGGTGATCAGAGTCGGCTTCCAGACTACCTCGTAAGGCAGAAGTCCAGACTGATTTAAGCTGTTTACGATGATCTGTGAATGCTCTGCCACGTGCTCTAAGCACTCATCTCCATAGAGATCCTGTGATCCGGTGCAGAACCAGAACTTATACTGCTTCATTTCCATCATTTTTTATTCCTCCTTGATTATCAGTTCAATCGATTGCTGGTTAAATATCCTCCGTCTGATCTGCTTCCTCGTCATCCGGAATCTCACCATACTTAAGATATTCGCCTTTTATTATTTTTTTAAGGGACCAGACAGCCAAGAATGCGCCGGCAGCGCCAAAAAGAACTGCACAGCCAAGCTGCATCATCTTGCCTCCTCCGGCAGGCTTTATATACTCCTGCAGAAGGCCAAAGGCCAGATAAACCAGATAGCCTCCCGCCACCAGACGCAGCACTACTGTGATCTGAGCAGGCTTTGCGGCACCTTTTTCTGCATCCTTTTTCTCCCCCATTACCTTTCCTCCTTACACGGCTGTTCCAAGCTCCTTACCGAATCCCGCTCAATGATCTCCGAATCAAACAGATAATCACCGTCAAAGTAAGGATTCTCAATCATACTTATCATATTCTCGGCTGCTTTCCTGCCTAGGGCCTCCATAGGATGGGGGAAAGAGGTCAGCTTTATGCCGGCCAGAGTTGCAAGCTCCGAATTATCAATGCCTACAAGAGACAGCTGATCCGGTATGACGATCCCACGCTTCTCGCAGAGGCCCGACAGCACATATGCCACCTCGTCATTGTAGCACACCACTCCAGTACAGTCCTCCAGCCTGCGGAACAGATAATCCGCCCACTGCTCCAGATCCAGAAAATCTTCCGTATCCAGCCACATTACATGGGAATCCTTTATCTTGATCCCCGCCTCCAGCATACCTGACAGAAAGCCCTTATACCTTAAATGGCCCTGTCCGTCATCACTTTTAAATACTCCCCCAATGTTCCGGTGGCCCTTCCTGATCAGATATTCCACCGCTTTCTTGCCCACCTGCTCATCATTCATAGACACACAGGGAAGTTCCAGCTCCGGATAACGGCTGTTGAAAAACAGGATCGGGATCCCCCGTTCCTTAAGCTCCTGATAGTAATGCAGGTTCGGATTGGGGAGAGCGCTTTTGGCCGGCTCCACGATCAGTCCGTCTATGGTATCCTTGTCGATCAGATTCTTTAATATATCCTGTTCCCTGCTCACCCGGTTGCCGGTAAAGGCAATCTGGGTGGTATAGCCTTTTTTTGAGAGAACTCTTTCGATCCCTCTTACCACAGGAGGGAAAATATAACTGTCCACATAGGTACTGATCACAGCGATGTTCATGTACCGTTCCTGACGCTCCGTCATTCCGCTGCCCCCCACATAGGTGCCGCTTCCCCGCACCCGGCAGACCAGCTTCTGCTGCTCTAATAGATCCACGGCATGGCGCACCGTCTGACGGCTCAGCCCAAAACGCCCGCTGAGTTCATTTTCCGAAGGCAGCTTTTCGCCCACCTTTAAAGCACCGCTGTTAATGCTGTTCAGCACCCAGTTATAGACTTCTTTATATTTCGGCTCCTGTGTACCCATAATCAAAACCTATCCTTTTTTCCTCTTTGATAATAAGTCTACCGTAACCGCGCCTAAAAGTACAGCACCTTTTACGATTTTCTGGATGTCGGTGGACCATCCATAGAGGGACATGCCATTGTTCAGAATACCCATAATGAAGGCGCCTACTACGGCTCCGATGATGGTTCCGATACCGCCGCTGGTAGCCGCGCCGCCGATGTAACAGGAGGCGATGGCATCCATCTCAAATCCGTCTCCGGCCTTTGGAGTTGCGGATGCGTTTCGGGCAGAAAGCACGATGCCTGCGATAGCGCTTAAGATACCCATATTGGTGTATACCCAGAAGAACACCTTATCTGTATTGATACCGGAGAGCTTTGCTGCCTTGGCATTGCCGCCCAGAGCATAAATCTGACGTCCGGCAACGGTCTTGCTGGTAATAAAATGATACAGGCCCACCAGAACACCCATGATTACCAGAACGAAGGGGATGCCGTTGTAGCGTGACAGCTTATAGAAGAAAAACCATACGATCATCAGAATAACGGCTTCTTTTATAACGGTCTGCCACAGAGGATTAACCGGGAAGCCATATTTCTTCTTAGTGTTGATGCTCTTAAGCTCTGCCATGATGATCAGAGCTGTAGCAATACCGGCCACAACAATGGAAACCACGTCCAGAGTGCTGTTTCCAAAAGGAATTTTCATGGTCGGCAGAAAGCCTGCGCCGATATAAGTATAGCTGGTAGGAAGAGGGCCCTTTGTCTGAGCCTTTAACAGGGTGTAGGTAAGTCCGCGTCCCATAAGCATGGTTGCCAGAGTTACAATAAAGGGCGGGATGCCCAGCTTAGATACAAACAGCCCCACGAACATACCTGCGAGAGCGCCTACTGCCAGAGCAGCCAGGATGGCAACCCACATATTCACATGGTAGTCGATCATCAGAATACCTACGGTTGCACCGCACAGAGCTACAATAGAACCTACTCCAAGGTCAATGTTACCAGTCAGAACACACAACAGCATACCGACTGCCAGGATGACCACATATCCGTTCTGCATGATCAGGTTGTTGATATTGGCCGGAGACATATTTTTTCCGCCGGTCATAACTGCGAAAATCAAGAATACTGCAATCAAAGCAAGTACCATGCCATACTGCTTCATATCAATATTAACTGTTTTCTTCTTATCCATCTCTACGCTTCCTTTCCATTATCCGCCATAATACATTTCATGATCCGTTCCTGCGTTACCTCTTCCTTGGTCAGTTCTCCCGCGATCCGCCCTTCATTAAGCACATATACACGGTCACAGGTACCGATCACCTCCTGCAGTTCAGAGGAGATGACAACCACTGCCTTGCCTGCCTTTGCCAGTTCATTGATAACACAATAAATCTCATACTTGGCGCCTACGTCGATTCCTCTGGTAGGCTCATCCAGGATCAGCACATCCGGCTGTGTCAGCATCCACTTGGCGAGAACCACCTTCTGCTGGTTGCCGCCTGACAGGGAGCCAACGGTCTGGTTAATGGAATTGGACTTGATGTTTATCTTCTTTTTATAATCCTCCGCTACCAGAATCTCATCATTTTCATTGAGAACTCCCTTTTTGGAAAAGAAATTTCTCATGGCAGCCAGAGTCATGTTCCACTTAATATCCTTGATCAGCACAAGTCCGTAGTTCTTCCTGTCCTCGGACACATAGGCCAGCCTGTGGTTGATGGCGTCCTTTACGTCCTTAATATGTACCTCTCTGCCATTTATCTTAATGGTGCCGCTGATCTTCTGTCCGTAGGACCTGCCGAATATACTCATGGCCAGCTCCGTCCGTCCTGCGCCCATCAGGCCTGCCAGACCTACTACCTCACCCTTCCGCACATACATGGAAACATCCTTAATCATCTGCCGCTGGGCATCGTCAGGATGATACACATTCCAGTTCTTTATCTCGAAGATGGTATCGCCGATCTCACAGCTGCGTTCCGGATAACGGTTGGTCAGCTCACGTCCTACCATGCCCTTGATAATGCGGTCCTCTGTAAAATCATCCTTCCCCTTCTCCAACGTCTCGATGGCTTTTCCATCCCGGATTACCGTAATGGAATCTGCCACATAGCTGATCTCGTTCAGCTTATGGGAAATAATAATACTGGTAATCCCATGAGACTTAAGATCCAGCATAATGTCAAGAAGGCGGCGGCTTTCTTCATCATTGAGGGCGGCTGTCGGCTCATCCAAGATCAGCAGTTCCACCTTCTTTGCCATGGCCTTGGCGATCTCGATCAGCTGCTGCTTTCCTACGCCCAGGCTGCTGATAGGCGCATTCAGATTCTCGCTTCCCATTCCAACCTTTTCAAGCATTTCCTGAGCCCTCTTATGGGTAAGGGTCCAGTCAATGATTCCCTTGGCCGCTTTCTGCTCATTTCCCAGAAATATATTCTCCGCCACCGACATATAGGGGCTTAAGGCCAGCTCCTGATGGATGATAACAATGCCCTTTGCCTCAGACTGCCTGATGCTGTGGAACTGACACACATTGCCGTTATACACAATATCACCGCTGTATGAACCAAAGGAGTAAACACCGGACAGCACATTCATCAGAGTGGACTTTCCGGCCCCATTCTCACCGCACAGCGCATGGATCTCTCCGCGTTTTACCTTGATATTGACATCATCCAAGGCCTTTACGCCCGAGAATTCCTTCGTGATGTGGTTCATCTCCAAAATATAATCGGACATCTTTTCAACTCCTTTTCTTGAAAGATACTCTGTAAAAAGCGCAATCGGGCGGCGGAACCTATGCCGCCGCCCGAATCATCTTTACTGTGCCAGCTGCTCCTCTGTGTAATAGCCGCCGTCTACGATAATCTCCTTATAATTGTCCTTATCTACGGATACCGGTGTGCACAGGTAAGCAGGAACTACGATCTTACCATTGTTGTACTGCTCGGTATCGTTGATCTCAGGCTCTGCGCCTTCCAGAACAGCCTGTACCATAGTTACGCACTTCTCAGCCAGGAGACGTGTATCTTTGTAAATCGTTGCTGTCTGGTAACCGGAAATGATGTTCTTAACTGCCATCAGCTCTGCATCCTGTCCTGTGATCAGAGGCCAGTCCTCACCAACCTTGTAGCCGGCGCCCTCAAGAGCTGCCTTACAGCCATATGCGAAGCCGTCAAATGCGCTTGCGCAGATGTCCAGCTTTTCATCCGCATAGAAACCGGTCAGATAGTTCTCACAGTTCTGCTGCGCTGTTTCCTGGGACCATCTCAGGATACAGGTATCCTCAAAGGAGGTACGTCCGGATTTGCAGACCAGTGTTCCATCATCCAGATATGGCTGAAGAACTTCCATCAGTCCGTTGTACAGGAACAGGGCGTTGTTATCATCTGGTGAGCCCATGAAGAACTCGATGGTATAGGATTCGCCGGCTTCTCTGGCTGCATCTAAGTCCTTTGCTTCTTTTATGTAGTTACCGATTGCAGTACCAACTCCCTTGTTATCAAAGGTTGCATAGTAGGAAACTGCATCTGTATCCATCAGCAGACGGTCATAAGCAATGATCGGGATCCCTGCATTCTTAGCCTGCTCCTCTACATTTACCAGAGCGGAGGAATCGATGGAGGCGATTACTAGGCAGTTAACGCCGGAAGCGATCATATTCTCAATCTGAGAAACCTGCATCTGTACATCATCCTCTGCGTACTGAAGGTCTACCTCATAGCCAAGAGCCTCTAACTGGGCTTTCATGTTGGCGCCGTCATTGATCCAGCGCTCAGATGACTGTGTAGGCATGGCCACGCCTACCTTCTTGCCTTCCCCTGTTGCTGCCTTAGCTGCCTCGGTCGCTGCATCAGCTGCCGTAGTAGCATCCGCTGCCGCTGCGGCCGTATCCCCTGTAGCCGTTGTCTGTGTGCTGCCGCATCCCATCAGCAGTGAAGCTGCCATCGCTGTCCCCAGAAGCATGCTCAAAATTTTTCGTTTCATATGTTACCTCCCATAAATAAATTTATATATACAACTTGTGTGCATATCCACAAGCTTGTACTTTCGTTAATTTATCTAATTTATCTCCTATTTTCCCTAATTTATTCGGATTTTTATTCTTTTTTGTCGTATTTCCACAGTTCTTGTTGTAATTTTTGTTGGTATTTCTTACGTTTTTCTTTAAATATACTATATATTTTTGTTCTGCTTTTGTCAATAGATATTTAGTAATTTTTTATATCTCTCTTTCTTATACGTACAACTTTTATGTTGGTTTTCACATTCTGCAGCTCCCCGGCACAAAAAACAGCCAGAAGGCCGATGGCCTGCTGGCTGACATGATATGCATTTCTCTCTTACTTATTCTTCCTCTTAACCGCCGCGATCAAACTCTGCAGCACAATAAAGAAGCACAGCAGGGCCGCAATGGTGATCCTGGTCCACCAGGAGGACAGGGTTCCCTGGAAGGTGATAAAGGATTCGATGGTTCCCTTGATGAGAACGCCGAAAAGGCTTCCGATTACATTTCCCACGCCGCCGGTAAGAAGGGTTCCGCCGATGACGGAGGAGGCGATAGCATCCATCTCAAAGCCCTTGGCCTGCTCTACAAAGCCGGAGCAGGTGTTCATGCAGAACAAAAGCCCGCCAAGACCTGCCAGAAAGCCCTCCAGTATGTAGGCCTGGAGCTTGATCTTGCGCACATTCAGTCCCAAAAGCAGGGCGGACTGCTCATTTCCGCCGATGGCGTAGATGGAGCGCCCGAACTTGGTATACTTCAGCACAATAAAGATAACAACCAGAGTAACCAGGGCAATGATCACCGTTGGATAAAAATAAGGGTAAATGGTAGCACCCTTTTTATTTACATAGCCTCCAAAGGGAAGGTACAGCTTAAAGGTCGCAATCTTTGTAAAGGTCTCATTTGTAATACTGATCATCTCCTGGCTGATGATGGAGGTCATGCCTCTTGCAAAGAACATACCTGCCAGAGTGACGATAAAAGGCTGAATCTTAAGGTAAGCCACCAGAAAGCCCTGAACCAGGCCGAAAATACAGCCAGTGATCAGCACGATGATAATGGCAGGAACGGCGCCGATCCCCCCTTTTTCCATCATCCATGCCAGCATCATGCAGACCATGGCCACCACAGAGCCAACGGAAATATCAATACCGCCGGTGATCATAACCACCGTCATGCCCACCGCGATAACGATCAGGCCCGCATTGGAGATAAACAGGTTCAGGAAGTTCTGCACCCTCGCAAAGCCCCGGTCGCCGAACATGATGATACCAATGATATACATTACCAAAAAAAGCACAATGGTCACTGCCAGCAGGAAGGAGTTGCCGTCCAGCTTAAATTTTGTCTTGTTGTTCATTATGCCGCTCCCCCTTTCACAGCGCCCTGGGCCTGTATACGTTTCATAAATTTCTTAAGCTCCTGGGACTGCACTGCCACGATCACAATCACCACAATGGCCTTATAGACAGGAATCTGATCGGAAGGCACACTCATGGCGTACAGTGTAGTGGTAAGTGCCTGGATGGTATAAGCGCCAATCACAGAGCCAAGGAGGGAAAATTTACCGCCTCCAAGGGAGTTTCCGCCCAGGGCAACGGCCGCGATGGCGTCCAGTTCCATGTTAAGACCGATGTTGTTGGCATCTGCAGAATAGATCCTGGAGGAAGCCACCAGGCCTGCGATCCCGGCGCAGAGGCCGCAGAAAACGTAAGCCAGAAAAATGATCTTCACGGATTTAAGACCCACCAGGCGGGAGGCCCGCTCATTGATTCCCACCGACTGGATATACAGGCCCAGAGCCGTTTTCTTAAGCAGAATATAAGTCAGAACCACCACAATCACCGCCACGAAGATGGGAGTAGGAATGGGGATCCCGGGAATATTGGCGCCAAGAAGCTTATAGCTGTCCACACGGATATAGGTGATCTGGCCGTTTGTGATCAGCTGGGAAATACCGCGGCCTGCGGTAAAAAGGATCAGAGTAGCTACCATGGGCTGGATCTTAAGCCTGGCTACCAGGAAGCCGTTAAAGCACCCGCAGATCACCGCTGACAGAAGGGCGGCCAGCACAGCCACCACATAGGAGTTTGCGTATTCATTCACCGAAACCTCTCCTCCTGCCAGAACCCTGGTACAGATGGCCGCAGCCACTGCCATCACCGCCCCTACGGAAATATCCGTTCCCGCCGAGGCAGATACCACCAGGGTCATGCCCACCGCCAGCACCACCAGCTCGCTGGCGCGGTTGATCACATCGATGATATAGCCGTAAAGGACGCCGTTGTTGATCGTTATCTTAAAAAATGTAGGGGTGGTGATCAGATTGATCAGCAGCACCACAGCCAGGCAGAACAGGGGAAGGAACAGCCTGTAGCCTGTTAATTTCTTTGCTTTATCCATCATCCCTCTGCACCTCCTGCGATTGCCTTCATAATAGAATCCTGAGAAAGCTCCTGCTCTGACAGCTCTCCTACCTTCTCGCCGTCTCTCATTACCGCCATACGGCTGCAGGTACGGAGCATTTCTTCAATTTCAGAGGAGATAAACGCAACGGACATTCCTTCCTCCGCAAGCTGAAGCACCAGTTTCTGGATCTCTGTTTTTGTACCAATATCAATCCCCCTTGTAGGCTCATCCAGGATCAGAAAATCCGGATGGGTCAGAAGCCACCGCCCCAGGATTACCTTTTGCTGATTTCCGCCGGACAGCTGCTTAATCGGAGTCTCCCGGTCTGCCGTCTTGATCTGGAGCATCTTGATATACTGGTCTGTAAATTCCTCCTGTTCCTTTCTTGACAGAAGCTTAAACATACCTCTCTTGGCCTGGAGGGCAATGATCAGATTCTCACGGACAGACAGGTCGGCGATGATTCCCTCCTCCTTCCGGTTTTCCGGAAGATAAGCCATGCCGTTCATCATAGCATCAATGGGTGCATTGACCTTTAATTCCTTTCCCTTAATCGTCAATTCCCCTGTATCCGGCTTATCCGCACCGTAAATGGCCCGCACCAGTTCCGAACGGCCGGAGCCCAGAAGTCCTGTGAGACCTATAACCTCACCCTTTTTAATCTCAATGTCAAATGGCTTTACCGTCCCCTTATGTCCCAGTCCCTTTGCCTTTATCACTACTTCATCCTGTACTGTAGATACGCCTTCCTTCTTGATGGCTGCCAGATCGTCAAAATCCTTGCCCATCATCCTGGCTACAAGCTGTACTCTCGGAAGCTCCTCAACTCTGTACTCTCCTACAAGGCTGCCGTTCCTGAGCACGGTGATCCGGTCGCAGACCGCATATACCTGCTCCAGAAAATGGGTGACGAAGATAATGCCGATCCCCTTTTCCTTCAGCTGACGCATCAGCACAAAGAGCTTTTCAACTTCTCCGTCGTCCAGCGAGGAGGTAGGCTCATCCAGAATCAGCACCTTGGCTGACATATCCACCGCTCTTGCGATGGCGATCATCTGCTGGATGGCAATGGAATAATTTTCTACAGCTTTGGTTACATCAAGATAAATATCCAGGCTTTTAAGAAGTTCCTGGGCCTTTTTCCTCATGGTCTTCCAGTCGATCCATGGCCCTATTTTAGGTTCCCTCCCTACAAACAGGTTCTCCGCCACCGACAGGTTGGGGCAGAGGTTTACCTCCTGATACACGGTGCTGATGCCGTTGGCCTGAGCCTCCTGGGGAGAACGGTTTACGATCGTCTGGGATGCTCCGCCGATCCGGATGGTTCCCGTCTCAAATTCCTCAACACCGGTGAGAACCTTGATAAGGGTTGATTTTCCGGCGCCGTTTTCTCCCATCAGCGCATGGATCTCACCCTTTCTCAGTGTGAAGTCCACATTTTGAAGGGCCTTCACGCCAGGGAAATTCTTATTGATCCCCCTCATTTCCAAAACTACGTTCTGTTCCACGCCATTCCCGCCTTTCCTAAAAGAGAGGAGAGCCGCCTGAGCGACTCTCCCTACCGCCTGTGTGAATAATTAGTAAGCACGCTCTGCCTTGATTGCTTCCAGATCCATGGTTGTGTCAAAGTAAGCCTCGTCTACATACTGGATCTTCTCTACTTCCTCACCCTTCTCCAGCTTCTGGATGATCTCGTCTACGCGAGGTCCATGGAGCGGATTGCACTCAAATGCCGCGTTTAAGTCACCTGCGATCATAGCGTCAAATGCTGCCTTAACTGCATCGAATGAGAAGATAATGATGTCGCCGTCAGGTCCGCAGGTCTTGCCGGCTGCCTTAATAGCGTCTATGGCGCCAAATGCCATGTTGTCATTCTCTGCTACTACTACGTCAATGTCATCATAGGACTTTAAGAAGGACTCCATAACCTCCTGGCCCTTAGCCTGTGTAAAGTCACCGCTCTGCATGTCTAACATATTCCAGTTCTCATGCTGCGCAAGGATATTTCCAAAGCCCTCGGTACGGCCTACCTGTGCGGATGCACCGATGGTTCCCTGAAGGGTTACCAGGTTAATCTCCTCGCCGCCTCTGCCCTGCTCCTCCAGATAAGCCTCCAGCCACTTTCCGGCGTCCTCGCCTTCCTTAACAAAGTTGCCGCCTACCCAGCACTCATATAAGCTTTCATCTACATCCATCATACGGTCAGACAGGATCACTGGAATCCCTGCCTCCTGAGCCTCCTGAAGAACTGCCTCCCAGCCTGTCTCAACAACCGGAGCAACTACGATGTAGTCTACATCCTGCTGGATAAAGCTGCGGATGGCCTTAATCTGGTTCTCCTGCTTCTGCTGTGCGTCATCAAAAATCAGCTTGTAGCCATTTTCCTCTGTGAAGGTGGACTTGAAGGATTCGGTATTGGCGGTTCTCCAGTCAGACTCAGCGCCTACCTGCGCGTAGCCTACAACGATCAGGTCACCGTCCTCTGCCGGCTCCGCTGCTGCTTCCTCGGCTTCCTCTGTGTCCGCTGCCGCCTCAGTGTCCTCAGCCTCAGCCGCTGCCTCTGTGGTGGTCTCCGGCGCTGCTGTCTCAGCCGGATTGGATGCGCACCCTGCCAGTAAAGAAGCTGCCATAGCTGCACTTAACACAACGCCCAATGTTTTCTTTCTCATAATACACATACCTCCTGTTTTTGCTTTCTACAAGCTTCATGGCTATATAATAGCAGTATCTAACAACAAAAACAACGGAATTTCTCCGTTGTTTTGTGCATGTTTTTTGGATTTTTTACGATCTCCTTACGATTATGTATGTTTTCTTACAGAAAAAGGGTGTTTTTTTATTCCTGAAGGGGGATCCTTATCACAGCCTCCGTTCCCTCCCCCGGCCGGCTGTCAAGCCGAAAGGAACAGGCCTCCCCATAGTTCAGCCGCAGCCGCTCCGCCACATTGTATAGTCCAAAGCCGTTCCCCAAGCCGGGAACCCCATCGTCCCTTCCCCCAAGCTTCCTCCTCATCTGCAGGAGAGTTTCCTCTGTCATTCCGGCTCCATTGTCACAGATCTTAAAGACCGCCTGATCCTCCTCCCTGTATCCCTTCACCAGTATCATTCCCCTGCCCCGCTTATTTTTAATCCCATGATAGAGGGCATTTTCCACCAACGGCTGAAGAGTCAGCTTAAGGATGGTGTATTCCTCCATCCCTCCCTCCAGTTCAACCTTATAATCCAGAATGTCCTGGTAACGGATCTTCTGGATCTGAAGGTAGCTTTCAATATGGACCATCTCCTCCCTCATCGTGATAAAATCACGTCCGCCTCCCAGCGCTGTACGGAAGAAATCCGACAAAGCGGATACCATTTCGACCACTTGCCGGTTCTGGCCGTCCTCTGCCAGCCACACAATGGTATCCAGGGTATTGTAGAGAAAATGGGGATTGATCTGCTCCTGAAGAAGCTTCAGCTCCATCACCCGCCTCTGGTTCTGCTCCTGGCGGATCCCCTCGATGAGGCCGCTGATCTTCCCTCTCATATGGTTAAAACTGTCCGTCAGAATCGCCAGCTCATTGCCCGAGCCGATCTCAGGCCCCGCGGTAAAATCTCCCCTGGCCACCTTATCCGTCTCCATACACAGCTTCTGAATGGGGCCGGTAACATTTTTGGTGATTCTCCGGCTTAAAAGCAGACTTAAGCATAAAATCGTCCCCAGAAAGGTCAGGCTCACCAGGATAGCCGCGTCCTCACTGCGCTCTAGCTGCTCCTGGATCTCCTGGACATGAAGGCTTTCATAATAAATGTACTCCCGGCTCTGCTCCTCAATGTCCTCAGTAAGGACATAGCCCCCCAGATCCAGGATATTCATATTTTTATCGTAGCTTCCGTAGGGCAGGCTTTCTTCAATCTCCTCTACCCGATCCTCCAGCTGATCCAGGCAGTGGATGATCCAGGAAATCCGCTCTCTGTTTTCCTCATCCTCCGTACGCCTTGCCAGCTCCCTGTAGGTTTTTCTGGTCAGATCCAGCATTTCGTGGGGATCGCGGATCTGCTCCCAGCTGTAGGGCCGCTCCTCCTCAGGCAGAGCCTGAATCTGGTCATAGGTCATGGTACCTACGGCAATACGATACATGGCATAGTCCATATTTTCCTTAAAATGGGCATTGGCCTGATTCGCCTTTACGATATTGACAATACTCTGGTTATAGGCGTTACAGAACTGGATCACCGTAGTCACCAGATAAAGCACCAGCACCGTCAGAGGGATGAGAATCAAAAAGGTCATGGCCTTCAGCTGCTTTTCCAGGGGGAGCTGCTCCAGCACCCCTCTCCGTCCTCTCATAAGCGCTCCTTACTGCCCTGTCTGAACTCCTTGGGCGTGCACCCTGCAGTTTTCTTAAATAAATATCCAAAATAATGAGAGTCCTTATACCCTACCTCATAGCCGATCTCCGAGGTTTTCAGGCTGGAGCAGCGCAGAAGCTCCCTGGCCCGCTCCATCCGTACCGCTGTCAGGTACTCCACAAAGGTGATCCCCATCTCCTGACTGAAAATGGAGCTGAAGTAGCTTGGGCTTATATTGACATGGGCCGCTACCACATTAAGGGACATATCCTCTCTGGCATATCTGGCATTGATAAAACTTCTGGCCTCCTCGATGACCTGGCTGTAGCGGCTGGCCGCCTGGCCATCCCTGAGGGCCATGGCTTCCTCCAAAAGCCGCGCCAGCCGTTCCTTTACCGCGGAAGGCTCCTGGCTCTGGCCCACAACCCCCTCTACCTGCCCCAAATCCCCCGGAAGGCTTTCCAGGCCTATACCAAGCCCCTTTAAAAAGGTGCGGACACAGAGGTAATAATCCATCACAATATACTGGCGGAACATAAAGGAGCGGTAATTTTTCTCTCCCACACTGGCCATATAGTCCTCCACAAAGCCAGCCGCCTCTCCTGCCGTTCCCTGTTTTAGAAAGGTCTCTACCGTCCTTCGGCTTACCTTGGAGGCATCTACTGCCGATATATCAACCCCCTCCCTTCCCGCCGGAAGAAGCTCCTCCACCTGGTCATAGCGCAGGATCCGGCAGTCCTCAGAAAAGAACCGGCCCGCGAAAGCCCGGCCTGCCGTACCGTAGGAGCGGCGCAGATCTCCCAGACGGTTCACCGCCTGGCCGATGCCTCCGAAATACCGGAGTTCCTTAAAGCCGCATACGGTCTCTCTCAGCCGCCTGGTGCACTCCACCGTCCAGGACTCTACCTCTGTCTCCGATTCCCCTGTCATCACAAAAGCCCAGCCCTCTGAGGCCCGGTCAAAGACCAGCACATGGCCGCTGCCCTCCATCCGGCTCTCTACCAGTTCCTGGCAGGCCACCAGCTGATCTGAATAGGACAGGGCAGCCCCTGAGGACATAACCTTGAAAAGGAGAACCTGATAAAAAGAAGCGGACAGTTCAATCCCAAGCTGGCTCCCCCGTTCCAGGGCATCCCGGAAATTCACCGGACCCGTTACCAGATCCTTGAACAGACGCTGACGCTCCAGAACGGTATTTTCCGCCATTTCCAGCCGGTAGCGCTCCAGCATCCTAGATTCCTCCTGCTCCCTTTCAACGGTCTCCGCCACTTTTTTGACCGCCTCCAAAAGCCTGGCAGCGGTGATGGGCTTTAAAAGATAATCCGTCACCCCAATATGGATGGCCTGTTTGGCATACTCAAATTCATTGTACCCGCTTAAAATGATGATCTTGATCCTGGGAAATCCCTTCTTTACCAGCTCACTTAATTCCAGGCCGTCCATAAAGGGCATCCGGATGTCCGTGATCAATATATCAGGCCGCGTCTTTTTAATCAGAGGATAGGCAAGCTCTCCGTCGCTGGCCTCCCCCACAAACTCCATCCCCTCCTTTTCCCAAGGGATATTATTTTTAATGCCGTTCCGCATTACGATCTCGTCTTCTACCAGAAACACCTTTACCATATATTTTTCATCCAATCTTTTTTAATTCCTGAGCCAGAAGCCTGTAAAACTCCGCTATGTGGACTCCGTCCACCAGGGCGTGGTGGCACAATACCGATACCGGCAGAAGAACCTGCTCCCCCTGGCGGAAATATCTCCCCCAGGTGATCCTGGGATTGCTGTCCGCCGGCACCGGCACCGGCTGGATGAGAGAGGTATAGCTGAGCCAGGGCAGGGAGGAAATAAAAAACAGATCCCTTGCCTCCCCTTCTTCCTCCTCAATGGATCCCTTTTTCTTTGCCTCCTCTTGGGCCGCCGCCCCAAAAGCCAGGTATTCCTCAAAGGGCAGGGAATCATCCAGGGTGCAGTAGCAGTAGGTTCCGTCCTCCAGGGCCACGGTATGAGAGGTCCGGCAGTGGTCAAACTCCCCAACCCGCCCCTCACGGATCCGCTGCCGGAACTCAGGCACCCCATTGGCCGCCCTTGAGACGCAGTAGCAGATGCTGAGAAAGAAAGGAAACCCCTTTTCCTTTATCTCCTTTAAAAACTCCGTAATGTCTACATTCACCGTCAGACCTACGCAAGGGTAAGCCAGGCTGTTAAAATAGGCAAAATGGCTTTTCCGACTGTAAGTTTCCATATCCAGGTAACGAAGCTGCATAACATCCCTCCTCTATCATATGCTTACAGTTTACCATACTTTGGAGGGGGATGGAAACAGCTTTTTTACAACGCAAAAAAAGACCCTCCAATCTGGAAGGCCTATCCTGCAGAAGAAGGGAGTCGAACCCTCAAGGTATTGCTACCACACGGACCTGAA
>URNT01000029.1 GCA_900549235.1 uncultured Clostridium sp. | reverse complement strand
GATTTATTATTTTATCATAGAAGACCTTTTAAATCTTTATTTACAGAAAAACTTTCATAGACTCTTTGATTTCAGGAGAATAATGCCTTGCCTTACTGCCAGTTACCAGCCCTTCCCACCCAAAAGCATTGTATAAACGAATCCAGCCTTTTAAGGCTCCCTCGCTCATTCCATAGATACGACATAGTTTCCTGAACCCGTGGGTACCATTGAGGTATTCCGTAAGAATATGCTCTTTCTCTTCATAGGAATATTTGTGCCTAAATGCCATAATAAAATGCTCCCTTCTAAGTGACAAGTTTTTATTATTTCGCTTGTCTACCTAGAAGGGAGCATATCATCATCTAATTTGATGATTTTGCGACACCCCCTTTTGACTGTGAGAAAATCAAAATATAATCAGGGGAAATAATCAGTTGATCATTTTGATTAAACTGCATTTCAATCCGTTTGTACATAAAAAGAACGTCATACATTTCCGACGCACTTAGGGATATTCAGCCAACAGGATACGATCAGATTTATTTTTGGTACTTTACAAATTCCTGCAAAGATTTTACGAAATTCATCTTCCGAAATTTACATTTATTCTTTAAGATTAAAGAACATACTTAGAATGATTAGGAGGAATGGAGTAATGAAAAGAAGTGTAAAATCTTTGATGGCGTTGGCCATGGCAGTTTCAATGGCTATATTATCAGGCTGCGGTGCGGCTGCGTCAGGAAACAGCATCCAGGATACTGCAGGTTTATCTAAGGGACAGATCAGTGTGGAGGGGGAAAACCAGACAGGAAATAAGGCAGAGAACAATACAGAGGCAAATGCGGAAGTAAACAGTTCAACTGGAGAGAAAACAGTAATCGAATATTGGCATTGTAATGCGGAAACACAGGGAGGATTGGTGGTAGACGAGCTGGTTAGGCAATTTAACGAAAGTAATGACCACATCCAGGTAGTGGCAAAATATAACCCGGATATGTATAAGGGGCTGATGCAGAATCTTCAGGCAGAGGCGGCAGCCGGCAATTCTCCGGCTCTGGTGCAGATTGGATGGGCATTCCTGGATTATTTTTCTAATAACTTCTCCTATGTGCCCCCTCAGGAAGCGATTGACAAGTTTGACAAGGAGGAAGCGAGTTTCCTTCAAGACAAATTTCTTCCCAATATCCTTGAACTGGCTGTAAACAGTGAGGGTTCACAGGTGGGCATCCCATATTCCTTGAGTAATCCAGTCCTTTACATCAATAAGGACATTTTAAGACAGGCAGGACTTCCTGAAAATGGCCCCACCACCTGGCAGGAGGTCAGTGAGTTTGCAAAGATCATTAAGGAAAAAACTGGAAAATATGGATTTTATATGCAGGAGCCAGCGGATTTCTGGGCACAGCAGGGTTTGATTGAAAGCAGCGGCGCTAAGATGCTGACCACCAATGGGGAAGGTAAAAAAGAGGCTTCCTTTGCTACGGAGGATGGAATTGCAGCCATGCAATTGCTGGCTGATATGGTAAAGGATCAGACTGCTTTACATATTTCTTGGGAGGAAGGCTGCCAGAGCTTTATTGATGGTAACTGCGCCATGCTTTACACCACCATTGCCAGAATGGCTTCCGTACAGAAGGGGGCGCAGTTTGATGTGGCAACTGTAAAATCTCCTCTGTGGAATGACAAGGAGCGCATGGTTCCAGCAGGCGGATGTTTTCTGGCTATCACGGCTCAGGGTGACGATCAGATCAAGGCGGCATGGGAATTTGAAAAGTTCCTTTACAGTGTGGAATCCATGGCAGCTTGGACAGAAGGAACTGGCTATGTTCCTCCAAGAAAAGATGTGGCCGGAGCTGAGAACGGACTTAAGACATTTCTTGCTGAGAACAAGATGATGAACGCAGCTATCGAGCAAATGGACGGAGTTGTTCCGTGGACGGCGTTCCCAGGAGATGCAGGCCTTCAGGCAGAGCAGATGCTTTTAGATATGAGGGATCAGATTTTGGGCGGACAGGTCACTGCAGAGTATGGAATGAAGGCAACACAGGATGCCATCAACCAACTGCTGTCAGCACAGTAACTGGTTGGAGGCGGCACAGTACCTGGCTTGTAATTTGAATGGGAACTACAATAGCCGCAGTCCTTACAATAAACTGGAGCGGGTATCTCTGGAATATATGGGGGTACCTGTCCCTTTATGGAGGTAAAATTAGATTGAATCAGGAAGAAAAAAAGCAGACATTGCTGGGATACCTGTTTCTTGTGCCATCCCTGGCAGTGTTTGCAGTGTTCATGTTTTATCCTTTGTTTTATACAGTTTATCTCAGCTTTTTTGAGTGGAATATGGTTAAACCGGTAAAAAAGTTTGTGGGTCTGGCTAATTATACGGCTATTTTTAAGGATCCGAATTCCTGGAAGATTGCAGGCAATACGGTTGTGTATATTCTTGTGCTTTTAGTGCTGAATTTTGTGTTGCCCTATATCCTTTCTTTTATTCTGTCAGCTGTGATCAAGAGGGGAAAGGGGGTTTATAAAGCGTTTTTTTTTCTGCCCAGTGTTATATCCCTGGTGGTGGGATCCATCCTGTATATTTGGATTTTGAATCCGATTTCCGGTCCAGTGGCCATTATATTAAAGCATTTTGGCCTGACACTTCCCTTTTGGTCCAAGGCGGAGGGATGGGTAATCGCAGTGCTGAGTGTAATTACCTCTTGGAAGGTATTTGGCTATAATTTCATCATCATATTGGCAGGTGTATCCGGTGTATCCACAGAAGTAATTGAGGCAGCCAGACTGGACAACATTCCTTTGTGGAAAATATTTCGCGACATGGTGGTTCCCATGAGTTCGGCTACGGGAATCTACGTGTTTATCATTACCATTGTACAGGGACTTCAGTATGTATTTACACCCATCAAAGTGGTGACTCAGGGTGGCCCAAACTACGCCAGTTCAAACTTAATATATATGTCTTACCATGAGGCATTTACCCTGTACCGTACGGGCACTTCATCAGCCGTATCAGTGATTACCATGGTGCTGTTTATCGCGCTGTTGTTGCTGGAATTCAGGTTTGTGGAAAAGGGGGTATATTATGAAAATTAAAGAAATGCAGCTGGGATGGCACCTTCTTCTTTTGTGTGCTGTGTTTCTCATGCTGATCCCCATTGTGTTTGCTGTGTCCAATTCCTTTAAATCCATGCAGGATGCCTTCAATACAGTATTTGAGATTATCCCGGCTAGGCCCACAGTGGAGAACTATCTCCATGTATTTAGTAAGCTCCCCTTTTTGAGGATTACACTGAATACATTTTTGATTGCTGCCACTGTAACTATTTTTAAGACTGTTACCAGCCTGTTTGCTGCGTATTCCTTTGTTTATTTCGATTTTAAGGGGAAGGGAATTCTGTACTTTATCATGCTGTCTACTATGTTCATACCATTTACCGTTACAATGATTCCCAACTATCTTATGATTTCCAAAATCGGTCTTAGCGACAAAATATGGGGTGTTGCTCTGCCCCAGTTGGCCGATGTGCTGGGAATATTTCTCCTGCGCCAATCCATGCGGGGAATTCCCAGAGCTCTTATTGAAGCGGCAAAGATGGAAAATGTGAAGAATCTGAAAATCATGAAGGATATCATTATACCATTGGTACGGCCTTCCATTATCTCTACGGGAATCATTTTTTTCATCAATTCCTGGAACGAGTATGTGTGGCCGGTTCTTATACTGAAAAGCAAGGAGAATTACACTCTGTCGTTGGCCTTGCAGATGTATATAAGTGCAGAGGGAGGAACAGAGTTTACCATAGCAATGGCTGTTTCGGTTATGACCATGATTGTTCCGCTGACATTGTATATCCTCTTTCAGAGATATATCATCAATACCTTTGCCATGTCGGGCATTAAGGGGTAAGGGGAATTTGCGGTTTTGGAAGTCTGATAAGGAGAAATAAATGAAAAACATAGTATTTGACCATGTAGTAAAGGCTTATGATAATAATGTAATCGTTAAGGATCTGAATATGGAAATCAGGGAAGGAGAGCGTCTGATTCTATTGGGACCTTCCGGGTGCGGCAAATCAACCACCCTGCGAATGATTGCGGGTTTAGAGAAACTTAGTGGGGGAAATCTCTATATGAATGACAGATTGGTAAACAATGTACCTTGTGGGGAGAGGAATGTGTCCATGGTATTTCAAAATTATGCTTTGTTCCCTCATATGACAGTGCAGAATAATATCATTTATGGCTTAAAAGCCCACAAGATGGATCCATCAGAGATAAAGTCTCGGCTTTTAGAGGTTCTGGATATGCTGGACTTGAAGGGCTTGGAGGATCGTAAACCTAAGGATCTCTCAGGTGGCCAGCGCCAGAGGGTAGCGTTGGCCAGGGCAGTGGTGAAACGTTCGGATTATTTCCTGTTGGACGAACCACTTTCCAACCTAGATGCCCAGCTTAGGCTGCGGGCACGGAAAGAGCTGGTGAAAATCCATGAGAGGTATCATCAGACCCTTGTATATGTAACCCATGATCAGATTGAGGCCATGACCGTGGGACAGCGCATTGCTCTTATGTACGAGGGGAAAATGCAGATGCTGGATACTCCCTCTAATGTATATAACCGTCCCGCAAATGTATTTACTGCAAAGTTCATTGGATCCCCTTCCATGAATATTGTAGAGGCATCCTATACCAAGGGAACACTGGTGATTGGAAAACAGGTAATCTGTCTGCCGGATATGTGGTCCAGATTAGCTTCACATAATGAGTCTGATCGTTTGTTCCTGGGAATCCGTCCAGAGCACATGGTTTTGCTGCGTAGGCATCAGGATAATACTCTGGAGGGAATTGTAAAATATGTGGAGGATTATGGTAACCGGTACGGTGTGTATGTACATATGGATAATATGGAGTTGATCGCAGTGAGTGACGGAGATATCCCGGCTCCGGGAGAAAGAATATTCATTCAATTGGATTTTGACAAAATGCATCTCTTTGACAGGGATACCCAGATATCTCTGGGTTATCCTGAGCAGTTAAGGGCCGCCAAGGAGCCGTATATAGTTCAGAATGGGGTCAGGAAGAAGGGAGAAAAGGACAATGGCTTTGCTCATCAGTACTAATATGTATAAGGCGGAGGAATTTAAGAGAGTCCTGTCATATGTGGCTAAATGGAAGGGACAGGTGGGGGTGGAAGTCTTTCCTATGTTCCATCAGCAGATATTTGCCTCCCTACTAGAGGGGAGCATGGACATTCTGAGCCATGTTCCCATTAGTTTTCACGGTCCCTATTACAAGGCAGAGCATTCAGCACTTCAGGGATCCGCAGAGTATGAATATACTATGGAGCTGGTGGTGCAGACACTTCAATATTCAGAGAGGCTTAATAGCCGTTATATGGTTTTCCATCACAATAACTGCGTTGTCAGGGATAAGGAGAGGATGATCAGGGATTCTTGCATGAATTACCGCAGGGTGGAGGAACTGTTTCGCCCCTCTGGAATACCGGTGGCCGTGGAGAATGCAGGGGTCATGGATCGGAATAATATGCTGCTGGACGAGAATGAGTTTGTTTCTTTGTGCCAGACGGAAAAGTACCCGGTGCTCATAGACATCGGACATGCCCACGCCAATGGGTGGAACCTGTGTAATGTTATGGAACGTCTTCGGGGACAGATTGTGGCGTACCATCTTCACAATAATGACGGAGTTCATGATAATCACAGGCGAATTGAGGACGGAACCTTGGATTTTGGCAGCTTCCTGACCTGGTTTAGGAAATATACCCCTCAGGCCGACCTGGTAGTGGAATACGGCATGGAGACAGCGGATGACTGTGAGGGCATTGCGGAGGATGTGGAGTGGCTACTGGCCTTTGAAAACAGTTTGTAGTGGTTTGAAAAATGTAAGTTAATGAGTGAAAGCACGGATTAAACGGTTGTTCGTGCTTTTTTTGTCACGGTTATGATGGCAAGTGTTCATTCGTGGGTTTGTCATGGGTTCCATGATGGAAATGTTGCAATCTCTTGAGGCTCATGGTAAGATAGATATGCTGTATTTACAGGAACCGTATGAAAATATGATACGAGAAGAAATAGCGCGGCAGCATACAGGTAAGAAACAGGGGAGGGATGGTAATCAAAAAGAAAAAGGTAACCGTCAGTAAACAAAAAGTTTCTGGTGAAATGAAACACCAGAAACCCTTGATTTAATAAAAATCGGAGTAACAGGATTTGAACCTGCGACCTCTCGGCCCCCAGCCGAGCGCGCTACCAAGCTACGCCATACTCCGTCGAACCATTACATTATAGCAAATAGAATCAGATTTGAAAAGAGAAAAATTGTACTTTTTTAAAAACATTTACGAAAGAGGATACATATGGAAACCAGAAAAAAGAGAATTGTGAGCTTTGATTTGGATATGACCCTTTTGGATCATAAAACCTGGAAAATACCGGACTCAGCCATGAGGACGGTTGAGGCGCTGCGAAAGGACAGTGTGATCGTCATCGGCAGCGGCCGGGACATGAATGGGGCCATGAGCGTGATGTACCGGGAAATGGTGAAGCCGGATGCTGTGATTCATCTGAATGGCACCCGGGTGGAGGCAGAGGGAGAGGTGATCTATGAGCATTTTATGGATAAGGAGCGGCTGCAGAGGCTTTTGGGCTTCGCGGAGGAGAATGGGATCTCTCTGGGAGTGACTCTGGAGGAGAAGGATTATTATACCAATCCTCAGGGTGTGATCCGTATGGACGAGCTGCGCTGGGGAAGCTGCGACCGCCATTTTGAGGATCCCTGGAAGCTTCTTTCCCTGCCGGTGCGGACTCTGGTCTATCTTGGAGGGCCTGAGGGGGTAAGGGAGCTGGAGGCGCATTTTCCGAATATGAAATTCCCTATGTTTTCCGGGCTTATGGGGGCGGATGTGATAGAGAAGGAGGCTTCTAAGGCAGAGGGTTTAAGACGGCTGTGCCAGTATTACGGGATTCCCAGGGAGCAGACCATCGCCTTTGGGGACAGTATGAATGATTATGAGATTCTCTGCGAGGCAGGGCTTGGGATTGCCATGGGAAATGGTGTGGAGAAATTAAAAGAGGCGGCTGACTATGTGACGGATCCGGTGGATCAGGATGGCATATGGAATGCCTGCTGCCATTTTAAGCTGATATAAAGGAGAAAAAGATATGGCAAGACAGTTTGATTTGATTGTGATCGGAGCCGGGCCGGGTGGTTATACGGCGGCTGTAAAGGCGGCGGAGCTGGGAATGAAAACTGCCGTAGTGGAGGCAAAAAAGCTGGGAGGAACCTGCGTGAACCGGGGCTGTATCCCTACAAAGGCCCTGCTCCACGCATCGGAAATGTTCCATATGATGCAGAACTGCGATGAGTTTGGAGTATCTACGGATTTTATTTCATTTGATTTCGGGAAAATGCAGCGGTATAAAAAATCGGCGGTGGCGAAATACCGGGAAAGCATTGAGGCGGCTTTTGAACGTCTGCAGATCGAGGTGATATGCGGAACGGCTACTCTGCGCAGGGGGCGTACTGTGGAGGTGGAGCTGGCAGAGGGAGGAAAGGAATTTCTGGAGGGAACCTCGATTATCATTGCCACCGGGGCAAAGCCTATGGTAAGCCCCATCCCCGGGGCAGATCTTCCGGGGGTATGGAACAGCGACCGTCTGCTGGCGGCGGACAACTGGAGTTTTGACTGTCTGACGATTATGGGAGGCGGCGTGATCGCGGTGGAGTTTGCCACTCTGTTCAATAACCTGTGCTCCCGGGTTACCATTGTAGAAAAGAAGAAGCATCTGATGGCGCCCATGGATGATGTGATGTCTGAGGAACTGAAAAAGGTGCTGGAAAGCAAGGGAATCAAGGTATACTGCGACGCCACAGTAACGGAGATCCTGGAGGAAGAGGGCGGCCTTGGCGCTGTGATCACGCCAAATGAAGGCGGGCAGCCGGTGAAGATCAAAGCGGGCCAGGTGCTGATGGCCATTGGACGGCAGGCCAATACGGATCATCTTTTTGGAAATGATGTTTCTCTCGAGATGAAGGACGGAAGGATTGCAGTCAATGCTGATTTTGAAACCAGTGAGCCGGGGGTTTATGCCATCGGCGATGTCTGCGCCAGGATCCAGCTGGCTCATGTGGCGGCGGCTCAGGGAACCTATGTGGTGGAAAAACTGGCGGGAAAGCCTCACAGTATAAAGCTCCATGCTGTGCCGGCGGGGATGTTTATTTCCCTTCCCATTGTGCCCAACTGCATTTATACCAATCCGGAGATCGCTACAGTAGGAATTACAGAGGAGATGGCGAGGGAAAAGGGCTTAAAGGTCCGCTGCGGCCATTTTTCCATGCGTGAAAATGGCAAATCCATTATCACAGGGGAGGAGCATGGCTTTATCCGCCTGGTATTTGAGGCTTATACCAATACCATTGTAGGGGCCCAGATGATGTGTCCGCGCGCAACGGACATGATCGGAGAGATTGCCACGGCTATCGCAAACGGGCTTACAGCAGAGCAGATGTCGTTTGCAATGCGGGCTCAGCCGACGTATAATGAAGGAATCGGCGCGGCCATTGCCGATGCAATGAATAGTGAAAGATAACTGGCAGAAAGAGGTAAGAGGATGAATCAGATTGAGGAACGGCTGCAGAGCCTGAGAGCTCTGATGGCAGAACGGGGGATGGACGGATACATGATCCCTACTGCGGATTTTCACGAATCAGAGTATGTGGGGGAGCATTTTAAATGCAGAAGCTTTATGACGGGCTTTACCGGCTCGGCAGGTACGGCTGTGATTACCATGGAGGAGGCCCGTCTATGGGTAGACGGCCGGTATTTTGTCCAGGCGGCCGGCCAGCTTAAGGGCACATCCATCCAGATGATGAAAATGGGACAGGAGGGCGTGCTTTCTGTGGCGGAATACCTGGAACAGGTTATGCCGGAGGGGGGATGCCTGGGCTTTGACGGCCGGGTGGTAAACGCGCTGACTGGAGCGGAGTTTGAGGAGCGGCTGGAGGAAAAGAAGGTGTCCATCCGCTATGAGGAGGATCTGGTGGACCGGATCTGGAAGGACCGCCCGCCTCTGTCTGCAGAGCCGGTATGGATCCTGGAGGAGAAGTACGCAGGCCGGTCTGCGTGGGAGAAGCTTGAGGACTTAAGAGGGGAAATGAAAAAGGCACACAGCACCGTTCATGTGCTTACGGCGCTGGACGATATTGCCTGGCTGCTTAATATCCGGGGAAATGACATCCGCTATAATCCGGCCTTTCTTTCTTATCTGATGGTAACGGAGAAGGACATTTTCCTGTTTATCCAGGAGCAGGTGCTGGATGAAACAGTGAGGGCTTATCTGAAGGGGCTTGGCGTTTCCATTTTCCCATATGACCAGATTTATAAGGAAATAGAGGGGCTTGAGGGGCAGAGGGTGCTTCTTGAAAAGGGAAAGGTGAATTATGCCATTTTCCGGCGGATCGGGGCTTCAAATAAGGTCATCGACCGTATGAATCCTACGGCTCTTGCGAAGGCAGTGAAAAATCCGGCTGAGGTGGAGCATATAAAGAGGGCCCATATTAAGGATGGCGCTGCTATGACGAAATTCATTTACTGGCTGAAGAAGAACCGGGGGCAGCTTCCTATGGATGAGATCAGCGTGGCGGATCATCTGGAAGAGCTTCGCAGGGAGCAGGAGGGCTTTCTGGAGCTGAGCTTTGAGACTATATCCGCTTATGGGGCACATGGGGCCATGTGTCATTATTCTGCTACGGAGGAGAGTAAGATCCCTCTGGAGGCGAGGGGATTTTATCTGGTGGATTCCGGCGGCCATTATCTGGAGGGGACAACGGATATTACCAGGACCATTGCCATGGGGCCGCTGACGAAGGAGGAAAAGGAGCATTTTACGCTGGTGCTGATGAGCATGCTGCGCCTGGGGGCAGCCAGATTCCTCTATGGCTGCCGGGGACTGACCCTGGATTATGCCGCAAGAGAGGTGCTCTGGAGCCGGGGGCTGAACTTTGACCATGGAACGGGACATGGCGTAAGCTACCTGGGAAGTGTCCATGAGCGGCCAAACAGCATCCGCTATCGGGGAGCCGGCGTTCTGGACAATGCAATTCTGGAGCCGGGGATGGTAACCTCCAATGAGCCTGGTCTTTATATCGAAGGGAAGCATGGGATCCGCACAGAAAATCTGATCCTCTGTGTGAAGGATGAGAAAAATGAGTACGGTCAGTTCCTGAAATTTGAGAACCTTACCTTCGTGCCTATCGATCTGGAGGCGGTGGATCTCTCCCTTATGACAGAGAGGGACATCTGCCTGTTAAATGAGTACCATGAACAGGTGTATGAGAAAATTTCTCCGTATCTGACGGAGGAGGAAAGACAGTGGCTCAGGGAGGCTACTAAGGCTCTTTAAGGCAATTCCACCAGGGTGTGGGGATGGCCCAGCGCGGGAAGGAGGATGTTTACCAGATCCTCTGTTGTGAAGCGCAGGGTGGATGTGTTGATGCAGGGATGACAGCAGAAAAATGGCTGCTTTAAAAGATCCTGGTCTATGAGAAGCCGTACCCGCTTTTCCGGGTCATTCATCAGCCCCAGAACGCTGACTGAGCCGGGGGTAATGTCCAGAAACTGCTCCATAAATTCTGTTTCTGCAAAGGAAAGGCGGGCGCTGCCGATCTGCTTGGATAAAAGGGCGGTCCGAAATTTTTTCTCACCGGAGAGAAGGAGAAGATAAAAGCTGGTTTTCTGGGCATTTCTTAGAAAGAGGTTTTTGCAGATGGGGGCCCCAAGAATCGCCTCCGCTTCCTGGCAGGCTTCCATAGTGGCCAAGGCCTCGTGGTCCAGGCGCTGATAGGCGATGCCCAGGCGGTCAAGAAAATCGTAGGTACGGCATTCCTTTGGAAGGCGTCCGGCAAGGTTTACGGGGCGTCCGGTGCAGACGGGTTGGTTTTGTATCATAAGAGAGACCTCCTGTTTTCAAATGTAAGGATTTGTGTGTTTCAGGGCGTGTTTTTTAAAAGCACGCCCTGACAATTATAAGGAGATTGTGATAAAATGTCGATAGAAATTTTTACGGAGGTCTGAATATGTCCATGGAAGATAGAAGAAAAGCAGGAGAGAGAAGGAATGGGGAGGTTAAAAAGCCGGGAGCCGGGAAGAGTGTGAAAGCGAATGGAGGCGCTGGGGATAAGAAAAGGGCGGAGAAGAAAAAGACTGCCGGCAGACAGGGGGATGGTCTGTGTCCGGTGGCAAAGCAGTGCGGCGGATGCCAGCTGCTGGATATGGAATATAAAAAGCAGCTGGCTATGAAGCAGAAAAAGGCGGAGGAGCTGTTAAAGGGGCTGTGCCCATTAAAGCCTGTGATCGGAATGGAGAATCCATTTCACTACCGTAATAAGGTCCATGCCGTGTTCGACCGGGACAGGCGGGGCAATGCCATTTCCGGGATCTATCAGGAAAACAGCCATATTGTAGTTCCGGTGGAAAACTGCATGATCGAGGATGAGAAGGCAGATGAGATTATCGGCACCATCCGGGGGATGCTGCGCTCCTTCAAGATCAGAACCTACGATGAGGACACCGGCTACGGCCTGCTGCGCCATGTGCTGATCCGCCGGGGCTTTTCTACCGGTGAGATCATGGTGGTTCTGGTGACCGCTTCCCCGGTATTCCCTTCAAAAAATAACTTCGTAAAGGCTCTCCGCGAAAAGCACCCGGAGATCACTACCATTGTCCAGAACATCAATGGCCGGGGCACCAGCATGGTGCTGGGGGACAAGGAGCACGTCCTTTATGGTAAGGGCTATATTATAGACGAGCTCTGCGGCTGCCGTTTCAGGATCTCCTCCCGCTCATTCTACCAGATCAACCCGGTTCAGACCGAAAAGCTGTATCAAAAAGCTCTGGAGCTGGCAGGACTGACCGGAAAGGAGCTGGTCATCGACGCCTACTGCGGCATCGGCACCATCGGCATCATCGCCAGCCGCGCCGCCGGCCAGGTCATCGGCGTAGAGCTGAACCAGGACGCCGTCCGGGACGCAGTCAGTAACGCAAAGCTCAACCAGACAGAAAACATCCGTTTCTACTGCAACGACGCAGGAAAATTCCTCGTCAACATGGCCGCAAAAGGCGAAAAAGCCGATATAGTTATCATGGACCCGCCCCGCAGCGGCAGCACAGAGGAATTCATGGACTCCATTGGAAAAATGGGGGCAGAAAAGGTCGTATACATATCCTGCAACCCCGAAACCCTGGCCAGGGATCTGAGGTATATGAGAAAACTGGGATATAAGGGAGTTGAGGGATGGGTGGTGGATATGTTTCCGATGACGGGGCATATAGAAGTCGTGATAAAGATGACGTATTGTGGCGATAAACGGAAATAGAAGCATATAACCACAAGATATTGTGGTTTTGAAGTGAAAAATGAGCAAAAATCGAGGCGAAAATGAACGATTTTCGACCTCGATTTTTTGACCTTTTGACAGATGACATCGGAGAAAGAAAGGGGTAAAACAGATGACAACGGGTTTAAGTGTGAATCTGTAAGTCAATTATTTTAGAGGGATAGGAATAGAAGAGGAGGAAAAAGAATGAAATTCATAGTGTCTGATATTAGAGATAGGGGAGCACCAGTGTTATTTTTTGTGATAAATCAGGAGAAATTTATACAAAGTTAGAAAAGCCAATCATGTTCTTCATTTGGGAAGCATGGTTGTCAGTCACCTTCCAGATGATCCGAAAAAACAGGACTGCCAGCGTGGACACATTTCGGACGGGTGTATCCCATTTCACAAGCTGCTGGAGGTATTGGCAGAGGAGGCAGCTGTCAGCCTGTTTGTGAGGCGTGTAAACCGTTTGACAGGCATGAAAGAGCCTTGCTTTTTCCGAAATGGTCATAGAGAACGGTTTTATATGGCAAGGGATCTGTATCGGGGAAGTCAGCATATCAGTCTGTCTGAGTTGATTGATCCAGAGCTGGTCAGTGACCAGGTGTTTGAACGGATTGTTACAGCATGTCTGATTCGCCGGTATGGAAATGTGGTTTTACAGGAGGAGGGATTGCAGTGATGAAAGAAAGGATATTTGATCATGGCAGTAAAAAGCCAGAAAAACGGACGATGCTCCGTTTATTTAGCCCATTGACGGCGATTCGGTATCCGAGATATGACTGGGAAGATCTTAATGGAGAAGGGGAGGAACTCTTACCGGCAGAACTGTGCAGCTATCAAAAGGAGATTCTCGACCAGATTGCAAAAGAGCAGCTTCCAGAGGAAGGAGATCGGGGGCTGGCTAAATATCTGAATGATGAAGGCCTGAAAGAAAAAATTTATAGTATGAATCCTACGGTAGAAGTCTGGCGTGGAGAACTGTGGGGCGTACTGGAAGTAGAATGTAGAGGAGAACTTTCAAAAAAAGAACTTGAGGAAGTAAAGGAATACTGGGAAGGTCAGGAAAGCGATGGCTGGGGAGAAGGATTTGAACAGCGGGAGATCAAAACTCCGGATGGGGAAGTGTGCGTCAGTTTTTGGAATTCTGGAAGTGATTTTTTTATTACGACAGCAGAACAACTGAAGGGGCAGGTACAGGAACCATCCTCACAGATGGGAGGAATGACTTTTGGAACGATGGGATAAGCCGTACAGGCTCCGTCTGTTTAGCCCTATAGAGGGAGAATTGTGTCCGAGTGACAGAATGATGGAGGAAAACATTTCTCTAACTGCCTATGAAATGGAACTGTATGAGGAGCCGATTCGTGACAGTTTGAAACAGGCAGAACTTCTTGGAGAAAACAATCGGAAGCTGTGGCAATATTTCAGTGGTGAAATACAGATGCCCAATATCCGATCGTTGTCTCTGGAAGTAGAATCCTATGGAGGTCGGCTTTGGAGTGTGCTGCAGGCAGAATCGTTTGAGAAACTAACCCATGAAGAGGTGCAGCGTCTGTCAGAGACATGGGAGAAACTTACCGTTGGAGGTTTCATAAAGGAACTGAGGGGGAATCAAGTTCCAGTCCCGGAAGGAACACTTACGGCTCTTCTGGGAAATGAAGGGCTGGATTATTTTGTCCTTCCGGAAAAAGTATTAAAAGGGACCGCCCATTTGCTGACTCCAGCATTGGAAGTCGAAATTTTTTCTAAGAGGCAAATTTCAGAAGTTGGCTATTCTGGAGCAAATATAACTTTGCCGACAGAAGATTCTTTTTTAAGAGATACAATGCGTAGGGCTTATGTGGATGAAAATGAAGCATATAGGATTGAATTTTGTGGCAGATGGCCTGATTTTCTGGTAGATGCACTGAATCAGACAGGAAGCATTACATTGGAAGAAGCAAATGTGTTGGCGTATTTGGTCAGCCATATGGACACACTTCAGATGGAAACCTATGAAGCAGCCATTCAGATGCGGCAGGAAGAAAAGATTGATGTTCCACCTACAATAAAAGAACTGATCAACCTTTGCTATAACCTGGATTGTTATGAGTTCCGGACGGGGATCAGGAGTGATCGGGAACTGGGGGAAGTCTGTCTGAATGGAGGAATCTCAGAATGGATTGACAAGCTTCCAGAGGAGGTATTGGAATTGATGGATCCAGAAAAGGTGGGGATGGAGCAGCGACGGGAAGAACAGGGGGTCTTTACTTCAAAAGGGTATGGATTTCCAAACACTGGTTCCCAACAGGAAATATATGATGGAAACCGCCTGCCGGATATCAGCGGTATTTCTGAGGGAATATTTTCGCTTCGGATTGTAAGTGCTCGGTACCCAGAGGAACATGGGATCTGGCTGGAACTGCCTGCTACAGAACGAGGGTTTCAATGGACACTCAATGCATTGCAGGAAATAACCTTTGAAGATTGTATCATAGCAGAAGGACGCAGTCCCATCAGCTGGTGCGATCTATCGGAAGATGAGGATATTGAAATGCTGAATGAACTGGCGAAACGGATTCAGGAGTTTTCAGATAATGGAATGTATGGTAAGTATGCAGCGGCATTGGAACTGGAGGGTTGTGACGAACTGGATTTCGCATTGGATCTTGCAGAAAATCTGGAGTGTTATGATTATGATCCTTTGATTGTTTCCCCAAAGGTGTATGGAACTTATGTCATGAAGGCGGCTGGGATGGATCTACAGGATCCTGCCTTTTTAAACTTTGATTTTGGGGGATATGGACTGCGTCAATTGAGCAAGGCCAGACATGTATGTACCACATATGGTGTGATTCGGAGAAATGAGAGTCCATTTCAGCATAAGTATACAGCAATGCAGCCTGGAATGAAGATGGAATAAGCAGAATAAACGAGAGAAGAAGGTGATGAAGAATCAACAGTTTTATTTCATGGGTTGGCGGAAAGAAAGCACTCCGTAGCCTGATCTATACCATGTTCCCTGCAAATTTTGACCGCTACATTGAAGTGTTTGGCGGCGGAGGCTGGGTTCTTTTTGGGAAGCCGCCGGATGAACGGTGCATGGAGATCTACAATGACTATAATTCAAATCTGGCAAACCTGTTTTATTGTGTGAAAAACCGCACAGGGGCTTTCTTAAAGGAACTGGGTTTTTTGCCTTTAAACAGCAGGGATGAATTTACCATCATCCGCAACTTTATTGATAAGCAGGAACCGGATACCCGATTTTTAGTTGAGGAGCTGGAACTGGCAGAGAAGTATCTGATGCCGCCGGATTATGAAGAATTGAAGGCAATCCTGCTTCAAAATGCAGAGGTAACGGATGTAAAACGAGCGGCTGCATTTTTTAAACTGATCCGGTACAGCTATGGAAGCGGCTGCACGTCTTTTGGCTGCCGTCCCTTTGATGTGAGAAATTGCTTTGACACCATCTGGCAGGCATCCCGCAGGCTGGCAGATACCGTAATAGAAAATAAAGACTTTGAGGCATTGATTCGGCAGTATGACCGGGACAGTGCCTTTTTTTATTGCGATCCGCCTTACTACGAAACGGAAGGACACTATGCGGTGGTGTTTCGGAAGGAAGATCACAAACGGCTCCGGGATACCCTTGCAGAATGTAAGGGCAAGTGGATGGTCAGCTACAATGACTGTGCGTTTATCCGGGATCTGTATGATGGATATTTTATTACAGCTGTTACCCGTATCAATAACCTGGCCCAGCGGTATGAGGGAGGCTGCGAGTTCCCGGAAGTCATCATTACTAACTATGATCCAGGCGAGCGGGAACGGTTACGACCAAGACAGCTGGATCTGTTTGGCATATGGGGAGACGGGGAAACCGACCATTATGAGATTCGGGCAGAAGTCAGCCCGGAAAGAGAGGTGCTATGAAAACAGAAGAAAAAAAGGGGGCAAACACCGTGGATCCGGGGGAAGGCGGCGTACTTTCCATTCCGAGGGTGCTTTTATCGGCGGCGGGGATCCCAACGGACGGCAACCTGGTGATTGAGACGGTTCCCGGTGTCATTCTGATTGGAACGAAAACCCCGGTGCAGATGGTTTGCAGGCCCCTGATGGAGGTATTTGACCAGCTGGGGATTACAGAGAATGAAGTGGAGGCATTGATGGGAAGAAAAGGAGGGATTGGATGAGCAAACCGGTTTATCGGCTGATGGATGGAAAAGGGCGTGTGCTGATCCCCAAGGCAATGCGGGATGCAGCAAAGATGGATTACGGGGATATTGTCTGTCTGGGGATGACAGACGGTAAGATAACCGTCCGGAAGGTACATGTCATTGAAGTAGGCGACCAGTCACCGGAAGCAGTGGAATCCTACGTCCGTGCAGCGTTTCAGTCCATGCCGGACAGCTTGCGGCTGGAATTGATCGGGGAACTGAGTAGCCTGCTTCAGAAAAAGGAGGATTAGATCATGCAGGAGTTTACGAAAAAGGATTGTGTAGGGATAGGGGAGGAGGTTTCTCTTAAAAGCCGGGTGGTTGTCCTGGCTCCCAGGGCACTGCCGGGGAACCATCCGGGACAGCTCTTTTTCTGCACGGGTGTCCAGGGGACGGAAAATCCAAGGCATTCCATTGCCCAGCTGGTATCTCTGTCTACTGGAGAAGTATGGAAGTGCTGGCATCGGGATGTGATCGGCATCCTGAAACCGGAGTTGCTGGGAGAAACGGCCAGACTTCAGCTGTCCCAGATCCGTCCTTTTGGTGCAAAGGATCTTCGGGAACATTCACCGGAATATTCCGGTTACAGTTTTCTGCCGGATGGCCGGTATGCGGCAGGCGTGTGGCTGGCAGATCCGGAGGAGGCATGGGAGTATGTAATGATGCAGAAGGACTATCAGCACCGGATCATGATCTGTGACAGGGATGACTTTGCCGTCTTAGAGATGCAGGAAGGACAGATGCTCTTTCCGGATGTACAGACCATGAAGGAGTTTCGACAGACGCAAGGGCATGGGGGGATTCGGATGGCTTAGAAAAGAGGGATGAGACATGAAGCAGATTCGGATTGAGAATGGGATCATCCTGTATTACGGAAACCAGGCCGGGCGGGTAATGAAAGGCTGTGCCGTAGTGGATCCGATGTTTCAGGGACCAGAGCTGGAGGGCTTTTTAAGAAAGCAAACGAGTATTCAGGAAATCCAGTGGAAGGACGGGATTTTCGACCGGCTGACAGCTGGGGCTGTGGATCCGGAAATATCCCAGGGATTAAAAGATGTGCGGGTCTGGCAGCTGAAAGGGGATGTGGATGTCCAAAGGAAGTTCATTGACTTTGCCCTGCTGGTTCATCAGTACGGCCCGCCCCAGCCGGAGCATTATATGAAAGTCTATGAAGGGGCATCTGACACCAATGACCTGGAAGAACTGTATGATAAATTCCGCTATCACCCGCCATCCAGATATACCGGGCATGGGCTGTCCATCAGTGATGTATTGGAACTCTATGATGAAACCGGGAGTTCCTTTTTTTATGTGGACCGCTATGATTTCCAGGAAATAGAGTTTTCTGGGAAGAGCCAGAATCAGGGACAGACCCCGACTATGCAGTATTAACAGGCAGCTATGGAAGCCTGTTTTGCTGAAATAGATATAGAAAGGACCATGTTATGAACAGAAAGAGAAAAAGGAGGAAACATCCGTATGCCAAACTTAGATGTTCGGATCACATCCATGTACCCGCCAGGGTCACAGGGAGGAACCAGAGCCATTGCATCCGCCACGATCGCCGGTTGTTTTGCCGTCCGGGGAATCAAAATCGTAGAGGGCGGTAAGGATGGGCTGTTTGTATCCATGCCCAGCCGCAAGACACAGGATGGGTATAAAGATATCTGTTTTCCTGTGACAGCAGAATTTCGCAAGGAACTGCATCAGGCAGTGCTTGGAGCTTATGAGCAGGCACTGACCATGGCACAGACTGCAGCTCCACAGACGGCAGCCCCGCAGGAGGAACAGGCAGGCCCGCAGATGGCGGGTCTATGAAGGAAACCAGAAAAAGAACAGAAAGAGAATCAAGGAGGAAACAGGAATGAAGAATATCAAGAAACAGTTGGTAAATTATCGGAACGCAATGGTTATGCACGCCTGGAAGGTAAAAAACAAGCTTAAGGAAACATCCGGTGAGGGATATGTGGACACTGCCATCAAGATCCTGATTGCGGTGGTGTTAGGAGCCTTGCTTTTGGCAGGACTTTATGCCCTGTTTAATGATACCGTCCTGCCGACCCTGGTAAGACGTGTGCAGGAAATGTTTGATTACAGTGGCTGATATGGCCGCAGGCAGGGTGCCGGTTCCTTTGGTATTACAGGTGGTGTTGTTTGTTTCGCTGTTGGCTGTAGTGTCTGTCTGGGATTTGCGGTACCGGATTATTCCGGACCGGCTTCAGGCAGGCATTGCCCTGCTTTCTGTTTTGCAGTTTTCTCCAAAAAACCTGCTTGGGATCTTGGGGGCAGCTCCCTATCTGCTGGTCGCACTTTTGTGTGAGAAGGAAAAGGGAATCGGTGGGGGAGATGTAAAGCTTGCAGGGGCGATGGGGCTGGTGCTTGGGCTTCCGGCCAGTCTGACAGCTTCCTGTTTGGGGTTGACCGGATTTGTTTTGTATGGTGCAGCCGTCCACTTATGGGAACGGCATCATGGAAAGGAAGGGAATCTCCCCTTTCCTGTGGGACCGTTTCTGGCAGTAGGGGCTGTGGCTGCTTATGGTATGAAGATGGGAGGATGGATTCAATGAAGAAAAAAAGATGGATTGCCGTTTGTGCGGCTGTACCCCTTGTGGTGTTAACTGCTGTAATTTTCTGCCGCAAAAGAAGCGGGTGCTGGTAAGAAAAGGGGCGGGCGGATGTTTACTGTCCGCCCAGTAAAAAGAAAAACGAAAAAATCAAAGCAGGAGGAACAACTATGCGAGTTTTGAAGAACCGGACGGTCATCGGTGTGATCTGTATTGTGCTGTCCCTGATCATCTGTTTTGTGGTCACGCCATTGTTTCAAAAGACCATGAGTGAGAAGAAGGAGATCGTCCGTGTGGTCAAGCCCATTCGGAGTGGGGAAGAGATCACAGCCGATATGGTAAAAACCGTGGAGGTTGGCAGTTATAACCTGCCGGAGGATGTAGTAAAACAGCTGGATACGGTGATTGGAACCTTTGCATCGGCAGATCTGGCACCAGGGGATTACATTCTTGCCTCCAAGATTGCAGAGGAACCAGCGGCGGAAAATGCCTATCTGTATCACCTGACTGGAGAAAAGCAGGCGATTTCCGTAACGGTCAAGGCGTTTGCCAATGGTCTGTCGGGCAAACTTAAGAGCGGCGATATCGTCTCTGTCATCGCACCGGATTATAAAAAGCAGGGCATGACGGTAATCCCGGCAGAACTGCAGTATGTGGAGGTCATCGCAGTAACTGCAAACAGCGGCTATGATGCCAATACAGGGGAAGAACTGGAAGAGGGGGCGGACAGGGAACTTCCGGGAACAGTAACGCTTTTAGTGACACCGGAACAGTCCAAGGTGCTTGCAGAGCTGGAGGCAGATGGAAAGCTGCACCTGTCCTTAGTGTACCGGGGGGATGCGGCAAGTGCGGGACAGTTTATCGAGGCACAGGAACAGGTGTTGGAAGAACTGTATGCTCCAGAGAAGGAAGAAGGAGAGATCACACAAGAAACAGAGCAGACAGAATCTTCAAAAGAAGAAACAAATGAGGCCGCTTTGGAAGAAACCGAGGAAAGTGGGGTGGAATAAGCCTTGAATTTTCTGAAAAACAGTATTTTCAGCCGGGGGAACCGTGACAACTCTTCGGACTGGGAGCCGGAGAATGAAAACCAGATGCTGGCAGTCTGGGGAAGCCCCGGTTCCGGAAAGACCACAGTGGCGGTAAAACTGGCGGCAAGGCTTGCCATGCAGAAGCGGGATGTGGCTCTTCTTTTGTGTGATATGAATACACCAATGCTTCCCTGTATCTGCCCGCCCGGAGATCTGGAAGAAGAACATTCCCTGGGAAGCATTCTGGCGGCAGCCCATGTGGGGGAATCCCTGGTACGCCATCACTGCATTACCCATAAGCGGCATTCCCATTTGACGATCCTTGGCATGAGAAAAGGGGAAAATGAGTATACCTACCCGTCTTATGAGCGGACACAGGCGGAGGAACTGTTACAGTGTTTGAGAAACATTGCTCCGTATATCATCATTGACTGCGGCAGTTATATCGCCAATGACATCCTTTCTGCGATTGCCCTGATGGAGGCGGATGCAGTCCTGCGTCTGGTCAACTGTGACCTGAAGTCCATCAGTTACCTCTCCAGCCAGCTTCCGCTCCTTCGGGAAAACAAATGGGATGCGGAAAAGCAGTATAAGGTAGCCAGCAATGTCTATCCCAATGAGGCCAGCGAGCATATTGAACGGGTGTTAGGCAGCGTGGCATTCCAGATCCCCCATTCGGAGGAGGTAAAGGCACAGGTTCTGGAAGGGGATCTGCTAAAAGAACTGGGCTTAAAAGACAGCAGAGGATTCCGAAAATCCATAGAAGCCATTTCAAAGGAGGTGTTCGGATGTTAGGGGAAAGACGAAGCAAAGCCGCATTTTCAGCGGGTTTTGCAGAGCGTGTTCAGGAACAGCCCCATGAGAATTCCGGACACCTGCAGGCAGAGATCTGGAAAGAAGAGGATCCCGACTTTGAGGAGATTATGGAGGATGGAAATGAGACAGAAGAAAATCGTCCAAGAGACTTCTTTGGAGGGGAGGATGGGGCAGTAGAAAAAACAGAAGAACCAGAGGAAGAAGAATCGGAACCCTCCCATGTTCAAAAGACGGGAGGGCGGTCCTTACGCACCCATGATCTGTTCTTTGCAGCGGAGGATACAAGCCGGGATTTTACTTCGGTGCTGCGGGAGGTACAGGCCTATCTTTCCAAAGAGTACAGCAGTCTGGTAACTGCGGATGGAAATGAGGAAGTTAAGGCTCAGATCCGCCGGTTTGCCGGGAAGTACATCCAGGATCACCGGATCCAGGTGACAGGAAAGACCACCGATGAGCTGATCGATGCTATTTATTCTGAGATGGCAGAGTTTGGTTTTCTTACAAAGTACATTTACGGGGAAGGCATAGAGGAAATCGATGTGAATGCCTGGGATGATGTGGAGGTACAGTTTTCGGGAGGTGTGACAAAGAAGCTTACAGAACACTTTGACAGTCCGGAACACGCCATCAATGTGGTGCGGCGGATGCTGCATGTATCCGGTATGGTGTTAGATGATGCCAGCCCCAGTGTGCTGGGACATTTAAGCAAAAATATCCGGATTGCAGTATTAAAGACCCCGATTGTGGATGAAGATGTAGGGGTGGCGGCTTCCATCCGAATTGTCAATCCCCAGAGTATGAAGAAACAGGACTTTGTGAAAGGTGGAACGGCAACCGGGCAGATGCTGGACTTTTTATCGGAGTGCATCCGGTATGGCATTTCCGTGTGTGTGGCAGGAGCAACCAGCTCCGGAAAAACCACACTCCTTGGCTGGCTTTTGACTACGATTCCTGACAGCAAGCGGATCTACAGCATTGAGAACGGTTCCAGAGAGCTGGCCCTGGTACGGAGAAAAGAGGGAAAGGTCGTCAATTCCGTCATCCATACCCTGACCCGTGACAGCGAGAATGAACGGCAGCGAGTGGATCAGATTGCACTCCTTGACATGGCCCTGCGGTTTAATCCGGATATTATTGTAGTGGGTGAGATGCGGGGACCGGAGGCGAATGCAGCACAGGAAGCAGCCAGAACCGGCGTGGCGGTTGTGACAACCATCCATTCCATGAGCTGTGATGCAACGTACCGCCGTATGGTATCCCTGTGCAAGCGGGCAGTGGATATGAGCGACGACACCCTGATGGGGTTCGTAACGGAGGCATACCCGATTGTGGCTTTCTGCAAGCAGCTGGAAAATAAGGAACGCCGCCTGATGGAGATCATGGAGTGTGAGATTTTGCCGGATGGTACCAGAAAGTTTCGACCCTTGTTCCAGTACCAGATTACGGAGAATCGGATAGAGGACGGGAAATTTGTGATCATAGGGCAGCACCGGCAGGTCAATCCAATCTCGGAGAGTCTGGCAAGGAGGCTGATGGAGAATGGGATACCCCAGGAGAAGCTGTCCCGGCTTTTGGCCGTTACAGAGGAAGGAAAGGAGAAGTAAGATGACAGCCATTCAGTTGTTAGCCTGTGCAGGCATGATCGCAGGAGTATTTTTGATGCTTGGCATCCGGCCGGTGGAATTTACGGACAGCCTGTTTGGGTTTTTCTTAAATCCCAGACGGAGCCTTCGGGAAGAACTTAAGGCATCATCTGGAAGAAAAAAAGAAGGAATTCTGCGAAGGGAGATGAAGGAGGCACAGGCAGTGCTTCAGATGACCGGAAGAGGAAGCCGGTTTTCCATGGTGTGTGCGGCTGCCCTGGCACTGTTTTGCATGGGAGGATCGATTGCGATCCTGCTTGGGAATTTTTTCCTGGCTCCGGTAATGGCAGTAGGGTTTTTGTTTCTGCCGTTTTGGTATGTGAAGCTGACGGCAAACCACTATAAGAGAGATGTGTCGGCAGAACTGGAAACTGCGTTATCCGTGATTACCACAGCATACCTGCGGACAGAAGATATTGTGACAGCGGTGGAGGAAAATACGGCTTATTTAAATCCTCCGGTATCCAGGGTGTTTCAGGACTTTCTCATCCAGATCAAGCTGGTAAATCCGGATGTGCAGGAAGCCCTGCGGATCATGAGAGAAAGGATTGACAATGAAGTGTTTCGGGAATGGTGTGACGCAGTCAGCGACTGCCAGCATGACCGGAGCTTAAAGACCACGCTGACACCCATTGTGGCAAAGCTGTCCGATATGCGGAATGTGAATGCAGAGCTGGAATACATGATCGCGGAACCCAGAAAGGAATTTATGATCATGGTGGTGTTTGTCATTGGAAATATCCCGCTTATGTATCTGCTAAATCAGGACTGGTATGATGTGCTGATGCACACCGCACTGGGGCAGTGTATTCTGGCCGTGACAGCGGCTGCTATTTTTATATCTGCAGGGTTTGTGGTAAAACTCACCCGCCCCATTGAATACAGGAGGTAGGCATGGAAGGATTACTGTTTTTATTTGGATTGTTTCTGGCTTTGGGACTTTTCTTTCTGGCGGCTTCCCTCCTGCACCTGCCGACCATCGGTGCGGCAAAGGCCATGCTTGGGACGGCCAAACAGGAGCGGAAAGGTGCAAAGACATTGGAAACCTGTTTTATGATTCTGGCAGTCAGGCTGTCTCACTATATCCGAATGGATGAATATAAAAAGAGCCGGATGGGAAATGTCCTTAAGGCCAGCGGCATGAATCTGACCCCGGAGGTATATCAGGCATATGCACTGGTAAAAGCAGGAACGGTTCTTTTGGCGGTCATTCCCTGTGCCATCCTGATGCCGCTTCTGGTTCCCGTGGTCGTGGTGTTAGCCTTGCTCCTTTATTTTAAGGAAGGGCAGAAAGCAGATGAGAAGTTAAAGGCAAAACGGGAGGAAATTGAAGGGGAACTGCCAAGGATGGTAGCAACCATTGAACAGGAGTTAAAGGCTAGCCGCAATGTGATCGGGATGCTGGAGCGTTTTAAGGGAAATGCAGGACCGGCTCTGACTGGGGAGCTGGATATTCTGTTAGCCGATATGCGGTCCTCCAACTATGAGGCAGCCCTTACCCGGTTTGAGGCAAGACTCAATTCTCCTATGCTGTCAGATGTGGTAAGGGGGCTCATTGGTGTACTGCGGGGAGATGACAGTTCGGTATATTTTCAGATGCTGGCTCATGATTTCAAGCAGATCGAACTGCAGCGGTTAAAGGCACAGGCCCAGAAGATCCCGCCTAAGATCCGGGTGTTTTCTTTTGTCATGCTGGCGTGCTTTTTGCTGACTTACCTGGCGATCATCTGCTATGTAGCATTAGAGAGCCTTGGGGGAATGTTTTAAAGGAGGTAGTGAGGCACTGTGGAGGAAAAGAATATCCAGAAAGGAAGGGAACACTGGCAGTCCGTGGTATTTGAAGGGAAAGAATATCCCTCCATCCGTTCCCTTGCCAGAGAGTACGAGGTTTCCTACTCCAGACTAAGCCATTATTATGCCAGGAATCATGACATCCATTTGTCCATGCAGCGGTGTTTAGAAGAACAGGGGATTGAAGTTTCCCTGTGGGGCAAACCGTATCATGGGATAGCAGATGTTGCTATACAGTTCGGTCTAAAATATACATCGCTAAGAACAAAGGCAAAGAGCATGGGAACTCTGGAAAAAAGCGGTAGATGTTCTTCTTAGGACAGAACCAATCCGGTATGAAGGAAGGGATTATGAATCTTTGTCGGAGCTTTGTTCAGACAATGGAGTCCTTCAGGATAACATTTATGAGCGGCTGACCTATGGCCTGTCCTTAAAAGAAGCACTGACTCGCCCCATTAAGTCAAACGGAAACCGGAAAGCAGTAGAGTTTCATGGGATAGAATATCCAAGCCACCGGGAGGCCTGTCGTGCCTATGGCATATCAGAACGTTGCATCAGGGAATTGACTAAAAGTAATCCTATTGATTTTATAGAGTCCCTGCAGATTTTAGTGACATTAAAAGAATGGGCGAATATTCCGCAGGAAGAACCTCTGAATTATATTCCGGCTTGCCGGGTCAGAGGAACGAATTATAAGACGATGGCCGGTTTTCTGGTATCATATGGAATTACAGGTACCACCTTTTATGTCTATAAGAGCCAACACGGATATCGGAATGTATTTGATGCATTAAAGGAAATGCAGAAAGAAACCAGGAAAGCGTATGTCCTTCATGAAAGGCCTGTATTTTATAGTGAACTGTCAAAATGCTATAGTTCCTATCAGTTAAAAAAAATGAATCTTCCCAGTGTTTTGGTTCCACGCTATCCCACCCTGCAAGGCGTTGATTTTGATACGGAATGTTATGACCTTTTGGAGATGTATGAAAATCTGAAGGAAGAGATTACAGCCCCAAAAGAGAAAATAGAATGGGGAATGCACTTAGAGTGAGTGTATTCTGTGGATTTATTCGGAATACAGGAGGTGAAATGTGGAAAAACGCGTAAAAAAGATAGCAGAAAGCCAGAATGGGGAGGGGTATGTGGATGTGATGATCCTGGTTCTCAGTGCGGTTATGGTGCTGGCTCTTTCTATGCGGGTGTTTCCAGTGTTTATTCAAAAACAGCAGCTGGATACTTTTGCCACAGAATTAGTGAGAGAGGCAGAAGTAAGCGGGCGTGTTGGAGCGGAGACAAGCCGCCGTGCTGCCGTGCTGTCAGAAAAAACAGGGATTCATCCGAACATTTCATGGTCAGCCAATGGAAGGATCCAGTTAAATGAAGAGGTTACCGTTACCCTGACACTGGATACCAATATCGGCCTGTTTGGGGAGTTTGCATCCTTTCCCATTACGCTTCGGGCAAAGGCTTCCGGAAAGTCGGAAGTATACTGGAAGTGAGGTGGTTAAGGTGGGCAGACGAATTCAGAAGATTTTCAGGGAGAAACGGGCGTCATCGTTTCCAATGACCATAGGCATTGTGCTGGCACTGATTCTTCTTCTGTGTGGGATCAGTGAATATTTCCGCCTGCAGGTGATCGCGGCAGGTGTGAGGGAAGCGGTGGAGGATGCCATGATTTCCACAGTCAATGACAATTATGCAGGGGTGTACCATGGAGCCAGGGAGGGATATTCCGGAAGCTATGTGCCATTTGGAGAAGGAAACTGGGAGGAGGAACTAAGCGAAGGCGATATTTATGCGGTTCTGGATGATACACTGGGAACACGGCTATCCGGCGGCCGTCATGTAAAGTATGCCGATGGCGGGACTGCAATGGAATTTGCTATTGATAGCCTGCAGGTGACGCTTCGGAATGCACCTCTGGCTCCCTCTGATCCGGCAAATGCCCAGAGGTTTGAGGCAGATGCAGTTGTGCGGTTAGAAGTGCCAGTCCGCTTTGGAGGCAGGCTTCTTCCATCCATGTGGATCACATTAAAAGTGCAGGCAGGTTATACGGAGGTGTTTTAAGAAATGCCTGGACATTCTAAGAAAGGTAGGGTATGTTTGGCGTAACAGGAAATAGGATACAGTGGTAAAGGAGGCATAAGAAGATGAAACTGACAGAAAAGACGAAAAAATATCTGGTGATTACTGGCGGTATGATCCTTGGGATTGGTCTGCTCGCAGCGATCGGGATGCAGTTTGGACAGCCGCCCAGTGAAGATGTTCTGCCAGAGACAACACAGACCGTGACCGAAGTGGTCGTTGATCCAGGGACGGGTTTGGAAACCCAAAAGGCTCCAAAAGAAAGCGTGGAAGAATCCGGTGGGAAAACGGATCTGGTGATTCAGCCGGGGACAGAAGAAACAAACGAGACTACCGGACAGGCGGCAGACAGCCGGCCGGCACAGACGGACCAGACACAGCAGAGTATCCAGCCGGAACCGACAAAACCAGAGCCGCCCAGGGAAGAAATGCTGACGGATCCAACGAAGAAGCCGGATGGTACAAAGCTGGAAGAACCGCCCGTGCCAGTGGATCATGAGTCAGTAGAGAAGCCAGCAGAACCAGAACCGGATCCTGGACAGCCGCAGGCTGGCGATACATCCGGAAACCAGATCTATGTTCCTGGATTTGGATGGGTTGAGAACCATGGGGGAGGCGGATCCGGCACCGTGGCGGAGGATATGTATGAGAATGGAAATAAGATCGGCATCATGGATTAATACCCAATGAGGAGGCATCGCAGCCATGCGGTGCTTTTTGTTTGCTTAAAACCAGGGAAGATGGAAACGTCTGCTTCCTGTGGTTGGAAAGGAGGATATTTGAAGCAGAAGAGAGGTGTGTTTCTTGCGGTTTTACTCTCACTGTCGTTCCTGTTTTCTGTACCTGTTTATGCAGTCGGAGATGGAAATATTGACGGAGGCGGAGGAAACATGGGGCAGGGAACCAGTCAAAACTCCTGGTCTCCGGGAAATGAGGGAGTCCGTGTGACCGTGATCCGGGCAGAAGGGCATGAGCCAGTAACAAGGCCCATTGACCTGACAAACAAGCAGCCGAAGATTGTCTATTCCTTTGGAAAGGTCAGCAAGATGTCTTATACCAAGGGGAGTGCATTAACGGTTGATACCAACCCTTACGAATATGTGAATCCGGCCCAGTCCCTTCCGAGGATCATCAGCTCCAAAAGTCTGGGACAGGCCAACATTGAGGAGATCAAAAGTTATTTTACAGATGAGCAGGTGGTCCGCAGTATTGCAGGGCTGACAGGAATGGACTTTGATACGCTGGTAGGAGGAGAGTACCGGCTTTTACTGGAACCGATCAGTTTCTTAAAATTTCAGGGAACCCTGATCGCAGCGACGGCTACGGAGGCAGCTTTGTATGATGAGATGTTAAGCGGGGGGATGCGGGCGGTACTTCCGACTGTGGCGTTTCAGAACCTCCCGCTTTCCATGTTTTTGGAAACACCAGATCTGGGATATCCGGCATGGGGCGGACCTACATCTGGAGTCCGTTCCAACAGTGAGATCAAAAGTTCCCTGGGTCTTGGTGTGGTACGGTTTCACGAAGCCCCGCCAGAGGAACCGGAAATCAGTACCTATGATTATGAGTACCGGACCAACACAGAAGTCATCACAGCGGTAGAGGTGAGCGGAGGCCAGAGTGATCCAGATGATCCGGTGTCTGTCACATTTTCTGTGGGAGGGAAAAGCTACCGCGTGGACCATGTGTATTATCCATCCGGTGACAGTCAGCTGGCCTGGATTCGCTGGACCACCCCGAAGGAACCTCAGACCATGATGATGACAGTACGAGTTCATGGAGGGGGAAGAACGGAAAAGGGAACGCTGAATATCAAGATCGTAGATCTGGATGAAAATCCTCCGCCGGATCCCAACGCAGATGACCGGAATGATGGCTTTACAAGACCATCCGTACCGTCAAAGGCAGAAGTTACCTCTGCCGCCTGGGGTGTGTGGAGACCATGGTGGCAGGAACATTGGGTATGGCACAGCGGAGATGAGGAGGATGACGGGTATTGGTGTGACCATGGCTGGTGGGAGTTTGACCTGGATCGATACTCTGCAAGTCTGGCTGCAGATATGAGAATTACAACCGATGAGAAGTCCCCTACCGCTACGGAAAGGACGATGAAATCCGGTTATGGATTCCAGGAAAAAGTAATAACCCATGTCAGCACCAATCAGAGTTTTGCAGTCACACCGGCTCAGAATGCCGTGACCTATTTTCCTGAGTTTCAATATGAGAAATTCTGGAGACTTCTGGAGCGGATGAACGGCGGTTATGATATGACCCATGAATTTAAGGAGAACGGCTACAGCACTTATCGCCGGAGAACCCACTTCACCCCAATCTGGTATCCGGATGGAAGCTACACACCGTATACCTGGCTGCTTGACTGCTGGACACCGGCTGGGATGCTCTCCATGAATCTGACTGATTCCATTACCATTGACGGGAACTTGTGGAGTGACTGGCATATCGCACCACAGAAACCAGAATAGGAGGAAATATGTCATATCAACAGATAGAGAAGTTAGAAAAATCACCTAATGACAGAAAGAGGAAGAAGCAGATGAGAACAAAGAAAATTTCAGCAGTTATGTGCATGGTAGTCGTACTGGCGGTCTTGTGCTGCGTACCGGTTTATGCATCGGGCGATGTGGCGGGTGCCATTGAGGGGACCTGGGATACGGCATCGAAGCAGATCAAGGCAGTGGTGGATCATGTGGTGTTTCCGGCCATTGACTTGGTATTAGCCGTTTTCTTTTTTGGAAAATTGGGAACAGCGTATTTTGATTATCGTAAGCATGGACAGTTTGAGTGGGCAGCTCCGGCTATCCTGTTTGCCTGTCTGGTGTTTACGCTGACTGCACCGCTTTATATCTGGCAGATTCTTGGGATTTAAGAGAGGGGACCATATGACATTTTTGGAACAGGAACTGAAAAAGATGGTTGGAAAGGAGCCAGCCTTTACGGAGCAACGATATGTAGGAAATGCGTGTTATGGCAGGCTGACAGACAATATCCGGGTAAAAGTCAACTTTCAGACCGGTGGGATTGCAGACCATTATGACCGGTTAAAGGTAACCTTGTTAAACCGGAATGAGGGTATCATTGACAGCATGGTTTTGACCTTTCAGGATGTGCTGGGAATCAAAAAGACATCGAATCCCAACTTCCGTGATGGAGTAAATCCGCATATCTGGTCTTATGGCAGAGAAACGAAATGGTATGTGTACCAGCCAGGGGAAGCGGATTATAAAAAGATGTCGGAGGCAGTAAACACTTATTTAGAGGTATTTAAGGAGCCGGTGGAAACCATGCAGATGGGACAGAGGATGGAATAAGAAAAGAGGTGATGAGAGATTGTTTATCTGGGATTTTGTCGCTGATACGGTGTTAGGACAGATCATTGACTGGCTGTATGGACAGATTGTAGGTTTTTTGGGAGACTTTTTCATGCAGATGGGAAGTATGGGAGCTGATCTGTTTGAGATGAGCTGGGTGCAGTCCATTGTTCTGTTCTTTTCTTATCTGGCATGGGCACTTTATGTAACTGGGATTGTGGTGGCAGCTTTTGAGTGCGGAATTGAGTATCAGAACGGACGCGGCAGTATCCGGGACACTGCCTTAAATGTGATCAAAGGTTTTCTGGCAGTAAGTCTGTTTAGCGTTGTCCCAGTAGAGCTTTATAAGCTCAGTGTTTCCCTCCAGGGAAGTTTTACTGCAGGGATTACGGGGCTTGGAAAAGATATCGGGACAGTAGCATCCGAGATCATCCAATCCTTAAAGGATACGGCTACCTGGCAGGATGCGGCCACATCGGGAATTTTTGGAGGACTGGGAAGTATCACCAGTCCTATTTTCATGATCTTTCTCCTGATTATGATGGGATATGCAGTGATCAAGGTGTTTTTTGCCAACCTGAAGAGAGGAGGCATCCTTTTGATCCAGATTGCGGTGGGCAGTCTTTATTTATTCAGTGTGCCGAGGGGATATATTGATGGGTTTGTTGGTTGGTGCAAACAGGTAATTGGTCTGTGTCTGACCGCATTTTTGCAGGCAACGGTTTTGATTGCGGGGTTGATGGTTGTTAAGGATCAGGCCCTGCTTGGCTTGGGGCTTATGCTGTCAGCGGGAGAGATTCCACGGATTGCAGGCCAGTTTGGGCTGGAAACAGGAACAAAGGCCAATGTCATGGGAGCGGTCTATGCAGCACAGGGAGCCGTCAATCTGACAAGAACCGTTGTGCAGGTGGTTTCCAAATAGAGAGAGGACGGTGAAGAATGGAACACAACAAACTGGTATATATTGCATCTCCCTATTCTGGAGATGTAGAGCGGAATGTAGCATTTGCAAAGGCAGCCTGTCGTTATGCCATGAAGCAGGGGGTTACGCCCATTGCCTCCCATCTGTTATATCCGCAGATATTGGATGATAAAGTACCGGAAGAGAGAAATCTTGGAACAGGTATGGGACTTCGAATCCTAAAAGTGTGTGATGAGATTTGGGTGTGTGGAAATGAACTGTCCTCGGGGATGGAGCAGGAGATCCGTGCGGCAAGACGGTTTCGGATTCCGCTTAGGCGGGTCAGTGAGCAGGAGATTGGATGGGGGCTGTGTGAAGCACCGGTACAGAAGGGAATGGAGATGGGCGGATGATGACACTGGGCAGCCTGTTTGACGGGATTGGAGGATTCCCCCTGGCGGCAGTCCACTGCGGGATCGTGCCAGTATGGGCCAGTGAGATCGAATCGTTTCCCATGAGAGTAACGCAGCTCCGGTTTCCCGAAATGATCCATGTAGGGGATATCACAAAACTGGATGGTGCAAAGTTGCTGCCTGTGGATGTGATCTGTGGAGGCAGTCCCTGTCAGGATCTGTCAGTAGCAGGACTTCGGAAAGGGCTGGCGGGAGAACGTTCCGGACTCTTTATGGATCAGGTGCGTATTGTAAAGGAGATGAGAGCAGAGAATGAAAGACGAGGGATATCAGATGACCTTGTTCGACCTCGATACCTCGTTTGGGAAAATGTCCCCGGAGCATTCAGTTCCGCAAACGGGGAAGACTTCCGGGCGGTCATCGAGGAGATCGTCCGCATTAAGGAATGTACCTGTCATGTGCCTCGACCTGACACCGGGAGCTGGGAACCTGCTGGGGCTGCCATTCTGGGAGATAGGTTCAGCCTGGCTTGGAGAGTCCTGGATGCTCAATACTGGGGAGTCGCCCAGCGTCGCCGTAGGATCTTCCTTGTCGCAGATTTTGGAGGACTCACCGCACCCAAAATATTATTTGAGCAGGAACGCCTGCTTGGGGATCTTGCGGAGAGCCAAGGCCAGAGGAAAGGAACTGCCGCCGCAGTTGGAAACAGCCCTCCAGATTCAGGCTGGTGTGGAGCAGAAAAGGAAAGACAGGTGAATTTTTATATACTTTCCATGGAAACGGCAGAAAAGAAAGAGGTGTGTTTGTGTCTCAATGACCAAGGCGGCGAGCGGATGGATGTTTCTATCAATGTGACTGCCACACTGCGGGCGGGGATGAGCGGTCATCCTCCTCTGGTGATGGGCAGCCAGCAGGGAAATGCGGGGATTGGTGTGGATCTGTGTCCGACTCTTACAGAGGCGGCAGGAACCAGCGGGAATAATCAGCCGATCCTGTTTGAGAATCATGGAATTGATGCCAGATATACGGGACCGCATGAGGTGGCACCAACCATGTCTGCACGGTATGGGACTGGCGGCAATAATGTTCCTTTGGTCTCGGAAATACCAGAGAGTTACTGTATTGCCGGCAACATCATTGACAGGGAGGTGCAGAACGGCGGAAATGGTCTGGGATGTCAGGCAGACATTTCTTATACCCTGACTAGTGCAGACCGCCATGCGGTGTTCAGCCGGCAGAGAAGCGATGAATTCTTAGAAAACAAGGTAACAGCAACCCAGAGTGCCAGACAGCATAAGGATGCCACGGATCTGGTGTGTGAACCCTATCAGGATACAGTAGGGACCATTGGGTATACGGATCATAAGGGGATCAACAACCAGTATGTCAGTGAAGACAAATGCATTGTGGAGAAGCGGAAGCTGATCCGGCGGCTGACCCCTTTGGAATGTGAACGGCTTCAGGGATTCCCGGATCATTGGACGGATATCCCCGGAGCATCTGACAGTGCCAGATATAAAGCGTTAGGAAACAGTGTAGCGATTCCATGTGTGGATTTTATTCTCCGTGGCATCGCTTATTTTTTACGGCAGATGAAGGAGGATAATCCCTAACATTAGTGGTTCTGCTACAGTTTTAAGGCAATCTTTGTTGGGTATCGCCCTGGCTATCTCATCTCTTTGTGGATATACTTGGCTTGTAAAAATGAGGAAAGGAGATCGTAATGGAAGAGCGTAAGAAGAATTTATGTGCCATGATTCCAGAATCTCTGCATAAGAAAGTGCGGGAAGAACAGGAAGAATGGGGAATCAAGCTGAACGAGTATATGGAACGGCTTCTAAAAGACCACTTTGAGAAGGGAGAAAGAGAGATGGAAAGCGGAATGAGGACACTGGCATTTCAGGTATCCGAGGAGTTATTCCAGAGGGTGAAGGTTCATTTAAAGAAGACTGGGCAGAGCCAGAAAGATTTTGTGATCGGACTGATTGAAGAAGCAATCCAGACGGCAGAGAACGAGGGGCATGAGGAAACAGAAGTGTAAAAAAGAAAACGACTACCGCCGGCAGATGAAAATGATGCCGGCGGTAATTATTTTGGAGGTGAGCGATTGTATATTTATCCGGACCATTTGAAATCAAAAGCGACCCTGTGGCTGTGGCAGCTTCGGGATATCGGGATCCTTGGTGTGTGTGGACTGGTTTCGATTTTAGCAGTCACGCAGGCTGGGTGTTTCCCGCCCATTGTTCTGACCGGAGTGTATGGGTTTCTGACGATCCGCCTTGGCGATACCAGTATTCTGGATTTTATCCGTTATGCCTGTGAATATTTCTTTATCCGACAGCAGTTTTTTGAATGGAGGCAGGAATGAACAGAGAGAAAAAGAGAGCAAAAAAAGAGGCCGACAGGCGACTTTCTACACGCCAGTTTATCGGTGCAAAAGAGGTAACCGACTACAGCCTGGTTACCTATGAGCACGGGGAACTGGTGTATTTTATTGTGAAGCCAACCAATATCTCAGTGCTTTCAGAAACCAGTATCGGTGCCAGGATCTATGCCCTGATGACGGTACTCAAAGGTGTGGCAGAGATTGAAATGCTGTGCTTAAACAGCAGAGAGAGCTTTGAAGATAACAAACGATTCCTGCGTACCCGGATGAAGGAGGAAGAAAATCCGGTGGTGCGGAAGCTTTTAGAGAAGGACCAGACTCATCTGGACCGAATCCAGGTACAGATGGCGACTGCCCGTGAATTCCTGATCATGATTCGCCTGAAAGATGAAAAAGAGTCGGATATCTTTCCGTACCTTTCCAGAATTGAAAAATCCCTGAAAGAACAGAGCTTTTCTGTCAAGCGGGCAGGTAAAGAGGATATCAAACGGATCCTGGCAGTTTACTATGAGCAGAACGTAACCACAGAAAAGTTTGAGGATTTTGATGGGGAACGGTGGATCATCCCGGAGATTTAAGAAAAGGAGGAGCTGATTTGAAGAGAGAAAAGCGTATGTCGGCAGAGCCGATAGGAGATGTACGGGTTCAGGAATTTCTGGATATGATCGCCCCAGCTGTGATCAAGTTTGAAACAGATCACTTTATCTGCGGCAATACCTATCGCTGTGTGTGGGCATTAAGGGAATATCCGACTGCCACAGAGGAGCAGGCGATCCTGTCCCATCTGGGAGAGAAGGATGGGGTAACACTTCGCATTTATACCCGCCATGTCACTCCAGTGGAGGAACGGAAGATCATCAGCAATGCAGCCAATAAGAATCGGATGGATCGGAGCAATACCAATGACTTACAGCAGACGGTACTGGCAGAAAGCAACTTGCAGGACGTGACGACTATTGTGGCCCAGATGCACCGCAACCGGGAACCGCTTCTTCACACAGCAGTATATCTGGAACTGTGTGCCCATGATTTAGATCAGTTAAAGCTCCTTCAGACCGAGGTACTGACGGAATTGGTCCGATCCAAGTTAAATGTGGACCGTCTGATGCTTAGACAACAGCAGGGATTCCAGTGTGTGATGCCAAGCGGATATAACCGGTTCCGTGACCAGTTTGAACGGGTGCTTCCGGCCAGCAGCGTGGCAAATTTGTATCCGTTTAATTATTCGGGAAAGACGGATCCCCAGGGGTTCTACATTGGACGGGATAAGTTTGGAAGTAATGTTCTGGTAGATTTTAACCGCAGGGCAGATGACAAGACCAATGCCAATATCCTGATTTTAGGAAACAGCGGTCAGGGAAAGAGCTATTTATTAAAGCTTCTGTTAACCAATCTGCGGGAATCCGGGATGCATATCTGTGCGTTGGATCCGGAGATGGAGTATGAGGATCTGACCAACAACCTGGGGGGATGTTTTATTGATCTGATGAGCGGGGATTATATCATCAACCCGCTGGAGCCAAAGACCTGGGACGATGCAGGAAGCCCGGAGGATCTGGATGCTCCTCAGACTTTTCGCATCCGATCCAGACTGTCCCAGCACATCAGCTTCTTAAAAGATTTTTTCCGAAGCTATAAAGACTTTACGGACCGGGAGATCGACGTGATCGAGATCATGCTGCAGAAACTGTATGTAAGGTGGGGACTGACGGATCAGAGTGATTTTGACCGCCTGGATTCGGGGGATTACCCGATTCTGTCTGACCTGTATGCCTTCATAGAAGAGGAATACCGGGCATTTGATGCGAAGAACTATCCTCTTTATACTGCAGAGATGCTCCAGAGTATCTTGCTCGGTTTAAACTCTATGTGCGTAGGAGCAGAGAGTAAGTTCTTTAATGGGCATACCAATATCACCGATGACAGTTTTATTACCTTTGGAGTAAAAGGTCTTTTGCAGGCCAGCAGGAATTTAAAAGATGCCCTGCTCTTTAATGTGCTTTCTTTTATGAGCGATGAGCTGTTGACGCAGGGCAATACGGCAGCAAGTCTGGATGAGTTCTATCTGTTCCTCTCCAACTTAACTGCTGTGGAGTATGTCCGGAACTTTATGAAGCGTGTGCGAAAGAAAGATTCGGCAGTTATCATAGCCAGCCAGAACCTGGAAGATTTTAATCTGGATGGAGTGAAAGAATATACAAAGCCACTGTTTTCCATTCCGACCCATCAGTTCCTGTTCAATGCTGGAAGCATTGATGCCAAATTTTATACGGATACCCTGCAGCTGGAAGAAAGCGAATACAACCTGATCCGCTATCCGCAGCGGGGAGTATGCCTGTATAAATGTGGAAATGAGCGGTACAACCTGATGGTCCATGCACCGGAGCATAAGGCGAAGCTGTTCGGAAAGGCGGGAGGACGCTAAAAGGGGAGACTGTGAATGGAGTTAAAGGAGCAGAAATTTGGCATTGAGATTGAGATGACCGGCATCACCCGTGCGAAAGCGGCAGAAGTAACAGCAGGGTATTTTGGAACCAGAGTGAAATATCTGGGAACCTATTATGACACTTATGCAGCCATTGACACAGAAGGGCGTCAGTGGAAGTTTATGAGCGACAGCAGCATAGCTGCACAGCAGAAATTGAATGGAAGAAAGATAAGTGCCGGAAGAGAATACCAGACGGAGATGGTAAGTCCCATCTGTTGTTATGAGGATATTGTCACGATTCAGGAGATCATCCGAAAGCTGAAAGAATACGGTGCCCTGACGAACGGAAGCTGCGGGATCCATGTGCATATCAATGCGGAACCGTTTGATGCCAGAACCCTCCGAAATATCACCAATATCATGGCATCCAAGGAAGATCTGATTTATAAAGCCCTAGGAGTGTCTGTAGCACGGCAGCACCAATGGTGCCAGCCAGTGGAACAGAGGTTTTTGGATGAGTTAAATCGGAGAAAGCCAAGAAGCATGGAAGCTGTAGAGCGAATCTGGTACAACGGAGAGAGCCGGAGGAATGCACATTATGATGATAGCCGTTATCATTGTCTGAACCTTCATTCTGTCTTTCAAAAAGGAACGGTAGAATTCCGCCTGTTCAACGGGACGCTCCATGCAGGTAAGATTAAGGCGTATATTCAATTTTGTCTGGCGATTGGTGCTCAGGCTCTTAACCAGTCCTGTGCCAGCAGAAGAAAGACACAGACCACTAATGAGAAATACACCTTCCGCACCTGGCTGCTGCGGCTGGGACTGAATGGAGAAGAATTCGCTACAGCCCGTCAACATCTGCTGGCGAATCTCCCAGGGTGCATTGCCTGGAGGGATCCGGCTCAGGCGGAAGCTCAAAAGGAACGGATGCGGCAGAAGAGAGAAAAAGAACTGGAGGAGCGGAGCCAGAGACAGGAACCTATTTCTCCAACTGGAGAACCAGAATCGGCCGGGGAGGCAGAAGAACCCCCGGCTTTTATGATGCGAATGTGACAAGGAGGATCCGTGTGAATAGAAAACCAAGACTTTATGTTGCTTATGGAAGCAATCTGAACTTGACGCAAATGGCATTTCGGTGTCCGACTGCAAAGGTAGTAGGGAAGGGCGAACTGAAGGATTATGAGCTGTTGTTTCGGGGAGGCCGCAGGGGAGCTGTGGCAACCGTAGAACCAAAAGAGGGGAGTGCTGTGCCGGTACTGATATGGGATATCCAGAAAAGAGATGAGGAATCGCTGGATCTTTATGAAGGATATCCCAATTTTTATGACAAGCAGATGATAGAAGTCGAGATGGACGGAAAGACAATATCTGCCATGGTGTATGTGATGACACCAGGACATTCATTTGGAATCCCATCGGATCACTATGCAAATGTGATCTGGGAGGGCTATGAAACGGCAGGATTTGATACACAGGTTCTGGAGGATGCCATTGAACATGCATTTGAGATGGTGCAGAAACAGGAGAACAGCCAGGACTTTCGCCAGCAGAGCCTGTTTGGAATAAGCGGATATGGGGAAATCAAATAAAGCCCTGCAACATAAGCAGGACTTATTTTTGTGAGAGCTGGATGGATTGGATATAGGCACTGAGCAGCTGTTCTACAAGTGGCAGATACTCAGGATTTAAGCCAGAAAGCATGGCATGGATGGCAGACAGATCGTTCTGGGATTCTGTTCCAAAGAGAATATAATCAGCAGATACGCCAAGAGCATTGCAGAGCTTACTCATGGTTTCTGCAGTGAAACTGCCGGTGCCAAGTTCGATTGTGCCGAGAAAAGAACTGGCGAGATCCGCCTTTTCGGCAAGTGCTTCACGGGAATATCCCAGTGCTTCGCGGGCTTTTCGGATACGACCGCCAACTTCCACATTAAATTGTTTTTTCAAACCATCACCACCTGACATCCTTGATAGAGATAGTTTACCGCACACAATCGAATACAAACATCATGGATACAGGTTGAATAATAACCTTGATAGGATATAATGAAGGGAGGAAATCTATGGCAGTACCAGCTGCGATTCTGGCAGCGAAAGCCGCAGTGCTTACAGCGTCCAGCGAGAGAGGGCGGACGGTAGTTCTTTCTGTTGTTGCGGCACTTTTAACACCTTTTCTTTTGATTGTTACCATGCTCCTATGTACCCTTTCTGGAACTGCAGACCATAATATTTCTGCTGTCCAGTTGTCCTTTCATGGGGGATATTTATCTTCAAAGGTGCCAGCAGAGTACCGGATGTATATCGAAAATATGCAGGACAGCTTCGGAAAACTGGACGGTGTGCTAAGTGAGATCAATGGAATGATAGAAAGCGGGGAGATAGATCCTTACCAGGTAAAAGCAATCTTTTATGCCCTGTTTTTTGGTGAGGATCAGCCCCGGATGGACGAGGAGGACTACCGGGCATTCGCAGACTGCTTTGTGACATATGAGGAGAGGGAGGATGAAGAGGGGGAAACTTATACGGTTGCAGTTCCAATCCAAAGTTTGAATACAGTTTATGAAAATCTGACTTCAGAATTAAATCGGGAGATTTTCCTGGAAGATAAAACCAATGCACAACGGATTTATACGCTGGCGAAATATGGGGTTAGTGTGCCGGGAGGGAACGGACTTCCTCCTGGACAGGCAATGGGAGATGGAAGTTTTTCTGCTCTGATGGCAGAAGCGCCCCGCTATATTGGCTATCCCTATGTGTGGGGAGGAAGCTCTCCAGCTACCAGCTTTGACTGCAGCGGATACATCTGTTGGGTCTATACGCAGTCTGGGGTGTACCATCTTTCACGGACAGCAGCCCAGGGGATTTTTGACCAGTGTGCAGTGGTATCCAGAGAGGAGGCAAAGCCTGGGGATTTGGTTTTCTTTACAGGAACCTATGCATCTTCCGGGGCAGTGAGCCATGTAGGGATTTATGTTGGGGACTCAAAAATGCTGCATTGTGGTTCTCCAATTGGTTATGCCAATCTTAATTCTTCTTACTGGAGCAGCCATCTGTATGCATTTGGAAGGCTGGCTGCAATCCCAGAATAGGGTATGAAGATAAAAAGTTGGTGCGGATCTGCCAGGGAGATTTATGGATATTTGGTATCGACTTTCGGAACAGGATCGGGTATTGTGTGTGGCTGAAAGGAGGGAAGTACTTTATGAATGAGATGATGGATCAGTTGGAGCAGGTGATTGAAGAGCGGGTTATGCAGCTGAAAGGAAAAATGGAAGAGGAAAAAAGTCAGACCGATCAAGCCGAAAAGGAGGAGTATATCATGCATGTGGAACGAATCCTGAATAGCCTTTCAGAGGAAGAAAGGGAGTGGCTGGATGATCAGATGATGAAAAAGCTGGATGTACCAAATCAGGAACGGCTGCGGTATTACAAGGCAGGGCTGGCAGATGCTATCGAAGTGATGCGTTACTTGAGGACTTGATTTTAGACAAGGGAGCGGCTGTGAGAGCAGCCGCTTGTTCTGGATCTAGAGAGAGGAGGATGCAAATGAGAACAACCACGTTGACGGTTAGCTTTAATACAGAAAAACTGGATGCTTTGAAATTTCATATGGAGAAACGGGATGCGGATCTGCAGGCAGAGTTAAATGATACGGTACAGAAACTGTATGAGAAATATGTTCCGCAGGCCACCCGTGAGTACATTGATGATAAGGTGGCGAGAGAGGTTTCATCTGCCAGAGATCGAACCCGGAGGGCAGAACGGTCTGCAAGACGGGTAGAAAATCTGGCAGAGACGGCAGGAGAGGCATAAGAGCGGAGAAAGAGGATGCTGTATGGTGCAGATGAAAGAAGCATATAGCCTTTTGTAAGCCCTTGTGTGCCCCTGTGTCAGGCTTTAGACAGCCAGGTAGCATTCGTGTACCCTGGTGGGGAATGAAGGCGGTGTTGGGCAAATGTGAAAGAAGGTTCTGAAAACAGTGGAATAGGCCGAGAAAATGCCGGAAAAATGGTGCTGGATTTTTGAAAGTGGCAGGATTTGGGAGAAAACGGGAGAGATTTTGTGAATACTAGGGTTAGGAGGAAACGATGGGAAGCGAACATACGAAAGTACGTGCGGGGATTTA
>URNT01000028.1 GCA_900549235.1 uncultured Clostridium sp. | reverse complement strand
TTCGATTCCCCTCAGCTCCATCGTAAAGGCTCAGTGTTTACTGAGCCTTTTCTTTTTCGTGTTGCATTTCGTGTTGCATAAATCTGACTAAAGAATCATACCAGCCTTCTGGATTGGAGGCTTTAAGACGTTTGAGGATTTCTTCTGGAGAAGGTTCTCTGGGCGTTTTTTTGGCACCGAGGAGTTCTTCAAAATAATCATCAATGGTCTGGTCAACCTTTTGGCGTTCTTCAGAAAAGGTATGTGTATACACTCTTTTCATAACCCGGTCAGATGCCCATCCCCCGCGCTCCTGGGCATACTTGTCCGGGATTCGCAGCAGCGCCATAACAGAGGCGTTAAGATGCCGCAGGTCATGGAAGGTCATATGAGGGAGGTTGTTTGTCTCCAGGAGCCGTTTCCAACGCATATAGATTGCGTGCCCGCTCAGCGTAATCAGCAGGTCATCCGGCCTCCGTCCAAGTATCTCCCGTTCAATTAATGTTTTTATGTATTGAGGGATTTTATGCTTCCTCAGGCGTGGATCAGCTTTCCCGCTTTGCTTTATGGTGGGGGTGCAGCCGACATCTACAACTACCTGGTTTAAGGTGAGGTAATCCCCGGATATGTCCCGGATGCGCAATCCCCGGATTTCTGACAGGGAGAAGCTTAACCAGCAGGCCAGGAGGCATGGAAGTTCTATCTCAGTCCCTTGAATCACTTGCAGAACCGTCTGGGCAGGAATTAATTCCTTTACTTTTTTGGGCACCTTGGGGAGCTTGACATTGTACTGGTCACCAGGATAAAAATATCGGATTACAGTTAAAATATAATTATATGTATTGTGCACAGTTTTAGGCGATATAGGGGAGCCTCCCTTTTTGGACCGCTTGGATATTCTCTTAGTATCAATATCTACGGCTAATTGCAGATCATCCTCTGTAATATCACGCAGTTTCCGATCCATGAGAAACTGATAGGAATCATATTGATTTTTGCTATATCCTTGAATGGTGGTTCCAGACAGTACGGGGGCAGTAGTGGCGATATACTGCTGCATTGCCTCACGAAGGAGCATGGTTCCATTTTTACGTTGCTTTTGCTGCTTGTTCATCATTTTCTCAGTTTGAAATTCTGCGGCCTGGCGCTCAGCTTCGGCTTTCCCCCTGCGGGATGGATCGTCGCTGGTAAAGGACTCATAGACTCGTTTTTGCTTCGGTTTGCCTGTTTTCTTATCCATAACAGGTTTGCCGGAGCTGTCCAGAACCGTTTCATAATGACTGAAGGCCAGACAGCGCCACGAGCCGGAAGGGAGTTTCTTTGCAGTTGCCATAAGTATCATTCCTCCTTAAAAATGGGTAAAATAAATACGCCCTCTTGCCAGGACGATCCAGGAATGATATAATTTGTTTGCGAAGCAAATATATCTTCCCGGAGCAATCTGGTAAGAAAATCTATGTGAAAGCCGTTCGGTGTTGGTAGCACCGGGCGGTTTTTTTGTGTTATTTTTGTTCAAGGCGGTTCTGAATATTTTCCCTAAGCCTTTTGGCAGAGTTATTGGTATGTAGAGAATTCAACTGATAATAAGCAATATTTCTTAGTTTTTTCAATCTTTCTGGAGCTGGAATATTTTGGCGAATCATATCTGCATTCATACTTTCAAGATTTACTAAAACAATAAGTTGTTCAACACTGGCAAAATCTCTCATGTTTTGTTTTTTATTTCCAGTTTCAAGACGCCATTGTTTCGCTGTTTTTCCAAAAAGTGCAATGTTTAATAGGTCGGCTTCTGTGGCATATGTGAGTCCTTGTTCTTGCTTTGTTAATTCTGGAGTTATTAAAAATTCTTTGATAGCATCAGTATGTATACGGTAATTGATCTTGGAAAGCTCTCTTTTGGTATCCCATCCTAGTGCCAGCCGTTGCGATTCTTCCATTTTAAGCCGTTGATAATCTTTAATTATATATAGCTTAAATTCTGGAGATATCCATGAAGCAAACTCAAAGGCTATATCTGGATGAGCGTAGGTACCGCCATACCGTCCGGCTTGCGAAGTGATACCAATAGCAGACATTCTTGTTATCCATTGCTTTGGGGTCATAATTAAACGACCTGGTTCACCTCTAACCGTCTGGAATTCCATACGGTTAAAATTTGGATTATATAAACTTTCCCATGTGGCAAGAAAATCTATGGTGGAGTATGAACTCATCCAGTTAGATATTACAATCCTTGGATCATCAGAATCCTTTCTCTTTGCAATATCAGTCAAAGAAATATAGGCATGTTCATCTGTTATATTTCCAATTATTGATATTTCTGCACCATTTGCGTTTATTTTCATAAAATCTCCTTTCTTGGAAACGTTCGGTACACCAATACCGGGCGGTTTTTGCGTTTGACAAATAAAATGATTTGACATATAATATACTTAACAAGACAGCCGATAAGGAAGGTCAAGACTTCCCGCTCCGGCGATTAAACGTATCTAAGTAGAGCCGCTTATCTTTCCAGGGACAAAGCGGCTCTACTTATTTTTTAAATTCAGAATAGCAACAATCAATAACGCTACGGTCAGGATTATCTGAAATTCCTCGTATGTACTCATAAGCATTCCCCTTTCCGCAAGACTCGGAACGGGGCCATAGCCGCCCTATCGGCTGCCTGGGTAAGTATATTATATTGTCAAGGTGGTGGCATTCAATAATTAATTAAATGGTAACGAAATATCTTCATCTTCTGGCATATCTGGAATATCCATAAATCCATCTTTCTTTTTGGCATGATTCCAAGGATTTAGTATTTTGTCTCTTAGAAAAGTAGTCGGTGATCCGCAATATATGCAGTAACGGGCGTTTGCAGCTGCTAATTGACCACAACTTTCATTGAATGTGTCGCCATAATTTGTACAAACATTAACTAAATGTGTTCCGCAAATATGACAATAATTTCCATTTGGTGAAATATCTTCATTGTCACATATAGGGCAACGGACTGCTTTGCTGTTTTCATTTAATTTAATTTTTACTGGATACTTCATTTTCCCATCTCCCCATTGTAGAGTTTTTTGACCACAAATTGGACAATAATTAATATTTTTGGCGATTATAAAGTAACCACAAATGGAACATTTTTTCTTGTAATAAAAATCATAGAAGATTGCACGAAGATGCGGTAGTATTCCATTTTGTTTATTTATATGTTCGTCTTTATAGAAAAAAATCAATCTGGTTTCTGCAGCCTTGCAAGTTATGCCAAATTGTTTCGAAATATTTAAGGCGCTTTTATTTTTTAGTTGGCGCAGAATGGTTGTAGGGACTAAGACATTTCTTGCAAAAGCATTTGCTTCGTTTTCCAAAACTTTATTTTCTTGCTTAGTTAATGAACCTCTATATAACTGAGTCGCTTCAAAATCTATTAAGTGCCCAAGATATATATGTCCGATTTCATGCATTAGCGTAAATCGTTTTCTATCACCAAGCCGCTCTTCATCATTATATGAAATACAATAATTTATACCATCCAGTTGAGTGTAACCATCTTCACTTCCTAAACATCGAATAACTGTATTTCGGTCGCAAGAAAACTGTTTCATTAGATCAGAATACGTTACCAATCCCCATTTACTATCACAGATAATTTTTTCTACATTAAAGGGAAATGAGCGAATGGCGTATTCTTCAAGAAATTCACAAGCTTTTTTATTACAATAGTCGTATCTTGCATAGGTTGGTATTTTCACTCTTTTTTCGCCTCTTTGCCTTTATGCGATAAAAATTTAATCATATCAAGTGCGGTTTTCTGGTCCTCCGGAGATAAATCCATCATGTCTCTAGCAGCAACTCGGATATGCTCAGGTAAAGTTGTTAATGGCTGCACATTTAATATATTTTCAATAGTCAAAGGAAGGTTGTCGGCCTTTAAATGTTCATATTGACCAACTAACTCTCCTGAAGATGTTGTTTTAATAATTTGCTCGTTCTTATTTTTGATTATCATGGTGTCGTCATTCCAAGAATCTGTTTGTAAGACAGTATATCCGCTTTTTTCGAGAAAAGAGGTTATTTTATCCAAGGTGTCATCAAAATAATCAATGATGGAATCGGCATTAGTGTTCGAGACCCAACCCATTAAATAAGCAGGTGAACAACCTAAAATTTCACCATATGCACACATATGTTCATATGGCACGTTTTTGATGATTCCGCTTTCATATCTTTGTGCAGTAGCTTCTGTAACCCCTAACTTATCTGCAATTTGTGCAAGTGTTATTCCTTTTTCTAATCTTTTTTTTCGTATACGTTCATTCCATATAGCCATTTTTTCACCCCTGTCAATATTAGGATAATATTATAATAACATATTCTTACGCAAAATGCAATAAAAATTACGCAACAACTGTAAAAACTTACGAAAAATGCAAAAATAATATTGACAATCAATCTGCATGATGCTAACATGAACTTACGGAATCCGTAAGATGGAGGTGAGAGCATTGCAACGAGAATATGAAGTTGATGTGATTGAGTTAAAGAAAATAATGGTGGAAAGAAAACTCGATAAAATAGTCAACTTATCAAATGTGTCAGGAGTGGATAGAAATACGTTGTTAAAAGTTTTAAGTAAGGAAATCAAACCATCAACGACAGTGATCGAAAAGCTAATGAAAGCATTAGAAATTCCATCAGAAAAAGCAGGTTGTATTTTTTTTAAAGAGAACTTACGTAATCGGTAAGTTGGAAGGAGGACACACAAAATGAATGATATTTTCAACGAGGTGTTTGGCAAGACAGACACATCAAAATTAACCCCTATTGAGATTGCACTGGGTATTGATAACGAGGGGAGATCCACAGCGACAAAACTCTATGATTTTCTGGAGTTGAATCCTAGCAATTATTCTAAGTGGTACCGTAAGAACATTCTTGAAAATGAGTTTGCGGAAGAAAATGTGGATTATTTCCCATTCGTACTCAAGTACGAGTCGCTGACTGGCGAAAAGGAAAGACAGGACGCCAAGCTTACCGCCAGCTTTGCAAAAAAGCTTTCCATGATGCAGAAGAACCAGAAAGGTGAAGCGGCTCGTAATTATTTTGTAGGAATCGAAAATGGAGCAAAGAAGCTTGTAGAGAAAATTCAGATTCCTCTGACAGAACATCCCGGTGAGGTGGCTAATCTGCTCAAAGTTCTTTCAAACCGGATGGACAAACAGGGTATCGCACCATATAAGTCAGCGGAAGTAGTCAAGATGGTTTGTGAACAATATGGTATTAAACTTCCAGAATGGTTTGTAAAGCCGCCAGAGTATGAGCAGGTAACTTTAAAGGCATTTTTAAACGAAGGATAGGAGGGATTGGTTTTGAAAAAAACAGTTTTAAACCAGGTGACTTTTAGTACAGATGACTTGAGTGAAATTCAGGGATGTTTCGTATGTAAGCTGACAGATGGTGTTGACGATGATGGAAATGAAGTGATTTTTCTTACATTTTTCAACCCTATGACAGGAAAATATATCGAGGTGGAATTTGGAGAACATGGATTTGTTTTTGTTTCAGACCCATATGAAAGCATGGAATAAGGGAGGTGAGAGAAGTGCCTAAATTAAAACCCAATCCCGCGGAAGAAGCAAGCAGGGTAGTAAGGGCCTGCATAGATGGTAACATGGCTCTTTATGCTGTCAGTGAAGATCTGCTGGCTACGAAAATGGGAGTGACGAAAAAGACAGTGCAGAATCGCCGTGGCCGGCCAGAAAACTACACTCTGCATGAACTCTGGGCGGTGGCCAAGACAATTAAGCTGACACCGATCCAGGCGGCCAGCATTGTGCTGGGTAGACCTTTGACCAGCAAGGAGATTAAGGATTTCATTTTAATGTAGGGAGGAGGAAAATTATGAGGACATTACATAAGGCTCAGTACAATCACCCAAGCTGCTACGCCCAGATCACCGGCCAGCGCAGTGCGGTAATCATCCAGGAGGACGGGCACTGTGAGCCGGTTACCTTCCGGCAGCGGATTACAGACAGGCCCCGGATTGACTGGGTGAGGCTGGCGGGGTGGCTGATTCCGGCGGTGATCTGGCTGGCGGCTATGCTGATGGTCATGACGTTGGTGGCTATGGCAGCATTAGGGCAGTTGTGAAAGGAGGTGGAAGACGATGAAGAAAGCGACAACTACAGCGGAGTTTGTAATCCGTAAATATCTGGAGAAACAGCCAATCAATTTAGATTGTTTTGTTCTCGAAATGACAGGCCCACACGAGGCAGAGCTGAGAGATGGTAACGGGGATGGCTTTAAACTGATTTTTGAGCCAGACACCAAGAATGTCATTATGATCTGAGGAGGCAGGAATGATGGACAAAGATGTCTGCGGTACCTGCCGCGTCAAGAACAGGTGTATGGAACGGAGCAGGATGTATCCGTGTCTGAGCTACAGGAAGAAAAAGGATCTGCACATCGGGCACTGTGACAGATCCAATAAACAAAAACAAACACACCTTTATTATAAGGGGAAATTTGGAGGAATGCAAGATGTCAATGAAGATCAATAAATTGGAGATCGAGAACGTAAAACGTGTGAAGGCGGTGAAGATCGAGCCGACTGCCAATGGCCTTACGATCATTGGAGGGAAGAACAACCAGGGGAAGACCTCTGTTCTGGATGCGATTGCCTGGGCCCTGGGAGGGGACCGGTACCGGCCGTCCCAGGCTCAAAGGGAAGGCTCCGTAATCCCGCCCAACTTACATATTGTCATGAATAACGGCCTGATTGTGGAGCGCAGGGGAAAGAACAGCGACCTGAAGGTGACGGATCCAAACGGAAAGAAAGCCGGACAGCAGCTCCTTAACGAGTTTGTGGAACAGCTGGCCCTGGACCTGCCAAAGTTTATGGAAGCGACCAGCCGGGAAAAAGCCCAGACCCTGCTCCAGATCATCGGAGTGGGCCCCCGCCTGGCGGAGCTGGAGAGAGAGGAAAAGGAGCTGTATAATGAGCGGACTTATATCGGACGCACTGCGGACCAGAAAGAGAAGTACGCAAAGGAGCAGCCCTATTATCCGGATGTCCCGTCTGTCCCTGTGTCCGCTTCTGAACTGATCCGCCAGCAGCAGGAGATCCTGGCGCAGAACGGGGAGAACCAGAGGAAAAGAGAGCGGCGCCACCAGCTGGAGCAGGAATACCAGTCTGTTACGGAACAGATCCAGGCGCTCCTTGCAAAGCAGGGGCAGCTGGAGGCAGACCTTAAGATCGCAAGGGAAACTTCGGAAGGGCTGATCGACCAGTCCACAGCTGAACTGGAGGAGAATATCTCCAACATTGAGGAGATCAACCGCAGGGTGCGCGCAAACCTGGACAAGGATAAGGCGGAAGAGGACTCCAAAGGATACCGGGAGCAGTATAACCGGCTGACCTCCCAGATTGAGGAGATCCGGAGCCAGAAGGCGGACCTGTTAAAAGGAGCAGACCTGCCCCTTCCGGGCCTGGGCGTGGAAGACGGGGAACTGGTCTACCATGGCCAGAAATGGGACAATATGTCCGGCTCCGAACAGCTGAAGGTGTCCACTGCCATTGTACGCAGGCTGAATCCTGAATGCGGGTTTGTGCTGCTGGACAAGCTGGAGCAGATGGATCTGGATACCCTGCATGAGTTCGGACAGTGGCTGGAGCAGGAAGGGCTTCAGGCCATTGCGACCCGCGTATCGACTGGCGGGGAGTGCAGCCTGATCATTGAGGACGGATATGTGGCCGGACAGGAACGTCCGGCGGCGGAAGAAAAGAAGGAATGGAAGGCAGGTGTATTTTAAATGGAGATCATCAGAGGAAAACTGCCGGGAGCTAAAAAGGTAGTGGTTTACGGGCCGGAGGGCATTGGGAAGAGTACCTTTGCCTCCCGGTTCCCGGATCCCCTGTTTATCGATACGGAGGGGAGCACAAAGGACATGGATGTAGCCCGGACGGAAGCGCCCAGCAGCTGGGTGATGCTGATGGAGCAGGTAATGTATGTGAGGAAGCACCCGGAGCTCTGCCGTACCTTGGTCATCGACACAGCAGATTGGACGGAAATGCTCTGCGTCACCCAGCTGTGCGATAAGAACCAGAAGAACAGTATCGAGGAGTTCGGTTATGGAAAGGGGTATGTATACCTCCAGGAGGAATTCGGTCGGTTCCTGAACTTGCTGGAAGAGGTGGTAAAATCCGGGATCCATGTGGTCCTGAATGCCCACGCAAAGATGCGCAAGTTTGAGCAGCCGGATGAACTGGGGTCCTATGACCGCTGGGAGATGAAGCTGAGCAAAAACGTGGCGCCCATGGTAAAGGAATGGGCGGATATGGTGTTGTTTGCTAATTATAAAACCTTTGTGGTGAACGTGGACGGCCAGGGAGCCCAGAAGGGGAAGAACAAGGCCCAGGGAGGCAAACGGGTCATGTATACGTCCCACCACTGCTGCTGGGATGCAAAGAACCGGTACGGCCTGCCGGAAGAGCTGCCCTTCGAGTATGCAGGGATCCGGCACATTATAGAGACTTCTGAGACACCGGCAAGGACGGAACCGTCTGTTAATGAAAAGGTTCCATCCAGCCCTCCAGTACAGACACCACCGGCAACACCAGGCCCGCCGGTCAGTAACCAGGGCCATGAGAAGCCTGCAGAGGAAGAGAAGGCGGCGCCACCAGTGGAGCATGAGAGCGTGAAGCTGGATCCAAGGATCCCAAAGAAGCTGAGGGATCTGATGGTGGCCAATGATGTGTGTGAGTGGGATATCCAGAACGTAGTGGAAGCAAGAGGATATTTCCCGGGAGATGTGCCGATCTGGGAATATCCGCCAGACTTTGTGGATGGCTGCCTGGTAGCGGCATGGGATAAAGTGTATTCCATGATAAAAGAAATGAAGAAAAAAGATGCATTGGTATTTAATTAAGGAGGATCAGACAGATGGCAGATTTAGGACAGGAAATCGGATGGGATGACGAGATTGAAAACGAGGGCGCGGATTTTGAACCCCTGCCGGAAGGGACCTATGAGTTTGAGGTGCGCACGATGCAGAGGGGAAGGTTCCCGGGAAGCGACAAGATGTGCGCCTGCAATACGGCAGAACTGGATCTGGTGATCGTAGATGGTGACGGGAATGAACACCATGTATTTGAGAGCTTAAAGCTCAACAGCAAGATGGAGTGGCTGTTAAGCCAGTTCTTCTTATGCATCGGCCAGAAGAAAAAGGGGGAGGCGCTGCGCCCCAACTGGAGCGCGGTACCCGGATCACGTGGAAGAGTGGAGATTACGGTCAATGAATATAAAGATAAAAATGGAAATGCGAAGAAAAACAACCGGGTGAGCAGGTATCTTGCCCCGGAACCGAAGCAGTTTAAGGCAGGTGTATTCTGATGGAACTGAGGCCTTACCAGGAAGAAGCAAAGGGATCCATTTTTGAAGAATGGGACAAGGGCGTCTTAAAGACGCTCCTGGTCCTCCCTACCGGCTGCGGCAAGACTGTGGTGTTTGCAAAAGTGGCGGAGGACTGTGTGCGCCGGGGGGACCGGGTGCTGATCCTGGCCCACCGGGGAGAGCTGCTGGAACAGGCAGCGGACAAGATCGCAAAGGTCACAGGACTGGGATGCGCAACGGAAAAAGCGGACCAGTCCTGTCTGGGGAGCTGGTTCAGGATTACGGTTGGATCCGTCCAGACCCTGATGAGGGAGAAACGGCTGGGGCAGTTCCCGGCCGGTTATTTTAACACGATCATCATTGACGAGGCCCATCACTGCATTTCAGACAGCTACCAGAAGATCCTGCAGCATTTTGGATCGGCCCGCGTGCTGGGCGTGACTGCCACGCCGGACCGCGGGGATATGCAGAACCTGGGCCAGGTGTTTGACAGCCTGGCTTACGAATACACCCTCCCAAAGGCGATACGCGAAGGATATTTATCTCCGATCAAGGCCCTGACAATCCCGCTGCAGCTGGACCTGTCCGGCGTGTCCATGCAGTCCGGGGATTTCAAGGCGGGCGATATTGCGACAGCCCTGGACCCGTACCTGTACCAGATCGCGGATGAGATGGAGAAATACTGTAAAGACCGTAAAACGGTGGTATTCCTTCCGCTTGTAAAAACCAGCCAGAAATTTAAAGAGATCCTGAACGAAAAGGGCTTCCGCGCAGCGGAGGTAAACGGGGAAAGCAAGGACCGGGCGGAAGCGCTGGAAGCATTTGACCGGGGAGACTACAACGTCCTGTGCAATTCCATGCTGCTGACCGAAGGCTGGGACTGCCCCTCTGTGGACTGTGTGATCGTGCTCCGCCCCACAAAGGTGCGGAGCCTGTACAGCCAGATGGTAGGGCGCGGTACCCGGCTCTGCGAAGGGAAGGACCATCTTCTTCTGCTGGATTTCCTGTGGCATACGGAGCGCCATGAGCTGTGCCATCCGGCGGACCTGATCTGTGAGAAGAAGGAAGTAGCCCAGAAGATGACCGAAAACCTGGAGGAATCCGCGGGCTGTCCGGTGGACCTGGAGGAGGCGGAGAAACGGGCCTCTGAGGATGTGATCGCAGAGCGTGAGGAATCCCTTGCCAAACAGCTGGCGGAGATGAAGAACCGCAAAAAGAAGCTGGTGGATCCTTTGCAGTTTGAAATGAGCATCCAGGCGGAAGACCTGGCAGGATATGTGCCTGCTTTCGGGTGGGAGATGGCCCCGCCGTCTGACAGCCAGAAGCGGGAGCTGGAAAAACGGGGGATCCTTCCGGATGAGATCGACAACGCAGGGAAGGCAGGAAAGATCCTGGACCGTCTCCATAAGCGGCAGGAAGAAGGGCTCACAACCCCGAAACAGATCCGGTGCCTGGAAAAGTACGGGTTCTGCCATGTAGGCACCTGGAGCTTTGAAGCAGGCAAGAACATGATCGACCGGATCGCCGCAATGGGATGGAGAGGGGCGCCTCCGGGTGTGGACCCCGGGACGTACATACCAGAGAAATAAGGAGCAGTAAGACATGGAACATAACCAGTATGACCTGTTGGAGGTCTTGGATCATATAGAACCGGCTGAACTGGATTACCAGCAGTGGGTGAACGTGGGGATGGCCCTGGAGATCGAGGGATACGGCGTGGACGTCTGGGATGCCTGGAGCCGGAAGGACCCCGGCAGGTACCATCCCGGGGAATGCCGGAAGAAATGGGCGGGGTTCCATGGTTCAGGTTCCCCGGTGACCGGAGGGACCCTTGTGCAGTATGCGAGGGAACAGGGATGGACGCCGCCCTGCGACCCGGGCGTGGCCCTTGGATGGGATGATGCCATATCAGCTGAAGGCGTGGTGGTGGACAGCAACTGGGTGGAAGACAAGGACGTACAGGAGCCGTCAAGATGGAACCCGGCGGACGAGCTGATCCGTTACCTGGAGGCCCTGTTTGAAGCAGGGGAAAATGTAGGATATGTGGTAAAGAGCTGGCAGAAGGACGAGAAATGGCTGCCAGCCGATAAAGGCGCGTATGACCGCACAGCAGGAGAACTGATTGAGGCCCTGTCTGCCTGCGGCGGGGACATAGGAAAAGTCCTGGGGGATTATAACAGCGAGGCGGGCGCATGGATCCGCTTCAATCCCCTGGACGGGAAAGGTGTACGGAATGAAAACGTGACCGAATACCGCTATGCCCTGGTGGAATCGGACAGCATGGAGATCGGCAAACAGCACGCCCTGATCCGGGAGCTGGAGCTTCCGGTGGCCTGCCTGGTCCATTCCGGAAGGAAAAGCCTCCATGCCATTGTACGGATCGACGCGGCGGATTATGGGGAATACCGCCGGAGGGTGGATTACCTGTATGATATCTGCCGCAGGAACGGCCTGGAGATCGACCAGCAGAACCGGAACCCGTCCCGCCTGTCCCGGATGCCGGGCGTCATGCGCGGGAGCCAGAAACAGTTCCTGGTAGACACCAACATCGGAAAAGGGAGCTGGGAGGAGTGGAAGGAATGGATCGAAAGCGTCAATGATGACCTGCCGGACCCGGAAGGCCTGGGGGATGTGTGGGAGCAGATGCCGGAGCTGGCCCCATGCCTGATTGAAGGGGTGCTCCGCCAGGGCCATAAGATGCTGATCGCAGGCCCTTCCAAAGCCGGTAAATCCTTTCTGTTGATTGAACTGTGCATTGCCATTGCAGAAGGCCGCAAATGGCTCTCTTGGCAGTGCGCACAGGGACGTGTGCTGTATGTAAACCTGGAACTGGACCGGGCCAGCTGCCTGCACCGTTTTAAGGACGTGTACCAGGCCATGGGGCTGGCTCCGGAACATCTGTGGAACATTGACATATGGAACCTGAGGGGGAAGTCAAGGCCCATGGACAAACTGGCCCCGATGCTGATCCGGAGGGCGGCAAAGAAGAATTACATTGCGGTTATCATTGACCCGATCTATAAGGTCATTACCGGAGACGAGAACAGCGCGGACCAGATGGCGAACTTCTGCAACCAGTTTGACAAGGTATGCACGGAGCTTAAGGTCGCTACAATCTACTGCCACCATCATAGCAAGGGAAGCCAGGGCGGAAAGAAGTCCATGGACCGGGCATCCGGTTCCGGGGTGTTCGCTCGTGACCCGGACGCCATGCTTGACATGATCGAGCTGGAGCTGTCAGAGGACGTCTTAAAAGCGGAGGAAAACAAGGCGGTATGTGAGACCTGCAAACAGTACCTGGACGCTCATTTCAAGTGGGAGGATGACCTTTCAGAAGATGACCTGTGCAGCGCTTACCAGATGATGAATTACTGTGAGAACAGGCTGGACAAGTGGCAGTGGATGAACCTGCAGCGCATGGTGGAAGAGGCAAAGAAGCGGGCCAGGGGGCTGACTGCATGGCGGATCGAGGGGACGCTGAGGGAGTTTCCAAAGTTCCCTGCAGTCAATGCCTGGTTCAGCTATCCGGTCCATCAGGTGGACATCGTGGGAGTGCTGGGGGATATCCAGCCGGAGGCAGAGCTCCCGCCCTGGAAAAAGGGCGCTGCGAAGAACAAACAGAGCGCTGCGGAACGGAAAAAGGAGCGGAAAAAATCACTGGAAGACGCCATTGAAAATGGGAATTTCGGAGAGGACCCGGCGGTGAAGGACGTGGCATCCTACCTGGGTATCGCGGAGCGTTCGGTCCGGGACCGGGTGAAGGAACATGGCGGATATGTGATTGAGGATGGAGTTATCCACAAAAAAGCCGGTGCGGGAAAGACTGAAAGCTGAGACTTCCCCGCCAAACGGAGGCTTGCGGGAAAGACTGAAAAACAGTCCTCCCCGTAAAGAGTGCGCAGCGCGGGAAAGACATAAAAACAAGTCTTTCCCGTATGGCGGGGAAGACTTATATATAAATATATAATTTTCCCCCGCTTACGCGTGGTCACGGGGGTAGGAATGGACGGGCTGAAAGCAGAGCCCGCCCGTTCCCTTCCCCTTCCCCGATGACAAGGCCGATGAAGGAATAAAACAACAATTTCGAACTTTAAAGGAGTGAAGCGAAATGAAAATAAAAAGATACTGCTGCAACTGCAAATGGTATTCCCAGTTTGAAGGGGTGTGCTGCAATGGGGAAAGTGAACACCGGGCGGACTTCCGGTTCATGGATGATACCTGTGAACAGTGGGAGACCAATATGATGGAGTTTTTTATGGCAATGGTTCCTCCGACCGTCACACATCAGGAAAAGCAGGTCCATGTGGTAAAGGGCAGGCCGGTGTTTTATGAACCGCCGGAATTAAAAGCGGCACGGCAGAAGCTGATGGGGCATCTGGCAAAGCACCGGCCGGCACATCCATACCAGGAAGGGGTCCGGCTAATTGTGAGATGGTGCTTTCCAAGAGGGGAGCGGGCCGATGGGACATACCGCACTACGAAGCCGGATACAGACAACCTGCAGAAGCTTTTAAAGGACTGCATGACAGCCTGTGGATACTGGAAGGATGATGCCCTGGTGGCGTCAGAACTTGCGGAAAAGTTCTGGGCGGAGGTCCCTGGCATCTATGTGAGGATTGAAAGCCTATGACCTATGATGATGTGGAGATCCTGACCGACCAGGAGGTGAGAGACGCATACCATGATGTGTACAATGGTTTCTGGCGGAGGCATAACAGGCAGGCTTCGTCCTGCAACTGCGAGGAAGCGGCAGAGCAGGGGATGGAACTGATGGAGAAATACAGGAACCACCCTTTGGTAGTCCATCAGATCCAGGACCTGATGGATCTGATGGAAGCCAGAAGCAAGAGAGGAAGGAAACCATGAGGAAACCAGTGACGATAAAGTACATACGTTATGACCGTCCAGGCGTAAGTGGGATTTATTATTTCGATGGGAATGTTTATTACAGGAATCTAAGCGCGGTAGGGAACCTTATTGTGTTAATACCGGCTCAGAAGGGAGGAAAATGATGGAACGATTGACACATCCGCGCAATAGCGGGATCAAGACGGGATACTGGTCACCGAACAAGAAGGATGAGCTGATGGAGAGGCTGGCGGCGTATGAGGATACTGGAGTTACCCCGCAGGAAATATATAGCCTTAAAGCAAAAACAATCATTAAGGCACTGGGAACGGAATGGATCCCGGTGGAGGAGAGGTTGCCGGAAAATGATAATTATATTCTACTATCGTTCAGCAATTTCTCTCTACCACTGATCGGAAGATATGAGGCTGATAATGATGGTGGAGGAGCGTTCTATCTGGGCGACAATGATGAGGGAGATACCTGTCTATCAGAGGATCTGTATGTCATTGCCTGGATGCCGCTGCCGGAGCCATACAGGCCAAAGGGGTGAGGTTCTCCCAAGGAATTACTCGGTATCCTTGGGAGCACAGAGGGCCTGATGTGCAGCCATAGTGGCCAGAGAGTCACCAAGCTGCATAAAAATGGAACTGAGCAGGGCGATCTCTTCCGGAGATTTGCCATCCGCGATGCAGCAGGCAATGGTAGAGATAATGACGACAAAGTTGCAGGAATCCATAATATCACCTCAGGATAGTATATGTGTTGATATCAAGGATAGAACAAAATTAAGGATTTAACGGAGGATGAACATGGCAAAGAGTTTAACGGATGAAACGAACATACAGGAACAGGTAAACGCAATGAAAAGCGTGATGGTTGGGTTCCGGTACAGGCATTTTAAAGGAGGAATCTATTTGGTGACGGATCTGGCTGTACATAGCGAAAGCAACAAAATAATGGTTGTCTATAAGGATTTCAAAAATCCAAGCCAAGTATGGGTTAGGCCGTTAGATATGTTTTTATCCAAAGTAGATGCAGAAAAGTATCCCGAAGTTAAGCAGGTATTCCGATTTGAAAAAATGGGAGAAGACGAATATTAAGGTTTGATGGAGATGATGATGAGAAATAAAGATGATAAAAGAAGCCCAGTGGGTGGTGTAGACAGAGACGGAAAAATTGATAAGATTTCTCTTCAAAATGCGGTGGAGACACCTTTTTGGATGGCAATATGGGCCACAGAACCGCATCGAATGATTGAAGTGAAAATGTCATATAGTGATTTGAAAATCATATGCGATTTGATAGATGAGAAAATAGAATCGCAAAACAAGAAGACATTAAATTAAGGTTTGGAGGAGAAAAATATGATTGATATTTATGTTGATGATGTTCGCTTAAAGGAAATTCAGCATAAAGAAAAGCAGGTATTGAAGTTTGTAAATGCTAAAAAGGACGAAAGTGTAATGATGGTAGTTACAAACGATGAATTAGTCAATATGTATGACAGAATAAAAATGAGATGCGAAACATTGAATTTGATACCTATCGTTAATTCGCAAAACTGAAAGAAGTCGCAGCTGTTCGGAATTTCCGAACAGCTGCGGCTGACGGAAAAAACTTAAAATATAGGAGAACACGAATATGAACATTGTATCGTTTGGTGGTGGCACTAATAGTACAGCGATGATTATAGGAATGTATCGAAAGAATATCCCTATCGACTTGATTTTATTCGCTGATACAGGCGGTGAATGCCCACATACTTATAAGCACATTGAGACATTTAATGGATGGCTCTCAAACCATGGTTTGACAGAGATAACGGTTGTGCAAAAGGAAGATTGCAACGGGAAAAGGATAACGCTTGAAGAAGACATATTGAAAAACCATTCCCTACCAAGCATCGCATATGGATTTAAAACTTGCAGCCAGAAATTTAAAACGGGCCCTCAAGAAAAATTCCTAAACCATTATGCCCCTTGTAAGAAAATGTGGGAGAATGGTAAGAAAGCGAATAAATATATAGGTTTTGATGCTGGGGAAGAAAGAAGAAAGGATAGTGCTTATGCATTGAACCTGGTGGATAAAAAGTATGCATACCATTATCCGTTGATTGATTGGGAATGGTACAGAGAGGATTGCCAGAGGGTAATTCAGGAGGAAGGCTTGCCGTTACCGGGCAAGAGCAGTTGTTTCTTTTGTCCATCTATGAAAAAACCGGAGATTAAGGCGCTCAAACGAAATTATCCTGATTTGTTTGCAAGGGCGATAACCATAGAAGGTAACGCAAAAGAACAACTTGTAAAGGTAAAAGGCCTAGGAAGAAATTACGCATGGAAGAACTACATGGAGTGGGAGGACAGTCAGATAAGTTTTTGTCAGTATTATGAAGAAAATGACATTCCATGTAGTTGTTACGATGGTTAAATATATTAAAATTTAGAAAAATGAAATTGTAGTAGTTGAAAATTAAAAGGAGGAAATCCAACATGACAGATAAAGAGAAATGGCAGGAATTAAAGGAACGGCTGGAAAAGGCTGAACAGGAACTACTGATAAAAATAAATGCAGAAGCCACATCTTTACAGGAGAAAAAAAGGCTTTCCAACAAGGCACAGGGTCTTAGTATAGCACAGGAGTACATGCGGGGTTTGGAAAACTGAAATTAAGAAAGTCAAGAGGATTATATTAAGATTTAAGGAAAGAGGGTGCATTATGAGATTAATTGATGCTGATGCTTTTAATAAGCAGGTGGCGGCTATGACGATGAAGGAAAATTATCCAGCAGAAAAAGCCAATGCAATGATGAAACTGATTGATATGCAGCCAACAGCTTTTGACAAGGAGAAGGTGATTGACGAATTACAGAGACATTCGCATAATTACTACCCAAGCATAGACCATTACTGCTTGTCACAAAAAGCTGTGAATTTGAAAGACGCGATAAAGATTATCGAGAAAGGCGGGGCTGAATGAGAAAAGGAATTATTGTGATAAAAATGCCAGACACATGCCTTGAATGTCCAATGAGTTATCATGCAGAAGATCTGGATGCAGGCGAAGGACTATATAAACGGCTCTATAGGTGCAGAATGGAGCCGGAAGACTTGGAAGAAGTGTATTTGAAATTAAATGGGAAAACAGACTGGTGTCCGATAAGGCCGATGCCAGAGAAAGCAAACCATAAAGATTATTGGGACAACGGAAGATATAACAAAGGATGGAATGAGTGCATCGAAGCAATAGAGCACAGCTAAATTACGAGTTTGATGGAAGTAATGATGAGAAACAAGGAAGCCTTTGTTGGGTGACCAAAGAGGAAAGACACGATGGTTGGTCTTTATCAAGTAAAACTGACATATGAAGGAGCAATCTATGAGAGACTACGACAAAAACGGCAGCGGCGTGCGAGATCCAGTCGCGGCCTCTGCCATCCGGGAGGCAGATCGGCTGCCGGAGGATTACTGCCGGACCGTCCGCATGATGCTGTCCATCGCCAAGCAGATGGGGTATCATGTCGAGGATACGATCAGATTGAGAGATGAGAGGACTGGGAGGGTGTGGCCATGAGCATTAAGATAACCAAAAAGCTGCTGAACAATTACCGGCGCTGGAAGCGAGAGATCCCCTTGCTGGAAGCGGAGCTGGTAGAGATGAGGGAAGACCCGGATCATGGATTCGGCAATAGCACTGTATTTGATTACCGCACTGGGGAAGCCAGGCCGCAGGCCGTAGTGGGATTTGACTGGAAACTGTATGATCACAGGCAGGAGGTACTGGATAGGAAGAAGGCCAAGTGCAAAGCGGTAGAGGAGTGGATCAAGGGGATTGAAGATGGACAGACCCGGTGTGTGTTTAAGATGTATTACATAGATGGGATGACCTGGGAAAAGATTGCTATGAAGACAGGATATGCAGGGAATCCAGATTACGTCAGGATTGTTATTAGAGATAGATTTCTTGTGAAATTAGGGATAAAGTGAAAATTGTTCGTTTTGTTCGGGAAGTTCGCTTTATAATACAATGGAAGCCAAAGGCACAAAGGCTAGCGGCTTTTCCCCCACCCCAATACCTCTTCATTGAGTACATGGCCCGGCTGTTACGCTGGGCCACCCTTCCGCTTTATTGGATCCTTAGCTCAGTCGGTAGAGCGCGTGACTGTTAACCACCGTGTCCCAGGTTCGATTCCTGGAGGATCCGTTTGGATGGATAAAACATTTTGATATTTTCTCCTTTGTATGAGTCCCTGCTTCGGCGGGGGCTTTTCTTTTGTCGGATTCTGGTGTATAATGGAAGAAAAGGGAAGGGGGACATGATAATGCGATTGAAAGATTATGAATTTGGTTTTGCAGATGCAACTAAGGAATACATAAGAAAACCAGAAATATTTAAGGATGCATTCTGTGATACTAGAAACTTTGTAGAAAAGTTAATTAATGGTTATGATTTTTTGTTAATAGGCAGGAAAGGGGTAGGAAAGTCTGCTTTTAGTGCTAAGATACAATCATTATCATTGTCTCTTGATAGTAATATTGTTGCGCAGGTTTTAAATCTAAGTGATTTTGAATTTAGTACATTTGCGAAAACAGGTATCGATAATGATGTGTCAGGAACACAAAAATATAAAAGTTCTTGGGATTTTATTATGTTGCTGACGATATATAAAATATTATTTAACAAATTAGAAATGACCGAAAGCGAATCTGTTAATGATATTTTAGATTTACTGGACAAAGCAGGATTTTGCTTAGATAATGAATACAAGGCAGATATAGTAAGATTAACAAAGGTAAAGTTAGGTGTGGGTATAATGAATTTCGATGCGGAATTTGAAAAGAAGTATAATACAACACCTAGTAATTATCTGGAACGAGTGACTGTCATAACAGAAAAGATGATGATGGGATTAAAAGATACATATCTTAATGACAGACAAGTAATAGTTATTATAGACGGTTTAGATGATATTTTAAGATATAAAAAGAATAAGGCAGAGATTATTTCTAGTCTTATAAGAAGTGTTGATTTTTTAAATGATAAAATCATACAATACGAGAAGAAAATAAAAATCATACTGCTTATTCGCGAGGATATAATAGCCATGTTAAATGATCCAGATTTAAATAAAATAATTCAAGATGGTGCACTTATTTTGAATTGGAATAATAGGCTTGATGAACTTAAAAAAATTGTAGAATTACGGTTTCAATTATCGGGACTTACAGAACAAGAGGCTACAAAATGCTGGGATAGAATCTTTCCACCTAAAATTAGAGGAAAATCTTCATGGATGCACGTAATGGATCATACGCTATATAAGCCAAGGGATATATTGCAATTTTTAAAATATTGTCAAATGGAGTATCCGGATAAGGAAAAATTAACACTTTCAGAAACTCAGAATGCATTGAAGGTATATTCAAACAGATATTTTATTGAAGAAATGAAGAATGAATTATCAGGTTTTATTGATGAGGAACTGATTTATATGATACCTACGGTATTTAGGCGTCTGGGCGGGAGAGCATTTGATTTGAGAGAAATTAAAAGATTATTTGATGAACAATGTAGTAAATGTGTTTCAGAGGATTCTATAAAAACACTTTTATTATATCTTTTTGATGCAGGATATATAGGGCAATTACTATCAAGCGCAAATAAAAACGGAGTAAAAAGATCAGTGATATTTAAATATCGTAATCCTACAGCGAGAATTGATTATTATCAAAAATTTATTACTCATCAAGGGCTGCACAGTGGTTTGGGAGTAAGATTATAAAAAATGGGTTCCCCGGACAAGCCGGACGGGAACCCTGAATGAGTAGCTACTCACTTAATATTTATATTACAATGATAATCTATTTATGCGTAGTTTTCAAGAGATATATGTATAATTTTCATTATATTTAAATATTAGTTAATTTTTACCAAAAAACAAACGAATGAGAGGTGGTGAGGCTTGGCAAGGGCACCAGATGAACGTCAGGAGCAGGCAAAGGAGCTGTTTCTGCGTGGAATGAAATTGATTGATATTTCCGAAACGCTTGGGATCCCAGTCGGGACGATCAGAAGCTGGAAGAATCGATATAACTGGGATGGGAAGTCCAATGCAACGTTGCAAAAAAAGAAACGCAACGTTGCGAAAACAAAAGGTGGTCAGCCAGGAAATAAAAATGCCGCTGGTCATGGAGCACCAGAACAGAATAAAAACGCAGTCACCACAGGAGAGTTTGAGACTCTCCTTTTTGATTGTCTGGATCCAGACGAGAAGCAGCTGGCCGCAACGGTGCCAAACGATAAGGAGCAACTTCTCTTTCAGGAGATCCAGTTGCTCACTGTCCGGGAACGCCGGATGCTTCGCCGGATCGAGAATCTGCGCCGGGTAGATTTCACCACAGTGAAAAAGAAAAAGGGAACTGAAAAGGACAAATGGACGGATCTGGATGAGAAACACGCAACGCTGGGCCAGATCCAGCACATCGAAGACGCCCTGACCCGCGTTCAGGCCCGCAAGCAGGCCGCCATTGATTCCCTGCACCGCTACGGTGTAGATGATGCCCGTCTGGAAATCGAAATGATGCGTCTTGACCTGGCGGCACTGAAGCTGGGCGGACAGGAAACCGAAGTGGAAGAGGACGGCTTCCTGGAAGCATTGAATACCGAGGCCGGAGACTTGTGGGGTGATTCCGATGACGATTAAGGAGCGGATCAGCCAGACCAAGCAGAGGCTGGAAAAGCTGAAAAGCCAGCGGAACATCCTGACAAAGGTCCAGATATTCAAGTTCCAGCCCTTTTCCCGTAAGCAGAAGCAGATCCTGACATGGTGGGTGCCAAACAGTCCTGTAAAGGATTATGACGGCATTATCGCAGACGGGGCCATCCGATCCGGCAAAACAGTCTGTATGTCCCTATCCTTTGTGATGTGGGCCATGAGTACCTTCTCCGGCCAGAACTTTGCCATGTGCGGCAAGACTATCGGGTCCTTCCGGCGTAATGTCTTGTTCTGGCTGAAACTGATGCTGAAAAGCCGGGGCTACCGCGTATCAGACCATCGTGCCGACAACATGGTGGAAATCAGCCGGGGCCAGGTTACGAACTACTTTTACATCTTCGGCGGCAAGGACGAGAGATCCCAGGACCTGATTCAGGGTATCACCCTTGCGGGCCTGTTCTGCGATGAGGTTGCCCTGATGCCAGAGAGCTTCGTCAACCAGGCAACCGGCCGCTGTTCTGTGACTGGATCGAAATACTGGTTCAACTGCAATCCAGATGGCCCTTATCACTGGTTTAAAGTTAACTGGATTGATAAGGCTATGGGATACCTGGGCAAGGAAAAGGTTGCGAAGCTCCGGGAGGAAGCAAAAGCCGCCGGAAAAGAGCCGGATCTTAAAAAGCTGCTGTATGTCCATTTCACAATGGATGACAACCTAAGCCTATCAGAGGAGATCAAGGCCAGGTACCGCAGTATGTACACCGGCGTGTTCTTTAAGCGGTATATTATGGGCCTCTGGGCGATGGCTGAGGGAGTCATTTATGATATGTTCGATTCGGACAAGCATGTGGTTGATACAGAGGCCATAGCGGCAGCCTACAAGGCCCGGACGGGTCATGAGTTCTGGATCGGAGATCGATATGTCAGTTGTGACTACGGTACCCAAAACCCCACTGCTTTTCTTCTGTGGCAACAGGGAGCCGATAAAAGGTGGTACTGCCGACGGGAGTATTACTATTCCGGTCGGGATAAAGGCCGGCAGAAGACAGATGCGGAGTATTCCGCAGATCTGAAAAGCTGGCTGGGAAATACAGAAATCAGAACTGTAATCCTGGATCCTGCTGCCGCATCCTTTAAGGCACAGTTGGAAAAAGACGGCTTTAAAGTTAAAAAAGCAAAAAATGATGTTTTGGACGGAATCCGATTTGTAGCGACACTGCTGCTTCAGGGTTCCATTTTTGTTGACCAATCCTGTGAGAATCTGATTAAAGAATTTGCTTCCTACATCTGGGATGCAAAGGCTGCTGACAAGGGTGAGGACAAGCCAGTGAAAGAACATGATCACGCACTCGATGCTCTCAGGTATCTTTGCATGACGATAATTAAGATGCGTCCGGGAATCCGGATTTTGAAGTGAGGTGGATTAGATGGATATATTATTTGACCCAAATAAAAACCGGATGACCCACATGCAGCTGTGCCGGTTGTATATGGATGAGTTCATAAAGTCCAGGGAGCGGAAGTGGATGCTAGATGGCGAAGCTTATTATATGGTGGATAATCCCGTAATCATGAACCGGAAGATGTTTCGGTACCGTGAAAACAAGGCCACGGGAAAGATTGAGGCGGTTCCGGATTTTGCAAAACCCAATAATAAGCGCGCCCACGGGTTTATGTACATACTGGTGGAAGATAAAGTAAATTATCTGCTGTCCAAGCCGTATACACTGGCCTGTAAAGAAGCTAAGGAGTATTTGGAACTTGTAAAGGATGCGCTTGGGAAGACATTCCAAGCAAAGCGTCTGATGCGCCTGGGCGTGGACGCGTCCAACGGCGGGATTTCCTGGCTGCATCCTTATATCGATGAGAAAGGGCAGTTTAAGACCATGATCGTTAAGCCAGGGCAGGGAATCCCTCTCTGGCACGATAATGACCACGAGGAGATGGACGGCTTCATCTGGTTTTATGATGTAGATGTAATCGAAGGACAAGCCCAAAAGACCATTACCAATGTGGAATTTTGGCTGCCGGAGGGAGTGGCCTATTATGTGTCAGATTCTGAAGGAGAGGGCTGGGACCTGCGCCTAGATTCTGAGCGGTACCTGAATGCAGCCAGCGATGATGATGGGGAGATGATGGAGCATTTTCTGGTGGGCAGCACTCCGGGAAGTTGGGGGAAAGTCCCTTTTATCCCCTTCAAAAACAATGACTACGAGCTGCCGGATTTGAAATTTGTTAAGACATTGATTGACGGCTACGACAAGGCGCGGTCTGATGTGGCCAATTTCCTGGACGAGGTTCGCTCCATCGTGTATGCCCTGAAAGGCTACGGAGGGACCGATCTGGGAGAGTTTATGCGGGACCTGAATTACTTCCGTGCAATCTCCCTGGATGAGGACGGGACAGCGGAGGCTATTAATACCAGCGTGGATATTACGGCCGCCAAGGATGATTTTGAGGCGCTCAAAAAGGATATTTATGATTTTGGACAGGGCGTGGACAAGAACAGCGACAAGCTGGGAAACAGCCCTTCCGGGATTGCCTTAAAGTTCATCTATTCCGGTCTGGACTTAAAATGTAACCGTATGGAGAACGCTTTCAAGGACGGTATGGAGCAACTGTTTTGGTTTGTGAACCGATACCTGGAATTGACCGGAAAAGGCAGTCATTTCGGTAAAGAGATTAATATTACCTTTAACCGAGATATTGCAATCAATGAGAGCCAGGCTATTACGGATTGCGCTGCATCGAAAGGTATTATCTCTGATGAAACCATTATCAAAAACCATCCATGGGTTGAGGATGCGGTGGAGGAGCTTGACCGGCTGAACGCTCAGAGGGAAGCTGAGAGAGCGGAATTATCTGATATGTTTCCGGAGGACGGTGAGGAGTAATGGATTACTGGCAGAAGCGGCAGGAGGCTATGTATAAGGCTGGAGAGATGCAGGTAAACAAATACTTTACTCGTCTGGAAAAAGCCTTTAATCAGACGCGCAGGGAGCTTCAGAAGACCATCGAAGCATTTTATTTTCGCTACGCCGAAGAGAACGGTCTGACCTTCGCGGCCGCTCAGAAGAAGTTGGATGCAGAGGAACTGGGAGAGCTGCGGGATTTTATCGACTTGGCCATGCAGAATATTGGAAGATATAACCAGAAGGTTAACAACATGTCTCTGAAATTCAGAATGACTTATTATCAGGCACTGGAAATACAGATAGACATCCTGCTTCGCCAGCTGTATGCCATAGATTACCAGGCGGAGGCAGAAAAGACCATGCAGGAGGTCTATGAGGATACTTACTGCCGCACCTGGTACAATGCAGATCAGTATCATGGGTTTCACACAGGGTTTGCACAGATCAATCCTACGGTTGTGGAAAAGCTTCTGGAATATCCGTTCAATGGTGCAGTATTTTCTGACCGGCTCTGGAAGCAGAAGGATCATCTGCAGGCCCAGCTGATGGAAGCAGTGACCACGATGCTGATCCAAGGAAAACACCCGTCTACGCTGACGAAAGAGTTTGCCAAGAAAATGAATTCCAAGAAGTTTGATGCATACCGGCTTCTGCACACGGAGAGTTCCTTCCTGATGAGTCAGGCCGCTCATGCTGGATATAAAGAGGATGGCGTGGAGAAATACCAGATTTGGGCCACATTGGATAGTAAGACCTGTGGGGTATGTGGCGACTTAGACGGTAAGATATACGAGGTTGAGAAGGCCGTTGTTGGCGTGAATATGCCGCCTTTCCACCCTTTGTGTCGGTGCACGGATACGCCCTACTATGACGATATGGATTTGACGGACATGACCAGAGCAGCCAGGGATCCGAAGACTGGCAAGACCTATGAGGTGCCAGGGGATATGAGCTATAAACAGTGGAAAAAGAAGTATGTCGATAAGCAGGAAGATAAATATGGGCTGCGGAAAAACAATACAGAGGCTGTGAAATAGACTGGTGGCAAGCGGTATACCCCCTACGACGAGGAGGATCCAAAGGATGTTTCTGCTGCGAAAACGTATAGAAGGATTAGCAGAGACAATAGTGATGTTAAAAAAATTGTACAGCATACTGATTTTACGGAAAAAGAAGTGCAACAAATAAAACGCCATATTTTTTACAATAAGCATAGAAAGTATGATGGGTATGGTTTGTTGTCTCCGGATTATGATATGGCTGTTGCATGGAAGCGTTTGTGCGATGGGAATCCTGAGGAACGGGATATTTTACTTTTACATCATGAATTGCTTGAAAGTACGTTAGAAAAAGAATATAATCTAACTATAGCAGAGGCCCATAAGAGAGCCAAGAAGCAGTTTGATTGGGAAAAGGCTTTAATAGAAGCGGTCGGAGAGGAGGGTGAACAATTTGGTATATTGTGATTACAAGGAGAACACGGCAGATACGGTAACATATCTTTATGGTGGTGATTATGAAGATGTTACAGGAGTCATAGTTTTTCATTTCAAGGATGATGTGATTGAGATTGCAAAAGAACCAGATGTTGAACTGGCACCGCTACGTCACATAAAGCGTCTCTATGGAGCTCAGAGAGAGAATTTTAAAAGGGGAATATTTAAGAAAAAAATATCTTATGAATCATAATACCACCAGTCAGTAATGGCCGGTGGTATTTTGGAATCTTTTTTGTTGGGAGGAAAGCGTATGGCAAGGGATGATTATTTTGTAATAGTCGCAAAGGTACTTGATTATTTATATCGGTGTCTGAAAAAGGGAATTGCTCCAGATCCAGAACTGCTTTCTCCGGAAGCCCTTGGAATCAATGAGTCATACTGGAATTATGTTTTTCAAAATTTAATGGAGTATGGTTACATTACGGGGGTGATAGCTAAAAAACTTATGGGGAGTCCAGAAGTACAAGTAAAAATTCAATATGGCAGTTTGAAAATAACGCCATTAGGGATTGAGTATCTTGCAGAGAACTCAACCATGAAAAAAGCGTTAGAAACGTTGCAGACAATAAAAGATTTGATACCGTTTGTTTAAGCCAGAGCGTTTTGCTCTGGTATTTTTGTACCCATTTTTAGCGTTGCGACGTCGCAACAGGAAGGAGCACATGATGAGTAGATTTTTAAGTTGGCTGAAACGGTTCTTCTGCCGGGCAAAGCCTGGATGTGAACACCAGTATAAAAAGCACTGGTGCCGCCGTCATGGCCCTTATGGCGGGTATGTGAGGCGGTGCGTGAAATGCGGGGAAATTAGTCATAGCAAGTCATAGATTTAGTCATGAGCACGCAGGTAATCCTGGGTGTTATTTTTTCGCCTTTCCGGTACCGCAGGCGAAAAAGAACGGGACATCACCGGGCGCGACCGGGATAACAAGCGAAGATGAAACGAAAGGAGCAACAGAACATGAAGAAAGAGGAACTGATTGCGAAAGGTCTGACAGAAGAGCAGGCCAATACCGTTATTGGTATTTATACAGAGGAAATGAAGGGATTTATTCCCAAGAGCCGTTTTGATGAAGTGAATACGGCTAAGGCTGATCTGGAAAAACAGGTAGCTGACCGGGATAAGCAGCTTAAGGTCTTAAAGGATGAGGCCAAGGACAGCGAGGCTCTCCAGAATAAGATCACAGAGCTGGAAGAGGCTAATAAGCAGACGAAAAAGGAGTATGAGGCAAAAATCCGTGATATGAAGCTGACCAGTGCCATTAAGGATCAGCTGGCAGACTGCAAATATCCGGACCTGATGGCTGACAAGTTCGACCGGTCTAAACTGATCTTGGCAGAAGATGGCAGCGTGTCCGGACTGGCAGAGCAGCTTAAGACGGTGAAGGAGACCTACAAGGAGCTCTTTACTCCGCCGGTATCCGGCAAGACCCCACCCAACAACGGCAAGACTCCTCCCCAGGGTGCGGCCGGCGGCGACCGAAAGGCAGAACTGGAAAAGTTGATCAATGATCCGAAGACCCGTCTTGCGGATCGTATCGCAGCAAGAAATGAATTATTTAGCCTGGAACAGGCAGGAAGTGAGGAATAATCTATGGCAAATGTAAATGGAACCGGAACAGTGTGGAATCTCCCTAATTACGCGGGAGACCTTTTTACCGCTGATTCCACCAATACCCCTATTTTAAGCGCCATCGGCGGACTGACCGGAGGCGTGCAGACGGAAAATTTTGAATTTTCTACAGACTCTCAGTACAGCCTTCCAGAGGCGAAGCAGCCGGAAATTACAGAGACGGCATCTTTGACAGCTCCGGCGGCAGAGGAGATCGTCAGGACGCAGAATACCAACGTGACCCAGATTTTCCACGAGAAGGTATCTATCTCCTATGTAAGAGAGAGTAACAGAGGACGCATGAGGGGGCTTAACACTGCAGGTCAGCAGAACAATGTACAGACCACAGAGAAGGACTGGCAGATTGCGCGGAAACTGGAGAAGATTGCGCGTGATGTTGAATACACCATTATCAACGGTGTATATCAGAAAGCAGACAGTGCGGCAACTGCCAATAAAACTCGTGGCCTTTTGGCTCTTTGCGGCGGCGATGGTGGTACTAAGGTTGATGGCAAGAACGCTGCTCTTACCAAGGCACTGATGCAGCAGCTTTTTAAGGCTATGTATGATGCTGGCGCGGTGTTCTCTAACATGATTCTGTATGTAGGCAGTACCCAGAAGCAGATCATTACCGATATCTATTCCTATGCTCCAGAGGATCGGAACGTGGGCGGCACCAATATCAAGCAGATTGAAACAGATTTTGGCAACATTGGTATTGCCCTTAATCGTTTTATGCCTCAGACAGCGGTGTTGGCAGCTGAGATGTCCGTGCTCGCTCCTGTATTCCAGCCGGTTCCAGAGAAAGGCAACTTTTTCTATGAAGAGCTGGCAAAGACTGGCGCGTCTGAGGAAGGCCAGATTTTTGGCCAGTTTGGTCTGGATCATGGACCTGCATTTATGCATGGTGCGATCACTGGCTTGAAAGGATAAGGTGAGTACATGAAGAAGAATTTTGATATGTCCGGGATCCCGCCAAAGGTGCGGGAGATCCTGGAAGATTTTGATGGAAGGATTCCAGCATCCGGGATGAAACAGGGAGCTGCTGTGGCTGATGCGGCTGCTGCTCCGACCCAGGCAGAGTTCAATGCTTTGCTTAAGTCTCTCCGGGATGCTGGGATCATTGCAAAATAAGGAGGCTGCTATGACGTTTTCTGAGATGTTGGAAGCAGTGGAAAGAAATCTGGCCTTGGGCTCAGGGCAGCACACTGTTTTAATTTCTGATATGGTCCTGATGGTATGTGATTACTGTAACCTGCCTCGCGAATGTATCCCGGATATTCTGGAGCCGATTATCCGAAAGAAGGTAAAGGGTATCCTGGATTATGAGGCAGCCAATGGAACCGGATACCGGTCAGAGGTGGCCAGCATCAAGGAAGGGGATGGGAGCATTACCTGGGCGCAGACGGATGGAAATACAAAAGCCAGTATTTATGGACTGTCTGACAGTGATAAAGCAGCTCTCAGACGCCACAGGAGGTTGAGAGGCTATGTTTAATCCGTATGCGGTTATGTATGACGCAAAAATGACAGTAAAGCGCTGGCAGGATGTAGAGGTGGACGGCTATACGAAACAGCAGGCTGTAGAGATAGCCAGGGACCGTCCCTGCCGGTATAGTTCATCCGGCCAGGTGTCCGTCGGAACGCCTAATCCCTCCATTCAGAACAGCCATAAACTGTTCTGCGGATTGGAGGAGGATGTGCGGGAAGGCGACCGGGTGGAGCTTACCCTGCGGACCGGGAAACAGGTGGAGGTTTCGCTGGGAGAGTGCCACCCATACACCTATCAGTGGCAGTGCGAAGTGAAGAGGGATGATAATGCATGAGCAGCAGTAATTACAGAAGGAATGAAGCAGTTATTAAACAGTTCCGCAAAGAGCTTATGGATATGCTTGGGGACGTTAAGGAGATTGATAAAAACGTACTGAATCAGGCTGTGAATGAAGGCGTCGCTTATGCGAAACGAAGAACTCCAGTAGGCCTGCATCCGAACCCTGTAGTATTTACGATCAGAAATGGCCCTAAGGCAGGAGAGGTTGTCAGCTTTAAGGTTTCCAATCCTGGAACCGGCGGAAAACTCCGGGAAAACTGGCATAAACTGCCAACCAAACGCACGCCAAGCGGATTAGAGGCAGAAATGGTTAATACCATGGAGTATTCTTCCTATTGGAATTATGGCCATCGCATTGTTACGAAAAAAGGGGGCCCGACCAAAGGCTTTGTAAAAGGGACCTATGTACTGGAAAAGACCCAGAACTATGTTTCTAAACGAATGATCGCATTATTCAAAAAAGAAGTGGAGGCGGTACAGAATCGACACGATCAGTGAACTGTATAAAGCCATTGCTACGGGGCTTAAGGAAGTAAAAAACTGCAGGGTATATCGTGAAGATGTTCCTCAGAACTTTAAAGTTCCCAGTTTTATGGTAACAATCTATGACCAGGAACCCTCCCGTGGTATCAATGGCCGACTGAAAAATACGGTCAGTCTGGATGTTCTCTATTTCCCAGAGAATGGGGGGCGGGCAGAACTCCAGGAGGAATGCTGGAGCGTGGGCCAGGAACTGACAAGAGAATTTACGGCTCCCGGCTTTAAAATTAAAAATAGAAACTTAAAAATCGAGGATAATGTGCTGCATTTTCAGTTTGATGTGGATTACCGGGAGTTTAGAGAGGATTCCACACCGCAGATGCAGTCCATGATTCAGAATGCAGATGTAAAGGAGGAATAACCTATGGCAGGCACATGGGAATTTCAGAACAAAGTACTGCCCGGGGCCTATATCAACATCCAGACAAACGAGCCCTTGTCGATCACTCCGGGAGACAGAGGTATTGTGGTGATTTTACAGGAGATGTCTGTGGGCGAGGATGGAAAGATGTATACCATCACAGCCACAGAACAGGCATATCCGGAAAAAGCTACGGCGGATGATAAGAAACTGGCTACAGAGGCCCTTAAAAAGGCAAAAACTGTATTGATCTACAAGCTGCCGGAAACACACAATACGGAAGCCGTCAACACGGCGTTGGAGAAACTGAAGACAGTGCAGTTTAATACACTGTGCTACCCTTACGATACAGAGCCGGAAACGGCGTCTGCTAATAAGACTGCGATTACAACATGGATTAAGGCTATGAGAGATGACGAGGGTGTCAAGTGTCAGGCAGTACTGGCAAACCATGTGGCGGATTCAGAGGGAATCATCAATGTGGTACAGGGGATTGCCATGACAGACGGCACAGTCCTAACTGCAGCGGAGACTACAGCGTGGGTAGCAGGAGCTACAGCGGGGGCCAGCATTACAACTTCCAACACAGGCATGAAGTATGTGGGTGCTATCGATGTGGATCCCCGTATGACAAAGACAGAGATGGAGAATGCGGTCAAAGCGGGTAAGCTGATCTTCAAAGCGGACAGCGCCCAGAACGTAACTGTGGTGTATGATATCAATTCCCTGACTACAGTAACGGCAGAAAAAGGCAAGACGTTCACCAAGAACCGGGTTATCAGGACGATTGATAATATTGCTAACGATATCTCCACTATCTTTGAAAGCAACTATGTGGGGAAAGTCAACAACAACGCAGACGGCCGTTCTCTGTTTAAAGCGGCTCTGGTTGATTATTTTACCACGCTGCAGAACATGGGGGCTATCCAGAATTTTGAAACGGATGATATCACAGTGAATGCAGGAACAGATTCCGATGCTGTGGTGGTAGATGTATTCACTCAGCCAGTGGACAGCGTAGAAAAGATTTACATCACCGTAAATCTGTCATAGGAGGTGAAAAGAATATGTCAGGAAAGAACTACACAAAAATCAAAGACCTGGTGACTGGAAGTGAGGGCAGCGCCTACATCACGGTAGACGGACAGAACCGGTACTTCTTTGAACTCTCTAAGATTGAATCCAATATTGAGTTTACGGTGGTAGCAAAGAAGCTTCTGGGCCATCGGATGAAGCAGCACAAGGTAGTTGCGGCAGAGGGAAAGGGAAGCATAACTATGTATAATGTAAGCCCGGCTGCTCTGGCGATTTACCAGCAGTACGTCAAAGAGGGGAAGACCCCCACGATCAGCATCCAGACCACAAATGAGGATCCGGCGTCTACCATTGGTAGGCGTGTAATCGTGATGCGTGACTGTATCCTGGCTAAGGTACCTGTTGCGTATCTGGAAGACGGCAGTGAGGATCTGAACACGACGGATACGGATTTTACGTTTGATGACCTGGACGATCTGGAGAGTTATACATTGCCGGAGAATATGAGATAAGCTTGCTGTTTTCCTCCTCTTGCAGTATAATGCTTGTATCTTACAAGAGGAGGAAATGGGTGTGGGATTATTTTCAAAGAAAAAGATTCCGGATGGTATTAGGGTTCAGTTTTATGACGGTAATTTGCCTGGCTTTTCAACAAATGTTCCGTGTCAGTTGTTGATGACAGATGAAGGGTTAAGAATAACAAAGATTGAGCCATATACAGAAGTGAAACTTGAGAGGGCGAGGATTTTAAGTTTTGAGATTTACTTATATGAACGAGAGTATATGGCAAAATATCATAGCGTGAATGTGACAACGTCTAAAGCAAAGGGAATTGAAAAGCAATTTTATGTGATAAACTTTTTAAATAAAGAAGGCAACATGGCTCATCTTGATTTTTGGGGAACGGCATTTGAGACAGGCAAAATTATGAAATTGCAGAAAGACATCCAGGAAAAGCAAAATCCTACAAGCTATGAGATTTGATAGCATTGAAAACGTTATGCGGTTTACTTTAAGGTTCAGCGAAAGGCTGGGCCTTTTTGATTTCACGAGGTAGGCGTGAAAAAACCACCTACTCGGTGGTGGGTGACTTTCTAAAGGGAGTTTTTCGGCGCTGCTTTAAATATGCTATGAGTATAGCGTTAGAATGAATGAATGCAAGTAAAAAACAGTATAACGATAATCAGAACGTCCTCCGGGGCGTTCTTTTTATACAAAAATTAAGAAAGCGAGGAAAATAAATTATGAGTAGTTTAAATGCATTTTTGCACCCAGTACAGGCAGAAAACAGAGAGGTAATCGTATCAAACCGTTTTCAGGAGAACGGAAAGCCGGTTCCCTTTGTGATTCGTCCGATCACTCAGCAGGAGAATGAAGAAGTGATCCGCAAATACACAAAAAAGGACAAAAAGGGGAATGAGACATTTGACCGGGTGGGGTATAACCAGGCATTGACGGCGGCAGCTGTAGTAGAGCCGGATCTGGAGAATGCCGATCTGCAGAAAGCATACGGTACATTAGGGGCATCAAGAACACTGTCAAAAATGCTTTATGTGGGCGAATTTGGGACATTGCTTGAGGCAGTCCAGGAATTATCTGGTCTGGATAAAGACATCAATGAAGGAATTGAAGAGGCAAAAAACTGATCGAGCAGGGCGATGAGGAGATGAATTATGCTCACTTCGCCCTGCAAAGACTTCATATCAGGCCCGGAGTGCTGGCCGGTATCTGCGGGGCCAATGATCCGGTTGGTCCTACAGAACGTGCTTTTATTTATGCAAGCATTGATCTCAGGGTAAAAGAAGAAAAGAGACAGGCGGCAAAACTGTCTTAGAGAGGAGGATCTGTATGCCAACTTTGAATGCAATGTTTAGGCTGATGGATGGTTACAGCAGCCAGGTCAAGAAGATCGTAGAGAATACTGACAGGGCCGCAAAGGTCATCTTAGGAGCCAGTAAAAATACAGATGGTTTTAATGACTCTTTAATGCGCACAGGAGCTGCTGCCAATATGGCAGACTCTGGGCTTTCAAAGCTTGTGAAAACGGCGGTAAGTCTGGCGGCGGTAAAAAAAGGGATGGATCTGACTGATACATATACCAATACAAATGCCAGGCTGGCTATGATCACTGGAAGCCTGGAAGAACAGAGGGCTCTCCAAAAAGATATTTTTGCGGCAGCGGACCGGTCTCGCGGCGATTATACAGAGATGGCCAATGCGACAGCAAAGCTTAAAATGCTGGCAGGCGATACCTTTGGGAGCAATCTGGAAGCAGTAGGGTTTACGGAACTGCTCACGAAATCACTCAAGGTGTCAGGGGCAGGTACGGCAGAGCAGAACTCAGCTTTCCTTCAGTTGACGCAGGCTATGACGTCTGGAAGATTGCAAGGAGATGAATTTGTTGCCGTAATGGAGAACGCCCCTATGGTGGCTGATGCAATCGCTCAGTATATGGGAAAGACTAAGGCGGAATTAAAAGAACTGTCCTCAGACGGTGCAATTACGGCAGATATTATAAAAGGAGCCATGTTCCAAGCGGCAGATGAGATCAATGGGAAATTTTCGCAGATGACGCCTACGTTCGCAGATGCTTGGACAAAGATAAAAAATGCAGGCACAGAGGCTTTTAGTGGAGTGTTTGAAAAGGTAAATGCTATGCTTAACTCGGATATGGGGCAGGAAGTAGTGGAAAACCTCACTGGAATGGTGTTTATGGCAGCCGGAGCATTTAGCGCGTTACTGGATGCGATCGGATGGGTAGGAGATAGGATTGAGGTAGTTGAACCATTTATTTGGGGATTAGTAGCTGCATGGGCAGCTTATAATATCATTTTAGGAATATCAAATGGGTTAGTTATAATGGCCACATTTGCTCAAAGTGCACATGCTGCGTCCATGGCAATGGAATCAGGAGCTACATTTTTAGCTACTATGCAGCAATATGGCTTTAATGCGGCTCTTGCGGCATGTCCTATTACCTGGATTATAACGGGGATAGTGATACTGGTAGCCTCTTTATTTGCATTGGCATCTTATATTGCCACTACAACAGGAGTGGCTTCGAGTGGTTTTGGGGTAATTGCAGGAAGTATAAATGTTGTGATTCAATTTTTCCGAAATTTACTTTTAGCTGCGGGGAATGTAGCATTAGGAATTTGGGAAGCCTGGGGAGCATTAGGAACGAATATGGGGATTGCGATGGGAAATGCCGTAGCTGGTTCGAAAGCTTTTTTATATAGTTTACTTTCGACTGCGGCGAGTGTGATTTCTAAGATTGCGGCAGAATTAAATAAGCTTCCATTTGTAGATTTTGACTATTCAGGAATTACTGCTGCGGCAGATGAATATGCAGCGAAATCAGCGGCAGCAGCAGAAAAAAAGCAGGAATATGTTTCAGTTAGTGATAGCTTTACGAAAGGACTAAATACATTCGATGCATTTGGAGATGGGTGGGCAAAAAATGCATTTGAAAGTGGGGCATCATGGGGAGATGGTGTATCAGATAAAATTTCAGGCTTGCTTTCTGGATTCAATCCTGATAGCACAGGCGGAACCGGGTTTGATTTCTCCCAATTCGCCACTTCCGGCAATCCCGCAACGGTAAAAGGTACCGGCAAAGGCGGATCTGTTAAGGTAGAGGCAGACCAGGAGGACATTCAGTGGATGAGGAAACTGGCAGAACGGGATTATGTGGCCCGGATCGCCCAGAATACCCTTGCGCCTAATATCAAGGTGGAATTTAATGGCCCTATTACAAAAGAGGCCGATACAGACGGTGTGGTAAATCATATGATCAATCAGCTGAAGGAAGTAATCGCCACAGCTCCAGAGGGGGTACCGGGATAATGTCATATTCAGTTTATTTTAAGTATGATAACAAGAAATATAAGCTGCCGGTCAACCCGGAGGAAATCAAACGGAGCCGGGAGCTGAATGTAGAGAATTACCAGGTACTTGGGACGGGGCAGGTTTCTGTCCCGTCTTATTATGGCCTGGAAGAATTCAGTTTTGAAGCAGAATTCCCCAGTCAGGATTATCATTACATGAATTCCGGGGCCAGAGCCGATGCGGATTATTATGAAAAAATGTTCCGTAAAGCGCAAAAAAACCTGAAACCGATCCGTTTTATTGCCTCCAATGACATTACCGATGACATCAGTGTCAAGGTGCTCGTAAAGAGTGTGGAGGCCGTAGAGAAAGCGGGGGAGGAAGGGGACAAGTACCTGACAGTAAAGCTTCAGGAATACAAGGCGCCGGGAAAGCGGTATGTGGCAGTGCAGACAGCAGGGGCCACAGTAAAGCAGGAGGATGCCGCTGCCGCTACAGAAACCAATCCCGCAGTGACAGAGAACAAGACGCATACGGTTCAGTCCGGCGATACTCTTTGGGGAATTGCAAAGAAGTATTATGGAAACGGAAGCCAGTACACAAAAATTGCGGCAGCGAATCCTGGAATCAAAAACCCGAACCTGATCTCACCCGGCCAGGTTCTTACAATCCCGACATAGGAGGTGCTGCAGATGGAAATTCTGGCAGAAAGCCAGGGACATATTTATGACATTTCCGAAATGTGCAAAGATGTCTCATGGTCTGAAACGCTGAATGAAGGAGCCAGCAGCCTGGACATCTCTTATATCAGTGACGGATTGGTATTGCAAAATGGCGATGTTGTCCGCATAACGGAAAATGATCAGGCAGATGGTATTTTCTTCGGTTCTGTTTATAAGGTGTCCGGGGACAGCAGTGACGGGGGAGAAGGGCAGATCATAACCATTAAGGCATATGACCAGCTGCGGAGGGCGAAGAACAAGGACATAATCGTATTGGAAAATGGTACGTTAAAGAGTCTGGTGGAACAAATGTGTACCTTTCAGAGCATGATACCGGGAACGATTGAGGATCCTGGCTTTATTATTCCTACCATTGCTGATTATGAGAAATCATGGCTGGATCATATTGCACAGGCTGTATCAGATACCCTGATCGGGACACAGGAGAACTATTGCCTGCGGGATGAATACGGGAAGGTTTGTCTGTGGAACATGAGAAATCTTCAGCTTCCTCTGGTCCTGGGAGATCATAGTCTGTGCACTGGATATAATTGGGAAAAGTCTATAGATGATGATTATTATAATCAGGTCAAGGTTGTTTGGAAGGATGAAAACAGCGGACAGATTGATGTGGGGGCAGCCCATGACCAGGAAGCAGTGAACCGGTATGGGCTGCTTCAGTATCTGGAATCCTCACCTTCCGGCATTGACAACGCGGCCAAGGCACAGGAGCGGGCCAATAATCTTCTGAAATTGTATAATCACGAAAAGGAGACTTTAAAACTGGACTGCCTGGGAGATCTTCGGGTGCGGGCGGGAAACAGCATATATGGCAGCATTGAAGGGATTGCTCTGAATCGGCGGCTGATCGTGAAAAAAGTCACACATGTTTTTCTTCCAACACACACAATGACAGTGGAGGTGATGACAGATGAATGATCATGGCGCGTATCAAGAGTTTTTTAATCTGGTAAAGACAGTAGTGGACAATTACATGAAGAGCCGGAAACCGGCAGCAATACTTATCGGAACATATACAGGCAGCGTGGTTATGGTTGGCCAGCTCCCTGTGCCTGTGAGCATGATCACAGGAAATATGAAAGATAAACTGGCAGCGGGGGATAAGGTACGGCTCCTGCGTAATGACCGGGGACAGGAATATTATATTTTGGAAATCGTAGGAAGGCCTTACCAGACAATACCGGACGAGACAGGAGGATGATAATGGCGGAACTTACAACGGAGCTTAGGCTTCAGGAACGGACATATGAGAGCAGGACATATAAAATGTCAGATGCAAAGATAGAGGGATTTGTGGACGGTCTGGAGGCATTAAAGCAGGCAATTTATAAGATCCTGTCTACAGAGCAGTATGAGTATCCTGTCTACAGCTTTAGGTATGGGATCGCCTGGAAGGAACTGATCGGAGAGGAACGGTCATATGTAAGAGCAGAGATGCGCCGGATGATCGAAGAGGCGCTTCTGACAGATGGCCGGATCCATGAGGTGGATGGCTTCGAGTTTGAATTTTCCGGGGATACCTGCCGGTGTACCTTTGATGTATCAAGTATTTACGGGGAATTGCAGATAGAAAAGGAGATGACGGTGTGAAAATGACATATGAAGAATTGCTGCGGGCCATGCTTGATAAAGTGGCAAACGATGTGGACAAGCGGGAAGGCAGTGTTATTTATGACGCTCTGGCACCGTGTGCATATTTTCTGACCCAACAGAACTTCCAACTTGACAATTTTGTGGATCTGGTCTTTCCTGATACAGCCCTTGGTGAGTATCTGGACCGGGCGGCAGATGCCTATAATATTTACCGTAAACCCGCCACCAGGGCTGTACGTAAGATGACAACGTCAGGCCCGGTAGAAAACGGGACCCGGTGGGGAATAAACAATCTGGTTTATGTGGTGACGGAAAAAAGGAGCGACACGGAATACTGTGTAAAGTGCGAAACAGCCGGAGTGATCGGGAATCAGTACAGCGGATCCATGCAGCCTGTTTCAAACATCATAGGCGTGACAGCATCACTGGGTGACATTGTTACGCTTGGCACGGATGAAGAAACGGATGAAGCGCTGAGGGAACGCTTATACACGAAGATTCGACTACCGGCTACATCCGGGAACGTCTATCATTACCAACAGTGGGCTCTGGAGGTTTCGGGCACTGGTGCTGTTAAAGTACTCCCTTTGGCGGATGGCCCCGGTACTGTTACGGTGCTGGTGGTGGACAGCGATAAACAGATATCTTCTTCTTTGCCAGATATGGTGGCGGCGTATATTGAAACCGTGCGTCCGATCGGCGCTGCAGTAACAGTCAAAAGCCCTGAGGTGGTTAAGATCAACATCAAGGCCAAAGTCTTAAGGGATGGGAGCAAGACACTGGAAGATATCCTGAAGGCATATAAAACGGCAGTGCAGATGTTCCTGCGCGAAACGGTATTTATTACCTATAAGATCAGCTATGCAAAACTTGGCAGCCTGCTGTTAGATGTTCAGGGTATAGATGATTTTGAAGGGTTTCTCCTGAATGAAGGAACTGGAAACGTTGTAATCGGGGAAAGGCAGATTCCTATAGTAGGGACTATTGATTTGACGGAGGTGAATACACTTGGAACTGATTAAGCTTCTCCCAGATTATTATGATAAAAATGTGACTATGCAAACTCTGCAGACGCTTCTGTCCGAAGTGACGGATGATCTGGAAAACGGATTGAGCAGTACAATTTCGGAATGTTTTGCATCTACAGCGTCGGGTCTATTGTCACGATACGAACAGCTTTTAGGGCTGGAAGTGGACGTATCAAAGCCTGATGACTTTCGGAGGGAACGAATCAGGGCGAAGATATCAGGAGTGGGTACTACTACCAAGGAAATGGTGAAAAATGTGGCTGGCAGTTATTCTAATGGCGAAGTGGAAGTGATCGAGGATGCGGCCAATTATCGTTTTGTAATCCGCTTTGTCGGAACGCTGGGGATTCCAGGTAATGTGGCAGATTTGAAACTGACAATAGAGGAAATCAAGCCTGCCCACCTGGCGGTGGAGTATGAATATATTTATAACACATGGGGTGATGTGGCGGCGTTGACCTGGAAACAGGCTTCGGCATACACCTGGGAAGGGATAAGGACGGTGAACTTATGAATATAACAGAAAATTATGGCCTGAAAAAGCCAGAAAGTAATGAGTATATTTCGATAGAGGTCATCAATGAAAATATGAATACAGTTGATAAGACCATGAAAGAATTGGACAAAGACAAGGTGGATTCTTCCGGCGGTGACACCGCGGACACGCTGGTTTCTGCCTTTGATGTATCATCAGACAGCTTCCCGGTGCCGGCCGAAAAGGAAAAGGCCCGGACACGCTGGGGGAAGATGAAGAAGTTTGCAGAGGATTTTAAGAAATGGATGGCTGGCATATCAAATGAGGTAGAAGTTACCCTTCCCGCTTCTGGTTGGAGCGGATCAGCGCCGTACACACAGACAGTGGCAGTGCCGGGACTGAAATCAACTGACAAAATAAAACTTATGAGTGCGGCGAAAAAAGATACCCCAGCGGAAACAGTCCAAACATGGGAGAAGATGTCGGGAATGATAAAGGCAGGAGAAGCGTTAAATGGACAGGCTGTGTTCTATTGCCCGTTAAAGAAACCAACAAAAGATTTTAAAATTAAACTCGTGGGGGTGAGCATCAATGTCTGAGATATGGATACCGTTGTCATCTGGTGGTGGCGTTGACCTGGATGTCATCACAGCCGGGGCAGATGATGTACTTGCGCCGAAAGTTATTGTAGGGTCAGACGGTGAGCCATTGACCGGAACACTTGCGTTGAGTGGAAATGCAAACACCGTCGATGTTAGGAAAGGAAAGACGTTCTATAGCAATAATGCAAAATCAAAATTAACCGGAGCTATGGCTGAAAAAGGTGCTCAGACTTATACACCAGGAAAGACAAACCAAGTCATAGCAGCCAATCAGTTTTTAACGGGTGCGCAGACGATATTGGGAGATGCTGATTTAATTCCTGATAATATTGTTTATGGGAAGTCTATTTTTAACGTACAGGGTAATGTAAGAAAATATGTTAATAAATCAATCGGTATAGTGACTGCCGGAAATGGCGTATATAATTCCGAGGTTAGAGGAAATATCTATCCGATTACCATCAATAATACCGGCATCAATGTAGCTGTAATGACAGCAGGAAATGAAGATAATCAAAGATGTGCATCGGTAGCTACAGGTTCAATAAACCACTTTATTAGCTATGCCAGCGGTATATGGACAGGGTCATTATCCATTGCAAAATTGGGGTACAATCAAGCAACATTATATGCGGTCAAACCTGGTAGATACAACGTTAGTATCTGGGGATATGTTTAATAATAGCCGCATACTAACACATGATAAGTACCAGCTGCTCCTACCGGAATAGTTAAATTAGAGGCCGTCATAGAATCTGATTTAACATCATAACCAATAACATTATTTGTGCTACCGGTTCTTGTTAATACTTCAAAAGTTCCCCATGTTGTTGTACAACTAAGAGTGCGGCCCTCGCCAACCATTAAAGCGGATACAGATAATGGAGTAAACCCTAAGTTCAAGGACAGATAAGGGAAATTCATCGTACCACTTGGACTATTTAAAACGAAATTTTTATTCCCGGCACTGCTGACATTGCTTGACCACTTAGCATATTTCCTCACTTTTCCTTGCACGTTAAATATTGACTTCCCATAAACAATATTATAGCCAGGAAGTGGTATGAGGAAAAGAAAGCTAAAGTATTTAAAAATTATAGCATAAAAGAAAAATGAAAGGAATGATAAAAATGAAAGCATTAGTAATCTACGATAACACAGGGCGCATCTGGACAATCATCTATGGTGCCGAAGAAGCTCCACAGGGCTTACAGTCTATGTGGGTGGACATCCCGGAGGGGGCACAACTGGAACGCATTGATATAACCAATCCAGAAGACCCTAAGCCAGTGTTTACATACCTGCCGGAATCCGATATTGGAAAGCTTCAGAAGCAGATGCAAGAGGTGCAGGAAGATCTGGGATCGGTAAAAGATGATATACAGGAAAAAGAAGAAGCGCAGGCAGTGTATGGAAAAGCCCTCACAATGCAGGCCATGTCCTTTACAGATTCACAGGCTCTTGCGGTAGCAGATCTGTATCCAGAGTGGAATGATCTGTCTGAGGGAACGCAGCTGACAAAACAGGATGAGGCAGTTAAGGGTACAGAAATTACAATTGTGCGGCACAACGGCGTTCTGTATAAAGTAATCACTACTCACAATAAACAGGCAGACTGGGAGCCCGGACAGGAAACAGCGAGCTTATTTACGAGGATTGACGTAGAGCACGCTGGAACAAAAGAGGATCCAATCCCCGCCGCAGTCAACATGGAGTATTTCAAGGGTAAGTATTATACATACAATGGTGTCCTGTATTTGTGTACCAGAGACAGCGGGATAGCGTTACAGTACACGCCAGATCAGTTAATAGGACAGTATTTTGAGAGAGGATGAGGCATAAGAGAGGATCAGCAATGGATGAAGCATTAAAAACAGAATTTGAGCGTCTGCGAGACGAAAACCGCAGGCAGAACCGCAGGATTGAGGTCCTGGAAGGGCTTGCCAAAGAGATCCAAGCCCTGGCACTATCGATCCATGGACTGGCAAAAGACATGGAACAGATGCTCCAGGAACAGCGGGAGCAGGGACAGCGCCTAGATAAACAGGGAGCGCGCCTGGATGCCCTGGAAAAGGAACCGGGCAATACTTGGAAAGACGTTAAAAAGACTATCATAACAGCGATTGTAAGCGCGCTTGCCGGAGGTCTGGCAACTGGGCTTATTTTTATTTTGTCGCAAAGCATCCATTGAAGGGAGGTGAAAAAGTATGCTTAAGAACTGTGTATTAAAGTCTGACGTAGACACCAGGCAGTGGCTCCACGCTGCCGGAATCAGAGCAGTCAAGACCATGGCCCAGACCTTTGTGGCCACGATCGGCACAGCGGCGGTCATGGGAGATGTCAACTGGCCCGCTGTAGCCAGTGCATCGGTGCTGGCCGGGATCCTGTCTGTGGCCACGTCGGTAGCTGGTCTGCCGGAGCAGCCCTCGCAGGGCAAGTAAGGAGGTGATCCTTGTATCTCCCGGTCCGGCCAGGGTCAGAGCCGGAGCAACTATTACATTATCATTTAAAAGCGAAAGAGAGGAAAAAAAATTATGGCAAACAAATTAGGACACGCAGATAAGAGGACTGAGGAGCAGAGAAGGAACGATATGGCACAGAATGTAAGACCGAAGGGAGCGCAGGATAAGACCTTTGTTACCACTGGCCCTGCAACTGGCAAGGAAGATGAGAGAGCGGTAGGCACGGAAGATAAATAAGCTGTGCGACGTCGCAACGCAGACAGGCCCCAGGAGTTTTCTTGGGGCTTTTTTAATGGAGGTTATACATGGACATAAGGAAAGAGATTAAGCAGGTGAACTGTTATGTAAGTAAGAACTGTCCTGAGTGGATCGTGATCCATGAAACGGATAATTACAAGATGGGAGCAGGAGCGCTTAAACACGCAGAAGCTCACAGAAACGGAAATTTGTCCACCTCTGTGCATTGGTATGTAGACGATACGGTGGCAGTGCAGACGTTGGATTATAAGGATGGAGCCTATGCGGTAGGTAAGCAGTACGGTACGCCGCTGGTAGCTGGAGTCACAAATACCAACAGTATCAACATTGAGATCTGTGTTAATCCAGACTCTGATTATGACACTGCCCGGACTAACTGTATTGAGCTGGTAAGACAGATCATGGTAGAGACAGGAATCGGGGCTGATCACGTGATCCGGCACTATGATGCCAAGCGAAAGTATTGCCCTCGTAAGATGATGGATCAGCCGCAGCTGTGGACAGATTTTAAGGCGGCACTGTTAGAGCCGGTAAAAAAAGCCGGCTGGCAGCAGGAGGCAGAGGGCTGGAGGTTTTACCTGGGTGACACCGGGGAGCCGGTACGGAACGCATGGTACCAGGACGCAGATGGCAAGTGGTACTGGTTCGACGGCGCCGGTATGATGGTCCACAATGTCTGGTATCAGTACAAGGGTCACTGGTACTATCTGGGATCTGATGGGGCTATGGTAACGGGCCAGC
>URNT01000027.1 GCA_900549235.1 uncultured Clostridium sp. | reverse complement strand
AATGACTAAAGTCTAGCAGAGCCGGAAAGGGTAGATTTTAAAAATACAATTCACATATTTTTTTCAATTATACTGCTTCTCTTGACAATCTTCTAAAATCCTGTAAGATATTGATAGGAATGCTTGGGCCTTGACCAAGTAAGGCTTCTGTAATACAATTATGTCGCAAAATAGGTGCAGTATGGAGTGTACTTATAAATATGCTGCTATACGCATTCAAAAGGTGAAGGCCGTTCTTTAAAAAACTGATTATATCTGGATGTGCAATAATAAAATTGACAAAATGACCGAATACTTTGAAAACGGAAATCTGGTGTTTGTAAGAGATTTTGACAGATAGCTGTTGAAATGAGAATCTATCAACTCCAATTCTAAGATTACCATCCGAATGATACCCTGCAAAAAAAGATGCCGTCATTGTCAGTATCATTCAGATAAGAGTAACGCAAGAACAGGATATACGGAAATGTGTACCCTTCTATAGATGAGCAAATATCGAATTTTACATAAAATCACATTACTAACACCAAAACCATTTCAAGTGAAGCACCACTTTTAACGAAGCTGTACAGATTTGTGAACTGCTCATGCTTTAGCTACTACCAACAAGTATATCTCTCTTCAAAAGTACAATGGTTTCCAAAATGCGTACAGCACAAATGATAGGACTAGAGTGTGCTTGAAAAGCACTTTGCTTTGTTCATTTCAACCAAATCATTATGGAGGCAATGCATGTAAATCCTAAATATGTGAAAGCAAGCTTGTCATACCATGTGGCTATCCTGTGAAATTTTTCAGTTGAAGAACTATAATATTGATTTTTCAAGTTACGAATCCCATCTTTAATGTGGGAAGTTTGAGTTATTTAATAAAAGTTATGATGTTGGGGGTAAACGTAATCATTTCCCTTTTTAATACTTTTAAATTTTTATGTATTCCGCACTCCCAAATTTCCTAGCATTGTGTTATATTTTAATTGTGAAAGAGGTATGGTATGACTAAAGTAAAATCTGCTGAGAGAACCCTGCGTTTTCTTGAACTCCTGTCAAAAAAACGGAATGGGCTATCTTTTACTGATATCCAGTCAGGTCTAGATATTCCTAAAAGCTCAGCCTACAGTCTAATTCAGGAACTGATGGAATGTAATTATCTGTTATATAATGTGAGTACAAAAAAGTATTATGCTGGTATTGAGTATATCAAACTCTGTACCCAGTGTTTCCAAAGCACAGATCTCCTTGAGGAGCTTTCCATACTTACTTCCAATCTGGGGCATGAATTAAACCTCACCTCCCATGCAGGCATCTTAGAACAACGAAGTGTTATGTATCTATCCAAGTATGAGAATAACTCGGATATTTCCCTAATGAAGAACATAGGAATGGGCCTGAAACTCCCAGCTCACTGTACTGCCATGGGGAAAGTACTTTTAAGTCAGTTCTCAGATGACGAACTCTATCATATGTATGCTGATATACCCTTGAAAAAACTCACTGAGAAATCCATTGATGTTCTAGATGAATTGATTGAGGCTATTCGGGAGGTACGTAAGCAGGATTATGCCATCGAGATTTCAGAAGCAAGTCTGTACACTGCCTGCATTGCACTGCCCCTGTATAAGAACCAACTCATGATTGCTGCTTTCAGTGTAACCCTTCCTGTTAGTATGTTTGAAACGGCTGACAGAGAAGCAATTATTGATACTATGAAGCGGCATAAAGATGTAACAGAACAGCGTCTGTTCTCATTCTGATTCACCAAAATGGGAGCTAAATGAATTTCAACACTCCCAAGGACTCATATTTCCAAGTGATGTTTTAATCCGCTTTGTGTTATACCATAGCAGATAATTGTTGAGAATGTCAATGAACTCTGATATTTTAACGCCCGTCCAATCCTGACAATAGAACATTTCATTTTTTAGACGGCCAAATAGCCCCTCACAAGCCGCATTATCAGGAGAACAACCTTTTTTAGACATGGAACGTTCCAGACCTGCTCTCTCCATACGTTCTATCCAACCAGGCCACCGATAGTGGCAGCCTCTGTCTGAATGGATGAGCGGATGATCTCCTTCCGGCAAATGGGCTATTGCCTGGTCGGGCATTGTGTTAACGAGCACAGAATCGGGGGTAGTGCTGATTGTCCAGCCGGGAAGCAGTCCATCAAAGCAGTCCACAAGTACCGACAGATAAACTTTTCCGGCAGGCAAGGCGAACTCGCTAATGTCCGTCAGCCATTTTTGATTCGGCTTATCTGCATGAAAATCCCGTTCTATTTTGTTGGGTACGGCCGGGGAGATTTCTCCCTGATAGGAATTATATTTTCTGCGCCGTTTACAGATAACAATAAGTCCTTCTTCCTGCATGATCTGGCGAACCACTTTCTCTGAAATTGTGCGCTCCTCCCGTTTCAGAAGACCATAAATGCGCCGGTATCCATACCGCTGTTTATTTTCGTGGAAAAGCTGACGTATTCTATTACAAATATCACTATATTTATCGGGTTTATTTTTAATGGCTTCTTGATAATAATAGCTGCTTTTTGATAATCCAAGCCGTTTCAACAGGTCAGGCAGTGGGTATTTACTCTTCAGGGCATCGATAATCACTGCCTTCTCCCTGTTTTTGAGAGCTGTCTGATCGATGCCGGGGTCTTTTTTTAAGACATTGATCGTCTCCTTTAAAATATCAATCTCCATCTGCATATCTCTGATCTGAGCCTGTAATTGAGCAAGCTCGGGGGTAGATGCTGTGGATGAAGCGCTTTCCGTGAGAGTACCGGGTTTGATGTTTTTATCATTCATCAATGCAATAATACCTCCATGAAGATATTTCTTGCGCCAACTGTAAATACTGGCTCTGGTGTAGCCGATATCTTCTGATACTGATTTTATACTTTCCCCGAGCTCAAAGCAACGATGAATTGCATCCATTTTTACTTCAACACGCGTATTCCGTGGATGTTCTGCTGTGTTCACCAATTTCAAGGGCTTTCGTTCCGACTTGACTATTCCTTCATTGGCTATCCATGTGTAAAGTGCCCGTCTGGTCGGGTAACCAAGGACTCAAATGGTGGTAGATACCGATCCGCACTGATGATATACTTTTAAAGCAATATCAATTTTGTCTTGCAAATACATTCTAATTCAGCTCCTTTCGGAGCCCTTGGGGAGTCCAACTTTTTATCCGCACCCCCGACTCGTTTTTGTACATCGGCGCTATTAAAATCGATATTCTTAAATAATTCTCACATCAGTAAATCCTTGTTCTTTTGCAAGCGAGGAAAGCTTTTTCATATATGCCATATTGGGCATCTGTTTTTCTTCCCATCCATTTCGAACGCCAACTGGCCGAAAACGAATTAACTTTAACGGAATTTTTTCTATTTGACCAAAATCAAGAATATTTGCAATTCCGCAAATACACTCCTTTGCATCTACTTCGCCGTCCACACACACAATACGAATTTCTGTCAGCTTCTGAAGTTCTGCAAGCTTCTTAATGTTTTCCTTCAGTGCAGCATTGGTTCCACCTGTAAGTTTCCGAAAGCACTCCTCAGACCATGCTTTCACATCCAGCATTACTCCATCACATACGCTTATCACCAGATGCTTCCACACTGGAATCGTACCATTACAATCCATCAGACAGTTTAATCCTTTTTCCTTGCAAGCCTCAAATAATTTCAAAAGAAAATCCATATATAGAGCGCACTCTCCTCCGGACACAGTAATTCCTCTTATAAAAGGCATACTATTGCTGACATGATACATAATCTCAGATACAGTCATCCACTTTACTTTCGGCGAACTCCGATGCGGACAAGCCACAATACAGGCATCACAGCCAACACATCGTGTTTCATCCCACACAACTTTATTTTCATTCAAAGAAAGTGCTTCTTGCAGACAACTCGTAATACATTCCCCGCAATTTTGACAAAGTTTCTGTGTTTCCGGATTATGACAATATCGACAGGCAATATTACACCCTTGAAAAAAGATCACCGTTCGGTTTCCAGGACCATCTACCAGAGAATGTTCCAAAATTCGATTAACCGGAACACACTCCTCATTCCCAAAGATCCTCTCAATCATTGCTTCGAACCTTTCTTTGATCTAACTGGTTCAGCTTATAATTACTGCTACCATTTTGAACAGTATCCTGCAGTACAACCTCACCATTATCGTATTTTTCAATGTCGCTGCGCTTTACGAGATATCCAGTAATACGTACAAGATCACTGTCCGATTGATAAATTGCAAGGTATTTATCCCCTTCTAAAAAAGCACCTTTTATAATATCTAAAACCGCTTCCGGATTTCTCTTGGCAGTTTCTTCAAACGGAAAGATATCTGAACAGCCTGTAGGGAAGAACTTATGGAAACGCGCACTGTGTCTCAAATGTGCATATAAACTTTCCGGCTCATCTCCAACAACAATCCTCACTCCAGAGGTTACTCTCACATCTGTAGAAAGTCCTGCCTGCGCATGCAATAAATAATGTCCTCCTGATACTTCACAATATTTTGCAGGATATGAAGCTACAAAGTCTGAAATGATAGTCATGATTTTCTCTGCAAGATCATCTGCTTCCGGTGCATGACCATAACGTTTTCCGCTTTCCCGCATCAAATAATTCACTCCATCACACAAACCGGCTACCCCAAACATAGCCGTAAAATTTTCTCGCTCGATTAGTCCTTCTTTTACCAAAAAAGAACTTTCAAAGAATCCTGAATCCTCTACTAAAAATCGAATCCGTTCATCCATATACTGTCCAAGCCCCAAAAGTGCTTCCGGCAAAATTTCATTTAAAAACTGTTCTGTACTGTCAGACATCTTTGCAAGTCGTGGAATGACTATCCTTGACAAAATGTAAGATCCCCCCCGTAACGGCAGCACATTGTAACAGCTGGAAATACCATAATCCCAATATGTATTCTTATGTACTTTATGATTTGCGAAAGCAGGGTTCGCACAATTCAGTGCACACAAAATGGCTTTTTCCATCAGACTATCAGGAGTTTGATCCGGATCATATTTTATTGTAAAATTCGGTACTGCATTTTGAAGCTCCTGTTCACATTCCAAAAAAAGTCTTGTTGCCCGTAGATCTTTCGGCCCCAGGTTTCCATGGCAATACCCATCTGCAATGGTACGATCAATATAGTTTAAAAACAGCTTAAACTTATTTTTCACCTCTTCATCACTGAGTCCATCAAGAAACGGATCCAGTAAAGTGTCCAAATTCCCAATATAAACAGGCATTGTTGTAATTGATGGAATATGATAATATAATGTGATTAATGCAAAAATTGCTTCATCCAAATTTTTCGGCGGCGTAAGTTTTAAAAATTCACTTCCTTGCTTCATAAATTTTTTAAAATCTACCATCACATAACGCGGCCTGTAAGGAGCATTTCCTTCATTCATATCACATAGGGCACGAGTTTCGAAATACTTCGCAAACTTCTCTGGAATATTTAAAACATTAAGACTGTCTTCTGCCTGTCTCGCCAATTGAATTAATTTTTGTCGATAAGTCAATTTCTTCGATGTCAAGATATTATAAGTAGCGCCTTCCAGTTTTTCTTTATCCATAGCATTTCCTCCTATTATAATACATCCACAATCCATATGATCTCCGATATTTGTAATGCGGATCATCTACTGATTCGCATTATTAAGATTCTTTTGCGATTCTATACGACGAATTGAAGCTTCTATCGCCATCCTCGCATAAACTGATGCCACCTCTGCATTTCGCTCTATAATCGCCTCCAGCATTTTCCCATGATAGTAAATTGCATTCTGTGGGCCTATTTTATGATACATTTGATCCTGATTTGCCTCAAACGTATCAATAAAAATCTTTGAAATCTGAATAATCATCGGATTCCTTGTCCCATTTGCAATGATATCATGAAAACGTTGATCAATTGCTCGAAACTTCTGCATATCTTCCTTTGCATTTATCATTTCCTGATAATTCTGTTTAAGAAGTTCTATTTCTTCATCTGTTGCATATTTCAAAAACAACTCCACATTATAGGAATCAAACATCTTTCGAAATTCAAGAATCTTAAGCATATAATCCGCATCTACCCCTAAAATAGATACGCTCATAAAAGACATATTTTCCTTCTGCTCGACGTATGTGCCTGACCCCTGCACTTTATTCAATACTGACATCGTTACCAAACGTTCAATAGCCTCTCTGACAGCAACTCGACTTACCCCAATATTCTCCGTCAACTGCACCTCTGTTGCAATTTTGTCGCCTGATTTCCATACACCCGAGCGAATTTGGTCAACTATATAATCATATGCAATTTCTGAAGTCTGATTTTTATACATGATATTTCCCCCTCATTACTATTTCTAGTATACAGGTATAACACATTCTCCATCAATATTCGATATTTTTAACCTCACTTTCTTAATATAAACTAAATTTCTTTTAACTTTTCAATAAACAACTTCACAATTTTATCCCAATAAACCCAATCATGAAAACCATGACCGCCATAAAACTGCGTTTTAAATCCACAATCCTTCAATTTCTCATAAAACGACTGATTCATTCCATAATTATTGGTATCTTCTTCGCCGCAAGCTACAAATGCAAACGGTTTCTGGTTAAATTCCCTACAGCTCTCTGCAAGAACCTGAAGATCATCCTTACTTCCTGTTACTTTATCGCTTCCGCCAAATATCAAATCATATCGAAAAAATCCAAAACCCATTTGAGTCATCAATGGTTCTAAAGTTTCCGGATCCACTGCTCCCGAAAAATCTCCAAATGCTGCATAACGATCCGGACAAGCAAGTGCGCATTTGCTTGCCCCATAGCCTCCCATAGATGGTCCTGCAATAAATCTATCCTCACGTTTTCCTGAAACCGGGAATGTATATTCTATCATTCTGGGCAATTCCTCTGTAATATAATCAAAATACTTTAACCCATATAATGCATTGCTATAGAATCCATTCTGTCCAGATGGCATAACAACTGCAATTCCTGCTTCTTCAGCATACTGTTCAATATTCGTATGCCGAATCCACATAGTATAATCATCTAACGCTCCATGTAACAAATATAAAACGCCTACTTTTCTTTCTCCATATATTTCATCGTAAGTTTTGAAAAAATAATCATTGTCTGTCATAGTCGGAAGTAGCACATTTACATCAACATGATTTTCTAATGCCTTTGAATAAAAATTACAATGACTTAAGATCATACTGCTTCTCCCTCTTTAGCATGCGCCAAAATGGCTTTTGCCCGCTTTTCATTGTTTCTCTTGGCTGCATACCCAAAAAATCCAAGTCCAAATAAAGTTGCTACATATGGCATTGCCTGAATAATTTCAGACGGCATGTTCAATGTTTGTAATACATTTGCCAATGCAGTAACCGCACCAAAGGCCAAAGCCGCAAGGAAACTCGGCAAGGGAAGCGCTGTTCCTAAATTCTGGGCCGCAATCGCCATAAAGCCGCGGCCAGCAACCATATCTCTGGAAAACCAGCTTAAATATCCCATAGACATATAAGCTCCCGCTAAAGATGCAACAACAGCACTGATTGCCAATGTAATAAATCTCACTTGCATTACATCAATTCCAACAGAAGCCGCAGCATTGGGGTTTTCTCCAACCGTTCTAATTCGAAGTCCAAGAGGCGTCCGAAAAATAATGATATAAGTAAGAAATACTGTTAAAAACGCAATGTAGGTCAGCACATTATGACCAGAAAGTGCGGTTCCGAGAATAGGAATATCTTTTAAAATAGGAATATCTAAATTCGGAACTACCAAGGAGGAAAGCGAACTTGAAGTTCCCTTATCCTCAACCAGAAGATAAAGAGCAAACACCGTTCCTGCTGATGCAAAGGTATTTAACGCTATTCCTGTCAATGTTCGGTCAGAATTCAGAACCAGATTAAAATACCCCAACATCATAGAAATCAGTAAACCACCGGCAATAGCTCCCAAGACACCTAAAAAAACATTCTGAGTCAACGCACTGGTAAGCATTCCAAAAAAAGCTGCCGATAACATAATTCCTTCAAATGCAATATGGAGCATACCGCCTCTATTACATATCAATGCTGCCATAGCGCCTAAAATCAAAGGCGTTGATACGCGAATGACCGAAAAAAGAAACTCCGGTGTAAAAATCGCAACAAATATTTTATCCATCTATTACACCTCCGCCATTCCTGCTAATTCTTTTTTAGCTGCTGCTACAATTTTCTTATGCTTCATCTTATACAAGAATCGCTCTGCTACAATCATAATAACAATAATTGAAATCATAATATTAGCAAGTTCAACCGGTACATCACTGTTTCTCTGCATACAATCTGCTCCTACACGAATGTAAGCTAAAAACAGGGCAGCAAGAGGAAGCATCTTAGGATTATACGCTGCCATAATTCCAATCATAATCCCGTCAAATCCATGGTTAGTCAATGCCTGATACTGAAATCTCTTATACATTCCCAGCACTTCCACAGCACCGCCCATTCCAGCTAAAAAGCCACCAAGCAATTGCGCTTTTGTAATCACATGATTCACATTCATTCCAGAATATCTTGCAAAATCCACATTCCGACCCACTGTCCGGATTTCGTATCCAGCTTTGCTTTTATTCAAATATAAATGCCCAAGTACAAGCACTACAATTCCCAGTAAAATGCCATAGTGTATTCCGGTTCCTTTAATCATTTCTCCGATTCTTGCAGTCGCATCAAAACGATAAGATGCCAAAAAACCTGCCCCTGGGTCTCTTACCAAATGATTAATTACAAAAAGCCCGATATAAAGACACATATTATTTACCATAATAGAACTGACAACCGGTTTTGCATTATATTTAATATACAAAAATGCCGGGATTGCACAGGCTGCTGCTCCAGCCAATCCTCCTGCAGTCAAACATACAATAATATGCAGTCCAGCCGGAAGATGCAAACAAGTTGCTGCAACAGTCGCTAACATTGCTCCCACAAAGAATCCGCCTTCTACAGCCATATTGGTTTGATTAGCAGAAAAAATCAAACACACACCGGTTCCCACAAACAGCATGGGGGTTAAATTGGTAATAATATTTCCAATTTTTCTTTTTGACTCCAAGGGTCCCAACACAAATGTTCTGATGGTTTCCAGCGGACTTTCACTAATAAAGCAAATAATTACAAAGGCAGCGACGATTGCAATTGCAACTGCCAATAACGTTCTTAATATCTGAAATTGTTGTTCTATCTTCTTCGTGCTCAATTGGAAGCCCTCCTTATCTCTTCAGGTGGCATCTGCTTTAACCCCAGCATATAAAGTCCCATCTCTTCTTCTGTAACATCTTCTGCATTTTCAAAATATGCTGAAATTTTTCCACCACTCATAACAATCAAGCGGTCGCTTACTTCCATTACTTCACTTAAATCTGCTGAGATTAAAAGAACTGACGCTCCTGCATCTCGAAGTTCAACTAACTTATTACGAAGGAACATACTAGCCCCGATATCAATGCCTCGTGTAGGTTGATTTGCAATAATTAAATCCGCATTATTTGTAAATTCGCGAGCTGCTACCACCTTCTGCATATTACCACCTGAAAGCATCCGAATTGGCTGATCCTTTCCATCACATTTCACATTAAATTTTTCTATTAATTCTTCTACCAGATGATTAATTTTATTCTGATTCAGCAGGAATCCTTTCTGAAATTCTTTTTTATAATAGCGGTCTGAGATGATATTCTCTGCAATACTTCCGTCTCCCACTATACCATACGTCATACGATCTTCCGAAATGTGAGCCACTCCATTTTCTCTAAGTTCACGAACAGACATTTTTCTGGTGCTTTTTCCATTTACTTCAACCTCACCTTCAAAATCCCCATCCATTCCTGAGATAATTTCGGAAATTTCGCTTTGTCCATTTCCTTCCACTCCGGCAATCCCTAAAATAACACCTCTGGGAATCCGAAAAGAAACGTCTTTCAGCACCTGTTTTCCAAGTGCATTTGCCTTATTGACATGAGACACTTTCAACACGGTTTCTTTTGCAACGGCTTTTTCCTTTTCAATATTGAGACGCACATCTCGGCCAACCATCATGCGGGAAATATCTTGTTCTGAAACATTGGCAATTTCCTCTACACCAATCATTTTTCCGGCACGCAATACTGTCACTCTATCGCAAAGTTCTTTTACTTCATTCAACTTATGTGAAATAAAAACAACCGTGTATCCTTGATTTTTCAAATTTTTCAACTCAATGAACAGTTCTTTTGTCTCCTGCGGTGTCAAAACAGCTGTTGGTTCATCAAGAATCAGTATTTTTGCGCCTCTTATAAGTGCTTTCAAAATTTCCACTTTCTGCTTCAAGCCTACCGACAAATCAACCACTTTTGCTTTGGGATCAACAATCAAATTATACTTTTCTGACGCTTCTCTGGCAATTTTTTCTGCCTTTGCCGCATCATAAAGCCCATTTTTCTCTGGTTCCATTCCAATTACCAAATTATCTGCCACACTCAGTGATGGAACCAACATAAAGTGCTGATGCACCATTCCAATTCCATATCGAATTGCAACAGTTGGGTTGTCAATGTGTATTTCTTCTCCGTAAAGTAAAATTCTTCCTTCATCCGGTTTTTCTGATCCAAATAGCATCTTCATCAAAGTGCTCTTACCAGCACCATTCTCACCCACCAAGGCATGAATCTCACCTTCATGCACCGAAAAATTTACATTCTTATTTGCCACAAATCCATTTGAATAAACTTTCGTAATATTTTTCATGGATAAAATGTTTTTTTCCAAGCAATATCCCTCCATTCCTTATAAAATATACAGCCGCAGTTTTTTATCGCTGCGGCTGTTAGAAAAATACTTACTGAACGCTATCCTTCAGTTCCTGAATAGAAGCATCATCCGCACCAATTGCAGAAAATACGCTTACTTCACCAGAAGCTACTTTTACTTCCATGTCTTTTAACGTGGCAATCTGCTCTTCTGTGAAAATAGCCCTAAAATTCTCATTATCTGCCGCACCAACGACACCAGCAGCAAGCCCCTGCTTGTCATAAGTTCCATATGGAAGGGTTCCCTCCAGCGCACGGCTTACACATCCATATACAGTCTGGTCACATTTTTTCTGCATAGATGTACAAATTGCAGCTGCTGTTTCAGGATCATCCTCTTTGAGGATTTCATACTGATCACCATCAACACCAATTGCATAAACACCTTTTTCAGCGCAGCCGGATACTACACCAAGTCCTGCTCCTCCTGCTACAGCAAATACAACATCAGCGCCCTGGTCAATCTGAGCCATGGCAAGTTCTTTGCCTTTTGCAGCATCATTAAAGCTTCCGATATAAGAAATCAAAACTTTAATTTCCGGATCTATTGCCTTAGCACCTTCGATATAACCAACAAGAAAATCCTCAATCGCTGTATTCTGTCCGCCTCCGACAAATCCAATAATATGTTCATCGTTTGTCTTTTCATCATCGGAAGTTGTCAGCATTGCTGCTGCTGCTCCTACAACATAAGACCCCTCATTTTGACCATGCTCCATGGAGTATACATTTGGAAAATCTTCAGAGGTAACTCCTTCATCTGCATTTGCAACCGCTGCGTCATAAAGGATAAATTGCTGTTCCGGATAATCCTCTGCTACTTCCAACAAACTTTCTCTTAAGTTTGGTGTACCAGCAATAATGATATCCCATTCAGGATCCTCTGCAAGATCAATAAAAGTGGGAACCTGTTTTGTCGCATCCCCTGCAAGTTCGATACATTTTGTTCTAACTCCATAATCAACACCTATTTTTTCAAGTCCTGCATAGGAGAGATCACAGATGGACTTATCACCAAGATTTGTATTGATTACCAAGCAAACACCTATATCTTCATCTTCAAATTTTGATAAATCAATCTTGCCTGTGCTTGCCGCATTTATTTCAGCACCATCTGCTTCTGTGGATACCTCCTGCTTTTCTGTTGTTTCATTTGCTTTTTTAGTTTCGATTGTTTGTCCACCGCATCCTACTAATCCGCAAACAACCGTAGTACATGACAGTACCAACGCTAGCACTTTTTTCATTTTACAACCTCCTCAAGTTAAATTTTTATATTATCCCCCACCGGGGAGATGTTCTGTTTTTTATAAAGCACCAATTGAAAGTACTCAATCGACACCCGCATGATAGGCCCAATTAAAATTGCAGAAATCACTGTTCCAATTCCCCATTCTGCATGAAGCATAATTCCTATACCAATCAATAAAAAATCCTGTATAATTTTGACCTTATCAAAACTGATCTTGCCTTTTTTGCAAACATATTTTACTAAACCCTCTAAAGCTCCAAAGCCTCTGTCAACTGCAACATACAATCCAAGGCCGCCCCCCATCATCACACAACTCAATAGCATACATAAGAAACGAAACCACACAGGCATCGATGCAATAGAAAAAGGTGTAAGTAAAAGCGTTCCCATATCTACAAATATTCCGATGAGGAATACACATAAAACAGTTCCTACATTAATCATTTTCCGATCACAGACGAACAGTAAAATCAAAAAGGCTATATTGGCTGTCATATTAGCTGCTCCATAACTAATATTCATAAGTTTATGGAGACCATCACTAAATGTCGCCATTGCTCCCGACCCCAATCCGGCTTGATAAAATAAAGCTGTACCAAAAGATGATATTAATAGTCCAAAAGATATTATGATTATATCAATTATAATATGATGTCTTTTGCTTGCATTTTTAGCTATTTTCACTTTTTATACCATTATTTCCTTTGCTTTATTGTTCTATATTTCAAATTATATCCATTTTTTCTAAAATGCCAAGTTGTTTATATACATTTTATTCATTAAACAATAATATCTTTCATTGTGTTTTGTTTATTTTTGTGATATATTCATAATATCAAATACAAAACAAGGAGGAAACTTTTATGGCACTTGAAAACGAATTAATGCATCATATTAAATGTAAAATAGGGGATGTAGGCCGTTATGTCTTATTACCCGGAGATCCTGGACGCGTAGCAAAAATAGCTACCTACTTAGACAATGCCATTCATGTCCAGACCAATCGTGAATATGAAGTGTGGACTGGTTATTTAGACGGCGAAAAAGTCAGTGTTATGTCAACTGGAATGGGGGGCCCTTCTGCAGCAATCGGTATTGAAGAATTAAAGATGATCGGCTCTGATACTTTTATTCGAATCGGTACTTGCGGCGGTATTGATCCAGAATTGGAACCAGGAACCCTTATCATCCCTACCGGCGCAATAAGAAAAGACGGTACTGGCAGAGAATACGTCCCTATCGAATTTCCTGCAGTTCCCAATTTTGATTTAGTATCCGCATTAAGAAATGCCGCAAAAAAATTGCAAAAGAAAAGTGCGTTGGGCATCGTAGAGTGCAAAGATTCCTACTATGGACAACATGCTCCTGAACGCATACCTGCGAAATATGAACTACTCCAAAAATGGGAAGCATGGAAAATAGCGGGAGCCATTGGTTCCGAAATGGAATCTTCTACACTTTTTATCGTCGCATCCGTTTTGCGCGTTCGCTGTGCAACCGTTCTTCTTTTATGCCGTAATAGAGAACGCGAAGATAAATACAACACCGGATTAATTCGAGAAACAGATACTACAGACGCTATTCAAACAGCTATACAAGCGCTTAAAACAATCATAGCCGAAGATAAACGCAGCTGATGTTAACCCAATTTACAAAAAGAGATCTACATACTTGTTGATGCTAGTCAGTTCTTTTGAATGATTAAACACTAACGCTATACTTAGAGCACAATCGAGTAGGAGAAAATTTCTCCACAGAGAGAAATTTTTCGACGGAAACGATCACCGGACATTTCCTGGTCTGCTATCTGGCAGTTCTGCTGACAAGGCTCCTGCAGTTTAAAATCCTAGATAGCATCTTTTTTCTGAAGAACTTTTCCGGTTTATCCATGATTTTCGGGTGGTCAAAATATCTGACAGAAAATATATGAATCTTAGCAGAAACAATTCATTTATACAGGCGTTTTCCTCAAAAACAGGGCTTCCCTTAACATCCTATTTTCTCAGCGATGGAGAGATAAAAAAATGCTAAGCCACAGATTTTAAACGTGGCTTAGCACTATGTTTTTAGGTTCAACTCCCAAAGTCAGGTTTCATAACCAAGAGGGGCATCCAGTTCTGCTTCCATCAATTCCTGTAAAATATCTTTGAAACTTTCCTTTAAAACAGAATACACATCTGCTACGCTGGTTATGTCATTTTGAGAAATGATCTGTCGGATCTGTTCCTTTGCAAGTGTCATAAAAATGCTCCCTTTCGATAAGAATTTGCATATCGTAATTCTCACTAAAAAGAATCCATTTTTTACCATAGACACAAATTAATTTACACTCCCCCAAAAAACTTGACAATCCCTTTAAGCTCCTCTTTTTCCTCATACATACTGATAATTCAATTCTCCCTTCTCTCTCAAAACCACCCAAACGCCCCACTCTTCATCTCCATCTCAAACCTCATTTCCTCCCCCGTCCCCGGATGAGGAAATTCCAGCCTCACCGCACACAGCGCCAGCCTGCGCCCTCTCTCACTCTTATCCCCCTTTTCCCCATACCTCTCATCCCCCACCAGCGGCGTGCCATGCCCCGCAAATTGCACCCGGATCTGATGGTGGCGGCCTGTAAGAAGCTCGACTTCCACCAGGGAATACTCCTTCCCTTCTCTGCTGATGACTTCCTTCACCCGGTAATTCAGCTCGGCTCTCTTACTTCCGTCCACAGACTTATCCACAATTCTTGAACAGTTCGTTTTCCTGTCTTGGAAAAGATAATCCACATAGGTTCCCTGGTTATCCACAGGTTTTCCACATACTACGGCGGCGTACCATTTTTTCATCTTCCCGGTCTGAAGGCTGGCGCTTAGGGCTGCGGCGGCCTTCTGGTTTTTGGCGTAGACCATTACACCGGAAACAGGCTTGTCCAGTCTGTGGATAACTCCCACATAGGGCGGCTGAGCATTTTGTGGACGATTAGCGCGGATTGTGCTTGATTTGTGGATTGTTTGTGGATAAGTCAGATGGCGGCGGAGCTGACTGACCATATCCGGCTCAAAGCCCTTTGAAGACTGTGATTCCAGCCCCGCAGGTTTTTTTACTACTATAATATCCTTATCTTCATATAATATAAAATCCATTCTTTTCTCCTGAATTTTTCAAAATTTATTGCATAATCAGCAAAACAGGTGTATAGTATATTAAACAAACACATGTAGTATTCAATACTACATAACGAGGTTGCCAATAAACCGCAACCTGTTTTTCAAAAAAGGAGGTATCAGCTATGACAGCAAAGCTGAAACGCAATATAACCAGGATCAAGGATCCCGGCAGTGCCATCACCCATTTTATCGCCATGGTCCTTGCCATGCTGGCGGCCACTCCCCTGCTCTTAAAGGGAGCCAGAGAGCCGGGACGGTTCCATCTGATGGCCCTTGCCGTATTTATCCTGAGCATGATCGGGCTTTATGCCGCCAGCACCATTTACCATACCCTGGATATTTCCCCGAAGATCAACAAGCTCCTCCGAAAGCTGGATCATATGATGATCTTTATCCTGATTGCCGGAACCTACACTCCGGTATGCATGATCGTCCTGGGGGACCGGACCGGCTGGTCCCTGCTGGCTCTTGTATGGGGCATCGCGGCTGCCGGCATCCTCATAAATGCCTGCTGGATCACCTGTCCCAGGTGGTTCTCCTCCCTGATCTATATCGCCATGGGCTGGGTCTGCGTCCTTGCCTTTACCAGGATTCTAAACGCCCTTCCAAGGGCCGGCTTCCTCTGGCTCCTGGCAGGCGGCATTATCTACACCCTGGGAGGCGTGATCTATGCCTTAAAGCTTCCCATCTTCAATTCAAAGCACCGGTATTTCGGCTCCCATGAGATCTTCCACCTCTTTGTCATGGGCGGAAGCCTCTGCCACTATGTTATGATATACCAGTTTGTTGCCTGAAACAAGCAAGCAGCTCCTCCTTTTTCTTTCTGGGGAGCTGCTTGATGGCATATTCCCGCCGCATGGCTTCTTCTTTCGTCTCAAATTCCTCATAATAAGACAATACCACCGGCCGTCTGGTCTTAGTATATTTTGCCCCCTTACCTTCATTGTGGGCCCTTACACGCTTGTCCAGGTCATTGGTCCACCCGCAGTAAAAGGTCCCGTCCCCGCAGGTCAGGATATAGGTGTAATTCATATACAAAATCCTCTTTCTGGCTGGTCTATGTAAACGGCAACGGCCATTTATCCGCCATCACCGCCCGAAAGCCCATAAGAACCCTCGTATCTATGATAAAGCACCAGCTGGATGCGCTCTGTATAATACATTATATGCCCTCTGCACGCTGGAGTTCCTTTTTCCCCCTTCTTTTTCTCCTTTTATGCTTCACCGGCTCCACACACCGGATGGCCGTCCAGATCAGGGCCGCACCTACCACCAGCTGAATCATAATACTGATCCCGATCCAGTGATCCATCAGAAATCCGGTATTCTCCATACCGAATATGGAGCACATCTCCGTCATGGGCCTGCTTCCCCCTACCTGTCCCTCGATGAGGCCGAAAAATGTAACCGCCGGATTGATCAGATACAGGTAAAATACCCATCCTGAGGAGGCCTTCGCAGCCGTCTCCCCATATACATAGGCAGCCGCGGACCGCCCCAGCTCCATAGATGACAGAGAATAGGCAAATTTATTGATAAAATAGGTTCCCGCCACCACTGTGATCAGCACGCCGTAGGTCATAATCGTAGACAGGGTAGAACGCTTAAATACTGCGGAAAAACAGATCCCCAGGCTTCCCGCAAAGAAGGCCACGCCGATATAACAGAAGATCAGGGCCATAGCATCCGTCCAGGTGATGCCTCCGTAGACAAATACCATCGCTACCGAAGGAAAGCTGGACAGAATCAGCAGAAACAAGGTGCTGAGGGCCCCCAGGAGCTTTCCCACCACCACCTGAGCCGCCGTCATCCGGGTAGTCAGCATCAGATCCAGGGTCTGCCGTTCCCGCTCGCTGCTGATGCTGGCTGCCGTAATAGCCGGCATAATAAACAGCAGAAGGACAAATTCAATGATTGTAACAAACTGGTACATTTCCATAAAGCTAGCATACTGGATGGCCCCGCTGCTCTTTACCTGAGCTACCGCCGAATACATATTCAAAAGCGTTACCAGAAATAAAACCCCGTTGAAAAAGAACAGGATCATCGGCAGGCGGATGCTCCTGGAGCCCGCCTGCATCTCACGTCTATAAACCGGATTCTGCCTCATAGGAGACCACCACCCTTTCTTCCTCGCGGTCCGTCAGCTGCATAAATACAGACTCCAGACTTCCTTTTTCCCTTGTAAATCCATTGACCAGCACATCACTGTCAATCAGCTGCTGCAGAAGCATGGCCTCATCCTGGGCATCCCCCGCAAACCTGACGCAGATGTCTTTATCCCGCAGGGAAATGGTCTGGACACAGGGATGGCTCTTTAATATGGACAGAGCCTTTTCCCCGTTGCTGTACACTGAGATAACCAACGGGTTGGAGGTATTGACACGGGAAAGGATCTCCTCTATATTGCCCTCCAGCACCATACGCCCCTGATCGATAATTCCAATATCCGTACACATCTGAGACAGCTCCGACAGCACATGAGAGCTGATCAGGATAGTCTTTCCCGCCGCCCTCAAATCCATGAGAATCTCCTTAAACTCAAAGCGGGTCCTGGGATCCAGCCCGGAGGTGGGCTCATCCAGGATCAGGATAGCCGGATCATGGATCAGAGCCCTTGCCAGGCAGAGCCGCTGCTTCATGCCTCTTGAAAGGCCGTCCACGTAAAATTCCAGCTTATCCTCCAGGCCCACCTGCTCCAGAAGGGCGGTATACCGCTTTCTTGCCACCAGGCCGTCGATGTAATAGCAGGAGGCGAAAAACTCCATATACTCCGCCACCGTCAGGTTATCATAAACCCCGAAAAAATCTGGCACATAGCCGATCAAAGTCTTTAACTGTCCTGTATCCGCCAGGGCATCCTGGCCGCCGATGGTGATGGCCCCCTCCTCTGCCCCCAAAAGCCCGGTCATGATCTTGATGGCTGTGGTCTTTCCCGCCCCATTTGGCCCTACAAAGCCGTAAAGGGCGCCCTGTTTCACCGTCATATCCAGGCCGCTTAAGGCATGATATTTTCCGTATATCTTATGCAGTCCTCTGATCTCCAGCATCACTTGCTCCTTCCTGTTGCGGTAAGCACCGGCAGCATCACATTCCAGCTGTAATCTCCCGCCGCGTCGTATACATACTTGACCGTCAGAGTATTGCCGGGAGACAGGTACGGTCTCAGGCTTTCTCTGCTGTATTCGGCATCAGACAGGCTCTTAGGATCATAATCGCCTGTATTATAATTGTAGAAATACATATTTCCCACAAACGGAACAGTGTAATAGTCCTGAAGGCTCTTTGCCATCTCTTCACTGAGCTGATGGAAGGACACCTTCTCCACGTCCAGATCATTTCCCAGATAATACTCCAGTATCACCGGAGACTGTCCGTAAATGGTATTATTGGAAAAATAATATTCACCCGAAAGAAGGTTAGGCTTCTTCTGCATGGCAGAACGGTAGACCATGCCCTCTCTCTCATAATCCACCTCCAGCTCAGAGGTAAGCAGGGTGCTTCCATATGTTTCATAGGAGGAATCCTTCAAAAACTGGGACAACTCCTTATCCTGCCCGAAGCCGATGACCCGGGCGTTTGAATGGTATCCGGCCATATAGTTATCGATATAGAAGGAAAGCAGGTTGGCCCGCTCCATGGCCTGGACATACTCCTCATCCCGTATATCGCCGCCCTGACGGTACTGGGAAGCCCCTGTGATCTGGGCAGCCAGGGCGTAGCTGAAGTTGGTGGGACAGTAGATCATCTTCTGGTCAGCCAGCTGTACCGTCTCCTCCGGCTCCATCCTCTCGATCAGCACCATCTGATTATAAAGGAGCACCGCCACCTTTTCCACCGGCTGCTTATAATGGTTGGTCAGGGTTCCGGTGATCTGCCCGTCAAAGGCCTGGATCTCTCCTGTAAAGCCCTCGTGGTCCTTATTCCTCAGATCCCGTTCCATCTGGAAATATTTGGGTTCAAAGGGCCCAATTCCCTCAGAGCGGAGGCGGGTCTTATCTCCCTCAAACTGCAGGGTCACTGCCGCCGTCTCATCCCCCGTAAACTCAGGCATAGGCGCGGAATTATAAAAGGAACTGGCCGTCAGGGGATAAATGCGGTAGGAGGAATCCAGATTTACTCCATAGGATTTATTATAGGGCGCCCGCATATTGATAAAGGTAGTTTCGGAAATGCTTCCCCGGTCCGCGTCCCGTATTGTGGCATAGGTGAAAAACGGACCGTTAAACCGGGTAGTCATCCCCATAAGGAGGACCATACCCGTACAGCAAAGAGACAAAAGCGCCACCGCGGGCTGATAATAATTGCGAAGCTCTCTCTGCTTTAAGAAGAAATACAGTCCGGGGCCTGCCAGAATCACATAGGCAGCCGCCAGGGTCACATACAGCTCAACCTTTGGCAGGCGGCTGATATTTCCCGAATTGATCAGGCTCTGCACAGACCAGAAACGGTTATAGCTGCCGTTCAGACTGCTGCTTAAGCTGCTCACCTTGTCCTCCCCCAGAAGGCTGGCAAACAGGTGGTCTACATAGGAAAGATTCCTTTCGCAAAATGGCCCTATATCTCCAAAATCATACACAGCCACCGCTGCTGTCCCATTTCCCGCCGTCATGGCAGAAAGCACCGGCATCCCGTCACTGGAAATCAGTTCGCTGCCGTCCCGCACCGTCAGCTCCGTACAGGTAAGGGTTATATCCGAATCCTCCGGCCGCTCTGAAGCATATTCTTCCCCCATATTGATGGTGTAAGTCTGAGCCTGGGGGATGGGATCCTCCAGAAGCCGGCGCTCAAAGATACGCAGGGTATCCGCCGCCCGGTCTCCGGTGCCGATCAGAAGGGTTCCGCCCCTCTGGACCCACTCCCAGATGGCCTCTGCCTGCTGCCCCGACAGCCGCCCTGTATCATAATCAGTGATCAAAAGCACATCCAGCTGATCCAGCCCCATCTCGTCAGCCGGAAGCTCCGAGGCAGTCAGCTCGATAGTCCTGGTCCGCAGAGTGCCGTAATTGATCCCCACATGATTCAGGTAAGAAAGCTCCTCCGGAGAATCGCTTAATACCCCTACAAACAATTCCGCTGTCTCCAGGTTCAGATTCAGCTTCAGCCGCTTGCGCCCGATTTCATTTCCCTGTTCATCCTCCAGAATCACATACATCTGATCCACCCCGGCCCCCAGGGAAATGCTCCTGCTTTCGATCAAGGTTCTCCCGGCCCCAATGGACACCGGATATTCGTAGCGGTAGGCATCGTACTCATAATTGCTGCTGTAGCCCTGAAAATCCGGCTCCATGGACAGGACGGAAAGAGTGCCTGTAAAATCTGTATCCTGCGTATTGGTCATAGTGATGGTAAGGGGAAGAAAGCGGCCGCTTTTTGCCACGTTCTGATAGCCGTAGACCACCTCCAGGGACACCGGCCCATCTAAAAGCGACTCGGCCGCCTCCTGGGATTCTGCAGCGGCACCGTAGGCAGACAGGCTCCAGAAAGGAAGCACTGCCGCTGCCATCATGGCAAAAAGGGTGCCTTTCAGCGCCCTTCTTACTTTATATGGAAATAGTTTCATTGTAATCTCCATTCTTAATCAATCGAACCAAAATTCTCTTTGTTAATGTCAAAATGCACCTGAAGCTTTACGGTAAATACCGTACCATTCAGATCACTGGCCACGCCTATGGTGCCGCCATGCATATCCACAATCTCCTTGGCGATGGCAAGGCCCAGGCCCGTACCTCCTGTGGTGGTAGAACGTGACTGCTCCACCCGGTAAAATTTATTAAACAGCAGGGGCAGTTCATCCGGCGGGATCACATAGCCATAGTTGGTAACCGAAACCGTCACCAGTTCTTCCTCCGCCAAGACCTTTACCAGCACCCGCTTGCCCTCCGCGCCGTATTTGATGGCATTGCCGATGAGGTTGTCAAACAGTCTCGCAAGAAGGTTCCCGTCCGCATTGATCATCTTGGCCGGAACATTGCTCTGAAGGTCATAGGACAGATTCTTGTCCACAAAATTCGGATAAGCCTCCTCAAGGAGCTGGCTGAGCAGCTTCACAATGTCCAGCTTTCCCACATGCATGGCGATCTTTCCGTAATTCAGCTTCGTAAATCCAAACAGATCCTCGATAAGCTTTTCCAGGCGCCTGGCCTTCCCGTATGCGATTTCTATGTATTTATGCTGCATATCCGGGGGAATCACGGCTTTACCTCCTGCCAGAAGCTCCAGGTATCCGATGATAGAGGTCAAAGGCGTCCTCAGATCATGGGCCACATTGGTGATCAGCTCATTTTTCGTCCGCTCCGCCTCCCGCTCCTTATCCATCAGCTGGCGGATGTCTCCCACCATCTTATTCAGGTTGGCGGCCATACTGGACAGCTCATCATCTCCGATGACCTCGATATTGGTAGTCAGGTCACCCTGGGAAATATCCTGGACGGCGTCTGAGATCCGGCTGATATACCGGATGGAAGGCTCCTGAAGGATCAGAAAGGTAACGGAAAACAGGATCATCCCCGATACCACATATAAAAGAGTTACCACCACATGCTGCTCTAAAACTGCCTGTACCAGCCAGCCGACCTTTCCGGCATCCTCCATATAGCGGGCGATCATAGACACATTTGTAACCAGAAATATCTCCACCAGGCAGGAAATGATCGCGCTGTATATGATATTGGTTATGACTCTTGTATGATAGCGTCTGCTTATATCACTTTTCAATCTTGTATCCTACTCCCCATACGGTGGTGATGATCTTATTCTGCCTGGTATCTTCCTTCATCTTTCCTCTTAAGCGCCGAATATGGACCATAACCGTATTATTGGCCTCATATACCTTTTCATTCCATACCTTTTCAAAAATCTCGTCGGTGCTGAACACCTTTCCCGGATTGGAGGCCAGAAGGTACAGGATGTCAAATTCAATGGGAGTCAGCTTGATCTCCTCTCCGTCCACAATCACCTTGTGGTTATCCTTATTGATCACCATGCCCTTGATTGCGATCTCATTGTTCACCTTTTCCTGGGAAGCGCTGTTTGGATTTAACTGGGTGTAGCGGCGAAGCTGGGACTTGACTCTGGCCGTCAGCTCCAGGGGGTTAAAGGGCTTTACCACATAGTCATCAGCCCCGGTTCCCAGTCCTAAAATCTTATCCAGATCCGTAGACTTGGCGCTGAGCATGATAATGGGGATATTGTTAGTCTCCCGGATCTTCTTGCACATCTCAAGGCCATTCATCCCCGGCATCATAATGTCCAGAAGCACCAGATGAATATCATCCTTAGACAGGATCTCAAGCCCCTTCAGGGCATTCTCCGCCTTAAACACCTTATAACCGTCACTGACCAGATAAATCTCGATCAGATCCGCAATCTCTTTTTCATCATCTACTACCATAATATTTATATCAGGCATAGAAGGTTCCCTCCTTATGTTTTCATCCCGGACGTGTGCCGTCCCGAAGTCTTACCTCTATTCTAGCATAATCATACAAGGTTTTCCTTACTTTTTTCTTGAAAAATTGTGGGAATTTCTGTTACGATCCATTCAGAACCATTTTCTCGCTGCACCTTCTTAAGCTCCGCCCGCCGCCCCCTATACTCCCCTTTCATATCTTTGATTGCACAATCACATCTGGGATTGTCAGAACGATTTTATCATTTATTCTAATTTCGTCGAAGCTATAATATATTTTTTCAGCTATTTCCCATTCTCCATAAAATAAATTCTTGGCTTCACCCACTCCAGTAATAAAATAAAGTTGAAAAAAGGCGGCATTGCTGCCGCCCTTAGTCAAATCCAGCGATTGTCTGAACAATCATCAGCTGACCCATCAGATGCCGCCAAGCTGGCTGATGGGTCTTTTTCTTATATTTTACTCCCCAATCCTCTCAATCGGCCTGAACACCCTCGTCACTGCCGGATCCGCCTCATCCCGATACTCTTCTGCCAGCTTCACCGCCTCTTTGCAGAACTGATCCTGGGAGTTTACAAGGACTTTTCCTCTCTTGTCCTCTTTTTCGTAGGTTCCATCGGGCTGAAGGATATGAGCCTTTACGTTGTCCTCCAGCTGGAGCTCCAGGATATGGATTACCTGAGCCTTGAGGCTTTCGTTCTCTACGGGGAACATGATCTCCACCCGGCGGTCCAGGTTTCTGGGCATCCAGTCGGCGCTGCCCATGTAGACCTCAGGGCTGCCATCGTTATAGAAATAGAAGATCCGGCTGTGCTCCAGGAAGTTTCCTACAATGGAGCGGACGGAGATGTTCTCGCTAAGCCCCGGCACTCCTGCCTTCAGACAGCAGATTCCCCGGATCACAAGCTCGATCTTTACTCCGGCGCAGGAGGCCTCATAAAGGGCGGTAATAATCTCCTTATCGCAGAGGGAGTTCATTTTCGCCATAATATGTCCGTTTCGGCCGTCTTTTGCGTGGGCGGCCTCTCTGCGGATCATCCTCAGGAACCGGGAGCGCAGCCACAGAGGGGCTACAGACAGCTTATTCCAGCCCAGAGGCTCGGAGTAGCCGGACAGCATATTGAATACAGCGGTGGCGTCCTCACCGATCTGGGGATCACAGGTCAGGATGCCGCAGTCTGTGTAGAGCTTTGCTGTGGAATCGTTGTAGTTGCCGGTGCCCAGGTGGACGTAGCGGCGGATGCCATCCTCCTCCATACGGACCACCAGGGTGATCTTGCTGTGGGTCTTAAGACCTACCAATCCGTAGATTACATGGCAGCCTGCCTTCTCCAGCTTCTTTGCCCAGTTGATGTTATTTTCCTCGTCAAAGCGGGCCTTCAGCTCCACCAGTACGGACACCTGCTTTCCATTGTCTGCCGCCTCCGCAAGAGCCGCGATAATGGGCGAATTACCGCTGACACGATACAGGGTCTGCTTGATAGCCAGCACCTCCGGATCCCTGGCAGCGCTGCGGACAAAATCCACCACCGGGTCAAAGCTCTGATAAGGGTGGTGCAGAAGAATGTCTCCCTTACGGATGTTGGTAAAAATGTCATCCTCATTCATCAGGACCGGAACGGGCTGAGGTGTATATTTTGGCGCCTTGTAATGCTCAAAGCCCTCCAGGCCATACATTTTCATAAGGAAGGTCAAATCCAGGGGGCCATTTATGCCGAATATATCCTGGCTGTTGACAGACAGCTCCTTTTTCAGGATCTTAAGGAGACGCTTATCCACATCTGACTCGATCTCCAGCCGGATGGCCTCACCCCACTGGCGCTTTTTCAGCTGCTTCTGGATCTCCTCCAGAAGATCCACTGCCTCCTCCTCATCGATGGTCAGATCCGCGTTCCGCATGATCCGGAAGGGATGGGAGGCAACAATGTCATAATTCAGGAAAAGGGACCGGATATTCCGCTCGATGATCTCCTCTAACAGGATCACCACCCGCTGCTCCTTGCCGTCCTCGTCCACCTCTCTGGGAAGCTCCACGATTCTTGGAATCACAGAGGGCACCTGGACCATGGCAAACTCCAGCTCCTCCTCCTTTTCATTTTTCTTCTGGAGAAGGGCCGCGATGTTCAGGGTCTTGTTTCGGATCAGGGGAAATGGCCTGGAGGAGTCGAATGCCATGGGCGTCAGCACCGGATATACATTTTTCCGGAAATAATCATCTGCAAAAGCAGCCTCCGCCTCATTCATATCCTCATGCTCTGTGATCACCCGCAGGCCGTTCTGCTTTAAGGCAGGCAGCAGGGAGCGGTTGTAGGTGGAATACTGAAGCTCCACCAGCTGATGGGTCCGCTCGCTGATCCTATCCAGCTGCTCCTGGGCCGTCAGTCCTGCTATATCCCGCTTGGTGTATTTCGCATGGACCATATCCTTTAAGGAAGCCACACGCACCATATAAAATTCATCCAGGTTGGAGGCTGTAATGCTTAAAAATTTTAACCGCTCAAACAGGGGAATCGTCTTATCTCTTGCCTCGCTGAGCACGCGGTAGTTAAATTCCAGCCAGCTCAGCTCCCGGTTCACATAATTCTCAGGATTGGCGGCAAAATCTGTCTCCGCCTTTATTTTCATCTCTTTTCCATCTGCCTCTGCCATAGCTTATACCCTCCTCTTCTGCTTCAGCACCGGTCTGATCCCGTATATTTCCTCAAAAAAGTCTGCCTTCTGCTCAAATGACGCCTGTTCCAGGGCCATATCTCCTTCGTAGCCGGTTGTAATCACAAGCTCCTTTTCACGCACCGCCATACGGCAGTCCGCCAGCTTCCCCCGGTGGCTCCGGTCCATGGAGTTTGCAAGGCGCAGGATGGCCGTCAGCTTGGCAATGAGAATGGTAATGGCATTATGGCTTAATCCGGATACATCCTCCTGGTGGACATGGGTTTCAAGCTGCACCTTATCATAGTCAAAATCCCGGATATTGTAGCGGACTACATTGGCGATGATCTCCCGCTCCAGATGGTTCAGCCCGATAATCTCCGTTGACATAATAATGTTGTAGGAACATTCGTTGGAATCGGGGATACTGATAAATTTGCCGCAGGCGTGGAGAAGCACAGCGATCCGCAGCATCAGCCGCTCCCTGGAGCCCAGACCGTGATATTTCTTCATGCTGTCAAAAATATCCAGTGCATAACGCTCCAGCACCTGATTGTGGCTGCTGTGGCATTTGTAGCGCTTGGCCATGTTTCTGGAAGCGGCCAGAATGTCATTTTCAAAATTGTGGGTAAATTTCACCAGTTTATTGTCATCGGCATATTCTGCTGCGATACCGTCTCCCAGACGGATGCCGGGGATCCAGAACTGCTCCGCCCCGGTGAGTTCCAGGATCCGCTTATAGACTACAGCGCTTGGAAGAAGCAGGGAGGCGTACTCGCTGTTAACGTCAAAGTGCTCCTCGATCTGGTCTGTGGTCATCTGACTCAGCGTATCATAAAACCGGTTCATGGTGGCGGCATCTACCTTATCGCCTATGGTCTTAAGATCCATGCGGCGGATCATATACAGTATATTTTCACCGATTCCGATGAGGTTTTTGATCTCACGGTCCTTTAAATACATCTTGCGGAAAGTAAAGAGCTCATTGTCCACGATCTCCTCGATCTGCTGGCGGTGGCTGTCCACCGTAGCCGGTATTTTTGAAAGGAGGCCGCGGATACGCAGAGTGCCCAGAGGCAGATTCTGAGTGGTAACAAGGGAATCCTTATCAAAAAGGGATAACTGGGCGCTTCCAAAGCCCACATCTACGATGGCAGTGCCCTTCTGGATGATCTTATTAAACTCTGCCGCCTTGGAGGCAAGAGCCTTGTAGCTGATAAAGCGCTGCTCGGAATTGCCGATGATCCGTACATTGATGCCGGTCCGCACCCGGATCTGATCCAGTATAATCTGGTTGTTTCTGGCATCCCTCATGGCGCTGGTGGCGTAGGCCCGGTAATCCTTGACCCGGTAGCTTTTCATAATGGAAGAAAATTCCTCCAGAACCTGACACAGCTCCTCCACCAGTCCGTAGCTGATCTTTCCATCCCCATAGGTATCTTTTCCCAGAGCGATCACATGGCGGATATGATCCACACACCGGATCCCTGTTTTGTAGGATATTTCATATATCCCCATTTCCAGTTCAAATGAGCCAACATCAATGGCCGCGAACATACGAACTGCCACTTTCCTCTCCTCCTTTTTACCGGGATCAGTCTCCCGCATCGATGAATATTATATAAAAAGCCGCTGCCTTTCACACCAATTCACAGTAAATAAACTGTAAAATCCATGTAAAATGCAGCCGCTTCTCCCTATTTTCTCCCCAGAAGATGGGTAACAAACTGCGCCGCGGTACGTCCGGAAAGGCCGCCGTGGCTCAGCTCCCACTTATTTGCCTCCAAAAACAGTTCCTCCTCAGACATCTGGATCCCGTGCTTTGCCGCCAGTTCCCGTACAATGGCCTGGAACTGGAATTTATCCGGTGAGCCGTAGTAAATGGTCACGCCGAACCGGGCCGCCAGGGACAGCTTCTCCTGGACAGTATCATTGTTATGAAGCTCATCATCCAGCTCCCGCTTGTCGCTGAATTTTTCCCGGATCAGGTGGCGTCGGTTGGAGGTGGCGTAGATCAGCACATTGCCGGGGCGCTTCCCAAGACCGCCCTCCAGGATGGCCTTTAAATATTTGTATTCCAGCTCATATTCCTCAAAGGAAAGGTCGTCCATATAGATAATGAACTTGTAATTCCTGTCCTTGATCTGCTCCAGCACGTCGGAAAGAGCCTTAAACTGGTGCTTATATACCTCAATGATACGCAGACCCCGGCCGTAATATTCGTTCAGCACAGCCTTGACGCTGGAGGATTTTCCAGTACCCGCGTCACCGAAGAGGAGCACGTTGTTGGCTTCCTTCCCGTCTAAAAATGCCTCCGTATTTTCTATCAGCTTCTGTTTCTGAAGTTCATAGCCCACCAGATCCTTAAAGTATACATGCTCTACATTGATAATGGGATCGATGATTACCCGGTGCTCCTCCTCCTTTTCCAGGATCCGGAAGGCCTTGTTAAGGCCAAATTTTCCCACTCCAAATTCCTTGTAAAAGCCGGTTACGTAGGCCTGAAACTCTGCCACGCTCCCGCACTGCTCCAGCTGCACCGCCAGATTTACGATCCGGTCCCGGATCCGGCGGTTGAACACCCGGCTTTCCTGTCTTGCAGGCTCATAGGCTGCCATGATCTCCCACAGCCCATGAGGCTTCAGCTTCCTTATATCATAGTCAAAAAGGGCCTTAAAGATTTTATAATCCTCTGCCGCCAGCACATCCAGGGAGCCGCCTTGGGCCCCGGTGATCTCGCAGGTGGTGGTGTAGGCATTTTCATGCTCCGCCAGGCAGAAAGCCAGAAAGCAGTGCCACAGATTCCCCTCAAAGCCGTAAGTAACCGCCAGCTCTGCCAGACGGCCGCAGCAGTCAAAGGGATCCGGCCTGCGCTCCCCGTCTCCAAAGCCCATCAGGCTGGCAATATCCTCAAAAAGGGCCTGTTCCTCCATGTTTCTGTATAAAACCAATTCTCTGATGTCCATACTCGTCTCTCCTCCCGGCTGTTAATAATTTCCAAGAATACGCAGGCTTACTGCCTCCTCCGCGATCCCTTTAAGGGCATTGCGGATGGCACCGTCGCTTAAGGAACCCTCCATATCCACAAAGAAGCGGTACTCCCAGCTCCGTCCCTCGATGGGCCTTGACTCGATCATCAGCATATTTACATCATTGTAGATCAGGTTCCCCAGCATATTGTACAGGGAACCGCTTTTGTGGGCTCCTTCAAAGCAGATGCTTACCTTGGAGGCATCCCTGCGGTATACCGGATTTCTTGCCAGCACCAGGAACCGGGTTACGTTGTCCTTGTTGTGGTTGATAGCCGGGGCAAGGATCTTAAGGCCGTAAAGCTCTGCCGCCACCCTGCTTGCCACAGCTGCCTGGGAAATGTCCCCGTCCTCTAATACCTTCTTTGCCGCTACGGCTGTATTTTCCATACTGATCTGCTGCCACTGCCGATGCTCTCCCAGATACTGGGAACACTGCATCAGGGCCTGGCGGTGGGAATATACCCGCTTTATATCCGAAAGCTCTGCCGACCGCTGCCCAAGAAGGGCGTGCTCCACTGCATAAGGGATCTCCGCCACAATATACACATTATGTTTGACCAGAAGGTCATAGTTGTCACTGACCGCCCCCGCAGAGGAATTTTCAATGGGAAGGACCGCAAAATCAGCCCGTCCCTCCTCTACCTCGATCATGGCGTCTTCCATAGAGGGAACATGATAAAGGTCTGCATCCTTTCCAAAGTATAAAAGGGCGGCTCCGTGTCCGTAAGCCCCCTCTACACCCTGGTGCACCACCCGCGCCCCTTCCTTTTTGAGAGAGTCCACCATAGTAAAGCCAGTCTCTATCCCCATGCCATGCAGCGTCAGAAGCTGGTACTGAAGCCGGCGGCTGATGGTCATGATCTGGGAAAACAGTTCACGGACTCCCTTTTTGTTAAATTCACTGTCAGCCAGAGCCGTTACCGCCTCCAGCTTCTGCTTCTCTCTGGCTCCGTCATATACGGGCTTTCCTGTGGCGATCTTAAATTCCGCCACCTCCCCGCACAGCTTCATCCGTTTCTGGAATAATTCTGCCAGCTGGGTGTCGATCTCATCCAACTGTCCTCGTATGTCCTGCAAATCCAAGTTTTTCATTCTGTCTCCATCCTGTAAACATTTTCTCTTATGAGGTCTGCTGCTCCAGCATGGAAGCAATGACCTCTCTTGTATACGCCCCCGGAAACTTTCGCTTGTCGGCGGGAAGCTCCTTTAAGTAAATAGGCTCGCCGTACTGAATCACCACATGGGAGGGGCGGATCCAGGGCAGGTGGCGCTCAAATATCTCCGCCGTACCGGTGATGGCCACCGGGATCACCGGACAGCCGCTTTTTTCCGCGATCTTAAGACTTCCCTCGTGGAAGGGCAGCAGATCCGCAAGAGCCTCATTTTCATTGCGGGTACCTTCCGGGAAGATCCAGATGGAAATGCCCTTCTTTACCTTTTCAATGCCCTCTAAAATGGTTTTTAACCCTTCTTTTATATTAGCCCGGTCTAAAAACAGGCAGTTCACCCGGTACATCCAGTCCCGCAGAAGGGGGATCTTTACCATCTCCTTCTTGGCTACAAAGCCCGTCAGTCCCGGTACGGTCACATAGCCGATAAGAATGTCAAAATAGCTTCTGTGATTGCCTACATAGAGTACGGCGCGGTCTCTGGGGATATGCTCCAGTCCCCTGACCTCATATGTAACGCCTGCGATCCTGAGGATCAGGCGGAATACCCACTGTACAATGCGAAGGCTCTTTTTCCGGGCCCAGTCCGGAGCCGTCTTTTCCTTTGCCTTTAAAAAGCACTGGAGCGGAATCGCCAGCACAAGGAAAAGGACAATCGTCAAGGCTGTTAATATAAGTCGTATCATGTTGTCTTGGTTCCTTTCAAGAGGTTTCTTTTATTTTCCATTATATAAAACTACCACCGCAAATACAATACCTTATCCCAGGTTTCCTTCCCTGCTGTCCCTGTTTTTCCGGGTTATATATTCAAAGAGCAGTCCCGTCATAAACCAGAGGGGTGCAAACCTCAGCCGGATCACTCCCCGGACCTGATCCGGACAGGCAGAATAGTCCCATGGGCAGATCCCAAGCCTGGTAAGCCACAGGCCGGTCACATACTCCGCCGTAAAGATCAGCACCATAAAAAGAAGCCCATGTCTTACCATCCGGCCCATTTTCCCAGGCTCCTCAAAGCCCGGTATGCCCGAAAGCCACCGGTCCATCCACCGGCTGATTGGCCCTAGAAGGGCTCCCATGCCGTAAATCGGAAACATAATAAGGGAGGTGCGCCCGATCAGGCGGAAATCCCCCGCCATGATGGAGTCCACCGAGGTAAACATCACCTCCAGGCACCAGCCCGCGATGCCGCACCGTATAAAATCCATAAATAATCCATTGATCGCTGTTCGTGTCTTCATAGGCTTTATTATGGACCGATAACCCCTGAATCTATACATGGGAACGGACATTTCTGAACGCCGTCTTATAGCAGCGGGGATAAAAGACGGCTGCACTGCTCCTTGATGCGGAGTCTCAGATCCCGTTTATGGTAGGCCTCTGCCGTGATCTCCAAACAGTGGGGAAGATCGTCTAAAAATGCCTGCTCCAGCTCCTGAGTAACCTCCTCGTCGTAGATGGTGGCATTTACCTCAAAATTCAGTTCAAAGCTGCGGATGTCCATATTGGCAGTGCCGTAGCAGCTGACCCGGCCATCGATCATCACACCCTTTGAATGAAGGAAGCCATTTTCATAGACATACACCCGAACGCCGTAGTCCAGAAGTTCCCCCGCATAGGAGCAGGTGGCCCAGTACACAAAGGGATGATCCGGCTTGCAGGGGATCATCAGGCGCACATCCACCCCCGAAAGGGCCGCCATTTTAAGAGCGGAAAAAATGGCGTCGTCGGGGATAAAATAAGGGGTCTGGATGTAGATCCGCTCCTTTGCCTGGTGGAACAGCTCCAGATAATTGTTGCGGATATGGGGCTCCCTGGTGTCCGGCCCGCTGGCAATGATCTGCATGCACACCAGTTCCGACACATGCTCCGGATCCGGCCAGATGGCGGCCGCGTCCTGCTTAAAGCGGGCATGAAGCTCATTTTCTTCCCCGAAATAGCGCATATCCTGGAACAGATTTTCCCCAGTGGCATAATTCCAGTCCAGAGCAAACCGGATCTGCAGGCTGATGGCCGCCTCACCCTCGATTTTTAAGTGGGTATCCCGCCAGTAGCCGAATTTTGGATCTCTGGAAATGTATTCCCTGCCGATATTAAAACCGCCTACAAACCCGCATTTTCCGTCGATCACCACAATCTTTCTGTGGTTTCTGTAATTCACACGCAGGTTCAGCCACCCAAGGAAGGGCGGAAAAAAGATGCCGGTACGGATCCCCGCCGCCTGAAGCTCCTCCCAACGCTTCTTGGGCATAAAGCGGCCGCCCATGCCGTCTGACAGGATCCGGACCTCCACTCCCTCCTTCACCTTATCTATAAGGATGGGAACAATGGAATCGAACAGCTCATCATTTTTAATAATGTAATACTGGATGTGGATAAAATGCTCTGCCCGGCGCAGCTCACGCCTTAAAGCCTCAAACTTCACCTCCCCGTCGGTGTACACCGTCACCTGATTGTCCCCGGTCAGCACCGAGCCAGAGGTTTCCAGGTTGTAAAGAATGAGATTTCTGAAATCCCTGGACATGGGATCCATCTGCTCCGGCGGCACATTGCTTGAGCGGATCCGCTCCTCCTGGCTTTTTATGGGGTGGTTCAGCCGGTCACTGACCTGCTTTACCCGGAACATCCGGCTTTTTTTCATGTCCTGGCCAAAGAGCAGATAAAATAATACTCCAAATATGGGAATAAAATTCAAAGCCAGAAGCCAGGTCCACACGCTTTTCGGATTTCTTCTCTGAAAAAATACAATAATAATGGAAAGGAGCAGGTTGATCACCATAAGATGCTCCATCAGCCAGGTCCATGTCTCTCCCACGATCCTAAAGGTCATATCCATAAGCAGCCTCCACTCCCTTTTCTCACTGTTTCATGTTGCCCGTTCCCTGAAAAAACATTCAGTTAAGCGCATTGTAGCATATAAAAGGCCCGGCCGCCAGGGGATTCTTTCACAGTTCCCCCGGCGTCCGGGCTTATATGGATAAAATGGATCAGAAAAAACGATTCTGCTCCGGCTGAAAGCAGAAGCCGGCTTCTGCCAGTTTCTGTATCAGCTCCTCCTGGTCTGCGTCCAGGGCGCGGCACAGCTCTTCTAAGGACTCATAGTTGTCCCGGAGCTGGGTATTGATATAGCTGAAAAGGATCATAGGATCTCTGGGTAGTGCTTCCATAGGTGATTACCTGCCTTTATCTGTTTTCTCCGCATCACTCCGCGTAAGCGATCAGCTTCTGCCCATCCTCTGACAGATCCACTACGATCACGCTTCCCTCTCTTACGCCGTCTCCCAGAATCAGCCGGGCGGCCAGGGTCTCCACATGCTTCTGGAGATACCTCTTTAAGGGACGGGCGCCGTATACCGGATCATAACCCTTCTCTGTGATAAATGCCTTCGCCGTTTCGGAAAGCTCGATCTTTAACTCACGGTCTGCCAGACGCTTATTCAGGTCTGCGATGCACAGATCTACAATACGTCCGATATTCTCCTTTGTCAATGGCTTAAACAGGATCATTTCATCCAGACGGTTTAAAAATTCGGGTCTGAAATGCATCCGCAGGTCGTTCATCACTGCGTCCTGTGCCTCCTGGCGGATCGCTCCCTGGTCATCGATCCCCTCTAACAGGTACTGGGAGCCGATATTAGAGGTAAGGATAAGAATGGTATTTTTAAAGTCTACAGTACGTCCCTGAGAGTCGGTGATCCGCCCGTCGTCCAGCACCTGGAGCAGGACGTTAAATACATCCGGGTGGGCCTTTTCCACCTCATCAAAGAGTACCACGCTGTATGGCTTACGGCGCACCGCCTCGGTAAGCTGGCCGCCCTCATCATAGCCTACATATCCTGGAGGCGCTCCAATGAGACGGGCCACGGAATGCTTCTCCATATATTCACTCATATCGATACGGACCATATTGGTCTCATCATCAAACAACGCCTCCGCAAGGGCCTTGGCAAGCTCTGTTTTTCCTACGCCGGTGGGGCCTAAGAACAGGAAGGAGCCAATGGGCTTTGTAGGATCCTTGATCCCGGCCTTGGAGCGGATAATGGCCTCTGTTACCTTTTCCACGCCCTCGTCCTGGCCCACCACTCTCTGGTGAAGGACCTGATCCAGATGAAGGGTCTTGCTGCGCTCGCTTTCGGTAAGCTTGGCAACGGGGATCCCCGTCCACTTGGATACGATCCGGGCAATCTCGTCCTCCGTAATGCTTTCGTGTACCAGGCTCAGATCCTCCTTCTTTACCTTTTCCTCCTCTGCCTCCAGTTCCTTCTGCAGCTGGGGCAGCTTTCCGTACTGGAGCTCTGCCGCCCGGTTCAGGTCATAGCGCTGCTTGGCATCCTGGATCTCCCGGTTGACAGACTCGATCTCCTCCCTGAGGGCGGAGAGCCGGTCTACGCTGGCCTTTTCATTTTCCCACTGGGCCTTTTTTACGGTAAATTCATCATGGAGCTCTGCCAGCTCCTTCTGCAAATCTGCCAGACGGTCCTGACTTAAGCGGTCAGTTTCCTTTTTCAGAGCAGCCTCCTCGATCTCCATCTGCATAATCCTTCTGGACAGCTCATCCAGCTCAGAAGGCATGGTATCAAGTTCTGTCTTTATCATGGCGCAGGCCTCGTCCACCAGGTCGATGGCCTTATCCGGCAGGAACCGGTCGGAAATATACCGGTCTGAAAGGGTGGCGGCGCTTACCAGGGCAGAGTCTGTAATCTTCACCCCATGGTACACCTCATAGCGCTCCTTGAGCCCTCTTAAAATGGAAATGGTATCCTCCACCGTAGGCTCTGCCACTAAAACCGGCTGGAACCGGCGCTCCAGAGCTGCGTCCTTTTCGATATACTGACAGTATTCGTTAAGGGTGGTTGCGCCGATACAGTGAAGCTCGCCTCTTGCAAGCATGGGCTTCAGCATATTTCCGGCATCCATAGAGCCCTCGGTCTTTCCTGCCCCCACAATGGTGTGAAGCTCATCAATAAACAGGATGATCTGCCCGTCGCTCTTTTTTACCTCCTCAAGAACGGCCTTCAGACGCTCCTCAAACTCACCCCGGTACTTGGCTCCCGCCACCAGAGCGCCCATATCCAGGGCAAATAATTTCTTATCCTTTAAGCCGTCCGGCACATCCCCCCGGACAATTCTCTGGGCCAGGCCCTCTACTACCGCGGTCTTGCCCACGCCGGGCTCGCCGATCAGCACCGGGTTATTTTTCGTCTTACGGGACAGGATACGGATCACATTGCGGATCTCACTGTCACGGCCGATCACCGGGTCCAGCTTCTGATCCCTGGCCCGCTCCACCAGGTCATAACCGTATTTTGTCAATGTATCATAGGTTGCCTCAGGGTTGTCGCTGACCACCCTCTGATTGCCCCTTACAGTAGACAAGGCCTGCAGAAACTTCTCCCTGGTGATGCCGTAAAGGCGCAGCAGCTCCTTGATCTCCTTATTTGGCTGGCGCAGAAGGGCCAGGAACAGGTGCTCCACAGACACATAATCATCGCCCATGGACTTTGCCTCATCCTCAGCATTTACCAGCACCTTATTTAAGTCATTGCTGATATAGAGCTGACCGCCGCCGCTTACCTTGGTAAGCTTTTCTATGGCCTTCTTTGCCTCTCCGGTAAACATCTCTCCCTGAATCCCCATCTTGGTCACCAGCTTAAGGATCAGGCTGTCCTCCAGGGTCAGAAGGCTGTACAGGAGGTGCTGCTGATCAATCTGCTGGTTCCCGTATTCATAGGCCAGCTTCTCGCAGTTCTGGACTGCCTCCATGGATTTCTGTGTAAATTTATTAATATTCATCGATCTTCTCCCCTTTCCAGGTATGGAATTACGAAACTATATGGTCATCTTGTTCTATGCGTAATATAACACACATTGTTAGCACTGTCAATGGTCGAGTGCTAATTCTTTCTAAAAATTTTGTAAAGCACCTTACGCAGCTCCCCCGCCTCTCCTGCCCTGAAGAAGGCTCTCAAATTCCTTGAGCTTCTTTTCTGCCTCCGGGCTCAGATTCCTGGGTACATCGATCTGCACTGTGGCATACTGGTCTCCGTATACACGAGGATCCTTCATGGATACGATCCCTTTTCCTCTCAAACGGATCTTGGTGCCGGACTGTGTGCCGGGGCTGATCCTGCACAGAACCTGACCGGACAAGGTCCGAATCACAGCCTCACCTCCAAGGACTGCTGTGGTAAAGGGAATTTGGGCTGTGGTGTAAATATCCAGATCCTTCCGCTCCACACCGGCCATTTCCCGGACCTGTACCGTAAGAAGCAGGTCCCCCGGCCTTCCTCCTCCCTGACCCGGATGGCCCTTTCCTCTGAGGCGAATGGTTTTTCCTGTATCGATTCCCGCCGGGATCTGCACCTTAAGTGCCGTCTGTTTTCCCTCCTCCCCGGTCAGCCGGATGGTCTTTTCACATCCATTTACTGCCTCCATAAAATGAATCTCAATTTCCGCATTCAGATCCTCTCCGTCCCAGGCTCTCTCCCGGTAACCGAATCCTCTGTGAAAACCGCCGGTATGAAATCCGCCTCCAAATCCCCCTCCGAACAGATCCTTCAGAATATCATCAAAATCACCATTTTCAAAATGATATTCCTGATAGCCGCCATCCGTTCCCTCCTGGGCAAAGCCAAACCGGTCATACTGCTTCCGCTTTTCAGGATCGCTCAGCACAGCATAGGCCTCTGTTGCCTCCTTAAATTTTTCCTCTGCCCGTGGATCTCCCTTATTGGTATCCGGGTGATACTGCTTTGCCAGCTTCCGGTAAGCCTTCTTTATAGTATTGGAATCTGCCGTCCGTTCAATCCCCAGAACTTCATAATAATCTCTTTTCTGATCCATAGCCATCCTTCACCTCCTGCCGCAGGACTTCCCTGCATAAAAGTACCCAGCAGGATGTCCTGCTGGGTGTGTGCCTTCCCTGAAGGATTATCCTTCAATGGAGATATAATGCTTCTTTTCCTCAATGGGCTTTGCTTCCTCTTTAGGAACGGTAAATTTCAGGATACCATTCTCATATCTTGGATGAATATCCTTCTCTGTTACATGCTCCCCAACATAGAAGCTGCGGCTCATGCTGCCTGCGTAGCGTTCCTGCCTGATATATCTGCCCTTTTTATCCTGCTCGTCCTTGTCCAGGCCCTTGGCCGCGCTTACGGTCAGGCAGCCATTTTCAAGCTGAAGCTGGATCTCATCTTTCTTAAAGCCAGGCAGGTCGATGTCTACCTCGTAGCCGCCCTCCGTTTCCTTTACATCCGTCTTCATCATGTTCTTGGCATGCTTGCCGTACAGCGCTCTGTCCACATCCGGGAATGCTGGAAACTCCGGGAATCTGAAGCTGTCCATCAAATCATCAAATAAGGTTTCTCCAAAAATACTTGGTCTTAACATAGGTCATTTCTCCTTTCACAGCTGCCCCAGGCCCATCCGGTCTGGAAGGCATATTCTGATATGAAAACTATATGTCAGCACCATCGGGGCATCCGATGTGTCGTGTTCTGAACCTGGGAACTGGAATCTTACTTTCTTTCCTCTTCCTTTGTTCTATATGTAATATAACACTCATTATTAGCAATGTCAAGAGGTGAGTGCTAATTTTTTTTAAAATTTCTTATCCACTTTTTCGTTGAACAAAGTCATTGACTTTTTTCAACCAATTTGCTATGATTAGCTCAAAAGGAGGTGCGCAATGGGAAAAAGACAGGATGCAGCCTGCGAAACAAGACGCCGTATCATAGAGGCTGCGAAAGCTCTTTTAGATGAAAAGCCGGCGTCCTGCATTAATATAGAAGAGATCACAACGAAAGCCGGTGTCGCAAAGGGCAGCTTCTACACCTATTTCAAGCGAAAAGAGGATCTGGTATCCGAAATCGCCCTGGCTGAATACAGCGCTCTGAGTGAGCTGGTAATCCACCGCTCTTCCGATGTGTATGAACAGCTGTGTATTTATCTGAAGGAATCTGTGGCAATCATAGAAAAAAATACTCTTCAGATCGCTCAACAGTGGATGAAAAGTGTGGTATCCCCTCTGCCGGCAGAGCAGTCAGGCGTTAAAAAATATTCCTTCGACTGCCAAAATATTTCTGATATTTTATCTGCAGCCGTAACAGCCGGAAGCCTGAAAAAGGAAACTCCCGTCAGGACTCTGGCAGAGATCATTGTAAATGCCTATTATGGAATCGTTGCCGCCTGGTGCATCAACACAGGCGGGGAAGGCGAGCTTATAAACGGCATGGAGCAGTTCTGCTCCCTTATGCTAAAGGCTGTGATCGACAGCTGGCGTTAGACACCATTTAGAAGGAGGAAATCTCAATGGAATTTTCACAAGTAATCAAAGATCGTTATTCATGCAAAAAATTTGATAGCCGTCCTGTATCACCAGAGCAGTTAAACACCATTCTGGAAGCCGGAAGGCTGGCTCCTACTGCCAAAAACCTTCAGGAGCAGCATATTTATGTGATACAGTCAGAGGAAGGACTTGCGAAGGTAGATCAGGTAACTCCCTGCCGCTACGGCGCTCCCACTGTTCTCATGGTTGCCTTTAACCGGAACCAGGTCTTTACCTATCCGGGAGATAAGCGGGATTCCGGCGTAGAGGACGCCACCATTGTGGCAGCCCACCTGATGCTGGCTGCAAAAGATGCCGGTGTGGAAAGCTGCTGGATCAACTTCTTTGACCCGGAGATTACCGCCCGGAAGTTTGGTTTACCAGAAGATGAAGAGGTCCTCATGTTTCTTGATCTGGGATATGGGGCAGAGGGTGCCGGGCCCCTGGCAAACCACAGCCAGAGAAAGCCTTTATCTGAAACAGTAACCTATCTTTAATAGAAAGGGGCATTTAATTATGGAATACATTACTTTAAACAATGGCATTTCCATGCCGCTGGAGGGCTTCGGCGTATTTCAGGTAACCGACCCTTCTGTATGCGAAGCTTCTGTTTATAACGCTATCGAAATGGGCTATCGTCTCATCGACACCGCAGCGGTTTACGGCAATGAGGAGGCTGTAGGCGCAGCGGTCCGCAGAGCCATTTCCAGCGGCCTGGTGAAGCGGGAGGACTTATTTATCACCACCAAGCTCTGGGTCCAGGATTATGATGACCCGCAGACTGCCATCGACACCTCCCTGCGCAAGCTGGGAATGGATTATATTGACCTGTATCTGTTCCATCAGCCCATGGGAAATTATGCAGGCGCCTACCACGTCATGGAGAAAAATTATAAGGCCGGCGTGCTGAAGGCCATCGGCGTGTGCAACAGCTATCCTCACGTTCTGGCAGATCTGTGCGAGACCTTTGAGGTGACTCCGGCAGTGAACCAGATTGAGCTGCATCCCTTCTTCCAGCAGCCTCTTGCCCTTGAAACAGCCAGAAAATACGGCGTTGTCTGCGAGGCCTGGGGCCCCTTTGCCGAAGGCGGACATGGTATCTTTACCCATCCTGTGCTGACAGAGATTGGTAAAAAATACGGAAAAACAGCTGCTCAGACCGCCCTCCGCTGGAATGTGGACCGAGGAGTCGCAGTCATCCCCAAATCCGTCCACAAGGAGCGGATCCAGGAAAATATGGATATATGGGATTTTAAGCTGGATGAGGAGGACATGAAGAAAATAGAAGCGCTGGATACTGGAAAGAGCGACATTGTAAATCATTTCGATCCGGCATTTGTTCAAATGATACACTCAGTTAAGGCACATGATTAAAGGAGGAGCATATGGAGACCATTCGTTTAAATGATAACAATCAGATACCGGTCATCGGCTTCGGCGTTTTTATGATCCCAAATGACGGCTCTACCTACCAGGCCGTATCCGAGGCACTGAAAGCCGGCTACCGCCACATCGATACAGCTGCCGCCTATTTTAATGAGGAAGAAGTAGGAAAAGCAGTTCGTGACAGCGGGATTCCCAGAGAAAAGATTTTTGTCACAAGCAAGCTCTGGCTTCAGGATTACGGCTATGAGCAGGCAAAAGGAGGGATCCAGAGGTCATTGAGAAAGCTGGGACTTGACTATATTGATCTGTATCTGATCCACCAGCCCTACGGAGACGTGGCCGGTGCCTGGAAGGCCATGGAAGAGGCCAAAGCCCAGGGAATCTTAAAATCCATCGGCGTCAGCAACATGACACCCAAAATCTGGAATCAGTTTGTTCCCCAGTTCGCCACAAAACCGGCCGTAAACCAGGTGGAGTGCAATCCCTTCTGCCAGCAGCGTCCCCTTCGCCAGCTGATGGAAAAGGATGATGTAAAGCTGGAATGCTACTATCCCCTGGGACACGCCAACAAGGAGCTTCTTGAGAATCCTACTGTTACCAGACTTGCCGAAAAATATGGGAAAAATGCGGGACAGATCCTGCTCCGCTTTGAGACCCAGGACGGCCTGATCGTCCTTCCCAAATCCAGCAATTCGGAGCGGATTGCCGGAAATATCGATATTTTCGACTTTACACTGACCGATGAAGAAATGAACGCAATGAAGCAGCTGGATACTGGAAAAACCTCCCATGATCCCGAAGCCCCCGGGATCGAGGCCATGCTTCGCAGCGCCTTTGTAATCAAGGACTAAAGAGAAACCAACAGCCAGAGCTCCTGCTGATCCGGCAGGCGGCTCTGGCTGTCTTTTATCACTTTCTTTTACTTCATTCCAACGGCTGTGATGGTCTTATCTGTCAAGGTTCCCTCATAGATCACCGTCACTGTATCTCCTACATTCACCCCGTCAAACATTCCTGCTGTTCCAATAAAGGAAAACAATGTATTATCCGGGTCAGCTGTATCCAGTACCACATAATCGCTGCCAACCTCTGCGGCTGTACCGGTCAGGGTATTGATCTTGGCATCCTCTGTATCTCTGGCGTCAGCTGTAACAATCTTTGTAGCTACCGCGCGGTCGTCCGGATCCTCCAGGTCGCCGTAATAGGTCACATCTGCCTCAGCTCCTGCCTTGATGCCGTCCTTTGTCACCTTCTGGGCAATGATGGAATTAAGGACATAGCTGCCGTCCTCTGTCTTTAAGGTAATGGTTTTATCATCTGCGGCCTCGATGGTGCCGGTAATGGTAAGGTCATTTTCCGCAGCTGCCTCCTCTTCGGCCGTGGCAGAGGTGATAATGTCTACTACATTTGCCTTGGTCACATCCTCAGACAGAGTGCCCTCAAAGGTGATCTCAACCTCGTCGCCTACACCAGCGGTCTCTGCCACGCCCTCAACTGTGGCCTCTGAAATATCAAATTTGGCTGCTGTTCCATCTTCGGCGGTCACGGTCAGGGTTCCCTCTGCCGCCTCACTTACAAGGCCGTAGAAATAATCCTCCTCCGCCTCATCTGTATCGGCCGATGCCGCTGCCTCCTGATTCTCCTCAGTCTGAGCAGCAGACGCCGAGGTTTCTGCCGGCGCGCTGGTCTCAGCCGGCTTGGATGAGCAGGCAGTCATCCCCAGTGCCAGGGACATCATTGCAATCGCTAAATAATGTTTTTTCATAAATATTACTCTCCTCTCCTATGTGCACCTTACACATATGCTACATATTACTACGAAACCTGTGACAATACTATGTCTTTTTTTTAAAGATTTTCTGAAATCTTTGTTATTGCGTATCCTGATTTTTCCATTTCCACACAAATTTTTCAGGGCCTCTTCCATTTTCTGCTTTATCCTTCTGTTTCCAGTTCTTCCATGCAGGGAATGTATCTCTGCTCCCTGCGCCGTTTTTCCATGCCCGCAGAAAGAATCACAAGTCCTGCCATGAAACCCAGTATACCGATCCCCATGGTGATCATCACCACATTCCGGATCCGCTGCCACAGTGTAACCGGCGCTTCTTCCTCCTGTACCATCTCCGGAAGCTCCGCCTGGCTTTCCGGAGCCATTTCCACCGGTTCCAGCCGGTACTGGGCCTTCAGCTCATACCGGTCCGGCTCCGTCCAGCTGATCTCTCCCTGGTACAGCGCCTCATAATCCCGGATACATTTTTCCCCAAATGCAGTTGCCCTCCGGCACAGCTGCCCGCCTTCATCCATATAGGGCTCCCCATCCCAGACCAGGCCGTTGATCCTGTAATCTCCGGCAGACAGCCCCAGATCTCCAAGGAGTGCCTGTCCTGCCTGGGCCACCTGCTCCAGCGCCTGCTCCCCTTCTACAGTAAGCTCTCCAAGCCGGTAGCCGTCTGCCCCATAAGAATGAAATGTCACCGGCATGGAAAAATCGTCCTTCCATACCTCCTTTACCACCCGCGCCTCCTTTAAAGGGATCCTTCCCGCCGCAGTCTCCTCTCCTTCTGAGGAAATGGGAATGGAGGATGGCAGCTCCTGGGCGCCCTCTACCTCCTGATAAAAACATTCCTGCTCCACCTGGCGGCTTTTTTTCTCCCCGGGAATCTGACGTATATCCCACGAATCCAGCCGGTAGCTTGCTCCGTTCTCATCCCTGTATTCCTGCTCTGGCGCCTTAAGCCCCTCCAGGTCTCCTTCTTCCAGCTCCTGTATGACCGTTATGCGGCTCTCATCCTCTGCCTGCGCAGAACCCGCCCAGCACAGGGTGCTGCATACTGCCGCAATCGCGGTTATATACATTTTTCTAATAAAATAATCCTTCCTTTTCATCATTGCCTCCGTCCATATACGGACAGGCCCAAATATCCTGTGTGGTTGTCAATGTACAAATCAGGTTTAAAAATGGGAATCTGCGGTTCCGGAATGGATCCCGCCTTCTGTGCTGACACACAGACAGATCTGTGAATGAATCTGTAATTTCAATTATATACAAGTTTTTTGGAAGATGCAAGGAGGATTTTAAAAATAAATCAAGCGGAGCCCTGAGGGCAGGTCTTACCTGCCCCTGTGCTTTTCCTTCCTTTTCTGCTGTTTCAGTTCAAACTGCCGCTGTTTCTCTGCTTCCCGCTGTTCCCGGTTCACTCGTCTGCGTTCTGTTTTCAACTGCTCCTGCTGCAATTTCAGCGCCTGCTGAGACTTTGTGCCTATGCCGGTATTCTGTACCTGCCTGTGCACCTCCCGCTGGACCCTTTTTGGACTGCGGGGCGCCTTCTTTACATCAGCTGCCACAGCTGGACTAAACCGGAGCCTGCTGTAATTTTTCAGAACAAAATCATCTACCTCGCAGTCCTTGGGCTCCGCGCCAAAGGTAACTCTGCATACAGATAGCTTTCCCTCCGATACCCGCTCAAAAACGCCTACCCAGAAGGGCTCCTCAAAAAATACAGTCAGTCTGCTCCATACCTTGTCCATGACAATTCCTCCTTAAATGATTGTACTGAACAAAGAATGGACGGCCCTAGCGCGTTTGAAAATTGCTTTCTGACAGCTGTGCGTCACACTTTGTGGAAGATTCCGGCCGGATGAAGGAGGCGTAGTGGGCTACGCTGACTGAATCCGGGCGGGATATGCCGCGAAGCGGGGCGTGCAGATGGCAGGAATGAATTTTCAAACACGCTACAAGGAGGGAGGGTTACTTACACCAAAGTGGTGCGGCCGGACTACCTACCGGCTCTGTAAGAGATGGAGGCTCTTACGTTGTGTTTTTATCTTTGCCATTTGATTTTAGCACAGGACCGGCGATTTGGCTATCTCTGCTTTTTCGGTTTTGGTTCCGGCAGATCCGCATACATGGCTTGAAACAGGCCCGTCAGAAACTCCTTATTGTCCACCTCATCCACCAGCAGCATTTCCTTCGCCCCCTCATAAGGCAGTTCATAAGAAGCTGCCGGCATATAAGACACTGCCGAACGGACCGGCTTTACAAGCAGCCTGTCATCATAAATCCCGCCCACAATCTTCCCCCGATAGTAGATAATAAACTCTCCCATCATGGCCCGGTATGTGATTTCCTCTAATTCCGATAACTGTCCTAAAATGAAGTGCAGATATTCTTTACTTGATGCCATAGTTTTACCTCGGTGTTGATTTTATTTTTTATAGGTGTGTGGATATTTATTTTATCAGAAAATGGGGGCGGTTTCCAGGTTTTATTTAGCACTTATTTGCTTATTTTATTATGTTATGTTAGAATGCAAGTATCAAAAACGCACTTTCACAGGAGAGACGTAATGAAGAATTTTCAACGGAATCATTTGCTTTTTTCTTTATGCGGCTTGAACTGCTCCTTATGCCCTATGAACCTGAATCAATATTGTCCCAGCTGCGGCGGCGGCGAAGGAAACCAAGCCTGTTCCATAGCAAAGTGCAGTTTGCAGCATGGGAATGTAGAATATTGCTTCCAGTGTGAAATTTATCCTTGTGAAAAATATAATAACATAGACGAATTTGATTCTTTTATCACACACCAGCATCAAAAGCAGGATATGGAAAAATTCAAGGAACTGGGAATCGAACTTTATTCAGCAGAACAGCAGAGAAAGAAGGTTCTGTTAAATCATCTATTGAATGCTTATAATGACGGACGAAAGAAAACATTGTTCTGCATTGCGGTCAATTTGTTGGAATTAGAAGATTTAGAAAACATCATATCCGAGTTGGATGAGAATACTTCAGCTCTCACACAAAAAGAAAAATCCGCTCATGCAGCCAGTTTACTTCAAGAAGCTGTTAAGAAGAAAAATGTCATTTTAAAGCTGCGCAAACACAGTTAACATTTAATCTATATAAGGGGGAAAAATGGAACACAATCAAACGTTTCTTACTATATTTCAAAAATCTGAAATTTCAGAACCGGCCTTATTCAGCCCGTCTGATACAACGAAAAAAATTGATAATTTCCCTGGGGTATGTGTTTCCACATTTTCAGAAAATATTATTCAAAAATTTGCTTCACTGGACAATACCGAAAAGATAGCAGAACTGTATACCGCAAATGGTATGATACCCGTTTACAAAATCCGTTATAAAGATACAGATATTGCTTTCTATCTGTCCAGAGTGGGGGCGCCTGCCTGCGTCGCTGGATTTGAAGAAATCATTGCTATGGGGGCCAAAAAGTTTGTTTTGTTCGGCTCCTGCGGAGTATTGGATGATGGTAAAGTAAAAAACAACATGATTATCCCTGTTTCTGCTGTCCGCGATGAGGGGACAAGTTATCATTATATAGCTCCCTCATCAGAAATCGAAGCAGATCCTCATTCTGTCCAAATATTGGAAAGTGTTTTATCAAGTTATGGTTATCCATATGTAAAAGGGAAAACATGGACTTCAGACGCTATTTACAGGGAAACTCTCCCCCTTATTCAAGAGCGCAGACAGGAGGGCTGCCTGGTTGTAGAAATGGAATGCGCTTCCATGTTGGCCGCTGCAAAATATAGGCAGATTCCTTTTATCCAATTTTTGTACGGGGCAGATAATCTTAGTTCTGATACATGGGAAATCAGAGATTTGAATTTATATGGTCTGGATCGTGCAGAAAAATATATGGTACTTGCCTTTGAGTGTGGACTTGCTATGTGAAGCAAATCAGGCAGGTATCGTGATGCCTGCCCAAAATCCAGTATTTATCATATAATAGAGCCAAAGGACATAAAATGGCCCCGGAAATGCCTATTTTATTAGCATTTCCGGGGGCTGTTTATCACTCAAACTCCAGACAGACAGTATGCTATATAAGTGAAAATCATTGATTTTAAGGCATTTTCAGGAACTATCAACCACTAAAATCTATGTGAAAAAAAATAAAAAATGCAATAAAAATGCAATCGAAGTACATTCAGATTTTATAAGATAGACCAGCAAACCTCAATATCATCCAAAAATAGACGTTCAACAATGAGCGTCTATTTTTTGTTTCAAAATTAAATGGGGCTGAAAACAGCCCCGATGGGAATTGGAGATTTGACCCTCCCGGATTCTTCATGTCATGCCAGCCGTAATTTTTCCCACTGCCCCTGCACACTTTAGCAAAAATTCCCAGAAATTCCGTTGCCCACCATAATGCTTTTTACAGTCGTTATTATTGTCATAACCGTACCTCCTGATATTATAAATCTCCACTGAAATCTACTTTTAAGTTGTTGGGAGTACATGACAGAGCTGCATGAGAAAACACAAGCTAACAATCCTAACCATGACTATTTAATTTTTAACACCTAGATAATATCATAACCCTGTAATTTCTTCAATAGTCCCAGAAAGGATGTGATACTACGAAGAAATCACCACCGCCGGAGCGTTCCCCTCCGCTTCCAGGCCAGAACCCGAAACCGACCACCAAACACAACATTCAGAAAGGACAGGTACATCTA
>URNT01000026.1 GCA_900549235.1 uncultured Clostridium sp. | reverse complement strand
AGAAGTGGCGGAATTGGCAGACGCGCACGGTTCAGGTCCGTGTGGTAGCAATACCTTGAGGGTTCGACTCCCTTCTTCTGCAGGAGGAAAACAGGAAGCGGAGGCTTCCTGTTTTTTGAATTATGGGTAAAAAAATCCCTCTGGCATCTTGTTTATAAGAGGTCAGAGGGGGAGCATTTTATAAAACGCTGGGTAAGATGCCTTTAGCCTCTAAGACTGCTGCTAAGGTTTCAATCGCACTATTAAACTGCATAATATCTTTTCTCGTATCTTGTTCGGCTATTTTTACATCAAGGGTTAAGCTGTCAAGCTTTTTATGGGTTATTTGGCTTTTTACTTCCAATACAGATATACGGTCATGTATTTTTTTGATATTTTCATGGATTGGGATCAATTCCTGTTCAGGCATATATCGGCTCGTCTCCTGTTAGTACCTTTACTCTATCAGTTTTTATGCCGGATATCAAGCAACTCCCCGTCTGGCAGAATCAAAGCCCATACACCCCATGAACAGCCTCCAGCACATCCCGGCCGCTTCCCGCCGGCGCCATGGAAAAGCCGCAGCTGTTCAAAAGAGGAAGGTCCTCTGTGGAGTTTCCAGCAGCTGCGCAGTCCTTGAGGGTGAGGCCAAGCCAGCTGCACAGAAGGGCGGCTCCGGCGGCTTTATGAGCTCCTTTGGGAAGGATCTGGATGCGGCGGTATTCGGGGTGGAGAGAGCAGAGGGTGGAAGGGAGAAGAGCAGCAATGGCCTGAGTTTCTTCTTCTGTCCAGCCGGAAGAAGAGGGAAGCTTGGTAAGGACTGCTTTATATACGATTCCCATTTCTTTATAAAGCCGCAGCTGAAAGCCTATGGACTGTTGGAGCGGCTCTATGGAAGAGCGCCAGGAGAGATCCAGAGGGATACATTCCTGGCGGCCCTGCTCCAGCCGGATATGGGATCCGCCTCCAAAGACGCCGCCGTCAAAGAGGGGAAACAGCTCCCGGCACCGTCTTTTTGCCTCCTGATAGGGAAGTTCTGTTGCAAGAAATAGGGGCATCTGCTTTTTAAGAGCCTCCAGCTGTTCTCTGGAGATCAGAAACTGGCGGCTCTGGCTTCCTTCTCCTATCAGGGTTCCGTCTACATCAAAAAACACAGCCCTGGCCTTCCAGGGGATCCGGAAAATACTCCAGGGCCCAAAATAAAATTTATTTTTATAATCCTTCCGCCCGCCATAGGCCAGATAGCAGGAACAGCGGGAAGGGCAGCTGCCTGGATGGCAGGCTCCCGGATCGGAAGAATCCCGTCTTCTTAAAAGCTCTCGGACCCAGAGAGGGGTTCCATCCTCTGTGTTTCCTTTAACCCGTTTTCCAATGGTGCAGCTGCGGATACTCCCGTCCCCTTCGATGGCAAGACGGCTGCGGCACATGGAAGGATCGGCGGAAGGGCAGGCTGCTGCAGGGGCAAAAAATGGATCGATCTTTTGAAACTCGGCGATTTCTTCCTTTGTATAAGGACGTTTTAATCCATCCATGGGATTGATCCACAGATAGATGGATTCGGGAAGCTGGCTTCTAAGCTGCCTGATGCGGTTTATGTCCGCAGGAACGCCTACAGCTCCGGCAGAAAGCCGGATCCCCAGAGCGGTCAGCTGCCTGCAGGTATCTGCAAACCGGGAGCCCTCTGTCATTTCGGGATGAAAGGTGGCCCAGAGACAGAGCTTTTCCCGGATCCCACCAGCCTGTTCAAAGAGCCTCAGGCTTTCTCTTATGGGAAAGCTCAGGTTCGTTTGGGCGCCTACAGCCTGAAGAGGCTCCAGACGGGAAAGCCGTCCAAATCCCTCCCAGTACCAGGGATGGATCAGAGCTTCCCCATAAGGCGTCACCAGAAGGGCGCCGGGCTTCAGCTCCCCGGCCCAGGTTTCCATTTCATCACAAAAGGCCATCCACTGCTGCCGGTCTTTTAAAAGCTCTCGCTCTGACTGGGGATGCTTGGAAAATGGGCAGTAGGAGCAATGATAGTTGCAGCTTTTCAAGCTTCCTCTCCAGGTGAAGCTAACAGGTGCCATGACGTTCCTCCCATTCTTTCATAGCTGCCTGGATGGCAGGGGAGATCAGCTGAGGTCCCAGATAATCTGAAAGTCCCAGTCCTGTCTCTGTTAATGAGAAAAAATCTCCTAATTCTTGTATATATCCCTCGGATACCCATTTTTTCAGCAGAGGAAAATCCATTTCCGCCTCCCTGCCAAACTTCTTACGGTAATCTTTTCTGGAAATACCTGGAAGGATCAAAAGATTCCGTATCAGGTGCCGCCGTTTCTGTTCATCCTCAGACAGAAAAATCCCGTGGCGGAGCTGGGTATAATCGGTTTCCTCCATAAAGCGCTGAAGTTCTCTTAAGCAGCTGCCTCTGGTAATGGCATAGGGCGTGCAGGCGTGAAGCCTTCCAAGATAGCTTCGCCCGCCGCAGCCAAGGGAAAGAGAGGCAGAGGCTCCGCAGTCTGAAAATTCTCTGGCAGAAGGCTGCCGCATAAAGCGGCGCATGGAATCCTGTCGGTAGCCCTGTGATTTCAAAAAGGCAGATGCTTCTTTATATTGAAGGAAGGCAAGCTCCTGATCCAGAACCATTCCCTGGGCCAGCTGGCGCTCCAGGCCGGCGCCATGTTTGATGTAAAGAGGATAGAGAAAGATTTCTTCCGGCTTCCAGCTTACCGCCTCCCTAAGTGAAGCTAAAAGGGAGGAAATGGTCTGTCCCGGTATTCCGTAGATAAAGTCAAGATTTACAACAGGAAAGCCGGTATCCATCAGACGATCCAGGGCTCTTCTTGCCTGGTGGGCGCTGTGGAACCGTTTCAGGCATAAAAGCTCCTGATCTGAAAAGCTCTGGATCCCCATGCTGACCCGTGTTACCCTCTGTTCCTTTAAAAGAGCCAGTTTTTCCGGAGTTGTCTGGGCCGGGGCGGTTTCGATTACGATCTGGACCTCCTTGCCTAAAGTGAGATTTTCTCTCACGATGGAAAACATCTGCTCCAGCTGACTCAGAGTGAGCAGCAGAGGGGTTCCGCCTCCGATGGTAAGGTCGGAAAAGACGGTATCCGTTAATAGGGAGCTATACTGCCTGCTCTGCCGTCTCAGGCTGTCAAGATACCGGTCTATTGTCTCCGGGGACTGTCCGATTACGGAAAACAGGTTGCAGTACCCGCATTTTGTTTCGCAGAAGGGGAGATGAAGATAGAGGCTCTGACCCTTTCCACTCAGACAGGAAAGGTGATCTTTTAGATTAACACCCACAAGAGGCCGGTAAGCCGTTTTGTGAGGGTAGCTGTACATATATTGGGTGTAACGATTCATTTTTACAGACCTTCCTTTAAATATTGCTTCTATAGAACAAAATGCTTATAGGGAATGGCATTGACAGCCGGGTGATTGATGCCGTGGAACTGGCAGCCGTCCTCTCCATAGCAGGTGCCGTGATCCGACAGGCAGATAACAAAGGCAGGCCGCCCTGCTTTCTCCTTCCAGCCCTCAAACAGCCGTCCAAGCTCCCGGTCCGCGTACCTAAGAGCGGCCCGGTGGCTTTCCAGGCTGTCATGGGCGGCGCCTTCCAGGTAAAAATAGTTGGGATAGTGGATGGCGTCTACGTTCAGATACAGGAAGATTCTCTGTTTCTCCGGAGCCTGCTCCAGCTTTTTTAGGATAAAATCCACCTGGTTTCTGGTACTGTCCTTAATCGGGCAGCCGAAGGAAGGGTTCCACCAGCTTTTCTGGAAGAAACTGGGAAATACCCGTCCGAGGTCCGTTCGTTTGTCGAAAAAGGAAACGCCGCCTACACACCAGGTCTCATATCCAGCTTTTTCCATCCCCTCCACAATGGTGCTGCCCGAAAAGGCATAGGCCCCCGGCGGTACGATCCGTCCCAGACCGCCTGCCTTGGGAAAGAACAGAAATTCCCGGTGGCTGATATTGGAAGCTTCATAATCGCAGGGGAAAAAGCCTGCGAACATGGCGTGATGGGAGGGATAGGTAAAATTCCCTGGAGCCTGGCATTTCCGCCAGGGGCCGTATTGGCTTAAAACGGGGGTGCGGCCCAGATCCTCCTCCAGCCGGGCCGCGTCATAGCGCAGGGTATCCAGACAGATCATAAGAATGTCATGGCTTCCTACGATCTGGTTCATATCAATGGAAGATCTTTGCTCACTCATTGTGTGAGAAAAAAGCTCATACGGTACCTCGCCGGGTCCATTTTTCTGATTCATAGCTGCTTCACCCTTTCTGTCCACTCCTTCATAAGCTGTGCCTGATGGAGATAGATTTGATTTTCGTGATAAATATCCTCGTAGATCAGGTCTCCCTGTCCGTTCATTTCGATGATCCTAGGCCTTAAGCTGCCCTTTTCTAAAAGAAGATCGATGCCTGCGCTGGTAAGACCGGGAAAGCAGTCCATGGCTTTCTGGCAGATGAAATGGAGTTTATCTGTCAGCCTGGAAGAGAGTTCGAGGCCGGAGGCTCTGAGAGGATGGTTATTCAGATGGAGATTGGTAACAGGCCCGGTTGAAAGCCGGGCCAGAAGAAAGTCGGTCTGCCCCTCCTGACATACCGCCCGCAGGTCATAGGAAAAGCCCTGGAAGCCGGCTTTTGGGTACCATCGTTCTGCCAGACAGTCCAGCGGAAGAAGGGCTTTAAGCAGAGGCAGAACCTCCTTATGGCCCCGGAACACCCGGAGCTGCTTGGTGTTGATAAGTCCGCCCTGATCCCCGGGAAGGGGCAGGGCGCAGGAATAGGCCATCAGCTCGCCTGTGCCCGGATGGAGCCTGAGGGCTGTGACCCCAGCGGCTCCTGAGCCATATACCGGCTTCAGAAAGATCTGGGTCATATGTCTGGCCTTCATGGTATCAAGAAGGGACTGGGGATCCGGCTCAAAGTCTGTAAGCTCTTCGGTTACAGGAAGCCCGGCCTCTAAAAGCTGCTTTTTGCAGACTCTTTTATCCAGAAGCTGCAAAATGGTCTTCGGGTGGTTCAGCCACCTTCCGGGAGACAGGGAAGAAAGCTCTATTAAGCGCTTTTTGTAGTCCTCTGTCAAAGTCTCCAGTTCCTCAAGAGAACAGCTGGTCCACTGGGGCGGATCTATTTTTATAAAGCAGCAGGAAGCGGGAGGAAAATCCTCAGGCCATGGATGGCCGGGGGAAAGCTCCTCCCAGGGAAGAATCCGCAGGGAAAGACCAAGTCCGGACAGGGCCTTTTGCAGATAGACTGTCCGCTTGGTATCCGGCTGCCCTATAAGTACCAGGGGGCTCATTCTGTCAGCATGGCATTCCGCCAGATCTCGCCGCGATACTCCTCTGGCTCCTGGGAGTCGGAAAGGTCGGTTGAAACAGGAAGTGCCTGGAGCTTCTGGATCATTTCTCCAGAGAGATAGTTGTAGTGGAGATCCAGGGTGCGGATATTTGGAAAATGGGGAAGGGAATCCAGGATCAGCTGTCCTCCCTGGTCAGTCAAGGTGCCGCAGGAGAGGTCAAGGGTTTCAAGCTGCCCCATATATTTGCAGGAAAGCACTGCCTCAGCAAGCTCATCCTGGATCTCGCTGTCAGCGATCCCAAGATAGGTAAGGGCAGGGAAGTGGGACTTCTCCAGAAATTCCTTTATGGTTTCTGCATTTCCGTCAAAGCCGTAGCAGTCGCTTCCGATGTAGAGAAGGAGCTTTTTAAGTTGAGGAAGCCTGGCGTTCTGGAGTTCTTTCAGGACAGAGGAAGGAAGGCCGCCGCAGATGATGGTCAGAGCCTCCAGGCCTGGGTGATCCACATTGCCCAGAGTCAATTCACTGGCTCCTTTGATGGTCAGCTCCTTAAGGTTTGGCAGGGCGGCCCACAGCTTTTCATAATTGCCCTGGACGATCCAGGAAACCTCACATTCTTCAAAATCCATGTCTCCCATAAACAAATGGCGTACGTGAGAAAAATCCTTGGAATGGGAGATGATGCCGTCCAGGATCGGCTGGCAGCCTTCCTCCTCCCAGGCTCCGCCCCAGCTGCCGATGATCACCTCATCAAGCTGTGGAAACTCCGGATCGGCCAGAATGTCCTCGGTCATGGTTGAAGCATTTTTCCCTTCGTCCTCGTACTGATCGTAGGTGTAGGAATAAGTTTTTGATCTGCTCATATTTGCGCCTCCTTATTAGTGGAATACAGTAACTTCTTATAGGTGAATGATAGCATATTTTTTCACATTTTAATAGTAATTTCCAGTTAAATAGTATATACTGTAAACTGTGGCCTTATTTGGCATGAGTGTGAATGAGAAAAGACAGGTAAGAAGAGAGGTAGGAGAAACATATGCTTACATTAGAGAATCTCTCCTTTGACGTCAGTGACGATAAGGGAGAAAAGGGTATCATAAAGGATATAAGCCTTACCGTTGGTGATGGGAAGTTCGTGGTGATCACAGGTCCAAACGGAGGCGGAAAATCTACCACAGCCAAGCTGATCATGGGAATTGAGCGTCCCACCGGAGGACGGATTCTGTTCGACGGAAAGGACATTACAGATATGAGTATTACGGACCGGGCCAATCTGGGCATCAGCTTTGCCTTTCAGCAGCCTGTCCGCTTTAAGGGAGTTCAGGTGCTGGATCTTCTGCGTCTGGCAGCAAAGAAGAAGCTGACCGTGGCGGAGGCATGCCAGTACCTTTCAGAGGTGGGCCTGTGTGCTAAGGACTATATCAACCGTGAGATCAATGCCAGCTTATCCGGCGGCGAGCTTAAGAGGATCGAGATCGCCACTGTGATCGCCAGAGGCTCCAGGCTGTCTGTTTTTGACGAGCCGGAGGCGGGGATTGATCTGTGGAGCTTCCAGAACCTGATTCAGGTATTTGAGCGGATGCGCCGGAATACAAAGGGCTCCATCCTGATCATTTCCCATCAGGAGCGTATCCTCAATATAGCGGATGAGATCGTGGTGATCGCAGATGGAAGGGTAGTGAACCAGGGTACAAGAGATGAGATCCTTCCAGGAATCATGGGTACCGCCTCAGCGGTAGATGCCTGCAGCGGATTTCTGGATGCGGCAAAATAAGGGATAGGAGAGTGTCACAGATGGATGGGATTCAGGAGAGAATACTAGAAGAGGTAGCTGACCTTCATGGCGTTCCGGAGGGAGCTTACAATATACGGGCCAATGGCCAGATGGCAGGGCGCAATACCACTGCCAATATCGATATTATCACAAAGACAGACAAGCCAGGCATTGACATCCGCATCAAGCCGGGAACAAAGCATGAAAGCGTTCATATCCCGGTGGTGGTAAGCGCCAGCGGCTTAAAGGAAATGGTCTACAACGATTTTTATATCGGTGAGGATGCGGATGTTGTGATCGTGGCAGGCTGCGGCATCCACAACTGCGGCGACCAGGATTCTCAGCATGACGGTATCCACCGTTTCTTTGTAGGGAAAAACGCGAAGGTAAAATACGTAGAGAAGCATTACGGCGAGGGAGATGGCGGCGGCAAGAGGATCCTCAATCCGGTGACTGAGGTATATATGGAGGAAAACAGCTTTGTTGAAATGGAAATGGTCCAGATCAAGGGTGTGGATTCCACTAACCGCACCAACCTTGCAAAGCTGGCTGCAGGAGCTAAGATGATCGTGCGCGAGCGCCTCCTTACCCACGGAGATCAAGAGGCAGAGAGCACCTATATCGTGGAACTGAACGGAGACGATTCCAGCGCGGACGTGGTGTCCCGCTCCGTGGCGAAGGACCGCTCCAAGCAGACCTTTAACTCCAAGATCATTGGAAACGCCAAGTGCAGCGGCCATACGGAGTGCGATGCCATTATCATGGACGAGGCTAAGATCCTGGCGATCCCGGGCCTGGTGGCTGACCATGTAGACGCGGCCCTGATCCACGAGGCGGCTATCGGAAAGATTGCCGGGGAGCAGATCATAAAGCTGATGACTCTGGGATTGACAGAGGAGGAAGCAGAGGCTCAGATCGTAAATGGTTTCTTAAAATAAAAAATACCCCTGAAGGTGTTCCGAATGCCTTCAGGGGTATTTTTTACTTCTTGTATTCTGCTTTCCAGAGACCATGGAGATTGCAGAAGCTGTAGGCAGCTGCCGGCTCATCCCCCTCCTCCAGGGTGAAATGGGCTGTCGGCGTACAGCCGGCGGTAAGGGGGACCCGCATGATACAGCCGGCCTTTGTGGTGAGGATGATCCAGGTGATGCTGTGGTCTGCTTCCATGGGATGGGAGACGCTGCCTGTTTCTACTGTCACATGGCAGCCCTCCCGGCGGATTACTGGAAGATGCTTTTCGGAAGCTCCCTCAGCAGCGCCCGGCTCTAACCGGTCAAAGGGGCTTAAGCAGTCCGGCAGAGCGGCCTGAGGAGCCCCTTCGATCACCTCTAAAAGAAGGGTTCTGCTTTTGTCTGTAAGAAAAATAGGTGCCTGTTCCATATTCTGACCTCCGTTTCAGATAGAGTATACATGATTGATTGAATGGTCACCTCCTTAGTTTTGCTGCGGGACGGGGAAATATACTTCTAAAAGGGCGGTTTTTCCGAATATAGTTTAAAGGGTAATAAAATCTGCTGGAAGGGAGAAACTGGCTGTGGAAAACCAGAAACGGGAAAATCTTTTAAATCTTGCCCTGTCAGCCACAGAGGAGGAGCGGGAAAAATCAGAAAGCCTGGAAATTGGTTTTGATGAAAGGGATAAAACCTGGGAGCTGATCGTCCGGCACAATGGCCTCCTGGCGGATCTGGAGGAGGAGCTTTCGGGTCTTGGGATCCGAATCCGCTCTCTGATCAATAATTATGCCATTATGCGGGTGCCGGAGGGGCAGATTGACCGTGTAACGGATCTGCCCCAGATCGAATACATAGAAAAACCAAAGAGGCTGTTCTTTGCCGCAAACGGGGCAAGGGCGGCCTCCTGCCTTCTGCCTCTGCAGCCCTCCCAGGGCCGGCCGGGAAGTCCGGGGCTGACAGGTGAGGGAGTGCTGGTGGCGGTGATCGATTCCGGCATCGACTATTTTCATCCGGATTTCCGGAAGGAGGATGGAAGCACAAGGATCCGGCTTTTGTGGGACCAGGATCAGGACCGGATCTATAACAGTGAGGAGATCAATGAATCCCTGAGAAATGGAGATCGTTCCCGCCCTCTTTCCGCAGACGGCAGCGGCCATGGTACGGCGGTAGCGGCTATTGCGGCGGGAAATGGCCGGGGTTCAGGCGGTGTGTACAGGGGTGTTGCCTATGAAAGCGAGCTTCTTATTGTGAAGCTGGGAGTTCCACTGACCGGCAGCTTTCCAAGGACGACCCAGCTGATGGAGGCCCTGGATCTGGTGGTCCGGGAGGCCATCCGCCTGGGCCGGCCAGTGGCGGTGAATATCAGTTTTGGCAATACCTACGGCTCTCATGACGGTACCAGCCTTCTGGAAACCTTTATGGATGATCTGTCCGGATACGGGAAAAGCGTTCTGGTGGCGGGGACGGGAAATGAAGGCGCGGGAGCTGGTCATACCATGGGAGAACTGAAGGATGGGGAACTGACAGAGGCAGAGCTTTCCATTGCCCCTTATGAGACGGGGCTGGGAGTGCAGCTGTGGAAATCCTATGCAGACCGATTCCGTGTTGCCCTGGTTACACCCTCCGGACGGAGCCTGGGGCCTCTGGATGAACGGCTGGGGCCCCAGACCTTTGAGGACGGAGAAACCCGGATTCTGGCCTATTATGGAAAACCCAGCCCCTACAGTACCGCCCAGGAAATCTATTTTGACTTTATTCCCATAAGGGATTATCTGGACAGCGGCATCTGGACCTTCCGCCTGGAGCCGGAACGGATCGTCACCGGCCGCTACGATCTGTGGCTGCCCTCCAGAGGCATCCTGAATCCTTCCACACGGTTTTTGAAGGCTTCCCCCGACACCACCCTTACCATTCCTTCTACCTCCGCCTCCGTTCTTTCCGTAGGAGCCTACGATGACAGCCGCCTGGCCTATGCCGATTTTTCCGGCCGCGGCTTCACCCGTCTCACCCGCCAGGTAAAGCCTGACATCGCCGCTCCTGGAGTTGACATCATCACCGCGCGCCGGGGCGGCGGCTACGAGGCTGTTACGGGAACCTCCTTTGCGGCCCCCTTTGTCACAGGAAGCGCCGCCCTTTTGATGGAATGGGGGATTCTGCGGGGAAATGATCCCTTTTTATATGGGGAGAAGGTAAAAGCCAGCTTCATCCGGGGTGCCAGGCCGCTGCCGGGGTTTACGGAGTATCCGAACCCCCAGGTGGGGTATGGGGCGCTGTGTGTGAGGGACAGTCTGTCGGTATGATGCTGACATGTGGTTTAAAGGATGTATTAGGAACAAAAGAACTTCTGGAAGAAGGTTTCTCTAACCGTCAGATAACTTTTATGGCAGAAGAGGGGGACCTGGAAAAAGTATGTCTCAGTGATCCCAGGGCTGTTATTTGTATGAACAGCGCACTCTATTTTTAAGAGACTATTACAGATGAACATATTCAGAATAATTCAAGTGTTAGGGAAATGTTAGGACAAAGAGGGATAAAGCCGGAAGATTTGCCGCCGGCAGAAGATCTAAAAAAATTGGAACGCAGAGTAAACCTACATGCGCCCGGCAGATGAGAAGAAGCTGATGGAGGGATAATAAAAATGATTATCCACCCATATAGGGAGAAAGTAAAAGTGTACTTAGATCCTTCCTCTTCCCTGTCAAATTGTAGCAGTTCGCCTATAAACGACCTAAATTGTCTCAAAATTAACAAATATATCAAAAAAATAACGATTTAATTCTGTATTGTATACAATGTCTATTTATGCTATACTATGTTTCAATGCGGGGCAGTGTTATTTTGTGCTGCCCTGTAGTACCGGTTACCTGCCGGTCACAAAGGAATATTATAAGGAAAGAGGGTAAGAATCCATGGGTTTGGCGACTTTTAAAGGCGGCATCCATCCGTATGAGGGTAAGGAGCTGTCAGAGAACAAACCGGTACAGGTTCTGATGCCGAAGGGAGATCTGGTCTATCCTATGTCCCAGCATATCGGCGCGCCGGCAAAACCGCTGGTAGCAGTGGGAGATCATATCCTTGCGGGTCAGAAGATCGGAGAAGCAGGCGGATTTATTTCTGCAAATGTGATCTCTTCCGTTTCGGGAACTGTAAAAGCTATTGAGCCCAGGCGTATGGCAAATGGCGCAATGGTAACTTCCATTGTAGTAGAAAATGACGGAGAGTACAAGACAGTAGAAGGCGTAGGAGCGGATCGGGATCCCTCTAAGCTGTCCAAGGAGGAGATCCGCAATATTGTAAAAGAGGCAGGCATCGTAGGACTTGGCGGCGCAGGCTTCCCCACTCATGTAAAGCTGACGCCAAAGGATGACGGAGCCATTGACTATATCCTGGTAAACGGCGCAGAGTGTGAGCCCTACCTCACCAGCGATTATCGTATGATGCTGGAAGAGCCGGAGAAAATTGTAGGCGGTTTAAAGGTGATCCTTCAGCTCTTTGACCATGCAAAAGGTGTCATCGGCATTGAAAATAATAAGCCGGAGGCTATTAAGAAGCTGACGGAGCTTGTGAAGGATGAGCCAAGGATCAGCGTCTGTCCTCTTTTGACAAAATACCCTCAGGGAGGCGAGCGTTCCCTGATCTACGCGGTAACCGGAAGAAAGGTGAATTCCTCCATGCTTCCTGCGGATGCGGGCTGCATCGTAGACAATGTGGACACTGTGATCTCTATCTATATGGCTGTGTGCAAGTCTACGCCTCTTATGAGGAAAATCATCACAGTTACAGGTGACGCGGTAAACGATCCCAGAAACTTTAACGTAAAGCTGGGTACCAACTATCAGGAGCTCTTGGAAGCGGCAGGCGGATTTAAGACTGAGCCGGAGAAGATCATTTCCGGAGGCCCCATGATGGGACAGGCTATGTTTTCGGTGGACATCCCTGTAAGCAAGACCTCCTCTGCACTGACCTGCTTTACTAAGGACGAGGCGGCAGAGTATGAGCCTACACCATGTATCCGCTGCGGACGGTGCGTAAGCGTCTGCCCAAGCCATGTCATTCCTGTGATGATGATAGAAGCGGCTCTTCACGATGACTGCGAGCGGTTTGAGAAGCTGAACGGTATGGAATGTATGGAATGTGGAAGCTGTACTTACATCTGTCCGGCCAAGCGTCCGCTGACCCAGGCATTTAAAGAGATGCGTAAGACAGTTGCGGCTAACCGCAGGAAGAAAGGGTAGGAGGGGACACAAAAGCCATGAGTAAATTATTGAACGTATCATCATCCCCGCATGTAAGGAGCCATGAGACCACCCATGACCTTATGCTGGATGTGGCTATCGCCATGCTTCCGGCTTCTGCCTTTGGTGTATATCATTTCGGCTTTCATGCATTATTAGTTATTATTGCAACAGTAGCGGCCTGTGTATTAAGTGAATATGTATACGAAAAGCTGATGCACAAGCCCTGTACCGTAAGGGACTGCAGCGCCCTGGTAACCGGTATGATCCTGGCGCTGAATATGCCGCCGGAGATTGCACTGTGGATCCCCATGCTTGGCGGTGTTTTTGCCATTATCGTTGTAAAGCAGCTGTACGGCGGACTGGGACAGAACTTTATGAACCCGGCTCTGGCAGCCAGATGCTTCCTGCTGATTTCATTTGCAGGTCCTATGACCAACTTCAGCTACAGCGGTTTTGACGGTGTTACCGGCGCCACTCCCCTGGCAGTATTAAAGAGCGGCGGTACAGTGGATGTACCTGCCATGTTTACCGGTATGATCCCCGGAACCATCGGCGAGGTATCCGTGATTGCCCTGCTGATTGGCGCGGCTTACCTTCTGATTAAGAAGGTGATCTCCATCCGGATCCCGGCAGTCTACATCCTCACAGTGGCTGTATTTGCGGCACTATTCGGAGGACACGGGCTGGATCTTACATATATCGGAGCCCATATCTTCGGCGGCGGACTGATCTTTGGCGCCTTCTTTATGGCCACTGACTATGTAACCAGTCCCATTACACCTATGGGACAGATCGTATTCGGCATCCTGTTAGGTGTGCTCACTGGCCTGTTCCGTATCTTCGGAGGCTCCGCAGAGGGCGTATCCTATGCCATCATCATCAGCAACATCCTTGTTCCGCTGATCGAGAAGGCAACTCTTCCGAAGGCATTTGGAAAGGAGGGGAAAAAGGCATGAAACAGTCAGGATTTATGAAGGACGCAGTGATCTTATGTGTCATCACTCTGGTTTCAGGTTTTCTTTTAGGAGCGGTGTACCAGGTGACCAAGGATCCCATTGCAAAGGCCCAGATTGAGGCTAACAACAAGGCTTACCAGGCTGTTTTCACAGAGGCAGCAAGCTTTGAGGCAGATGATGCCCTGACCGCTTTGATTGAGGACTGCAATCAGCAGCTGGCAGGCTTAAATTACGGCAGTGTAGAGGTAACAGAGATCTTAAAGGCAATGGACGCCTCCGGCACCCAGCAGGGCTATGTGATCAACAGCCTGTCAAATGACAGCTACGGCGGCGCGGTAAAGCTGTCTGTGGGTCTTAAGGAGGACGGTACGATCACCGGCATCGAGCTTCTTGAGATCAATGATACCCCAGGCCTTGGAATGAAGGCGGATGAGCCTGATTTCAAGAATCAGTATGTAGGGAAAAATGCGCCTGAGCTCAGTGTAGTGAAGACCGGCAATGCAGATGACACTCAGATCAATGCCATCAGCGGCGCCACCATTACATCAGAGGCGGTAACCAATGCGGTCAATGCGGCTCTTTACTGCCTGCATAACTGCATCAATCAATAGGAGGTGGGAATATGAACAAATGTACAGAACGTTTATATAACGGTATTGTGAAAGAAAACCCTACCTTCGTCCTGATGCTGGGTATGTGCCCTACTCTGGCAGTTACCACATCTGCCATCAACGGACTGGGCATGGGTCTTTCCACAACCGTGGTTTTAATGTTTTCCAATATGCTGATCTCAGCACTGAGAAAGATCATACCGGACCGGGTGAGGATTCCGGCTTATATCGTAGTTGTAGCATCCCTGGTAACCATTGTCCAGCTGCTTTTACAGGCATATGTAGCAAGCCTGTATTCCGCTCTGGGTATTTACATTCCTCTGATCGTGGTAAACTGTATCATCCTTGGACGGGCGGAGTCTTACGCATCTAAAAACGGCCCTCTGGAGTCTACCTTTGACGGTATCGGCATGGGACTGGGCTTTACCATTGCCCTGACCTGTATCGGTCTGGTGCGTGAGCTTCTTGGCTCCGGCGCTGTGTTTGGCCATGTGATCATTCCTGAGGCTTATCACATTTCTATCTTTGTCCTGGCGCCAGGCGCATTTTTCGTGCTTTCCATTCTGACGGCCCTGCAGAACAAGTTTAAGGCCCCGTCTGCTACCAATGGTTCCGCGCCTAAGTCAAAGCTGGCCTGCGGTGGTAACTGCGCTTCCTGTATGGGAGCTTCCTGTGCGGCAAACCACGGGCTTTTAGAGGAAAATAAGGCAGCCGTTTCCGGCAGAGAAAAGTAGGAGGGTGGACAAATGAAAGAATTATTACTGATTGCCATTGGATCCGCTCTGGTCAATAACGTAGTCTTAAGCCAGTTCTTAGGACTTTGTCCATTCCTCGGTGTTTCCAAGAAGGTAGAGACCTCAGCAGGCATGGGTGCGGCGGTTATCTTCGTTATCACCATTGCGTCTGCTGTAACAAGCCTGATCTATTCAGGCATCCTGGTGAGCCTTCACCTGGAATATCTCCAGACCATCGTATTTATCCTTGTGATCGCTGCGCTGGTGCAGTTTGTAGAGATGTTCTTAAAAAAGGCCATGCCCGCCCTCTATGAGGCCCTGGGTGTGTACCTGCCCCTGATTACTACCAACTGCGCCGTTCTGGGCGTTGCCCTTACCAATGTAACAAAGGGCTACAACTTCATTCAGAGCGTTGTAAATGGTGTTGGTATTTCTGTGGGCTTTACCATTGCCATTATCATGCTGGCAGGCGTCCGCGAGCGGATCGAGTACAATGATGTGCCGGATTCTTTTAAGGGCTCTCCCATTGTTCTCATCACCGCCGGTCTGATGGCCATTGCATTTTTCGGATTTTCCGGATTAATATAGAAGGGGGAGAAGGAAAATGGTAACAGCTATTATCATTGCGGCAGCCGTGGTAGGCATTCTGGGTATCCTGATCGGTGTCTTTCTTGGCGTTGCCAGCGAGAAGTTTAAAGTAGAAGTAGATGAAAAAGAAATCCTGATCCGTGAAGAACTGCCAGGTAATAACTGCGGCGGCTGCGGCTACGCAGGCTGTGATGCTCTGGCAAAGGCCATCGCGGCAGGGGAGGCAGAGGTAGGCGCCTGTCCGGTAGGCGGCGCTCCTGTGGCGGAAAAGATCGGCGCTATCATGGGCGTTGCGGGCGGCGTGTCTGATAAGAAGGTTGCCTTTGTAAGATGTAAGGGAACCTGCGACAAGGCAAAGGTTCAGTATAACTATTATGGGATCGACGACTGTAAAAAGGCAGCTGTTGTACCCGGCTCAGGCGGAAAGGCCTGTGCCTCCGGCTGTATGGGCTACGGCTCTTGTGTAAAGGCCTGCGCCTTCGATGCCATTCATGTAGTAGACGGCATTGCGGTTGTGGACAAGGAAAAATGCGTTGCCTGCGGCAAGTGCGTGGCAGCCTGTCCAAAGGCCCTCATCGAGCTGGTGCCCTATAAGGCAGAGCACCTGGTACAGTGCAGCTCTCACGAGAAGGGCAAGGATGTAAAGGCAGTATGCGGATCCGGCTGTATCGGGTGTACCCTGTGCACCAGGCAGTGTGAATTCGATGCCATCCATATGGAAAATAACCTGGCAGTGATCGATTACAGCAAGTGCACCAACTGCGGAAAGTGCGCGGAGAAGTGTCCTGTGAAGGTGATTGTGTAAGAGGATAGTGAGTGATAGAAAAAGTGTCACAGACAACCGGGAAAGCCGGGGGTCTGGGGCGCTTTTTCTGTTTGGAGTGGTGGAGTAAGGTATTGTTTTCTTAATGTGGAAATACTATATTTTGATATAACTGATTCCATGAGCAGAAGCTGCTTTCAGACAATTTTTATGAGAGGTGACCATATGAAACGATTCAGTGTGGTAATTGGTTTTGTATTTGCGTCCAGCCTGCTTCTCGCCGGCTGCCGGAAGCGGGACGCTGTGTTTAACACAGAGAAAACAGGGGCTTTAGAACAGCAGACAGAGATGGCAGAGAAGAGCAGCTGATCAGCTGGTCCAACGCCAGTATGGCTGGAACGGAAGAATTTGTTTTAGACTGTGATGGAGACACCTGCTATATTGAATTACGGGAATTTCCAAGTGTACGCTATTATGATAATGGAAGTGCAGAGGCTTTGACCTGCGAAAATATAGAAGCTTTTGGGTTCGTTCAGCCGGGTACTTGACAAGCCAAACCTGCTGTTAATGTGGGAATAGAAGTTCTCTTATTAACAGCAGGTTTTCTATTTGATGAAGTTCAAACTCTGTTAGATTGTGTAAAAGTGGGGAACCATCCCAAAATCCGACAAATTTCCCCACTTATTTCTTATCTCAAATAAGAGTAAAATATATCAATAAACAGTAAAAAATAGTTCACATAATACAAAACCCAAAAAACGGAAATTATGCACTACAATAAAATATTAACAATAATGTAATAAAAATGTAAAAATAAAATCAACATTAACTACAATAAAACGCTAAAAAACTGCAAATATACATACATATAATACAAAAATAAAAATCTACAGCAAAATGTCGATAAAAAACATGACAAAAATGTTAAATCTCTGTTGACGTGAAAAGTCAAATCCCATATAATTACCCGTACATCCCGGAAAATACACATTAAGTGGGGGGAAGCCCCCAGGAAAGAGGAGTATGTATGCTTACATTACATTCATTCCTTCAGTCGGTATTTCTCTTTGTTAAGTCATTTGCCATACGGGTAACGAAGGAGATGCACCGGTCTTCCGCGGTTCTGATGTCCGGAGCGATGGTGGTTGCCATTGTCGCGTTTTCAGCTAACGGCTTTGGCGGCAGCGGCAGAAATGCCCTGGCAGCGCCTGTGGCAGATGAAAGCCAGGAGGGATCATCAGAAGAAACGGAAGAGCAGGAAGGAAGCAGTCTTGTTACTGAAGCAAAAATACAATTCGGACTTTTAAATACAGACAGCGAGAGCCAGCAGTTAGCTGGCGCCCTGTTAGAGCAGAGTGTCCGTGAACAGCAGAGGAAACAGGCAGCGGCGCAGACCCAGATCGAGGCGCTGCAGAAACAGATTTTAAAAGAAAAGCAGGAAGAAGAAGCAAGAAGAAAGGCAGAGGAGGAGCGCAGGGCCGCAAGGCGGATCCAGGTATCAGACGAGGACTACCAGGTGATGCTGCGCATCGTTCAGGCAGAAGCAGGGATCTGCGATGAAAAGGGCAAGATTCTGGTGGCGGATGTGATCATTAACCGTGTGCTGTCAGACCGGTTCCCGGATTCCGTTAAGTCAGTTGTATACCAGCCATCCCAGTTCCAGCCGGTATCCAACGGCACCATCAATTCGGTCAAGGTATCAGCGGAGACCATCGAATGTGTGGACCGCGCGCTGGAGGGAGAGGATTATTCTCAGGGGGCCCTGTACTTTATGAACCGCAGAGCCTCCGGAGGAGCCTCCTCCTGGTTTGACAGACAGCTTACCTACCTGTTTGCCCATGACGGCCATGAATTTTTTAAATAAACCCAGTAAAAGGGATTGAGTTTTCTGCCTTATCCGGTGTATACTAGAAGATGTCTACAGGATTATACTACAAAGGAGAGTGGGACAATGATTTTTGATGAAAAGAAAAATCTGGATTTCTACAGGAATTTAGGCATTGAGGGAAGGTATGCCAAAGCGGTTGACTTTTTGCAGAACACGGATCTTGCTGCTTTAGAACCGGGCAAGTATGAGATCGACGGTGTAAATGTATATGCCAATGTAACTGCCTACACCACCATTCCGTGGGAGGAGGCAAAGTACGAGGCTCACGAGCACTATACAGATATTCAGTATGTGATCGAGGGAAGCGAGATCATGACATACGCTCCTGTACATGAAATGACCGTTAAGACCCCCTACAATCCTGATAAGGATGTTGTGTTCTTTGAGAACACCACACCAGGACTGCAGGTAGTGGCAAAGGCAGACCAGTATCTGATCTTCAGCCCATGGGACGCTCACAAGCCAAAGGCGATGAACGGTGAGGCGGCTCCTATTAAAAAGGTTATTGTAAAGATCAAAGAGGATTAAGTATTTTTATAAGAAAGAAAGCGGAACAGCCAGTTTGCCCCGCTTTCTTTCTTTGCATTATTTAAGAACATATAAAGGAGAAGTCTATGGGAAAAGCAGTGGTATTTGGGAGTTTTGTAGTGGATTTGATGGCAAGGAGTCCCCATCTTCCCGAACCGGGGGAGACAGTGAAGGGATCTGTTTTTAAAATGGGAGCCGGAGGCAAGGGGTTTAACCAGTGCGTGGCGGCTCACAAGGCCGGAGCCGATGTGACCATGGTTACAAAGACGGGCCGGGACAGCTTTGGGGAGGTTGCCCTTAAGACCATGGAGGAGCTTAAGATGAACCGGGGCTATATGCTTGTGGATGAGAATACAGAGACGGGAACGGCCTTGATCCTTGTGGACGAGGGCACCAGCCAGAATGAGATCGTCATTGTGCCGGGCGCCTGCCATACCATAACAGAGGAGGAGGTAAGAGGGATCGAGCCTCTGATCCGTGAGGCGGATTATATCCTGATGCAGCTGGAGGTGAATCAGGAGGCAAATGAGCTTGCGGCAGAGCTTGCAGTAAAGCATGGCACGAAGATTATTTTAAATACAGCCCCCTACGGACCGGTCAGCGACCACTTCCTCTCAAAGGTATTTATGGTAACGCCTAATGAGGTGGAGGCCAGGGAACTTACGGGAATTGAGGTGACGGATCTTGAGTCAGCTAAAAGGGCGGCAGAATATTTCTATAACAAGGGTGTAAAGCAGGTGGTTATCACCCTGGGCTCTAAGGGCGTGTTTGTATCAGCAGAGGGCAGAGAGGAGATCATCCCGGCCTTTCAGGTAGAGGCAGTGGATACCACAGGAGCGGGAGATGCATTTAACGGAGGGCTTCTGGCCGCTCTTTCAGAGGGGAAAGATCTATGGGAGGCCGCGCGCTTTGCAAGTGCTCTGGCAGCCCTTTCGGTCCAGCGTCTTGGAACGACGCCATCCATGCCGGAACGACAGGAAATTGTTGACTTTTTAACAAAATGGTGAGATAATAACGTTAAGTTTGGTTTTTATTACCATTCCACACATATCATATCACAGAAAAGAGGTTAATGTAACTATGGCAGCGATTGATTTAAGCAAGTATGGCATTACCGGAACAACAGAAATTGTACACAACCCCTCTTACGAGATGTTATTTGAGGAGGAAACAAAGGCAGAGCTGGAAGGCTTTGAAAAGGGACAGGAAAGCGAGCTTGGCGCAGTCAATGTTATGACTGGTATCTACACAGGCCGTTCCCCCAAAGATAAGTATATCGTGATGGATGAGAATTCCAAGGATACCGTATGGTGGACATCTGACGAGTATAAGAACGACAACCATCCGGCAACCGAGGAAGCCTGGAAGGCAATCAAAGAGATCGCTCAGAAGGAGCTGTCTGACAAGAGACTGTTCGTAGTTGACGCATTCTGCGGAGCAAACAAGGATACCCGTATGGCGATCCGCTTCATCGTAGAGGTGGCATGGCAGGCACATTTTGTTACCAATATGTTCATTCAGCCTACAGCTGAGGAACTGGAGAACTTTGAGCCTGATTTCGTTGTTTACAACGCTTCCAAGGCAAAGGTAGAGAACTACAAGGAGCTGGGGCTGAATTCCGAAACAGCAGTTATGTTCAACATCACAAGTCGTGAGCAGGTGATCGTGAACACCTGGTACGGCGGAGAGATGAAGAAGGGTATGTTCTCCATGATGAACTACTACCTGCCATTAAAGGGAATCGCTTCCATGCACTGCTCTGCCAATACAGATATGAATGGTGAGAATACAGCAATTTTCTTCGGACTTTCCGGTACAGGAAAGACCACGCTGTCTACCGATCCTAAGCGTCTGCTGATCGGTGATGACGAACATGGCTGGGATGACAATGGCGTGTTTAACTTCGAGGGCGGCTGCTACGCGAAGGTTATCAATCTGGACAAGGAGTCTGAGCCGGACATCTACAACGCGATCAAGCGCAATGCTCTGTTAGAGAATGTAACGCTGGACGCAGAAGGAAAGATCGATTTTGATGATAAGAGCGTAACGGAGAACACCCGTGTATCTTATCCGATCGACCACATTGAGAAGATTGTACGTCCTGTTTCTGCAGGTCCTGCTGCCAAGAACGTGATCTTCCTGTCAGCAGACGCATTCGGTGTACTGCCTCCTGTATCGATTCTGACACCAGAGCAGACACAGTATTACTTCCTGTCCGGCTTTACCGCAAAGCTGGCTGGTACAGAGCGCGGCATTACAGAGCCTACACCAACCTTCTCCGCCTGCTTCGGACAGGCCTTCCTGGAGCTGCATCCAACCAAGTACGCAGAAGAGCTGGTTAAGAAGATGGAAAAGAGCGGAGCAAAGGCATACCTGGTAAATACCGGCTGGAACGGAAGCGGCAAGCGTATTTCCATCAAGGATACCCGCGGTATCATTGATGCTATCTTAAACGGTGATATTCTGAACGCTCCAACCAAGACTATTCCTCACTTCAACTTTGAGGTTCCTACAGAGCTTCCAGGTGTAGATCCTAAGATCCTTGATCCACGGGATACCTATGCGGATGCTGCTGAGTGGGAGGCTAAGGCAGAGGATCTGGCTGGCAGATTCATCAAGAACTTTGCTAAATACGAGAGCAATGAGGCTGGCAAGGCCCTGGTAGCTGCCGGTCCTCAGAAATAATTACATCTGTGATAAGTCTTTGGGCTGCCGGAACCTGTGAGGGATTCCGGCAGCCTTTTGTGTTGCCATCAGAAATTCTTAAGAAAAATGTCAGTTGTGGGGAAGATCTCTTTGTGGTATTCTAAGTACAGGATAACTGTATGAATATGATTAATACAGTTGACACAGAAGGAAAGGAGACTGACAGTATGATCGTGCTGGATTACAGGGACAGGCGGCCTCTGTATGAGCAGGTGATAGAGCGGCTTCAGGAGCTTATGTTTCAGGGGGCTCTGCCTGAGGATACACAGCTTCCCTCTGTCCGCAGCCTTGCCACAGAGCTGTCCATCAATCCTAATACCATCCAGAGAGCCTATGGAGAGCTGGAGCGTCTGGGATATATCTATTCGGTGAAGGGGAAGGGGAGTTTTGTGGCAGACTGGAGCCGGATACGGATCGGTATGAAGGAGGAGTGGAGGAAGCAGTTTGATGAGGCGGTAAAATATGGATTCCGTATCGGTGTGGGATATGAGGAGATGAGAACGCGTCTGGAGCGGTATGATAAGGAGCTGAAGGCAGGCGCGGTGAAAGGAGGAGAGAGCAGTGATAAAGGCAGTGGACCTGACGAAGCAGTTTGATGATATAGTGGCAGTGGACCATATAAACGCAGAGATCCGGGAGGGCTGTGTATTTGGCCTTATCGGAACCAATGGAGCGGGCAAATCCACATTTTTAAGGCTGGCCAGCGGTATTTTAAAGCCGGATCAGGGACATATCACCATTGACGGCAGGGAGGTATATGAGGATGTGTCGGCAAAGAAGCGGTTTTTTTATATTTCTGACGAACAGTATTTTTTCCATAATTCCACTCCATTGGAGATGATGGAGTATTACAGAAAGGTGTATCCCCGGTTTGATACAGAGCGCTTTCACAAGCTGATGAAAAATTTCAGTCTGGATGAGAAACGGAGGATCCACACCTTTTCAAAGGGAATGAAAAAGCAGGTTTCTGTTATCTGCGGTATCTGCGCGGGGACGGATTACCTGTTCTGTGACGAGACCTTTGACGGCCTGGATCCGGTGATGCGCCAGGCGGTAAAGAGCCTGTTTGCGGCAGATATGGAGGACCGGAACCTGACGCCTATCATCGCCTCCCACAACCTGCGTGAACTGGAGGACATCTGCGATCATGTAGGCCTTCTCCACAAGGGCGGGATGCTTCTGTCAAAGGAGCTGGACGATATGAAGCTGAACATCCACAAGATCCAGTGTGTCCTTTCTGAGGGGATGGAGCCGGAGGATTTGAAGGATCTGGATCAGATCAGCGCCGAGAAGCGGGGCCGGCTCTACACCATAACGGTAAGAGGCACAAGGGCAGAGGTGGAAGCGGTGATGGCTTCCTATGAGCCGGTATTTTTTGAGTGTATTCCTCTTTCTCTGGAGGAGATTTTTATCAGTGAAACGGAGGTGGCTGGTTATGACATCAGGAAGCTTGTTCTTTAAATTAATGCGGGAGGATATGAAGCGCAGGATCTGGGTCATCGCCCTGATGCTTCTGGCTTTCTTCTTTGTGATGCCTGTAAAGCTGGCCCTTCTTATGGAAGACGCGGCTCAGAGCCAGTATTACCGGTATAATGATTTTGAGTATTTTGTTCAGGACGGAACTCTCTCTGCCCAGGAGTTTGCCAGTAAGCTGACGGAGCTTAAGACAAAGGTTGTGTTAGAGCAGGTGGAGTTCGCCGATGGATTTGTAGTGCTGCTGGTGATCACAGCGGCGGTGCTCATAGGCATTACAGGCTTTTCCTACCTTTATAATAAAAGAAAGGTGGATTTTTACCACAGTATCCCGGTACGCAGAGAGCTGCTGTTTGGCGTGCAGTACATAGACGGCATCCTGATCATGGCAGGTGTCTATCTGATCGTTTCTGTGGTGACGGCAGTGATGTCGGCGGCCTACGGCGTTCCTTTGGGAGAGATCATCGGGGTGATGGCCCGGAGCAGCCTGCTCCATCTGCTGTATTTCGGGCTTTTGTACAGTACAGTGGTCCTGGCGGTGATGATGACTGGGAATCTGGTGGTAGGTGTTCTGGGAACCGGCGTATTTTTCTTCTTTCTGCCTGGGATGATGATGCTTCTGGACGCTTACTGCCGCAGCTTTTTCGTTACGATCCCTTATGAGCTGTGGATCTCGCCCTTTGAACACGCTGTGTACTATGTGTCTCCCATCAGCGCTTATTTAGATGCTGTGGGCTGGAATATGGAAGCTCTTGGCAGTCATACGGCTGTGGTGGTTAACACGTTTTTCGCGTTCCTGGCCATCAGCCTTCTGGACCTTCAGCTGTACAGGATGCGTCCCTCTGAGGCTGCGGGAAAGGCCATGGCCTTTAAAAGGAGTATGGCGCCTGTACGGATCCTTCTGGTACTGGGGGGCAGCCTGGCAGGCTCCATGTTTTTCTGGGGACTTATGAGGAAAAATCACTGGGCAGTTTTTGGGACTCTCGCGGCAGTGGTTCTGGGACACTGCATCATAGAGATCATTTATCACTTTGATTTTAGAAAGCTGTTTTCCCACAGGCTGCAGATGGGACTTTGCGCTGTGGCAGGGCTTATGCTGTTTTTCAGCTTCCGATATGACTGGTATGGCTTCGATTCCTATATGCCAGAGGAAGATAAGATCGCGTCTGTATCCATAGAGCTGGGAGCGGATACCAGCTGGCTGTCAGGAGAAGCGGCATTGGTGGAGGAGAATGGGCGGAAGGCCTGGCTGACCCAAAGGCTTTCTGAGATGATTCGGGATGATATGAAGATCACGGAGCTTTCATCGGCCCTGGTTCTGGCCGAAGAGGGAAGAAAAGAAACCCTTGAGGGCCGGGAGGACAGGATGGAGATCCAGACACAGGTCTATTCTGCCATGGATATGGATCACGATGTCTCCGCAGCCGGGATCATTGGAGGAGCGGATGGCCCGACCTCTGTCTTTATAGCAGGAAAGCTGGGAGAGGATGAGGAGACCTTAGGGGAGGATCAGTTCAGCACCTCTATGACCATTACCTATCATTTGAAAAACGGCCGTTCTGTAAGCCGCTGTTACACTCTGTATCTGTCCAATGTGATGGATGCCTACAGAGAGCTGTGGGATCAGGAGGAATACAGAAATAAAGCCTATTATGTACTGGACCGGAGTCCTGAGGAGTATGGCTCTGTGGTGTACAGGGAAGCTGATGTGATCCAGGCCATCTGCAAGGACAGCCAGGATGTATCAGAGATTCTGCTTGCATATCAGCAGGATTTAAAGGAGCTGACTATAGACACCAGGCTGAAGGAAAGCCCTGTGGGAAGTCTGGCTTTCATAAACAAGACGACTTATGATTATTATGCGGAAAGGGACTATGATCATACTGCCTTCATACTGGGAGGAGACAGTCTGGGCCATATGGATTCAGAAGCGCTTGGTGTTACGGACTACTGGCCGGTATATCCCTCCTTCAGGCGGACCATTGCGGCTCTTGAAAGCCGGGAGATCCTGCCGGGAACTTACTTAAAGGCGGAGGACATAAGTGAAATACGGGGCTGGCTGTCCCTGCCGCTGTCGGAGGAGGAGATCCAGACTGTACAGGCGGTTAACCCATACTATCAGGAGGATGGGGATCTGCTGTTTGACGGACGGGATGAAATTTCCCTTCTTCTGGATGCCTCTGTGACAAATAGTGAATATTATATGAATATCCTGAATCAGGAAGCGGCTTTGGGAGATTATGTGAATTTTTCTATAAGTTATGGAAGTGATCGGGGACACAGTTTCGTACTTCTTCAGAATAAACTTACTCCTGAGCTTCTCGAACTGTTTCGGGGGCTTCCGGTTTTAGATACCGGAGAGCTATGATCTTCAGACGGGGCATCTCACAAAAAAGAGATGCCCCGTCTGTTGACAATCCTGCAAATGAAAGCTACAATCGGTATGAGAGCAGCATCATAACGCAGAAAGAGAGTGAGTACTTATGATTTCTAAGAAAATGCAGCCGCTTTTGAACAATAATTCTGCCATTCGCGCCATGTTTGAAGAGGGAAAACGGCTGGCAGGTATCTATGGAGCGGAGAATGTATATGATTTCAGCCTGGGCAACCCCAATGTACCGGCTCCGGCAGCGGTGAACCAGGCGATCTGCCGTATTCTGGAGGAGGAGCCCTCTGTCTTTGTACACGGATATATGAGCAATGCCGGCTATGAGGATGTGCGTGAGGCCATTGCAGCCTCCTTAAACCGCCGTTTCGGCACCGGGTTTCATGTGGATAATATTCTGATGACTGTAGGTGCGGCCAGTGGGCTGAATGTGATCTTAAAGACCCTGCTGGATCCAGGAGATGAGGTCCTTACCTTTGCCCCTTATTTTGTTGAGTACGGCTCTTACGTAAGGAATTATGACGGCATCCTTAAGGTAGTGCCTCCGGATACGGAGACCTTCCAGCCGGATCTTTCCGGCTTTCGCAGGATGCTTACCCCTCTTACCAGAGCAGTGATCATCAATACCCCAAATAACCCCACTGGCGTCATATACTCTGCCGGGACTCTGAAGGCCATGTCGGATATTTTAAGGGAAAAGCAGGAGGAATACGGGACGGAGATCGTGCTGATCTCAGATGAGCCCTACAGAGAGCTGGCTTATGATGGGGCGGAGGTTCCGTATGTAACCAAATTTTATGACAATACGGTGATCTGCTATTCCTACAGCAAGTCCCTGTCCCTGCCGGGAGAGCGGATCGGTTATCTGGTGATCCCGGACGCCTTAAAGGATAGCAGAGAGGTATTCCAGGCGGCTGTCATAGCAAACCGGGTTTCCGGCTCTGTCAATGCCCCTTCCCTGATGCAGAGGGTAATCCTGCGCTGTGTGGATGAAAAGGTGGATCTGGAGGCCTATGACAGGAACCGCAGCCTTCTCTATAATGGCCTTAAAGCGCTTGGTTTTTCATGCATCCGTCCCCAGGGAGCGTTTTACCTCTTTGTAAAGTCACCGGAGGCAGATGAGAAGCATTTCTGCGAGGTCTGCAAAAAGTACAATATCCTGGTGGTACCGGGAACCTCTTTTGCATGTCCCGGCTTTGTAAGGATCTCCTACTGTGTATCACCAGAGCAGATCAAACGCTCTCTTCCTGCCTTTCAGAAGGTGGCAGAGGAATACGGACTGGAGGGACAGAGCTTATGAGAGCATGGGAAAAGAATATAAGAAAAGTAGTCCCCTATGTACCCGGAGAGCAGCCGGCAGGAGATAAGCTGGTGAAGCTGAACACCAATGAGAACCCTTATCCGCCGGCTCCCGGGGTGGCGGCTGTTTTAAGGGAGATGGACACAGACCGTCTGAGAAAGTACCCGGATCCAGCCAGCAGCGGCCTTATAAAAGAACTGGCAGATTATTATGGGCTGAAGGAGGATCAGGTGTTTGTGGGAGTAGGCTCGGACGACGTGATTGCCATGGCCTTCCTCACCTTTTTTAACTCCAAAAAGCCGGTTCTGTTCCCGGATATTACCTATTCCTTCTATCAGGTGTGGGCAGAGCTTTTCGGTATCCCCTATGAGATGCCGGCTCTGGACAAAGAATTCCGCCTGCGTCCGGAGGATTATAAAAGAGAAAACGGAGGGATCATTTTCCCTAATCCCAATGCTCCAACGGGACTTTATATGCCTCTGGATCAGGTGGAGGAGATCCTTCGCGCCAACCAGGAGTCGGTAGTCATTGTGGATGAGGCGTATATTGATTTTGCAGGGGCTTCTGCACTGGAGCTGACAGACCGGTATGAGAACCTTTTAGTGGTGCAGACCTTCAGCAAATCCCGGTCTATGGCGGGGATGCGGATCGGCTTTGCCATGGGGCATAAGGATCTGATCCGGGCGCTGAATGATGTGAAATATTCCTACAATTCCTATACCATGAACCTTCCCTCTCAGCTGGCGGGGATCGAGGCGGTAAGGGACAGGGCATATTTTGAGGAAACCAGGGATAAGATTGTGGTGACCAGAGAGAAGGCAAAGGAGCGGCTGTCAAAGCTTGGTTTTACCTTTCCTGATTCCAGCGCTAATTTTATCTTTGCTTTCCACAGCCAGGTTCCGGCTGCAGAGCTGTTTCAGGCTCTTAAAAAGGAACAGATCTATGTGCGGTATTTTCCAGCTCCAAGGCTGGATAACGGACTTCGCATTACCATTGGTACAGAGGAGGAGATGGAACGGCTGTATGCGTTCCTTGAGAATTATCTGAAGGACAGGCGGTGATGTATAATGGAAGAAGAGGGCAGAGGCGGCTGGCGGCATTATCTGCGCCTGGTATTGAATATAGCCTTCCCCCTTGGGGGCTGGCTCCTTGTGTGTATCCTGGGGCCGGTATTTCTGCGGTTTTTTATGCCCTTTGCTATAGGCTGGGTCCTGGCCCTGATGGTCAATCCTCTGGTGCGTTTTTTGGAACGGAGGGTGCGCCTTGTAAGGAAGCATAGCTCTGCCATCATTGTGATCGGAGCACTGGGGGCGGTGGTAGGGCTTTTGTATCTTTTCTTTTCCAGGCTGATCCGGCTGGCGAGCGTGCTGATCCGGCAGCTTCCCGGTCTGTACGCTGGGATCGAGAGCGAGATCCGGAGCAATATGGAGGGGATTCTGACTCTCCTTCCCTCTGGAGCCCAGGATGCCTGGAGGGCGGTGGGCAGCGATCTGGGGACTTATATCGGCACCCTGGTTGAAAAGGCTGCTTCTCCTACTATGGAGGCGGCGGGGACGGTGGCCAGAGGGATTCCGGCGATGCTGGTATATTCGGTGGTGACCATTCTTTCGGCCTACTTTTTTATCGCTGACCGGGAACGGATCATGGTCTTTTTGCGGGATAAATGCCCCTCCTGGCTCCTTGGATACAGCAGCTACCTGAAGGGGGAGGTCCATCATCTGGTATACGGCTACTTTATGGCGCAGTTTAAGATTATGGCAGTGGTATGGGTGATCCTGACTGCGGGATTTTTCGTTCTGGGGGTGGGCTACGGGCCACTGTGGGCGTCTCTGATCGCCTTTCTCGATTTTCTTCCTGTATTTGGAACGGGAACCGCTCTGATCCCCTGGGGGATCTTAAAGCTGCTGGGAGGAGAGTATGCCTTTGCGGCAGGGCTGCTTCTGATCTATGTTCTGACCCAGGTGATCCGTCAGATCATACAGCCAAAGCTGGTAGGAGACAGTATGGGGCTGAATCCTCTTATGACTCTGTTCCTGCTTTATATAGGCTTTAAGGCAGCCGGCATTGCAGGTATGATTCTTGCAGTGCCTTTTGGAATGTTTTTCTTAAATTTATATCATTACGGGGCATTTTCTGGGATTACGGACAGCGCGGCGGCTCTTATAAGGGATATAAACCGCTTCCGCAGAGAGGAAGGCCCAAAGGATAAAAATGAGTAACAGGAGAATTTACAGTGAAGGTTGAAAACAGTCTGGATACAGACAATATCAGAGGGCTGGTGTGGAGGCTTGCGTTTCCTTCCATGCTGGCCCAGTTCGTGAATGTTCTTTACAGCATTGTAGACCGTATGTATATCGGCAATATCGAGGGGATTGGAGCTGTTGCCCTGGCAGGCGTGGGGGTCTGTGGGCCCATTGTTACCCTGCTTACCTCCTTTGCAAGCTGGATCGGAGTAGGAGGCGCTCCTCTTATGAGCATCCGTCTGGGGCAGAAAAATGAAAAAGGAGCCTCAAGGATTGTTGCCAACTGCTTTGCCCTTCTTACAGGCATCGCGGTTTTGATCATGACTATAACATTTTTGTTTAAGAACAGCCTGCTTACCTTTTTTGGAGCAAGTCCGGCTATTTTTCCTTATGCGGATGAATATCTGACATGGTATCTTGGGGGGACTGTATTTGCACTGCTGGCTTCCGGTATGAACCAGTTCATTATCTGTCAGGGCTTTGCGAAAACAGGTATGCTTTCCGTTATGCTGGGGGCGGTGTTCAATATCGTTTTGGACCCGGTCTTTATTTTTGTGCTGGGGATGGGAGTAAAGGGTGCGGCCATCGCAACGGTGATTTCCCAGTTTGTCTCCTGCGCCTTCGTGCTTTTGTTTCTGTTTGGAAAAAAGCCGGTGGTGCCCATTACCTTCGGAGGCTACAGCCTGAAGGTGATGAAGCAGGTACTGGCAGTGGGGCTATCCCCCTTCCTGATTATTGCTTCTGACAGTGTGCTTATCATTGTAATGAATATGGTAATCCAGAAGTACGGTCTGGGTGGTCAGGGAGATGTGCTTCTGACCTGCAATACTATTGTCCAGAGCTTTATGCTGATGATCACCATGCCTCTTGGCGGCATCACCGGGGGCACCCAGACGGTGCTTGGCTATAATTACGGCGCAGGCCGGCCGGACAGGATCCGCCGCGGGGAGAAGCATATCCTGAGCCTGGCGCTGGCATTTACGACGATTATGTTCCTGATCGCCCAGGTGGCGCCTGAATTTTTTGTGGATATTTTCACAAGAGATCCGGCTTATACAGGGATCACGGTGCGCTCTATACGGATCTATACTATGTGCATCATACCTCTGGCAGTTCAGTATACGATAGTAGATGGTTTTACCGGTATGGGGATCGCCAAGGTGGCAGTAAGCCTGTCTATGTTCCGCAAGGGGCTGTATCTGATCGGTATGCTGCTTTTACCAGTATGGTTCGGGGCAGAGTCTGTATTTTTTGCGGAGCCGCTTTCTGATGGAGTGGCTTGTATCTCATCCTCTCTTACCTATCTGCTTTTAAGCGGAAAGGTGCTGGGGGACAATAAACGGCTGTAGAAAGGGGGAATCATATGAATCTGCTGATCAGTGCCTGTCTTCTGGGAAGCCAGTGCAGATATGATGGAAAGGGAGTCCTGATCCCGGAGGCAGAGGCGCTTTTAAAGGAGCATCATCTGATCCCGGTCTGTCCGGAGCTTCTTGGAGGGCTTGGGATTCCAAGGGTGCCGGCAGAGCGCCGGGGAGACAGGGTGATTACACGGGAAGGACAGGACGTAACGGCTGAGTATGAAAGAGGGGCCGAGGAGGCCCTCAGGCTGGCCAGGGTCTTTCACTGCAGGGCAGCCATTCTGAAGGAAAGAAGCCCCTCCTGCGGCTGCGGCCGGATTTACGACGGAAGCTTTCAGGGAAGGCTTACCCAGGGGGATGGTGTCTGTGCTGCCCTGCTGAAAAATGAGGGGATCCAGGTTTCAGGAGAGAGTGAGATTGCTGATTTTCTTCGCAGATTGTAATCAATACACGCTTTTTCCTTCGATTTTGTTGACAAATAAAAAAAACTATTCTATAATGCCCGTAATGCATCTAGGGATTTACATAATGAAGGAAAAAGATTGTACCGCAATTTCAGGGAGGAAATGAAATATGGTAGAAGCAAAGAAGGATGTTAAAAGTGCAGTAAAGACTGCTTCTAAGATTGCCGCTGAGGCAATGAAGCCTGCTGAGGAAAAGGCGGCTGTTAAGAAGCCAGCAGCAAAGCCGGCTGTTAAGAAGGAGGCCCCTGCAAAGAAGGCAGCTCCGGTAAAGCCAGCAGCAAAGAAGGCAGAGGAGCCGAAGGCAGCCGTACACTTCCAGTTTGAGGGAAGAGACATTGTTGCCAGGGATGTTCTGGATGAAGCAGTTAAGGCATTTAAGAGCACCCATGCTGAGGTTGAGGTCAAGGAGATTCAGCTTTACATCGTTGCGGAAGAGGGCGCGGCTTACTATGTAGTAAACGGAGAGGCTTCCGACGACTACAAGATCATGCTGTAATAGGATATTCGTATTTAGGGTTAAGGAACTTGGACTGCGGTACTGATAAGGGTACCGCGGTCCATTCGTATGTTAAGGACAAAGGATGGGACGAGATGACACAGCTGCCAGAGCGCTTTAAAGAGCGGATGAAGGAGTTATTGGGAGAGGAATACGGGGCCTTTGAAGCCAGCTATGAAAAGGACCGGGTTCAGGGGCTTAGGCTCAACAGCCTAAAATGCAAGGGAGGAAGGGAACCTCTCTGGGAGCAGACCGGGAAGGATCAGGCTGCAGAGCTGGTACAGGAAAAAACAGGAACAGCCTTAGAGCCGGTGGACTGGGTAAAGGAGGGATTTTATTATACGGGGGAAGGCCGTCCGGGTAAGCATCCCCTCCACGAGGCAGGGTTTTATTATATCCAGGAGCCCAGCGCCATGGCAGTGGGAGAGCTGTTAGATCCAGAGCCCGGCGACCGGGTGCTGGATCTGTGCGCGGCTCCGGGAGGAAAGTCCAGCCATATTGCGTCCAGGCTGAAGGGTGATGGATTTCTTTTATCCAACGAGATCCATCCTGCCAGGGCCCGGATCCTTTCCCAGAATATAGAGCGGATGGGCGTCAGAAATGGAGTGGTGTCCAATGAGGACGCCGGGAGCCTGGCAGTTCGTTTTCCAGAGTTTTTTGACAAGATCGCAGTGGATGCTCCCTGCTCCGGGGAAGGGATGTTCCGAAAGGATGAGGAAGCCAGAAACCAGTGGAGCGAGGAGCATGTGAGAATGTGCGCCGCAAGGCAGCAGGAGATCCTTGACCTGGCCGCCTCCATGCTGAAGCCGGGAGGAAGGATCGTTTATTCCACTTGTACCTTTGCGCCGGAGGAGAATGAGGGTCTGATCCTTCATTTCTTAAGAAAACATGAGGATTTTTCTCTTGAACCTGCAGCCTGCTCCGGTAAATTTTCCCAGGGAAGGCCGGAATGGGCCCTTTACGGACAGGAAGAAGCCTGGGCGGAGGAAGTGAAAGGGGAGCTTTTAGGATATGGCCTTGAGAATACCATTCGCCTGATGCCCCACAGGCTGGAAGGGGAGGGCCATTTTATCGCTATCCTGAAACGAAGGCCGGGACTTTTGGCGGAAGGAGACCGAAGGAGAAGGACACCGGCTTATCTGGATCCTAAGCGGGATAAGGAGTATCTCCGGGAGGCGGAACGCCTTTTAAGGGAGGTGCTTAAGGAGCCAGAGCCCTGGCTGTCAAGAGAAGAATATCTGATGTTTGGGGAACAGCTGTATCTGGTGCCGCCTCAGATGCCGGATATGAAGGGACTTAAGGTAGTAAGGCCGGGGCTTCATATAGGAACCTGGAAAAAGAATCGGTTTGAACCGGCCCATGCCCTGGCGGCGGCGCTTTTAGAGGAAGAAGCGGCAGGCTGGTATGAGCTGCCTTCAGACCAGGAGGCGGCTGTCCGCTATCTGAAAGGGGAGGCCTTAAGCTGTGAGGCGGACCGCCTTGGGGGGAAGGAAAAAGGCTGGGTGCTGATGACTGCGGAAGGCTCCGGCCTGGGCTGGGCAAAGCTCTCAGGGGGAATCCTTAAAAACCATTATCCCAAAGGGCTCAGATGGATGTAACGGGCCATATCCTCAGGGGGATCGGCAGTAAATTCCATGGGCTGGCCGGTAAGAGGATGAGTAAAGGAAAGCTGGTAGGAATGAAGGGGCTGGCGTGACAGATACCGGTAGTCCGGGTTGTAAAGGAAATCACCGGGCAGGGGATGGCCGATGGAGGCCATATGGACACGGATCTGATGGGTGCGCCCTGTTTCCAGGCTCAGGCTGATATAGGAGAGGCCGCAGGCTTCATTATAAGAAATACGCTTATAATGAGTGCAGGCGTACTCTCCTTTTTCATCATCTACCCGGCGCTCAATGGTGGAACCCTCTGCCCTGGCAATGGGTCGGCAGATGGTGCCTTCCTCCTCCGTCAGGCCACAGACCAGGGCCCTGTATTCACGGTGGATCCGGCGCCTTACCATCTGGTCTGACAGGATGCAGGCGCTCAGCATATGCTTTGCCAGGATCAGAAGCCCGGTGGTGTCCCGGTCCAGCCGGTTCATCACCCGGTATACAAAGGGTTCTCCCTTTTCCTTAAAATACCAGGCCACCCCGTTGGCAAGGGTGTTGTCAAAATGGCCCTGGGAAGGGTGGATGGGCACCCCGGCACCTTTGTTGATGACCAGCAGGTCCTCGTCCTCATATACGATAGAAAGAGGAAGGGAAACCGGAAGGATCTTTTGAGAAGGCTCCTCCTCTGCCAGAACCACCTGAAGGATTTCTCCCGCCAGAAGCTTGTGGGTGGTGTAGACAAGGCGGCCGCCGATGGTAAGCCCCATAGGGGTATTTCTCAGATGGACGATCAGGTTTTTAGAATACCCCTTTCTTCTTAAAAATGCTTCGATGGTCTGCCCTTCCTCAGGTGGAAAGATGGAATAGGTAAGGATTTTTTTGATCATATCAGGTCTCCTTTTTGGGGCGGGATAAATGTTTCTGCTTACTGGCGGCATGGTCGGTGATGGCATCCTTCTTTAGAAAGCTGGCTCTCTTGATGCTGTCTATGCCGTAGCGTCTGCGGATGGCGTCTACAGTTTTTTCGAACTCCTGTTTTTTCCGGCTGGCAGGGTCCACAAAAAGACTGAGCTGGGAAAAATCGTCTCCTGAGATTTTTCCTGCCCTGACTCCCAGAAGGCGCAGGGGACGCCCGTCCCAGCATTCCTTTAACAGACGGCAGGCATACTGGTAGAGCAGAGAGGTAGAGTCTGTGGCCTCCGGAAGGGTCATCTGATGGGACTGATCCTTAAAGCTCCAGTCCCGCAGTTCCACGCACAGGCTGGAGCCCCGCACATGATCCGCCCGTAGCCTGGCTCCCACGGTCTCACAAAGGGAGAGCAGCACCTGGTTTGCGCTTTCCAGGTCAGAAATGTCCCTGGACAGGGTAACGCTGTTTCCGTAGCCTTTATTGACCGGTTCCTTCTCACAGACTGGATCATCGTCGATGCCATTGGCATATTGGTGGATCAGACAGGCGTAGGACTGGCCCAGATGGGTCTTTAAGAGAGTAACGTCAGCAGCGGCAAGCTGGCCGATGGTGCGGATTCCCAGGTTTTCCAGCTTCTTCTGGGCGGAGCTGCCTACAAAGAACAGGTCCCGGATGGGGAGGGGCCACATTTTAAGGGGCACCTCCTCTGGAAACAGGGTATGGCACAGATCCGGCTTTTTAAAATCAGAGGCCATTTTTGCGAGGAGCTTATTGACAGAAATCCCTATGTTGACCGTAAAGCCAAGCTCCTCCTTGATCCGTTTCCGTATCCGGTCAGCGGTTTCTATGGGATCTCCAAACAGGTGGATGGTATCCGTCATATCCAAAAAGATCTCATCAATACTGAACTTTTCATGGTCTGGAGTGTATTCCTCTAAAAGCTCCATCATACGGCGGGAGCACTGGATGTAAAAATCAAAGCGGGAGGGAACGACTACAAGGCCGGGACACTTTCTCATGGCCTGAGCCAGAGGCTCCCCGGTGGTGACTCCGTACTGCTTCGCCAGATGGGATTTTGCCAGGACGATGCCGTGGCGGGTGGAGGCGTCTCCGCCCACTGCTGAAGGGATCGTGCGCAGATCCAGGGCCTCCGGATCCTTTTGGAGGCGGTATACACATTCCCAGCTTAAAAAAGCGGAATTTACATCAATATGGAAAATCAGGCGTGAAGGGCGTTTCATATACAGTCACCAATCCTTTCTTTCTTGTATCATATCAGAATGTGCGTTCGGATTCAATACAAAAAAGCCGCCGCGTAATAAAATCTGCGTAAAAAGAATAGGATAAGGAAAAGGGCAAAAAGGCGGAGATCCATGAAGCGATGGTTTCTTTTTTTTATGATAATCTGCATGATGGGCTGGAGCCTTCCGGTTTTTGGACAGACAGAAGGGGAGGAGCCTGCACTGAAGCTGTACGCCCAGTCGGCAGTTCTAATGGACGGAGATACGGGGCGCATTCTTTATGGAAAGGGACAGGACATTGTAAGGCCCATGGCCAGTACCACGAAGATCATGACCTGTATCCTGGCTCTGGAGCTTGGAAAGCCGGAGGATGAGGTGACTGCTTCAAAGACAGCCGCGGCCCAGCCTAAGGTTCATCTGGGGGTGAGAGAAGGGGAACGCTACCGGCTGGAGGATCTTCTCTATGCCCTGATGCTGGAATCCTACAATGATGCCGCTGTGATGATCGCGGAGCAGATCGGAGGGAGTATCCAGGGCTTTGCCAGGCTGATGAATGAAAAGGCCAGGGCCCTTGGCTGTAAAAATACCTGGTTTATCACTCCAAACGGCCTGGACGGAAGGGAGACAGACGAAAGGGGACAGGAGCGGATCCATTCCACCACAGCGGCAGAGCTTGCCAGGATCATGATGTACTGCATCCGGGAATCCCCTGAGAGAGAGGCATTTCTCAAGATCACAGAAACCCAGAACTGGGCCTTTCAGGATAAGGAGGGGAAACGAAGCTTCCAGTGTGTTAACCACAACGCCCTTCTGACCATGATGGAGGGGGTGCTGTCCGGAAAAACCGGGTTTACGGGAGGTGCCGGTTATTCTTATGTAGGAGCCCTGGAAAATGATGGAAGAACCTATATTATTGCCCTCCTTGGCTGCGGCTGGCCCCCTCATAAAACCTACAAATGGAGCGACGCCAGGACGCTCTTTGGCTACGGAATGAAGGAATATGAAAAACGGGACGTATTTGAACCGATGGAGCTTGACCCCATTCCTGTGGCAGAGGCTGCCGGCTGGAAGGGGAAAACGCAGCAGGTGCAGCCATTATTTTCCAGAGGAAAGTCTGAAAAAGAAGATATGCTTCAAGTGCAGGTGCTTCTTAAAAAAGGAGAACAGGTGGAGATCTTAAGACGTGTTCCTTCTATATTAAATGCGCCGGTAAAGGAAGGAGAGCAGATCGGCTCTGTGGATTATATCCTGGAGGGCCAGCTGATCCGGCGATTTCCTCTCTATGCGGACCGCACCATTGAACGCAGATCCCTAAAGGGAGCCTTTTCCCATTTGTTTGGAAAATATATCCTTATGGAAGGATGCTCTATATAGATTAAGAGTTTCTTACAAATCTTTGTATTATGTGAAGTTTACGGTCTTTCAGTTGACATACGAAGGTGTTTGTCATTATAATAGGATTAATGTCATAAAATAGAAGAATATGTCATTTCCATACATACGAAGACACAGGAGATAATTACATAATGAAGGGAAATCGATTTAAAAAATGCCTGGCCATCCTGATGGGGGTGATCCTGGCGGCGGAGTTTCCATCCTCCCATGCAGTGCCCTTTGGACTGATGGATTCCTACGCCTATACAGGGGCAGCCACAGTAAAGGCTTCCTCTCTGAACGTAAGGAGCGGAGCCGGCACCGGATACAGCTCGGTAGGGCGTCTGGCGGCAGGAGCAGCCATTACCATCATCGGAGAGCAGAGGGGAACAGACGGGAATACATGGTATCAGATCCAGTATACAGGAAGCAGCGGAAGCGTGAATACAGGATATGTATCCTCTCTCTATGTGCGCATTCCCGTCAGCTATTCCACAGATGCGGATTTTGAAGCCTATCTGACCTCCCAGGGATTTCCCGAGAGCTACAAGAACGGACTGCGCCAGCTCCATGCCCAGTATCCCAACTGGGTCTTTAAGGCAAAGAACACCGGCCTGGACTGGAACACTGTGATTGAAAATGAGATGGTGCTGGGAAGAAATCTGGTTTCCTCAGGAAGCGTGTCCTCCTGGAAGTCAGTGGAAAGCGGTGCATACAATTGGGATAACAGTACCTGGACCGGCTTTGACGGCAGCGGGTGGGTGGCTGCCTCCAAGGACATTGTGAGCTACTATATGGATCCCAGGAATTTCCTGGATGAAACCTATGTATTCCAGTTCCTGACCCACGAATATAACGCCTCAACCCAGACAAAGGAGGGGCTTGAGAGCATGATCGCAGGCACTTTCTTATCCGGAAGCACCGACTCTACCGGTACGGGAGGCAGTGATTTTTCCTCAGGAGGCAGTTCGCAGGGGTCCGGAAGTGCAGGAGGCCCAGGAAGTACAGAAGGGCCTGGAGGCTCCAGTACCGGTTCAAACAGAGGGCCTGGAGCGGCAGATCTGAATGATTATTCCCAGAGCGGGCCGGGTGTATCAGGAGGCGGAAGCTCGCCTTCCGTCGGCACTTCACCCTCTGGCGGAAACAGCGGGGTCAGCCTGGAGGCGCCTCATGCTTCTATTACTCCAAAGGACAGGAGTTTAGTGGCTTCTTCCGTATCCCTGGAGGCTCCGGGGGCTTCTCAGGAGGCGTCTGCACCGGGAGGCAGCCAGTCTCCTTCCACCGGATCCACCCAGGGGCCGTCTCAGAACGGACCTTCCTCATCGGGAGGAGAGACAGCCTCTCCGGGCAGTACGGGAACAGGCACAGGAACCTCTATGTCCTATGCGGATATTATCATGAAGGCGGCCTCCCAGTCCGGCGTCAGCCCTTATGTACTGGCGGCTATGATCCTTCAGGAGCAGGGAGCCGGGACAAGTCCTCTGATCTCCGGTACCTATTCCGGCTATGAGGGGTATTATAATTACTTTAATGTAGAAGCCTATCAGTCCGGCTCCATGTCAGCGATCCAGACCGGCCTGCGCTACGCCTCCCAGTCCGGTTCTTATGGCCGTCCCTGGAATACGGTGGAAAAATCCATTATCGGCGGAGCCCAGAACTATGGAGATAATTATGTAAAGGCGGGCCAGAACACCTTCTATTTAAAGAAGTTCAACGTGCAGGGCGAGAACCTGTATAAGCATCAGTATATGACCAATATCCAGGGAGCTGCTTCTGAGGGGGCCAAGCTTGAAAAGGCTTATTCCTCTGTGAAAAACTCAGCCCTGGAATTCCACATCCCTGTATATAACAATATGCCGGAGCAGGCCTGTGTGGCGCCTACCGGAGACGGAAGCCCTAACAATAAGCTTTCCAATTTCAGTGTAGAGGGCTTTGGCATCACTCCATCCTTCAGCAGGGATACAGAACGCTATAACCTGATCGTGGACACCTCTGTTTCCTCGATCCAGATCAACGCGAACACAGCAGACTCTACTGCTTCAGTAAGCGGCGCAGGTACAGTGAGCCTTCCAGACGGGGAGACCGATATTACTGTATCCGTAACCGCGCAGAACGGCAGTGTAAGAAATTATGTTCTCCATGTGGTAAAGCAGGCAGGAGGACCTGTGTCAGGAAGTACGGGAACGGTTACATCGCCAGGCGGTGCTGCCAGTCCCGGCACATCTCAGGGACAGAGCGGTTCCCAGGGCCCCGGCAGCACCGGCACCACGGACAGCGGCTCTGGTCCCGGAGGCAGCAATGTAACCATTGTCCAGGTACCGTGACATCCCCGGAGCCTATCTGGAAATGACTAAAATCAGAAAGTGGGAGATACGTATGATAAGACAAGTAAAAAAGAGGGCCATTGCCCTTATGATGGTCTGCATGCTGGCAGCGCTTATGTCCATACAGCTTCTGACCGTATTTGCAGCAGATGCAAGGATTGCCTTTTCTGATCCGACAGGAAACGTAGGAAGCCAGATCAATATAAAAATGAAGATAACCAGCAATGACAATCTTGCCAGCGCGGATGTGATGCTGTCCTACGACGCCAGCCTTCTCGAATTTGTAAGCGGTACTAACGCCAGCGGGGAAAACGGCGCTGTTCGTGTTCACGGAGACGGAGGCACGCCGAATACAGGTACACTGGCTTTTACTCTTACCTTTAAGGCACTGGCTGCAGGCACCAGCAAGATTTCTGTAACCAGCCAGGAGATCTACGATTCTGCCTCCCAGCTGGTTACGGTCAGCAAGCAGGGGGACTCTACGGTAAAGGTGGAGGCTGCTGCCGGAACGTCAAATGATGCCACCCTTAAGTCGCTCCAGGTATCTCCGGGAACCTTAAGCCCTGAGTTTTCACCTGAGACAGATACCTATAGCGTAACCGTAGGAACAGATGTAGAGACACTGGTTGTCAATGCGGAGACCACAGACAGCAGCGCGTCCCATACGGTAGAGGGAGCAGAAAATCTTCAGATGGGCGAGAACCGCGTCACCTGCCGCGTCACCGCGCCGGATGGACAGACCACCAAGGAATATGTGATCGTAGTTACCAAAGCAGAGGGCGGCGCCAGCGCGGATTCCGGCAGTCAGACGACCTCCTTTAAGTTGAAGGTATCAGAGCGTACCCTTACTGTATTAGAGCCGGACGCATCCGTAGAGGTGCCGGAGGGCTTTAAGCAGACCACCATCAAAATCGACGGAAATGAAGTTACCGGATGGGTATGGGGCTCTGAGTCAGATCATCAGTACTGCGTGATTTACGCTATGAATGAGGCGGGAGAGAAGGGTCTGTACCGCTATGACATCAAGGATACGGAGCGTACCCTTCAGCGCTACTTCCAGGATCCTGCGGCCGCTGACAGCGTATCGCCGGAGGTATACAACCAGCTGGCAGCCAAGTATGATCAGCTGAGAGCCGATTTCAATCTGTTTAAGATCCTGTTGATCGGTGCGATTGTGATCGCGGTAGTTCTTCTGATCCTCCTTCTGATCGCGGTTCTTGGAAAGGGAGGCAGAAACAACGGCGGTGGAAGGAATAACGGCTTCAGAAGAAGGAAGCCGGAGGCTCCTGAGACAGAGGAGGAGACGGACCGCCTGGAGGAGGAACCAGAGGATGACTATCAGCCCGCAGTGTCTTTAGAGGAGAATGAAGATCCAGAGGGCGGATATGATACAGAGATGGTATACGCAGATGAGGACGAAGACCTTCTGGAGGAAGCAGAATCGGAGGATGAGTACATCCAGGATCTGGAAGCGGATCTGGAACCGGAGTCTGAGGAGGATGACCTGGAAGAGGATGGTCTTGAGGAGGCCTTTGAGGATGGCCTGGATCGCTATCAGGCAGAGGCTGCTTACACAGATGAGAGCCAGTATCAGGAGCGTGAGGAACGTGTCCACGCCCGCCGGATGCCAGTACAGCAGCCGGCAGAATCAGGAAGGGAGTCTCAGGAGAGGCTGGCAGCCCGTCAGGCTCGGATGCCTCATGGGACCCAGGCAGCCAGAAGGCCGGAATACCAGGCCGCTCCTGCTCCGGTGAAAAGGCCGGCAGTACAGGCCGCGTCGGTTCAGAAAGCAGTGCCTCACTCAGGTCAGGCTCCTGAGGCCTCCTGTTCCGGTGCACCGGTTCGGGAAACACAGCCCCAGGCCCGTGCGTCCCGTCCGGCCCAGAGACCGGCAGCCCAGCCGGGACGCCGTCCACAGGCGCCTGCAGGAACGGCTCTGGTACAGGGCCGGCCAACAGCCGGCAGAGAATCGGTCCGCAGACAGCAGCAGCCAGTAAGCCGTGAGGCCGCAGAGCAGATAAGCGGATCGTCCCAGGGACGTCCTGTACCGGCCAAATCCCAGGTCCGCAGACCGATGACAGGCCCCGGAGCCGCAGGAAGGCCTCAGCCGCCGGTCCGTCAGAGACCCGCGGGAACAGACGCTGTCAACCGGCCCCTGCGTCCTTCATCTGATGATGATTTTGAGATTTTTGATCTGTAACAGGTAAAGCTGTCCGGCAGTATTCTGTAAGGGATTCCCCTGCAGACTGCCGGGCAGCTTTTGTTCATTTTCCCGTTTTTTAAATAAATAAGTGACATTTGCATCAAAATATAGTATACTTTATGCGGATTAACAAAGGTATATGTAAAGATAAAATGAAAGGAAGAATGATGATGTACTGTGTTAAGAATGTAACGGATGATCTGTTCTGGATAGGCGGCACAGACCGCAGACTGGCTTTGTTTGAAAATGCGTACCCCATTCCCCGGGGTGTATCATATAATTCTTATCTGCTGCTGGATGAGAAAACAGTTCTGTTTGATACCGTGGACTGGGCTGTGTCCGGCCAGTTTTTTGAGAATTTGGAGGCGGTTTTAAACGGACGCTCTCTGGACTATGTGATCGTAAACCATATGGAGCCAGATCACTGTGCTACTCTGGGAGAGGTGGTAAGAAAATACCCTCAGGTACAGGTGGTATGCAACCCTAAAACAGTCCCCATTATCAAGCAGTTCTACGATTTTGATATTGATTCCCGCGCCCTGATCGTAAAGGAAAATGACACCCTTTCCACTGGCGCTCATACCTTTACCTTTGTGATGGCCCCTATGGTGCACTGGCCGGAGGTGATGGTAACCTATGATATGACAGAGAAAATCCTTTTTTCTGCAGACGCCTTCGGAACCTTCGGCGCTATGAACGGCAACCTTTTTGCGGATGAGGTGAATTTTGAGCGGGACTGGCTGGATGACGCCAGAAGATATTATACCAATATCGTAGGAAAATACGGACCCTCTGTTCAGACCCTTCTTAAGAAGGCCTCTGCCCTTGAAATCCGGATGCTGTGCCCGCTCCACGGCCCTGTATGGCGGGAGAACATCAGCTGGTACATTGACAAGTATATGGCATGGAGCAGCTACCAGCCGGAGGAACAGGCTGTGATGATCGTATACGGCTCCATCTACGGAAATACGGAAAATGCGGCCAATATCCTGGCATGCAGACTGGCGGACCATGGGATCCGGAACATCGTTATGTATGATGTGTCCTCTACCCATCCTTCCACTCTGATTTCTGAGGCATTCCGCTGCAGCCATGTGGTTCTGGCTTCCGTGACTTATAACGGCGGCATTTTCAGCAGCATGGAGCACCTGCTGTCTGACATGAAGGCCCACAATCTTCAGAACCGCACCGTTGCCCTCCTGGAAAATGGTTCCTGGGGCGTTCTGTCTGGCAAGCAGATGAGAGAACTGATCGGCAGCATGAAGAACATGGAGATCCTGGAGCAGACGGTTACTGTAAAATCCTCCCTGAAGGAGAATCAGATGGAAGAGCTGGATGCGCTGGCGGCAGCTATTGCCGGGTCCATGAAATAACAGGAGGTGTCTTATGATACGGCGTAAGGATGAGATGGAAGTAAAAACCATGACCCAGGTCCAGAAGGGAAAGGGCCAGGTGGAATTTCATGCCTTTATGACAAAGGATGAAGCATACGGTTCTGGAAGGACCTTTGCAAGAGTGGTATTCCAGCCGGGAACCTCCATCGGTGTCCACGAGCACCATGGAGAATTTGAAGGCTACTATATCCTAAAAGGCCAGGCCCTTGTCACCGACAACGGAGAGGAGGCCATTCTCCTTCCAGGTGACTACCATATGTGTAAAGAAGGTGACAGCCATGGCATTGCCTGCTATGGTGATGAGACGCTGGAGATCATTGCTTTGATTATCAACGTGCCGCAATTCTAGAAGAAACGCCCCGCAGAAGATGGAATGCGGGGCGTTTGGGTTTATCCCAGAGGGAAGAAAAAGTCAGCTGCCAGACAGACAAAGATGCCATAGAGCAGCCACAGAGGCAGGAATACCTTAAGTATATCCTTGATTCGGTACTGCCCGGCACCAAAGGAAATGGCAATAGAAGGAGATCCGGTGGGAGTCAGCATGGCGGCAGTACAGCCGGCAAAGATCGCCATGGTAAAGGGTCTGGGATCCAGTCCCTGGGACAGGGCAGTGACGATGGCCAGAGGGACAAATACCTGCTGGGTGGCAGTGTTGCTCATAAACTGAGTCAGGATTGCTCCCGCGAAGTAGAAGGCAAACAGCATGAGCATAGGAGAAGGATTTCCGCCCAGGAGCCCCATGATAAAGTCTGATACAATTGCTCCGGCTCCCGTTTTCTGCATAGCGGTTCCAAGAGGCATGACACCGGCCAGCATAAAGATGGTATCCAGGTTGATAAAGGCTCCTATATCCTTCAGATCCAGTGCCTTCAGATAGCAGAGTATGATGACAGCAGCCACTGGAAGCACATACATTTCAAAGGGCAGATACTGCTGAAACAGGATTCCTAAAAAGTTAAGGGTAAAGATCACGTAAACTGCTTTTTCCTGAAACGGGGTGAGAGTGGTATTTTTTTCCTTTCCTGTTTGAAGGGAGGCGGTATTGATACTGGTTCCGGGAAGCCCCTTCCAGCCAATCAGCACAATATAGGCAAAGGCAAGCAGGGCGGGCAGAAGGATCACCTTAGAATAGTCCAGGGCTCCGATCATAACAGGAGAACCATTGGCCTCCAGAAGGCCGTTGATCATAACAAAATAGGCTCCGGGAAGGATGCCCTGACAGCAATGGGCCAGTACGGCTCCAGGAAAAAGCAGGTGTGAAGGCTGCACGCGGCTGCTGTCATCAAAGGCCGCCATAAAAGGCAGGAGCATACTGATCAGGGCAGTAGGCATACTGAACTGGATGAGAACAGCACAGGCCAGCATATAGACAAAGACGATCAACTGGGATTTTTCCGAATGGCGCATCAGAAGTCTGCGCATATTAGGAACCAGAGAAGTCTTGCTCAGTGCACCGCTGAGTATGAACATACCGCCGATCATCACCACGTTATTATTACTGAAATTTGCATAGGCCTCATTAAAGGTCAAAACACCAGTAAGGCAGAGAACAGTAGCTGCTGTCATAGCTACCAGCCCCAGCCGGAACTTTCCGCATAAAAATCCGGCGATCATCAAAACCAGTACCACCAGAGTAATCACAAGCTGAGTATTCATTGTTCAATCCCCCTTTTCTGTTTTTCTATACTGTGAAGCATCCCCTTCATATACCCCATAAAATAGGCAGCGGACATTTCGGACATACCGGTTCCGTCCGGTTCAAAAAATGGATGGTCAATATTTAGCTGTCCCCGGCAGCCGTGGGCAACCAGAAGCTCCATGATCCGGTGCATATCGCCCCAGCCGTCTTCTAAAAGAGTTTCCTCAAAATAAGGCATCACAGAGCTTACATTGCGGAAATGAACGACAGAGATCTTGTCCCGGCGGCAGAATTCTTCTATATCTTTCTCAAGATCCCCAAAGTTATTGCTTTCAAGCCAACAGCCGATGCACATTTTCATGGTAAGCCAGGGGCTGTCTCCTGCGAGGTCAAAGGCACGGCGGTAGCAGTCGCTGTTCCAGATCAGGCTGTGTACGCCTCCAAGGCTTGGCACAGGCGGATCGTTGGGATGAAGGGCCAGACGGACGTTGGCCTTTTCGCATACGGGAAGGGCCCGATCCAGGAAATACCGGAAGTTATCCCAGATCTCCTCCTCGCTGTAAGCCCGCCCATTAGAAAGAGGCCTCTTTTCTATCTCATCCATATCGCAGATAAAGGAATGCTGTCCCCGGTTAAAACGGCCCGTTCCGATGCGGGTGCGGAAGATTCCGTTAGGCTGCCAGGCAAGATAGTTTACCGGGATCCCTGCTTTCCCAAGAACCTGTGTAAACTCATTGTATTTCTGGATCCACAGATCCCTGTCTGACGCACCCAGATGGATCTGGGGACATTTCTGGAGAGACGGACAGCCTGCGTCCGCTACGGTAAGATCATAATGCCCTGCCCGCTCCTCTAATCTCATAATGGAATCATAATCGGTATCCTCCGGCAGCACATTGACCGCCAGATAACGGATTCCCATTCCCTGAATCGCCTGAAGCTGCCGGTCTGTAACGCGGCTGCTGCAGTTTGCTTGTACATGTATCATGACAGATCCCCCTTTTTCTTGAAAGTATTTGGTAAATATTATTATAAATCCCGTTGAAAAAATGTAAACTTTAGTTTATATATAATAGTATAGCGAAAAACTATAATAAGAAAAGGGGGACATCCTATGGATCTGCATCATTTAGAATACATTGTGGAAATAGCCAGAGAGGAGAATCTGTCAAAGGCATCGGAGAGACTTCATGTGTCTCAGCCTACCTTAAGTATTTTTCTGGGAAAGCTGGAACGGGAGCTGGGGCTTTCGCTGTTTAGCCGCAGAGGAAATATGCTTTCGATTACCGACGCAGGAAAACGCTATGCCGAAACCTGTGAGGAGATACTGGCCCTCAGAGACCGGCTTTATAAGGAACTGTACCGTGAGAAGGGGGAGACCCTGAGAATCGGGGTGGTATCAAGCAGCGCGGCGGTATTCAGCCGGGTGATCCGGGAGTTTAAGAAGCAGTATCCCTGTCTTACCATCCGCCCTGTTGTGGAGAAATCACAGGCTATCTGTGAGGCGCTGGAGGAAGGGAGCATAGATCTTGGATGTGTGACCTCCTATGACGAGGACTGGCGCAGACGCTTTGGCCGCTTAAAATGCAGTGTGATGAAGGAATACGAGCTGATGCTCTGTATTGCGAAAAATAATCCTGTCTATGAAAAGCTGGAGCTTTCAGAGGGCGTGTTACAGGAAAAGGATTATAGCTGTCTGGAGAAGGCGGAGTTGATGCTGTTTGATATTCCCATGATCTACAGGAGGCTGACAGAAGAGATCCTTCCTGCTATGAAGCTGAAAGCAGAAAGCCGGCTCCGCCGGGCCGATAACCTTGAGTTTCTGATTACAACCCTTATGCTGGAGCCGGTGTACTGCTTTATGCCCTGCAGCGCCATGCCGTCTGAGATCGCTCAGATCCCTCTGAGCTTTCACCCAAAAATCAGAAAGCTGATGATTGCCCGGGGAAACAGACCCCTTACTCCCATTGAGAAGCAGCTTATAAAAAATGTATCCGATCTGTTTCAAGAATATCCGTATTATTACGACCTGCAGACACCTGTTCCTCGATACTGAATCAAAATACAGTATTTACATGCATTACAATGAATATTTTCTTGTCTTTTTCTCACAGACGTAGTAAAATAAAATCATATATCTGTCAGTGTCCGGCGGGCCTGTTCTTTAAAAGCTCAAGCAGGCAGCGTATGGTGGGGAGAAGGGCTTTGGCGTCCTCCTCGCTGCAGCACTGCAGTTCCCATAAAAGCTGCCCCTTAAGATCACCAGGACTGTAGGAATCGGGGTAAAACAGTCGGTCTGCCGGGATTTTCAGTGTGGTCACAAGAGGATAGAGGACTTCAAATTTTGGGTTGCCTCTGAAATTTTCAATATTTATGATGGTACGGACATCGATACCCAGCTGTTCTGCCAGAGCGGACTGGGAAAGGCCGTGGTCTTCTCTGGCTTTTCGTATGACCGTACCTAATGTTTTAATATGATCCTGCATTACAATTCACCTCTATACTAGTGTACACTACAGTTTCTATATTATAAATTACTATAGAATACAGTTATTTTATGAACTTAAATACATACTCTGGAGAAAGGAGCAAAGCAGCTCATGGAAAACAGGACAGAACAGGAATTATACAGGCAGATCGTGCAGAAGTTTGTTCTGGAACACTGTGATTTTTTTGTTTGTCTGGATCTGAAGGAGAACCGGATCCTCAGAAGCCTGAAGGAAGATGAGCATTTTACGGAAGGGGGATGTTATACCCAGGCCATGGAGGCTTATATTGAGGGATGTGTGTCTGAGGCGGACAGGGCATTTTTCCGACGCCATACCGCGATAAAGGATCTGCGTTCCGGTCTGGAGAAAAAAGAGAGCTGCTCCTGTTTTTTCAGCACCTGCAGGAGGACGGAGAGCTGCAGGCGCAAGAAGCTGCAGTATGCCAGAGGACCGGAGGGGTGTACCTTTCTGATGTGCCGTGATGTGACGGAGTCCTTCCGGCAGCGCCGCCGCTGCTGCCAGCTGTTTGACGAGATGAGAAACAGCGCCATGACGGATTCTCTCACAGGCCTTTACAACCGGGAGGCCATTTCAAACAAGATCAAGGAGGCCTTAAAGGAGGAACGGGAGGGAAGCTCCATCCTGCTCTTTATCGATCTGGATCATTTTAAACAGGTGAATGATACCATGGGCCACCGGTTTGGAGACGAGGTGCTGTGTCGGGTAGCGGGGATCCTTAGGGAGAACTTAGAGCCGGGCCATCTCCTTGGCCGGGTCGGGGGAGATGAGTTTGTGGCCCTGCTCCTTGGGATTCCTTCCCTGGAGGAGGGAAAAACTCAGGCAGAACGGCTGTGCCGCGCTGTAGCTGATATGCAGGTATCTCCAGAGATGGACCTTCCTATTTCCTGCAGCATCGGGGGAGCCGTCTGCCCGGCAGACGGCAGGGATTATGAGACGCTGTTTTATAAGGCGGATATGGCTGGCTATGAGGCCAAGCGGAGGGGAAAGGATCAGTTTTATTTCTATAATATCTGAATATGATAGGTTCTGAGCCAGAAATCGATCTGCAGGATGTAGGCCAGCAGCTGGGGGCCTGCCATCAGCTGGCCGTACCAGGGCTTTCCGTAATCAGAGGGGTTTGATAAAAACGTCTCTGTTTTTTCTTTGTCTAAAAATTCCATTACCGGTGAGGCGGAGTCGTGAAGGAGCTCCTTTACATGCTGGGACAAAAGGGCCTCATAGCGGGTATCATAGGTTTTGGGATAGGGAGATTTCGGGCGGTAAAGGATTTCCCGGGGCAGAAGCCCCTCGGCCGCCTTCCGGAGAAGGCCTTTTGGCACCCGGCCTGCCGCCTTCATTTCCCAGGGCACATTCCACAGATATTCGATGATCCGGTGGTCGGCAAAGGGAACCCTGGCTTCCAGGCCGGAATACATACTGGCCCGGTCCATACGGTTTAAAAGGGTCTGCATAAACCAGTTCAGGTTCAGCCAGGCGATTTCCCTGCGCCTGGCTTCGGTGCCATTTTCCCCGTCCAGACGTGGGGTGGAGGCAATGGAGGCTTCGTAGGCATTTTTTACATAATCCTCCATATCCAGAGCCTGGATAAAGCTGTCCTTTAAAAGCACCTGTCTGGCTGAAAGGTCCATGGTCCAGGGAAAGGTATGAGCCTTTAAGCAGGCCTCCCGGTGGAACCAGGGATAACCGCCGAAGATCTCGTCGGCACATTCTCCGGTGAGCGCCACCTTGCAGTGTTCCTTTACCATAGAGCAGAAATGGAGGATGGAGGAGTCGATGTCCCCCATGGCAGGCAGGTCATGGGCCAGCACCGAATCC
>URNT01000025.1 GCA_900549235.1 uncultured Clostridium sp. | reverse complement strand
ATCCTCCTTCTGTGGAATTCACAGAAAAACAGTTGAATCAGGCGATAACCCTTCTAAACATAGGAGAAGCCAATCTGAAGGGAGAGCGAGGGCTTAAGTACACAAAGCTGTCGAGCTTCTTCCCTTCGGAGAAGTCTCCATTTTATAAGAATGCGAAAAAGAAGCCTGACAAATATGTAGCGATGCTTCAGGAATGGAAAACCACAAAAGCAGTGGTCAGGGTAATCATAAGCGATATGAAAATCAACCTCGCAATGCTGATTGATGATTTTACCTACTCTATGAGGGAAGGTGATGGGGATATTTACTATACCATTTCATTTTCCGAGTACCGGACATTGAATGTTCCATCTGTTCAGATTACAACGAAAGTACGGAATAATGGTCTTTTGTCGAGACCTGCACCTGCAGCTGCAGGTGGATCTTATACAGTGGTTGGAGGAGATACACTCTGGGGGATATCAAAACAGAAATACGGAAATGGAAGTTCATATCCTAAAATTTATAATGCAAACAATGGAACAATTGAGGCAAGTGCTAAAAAGCATGGAAAGTCCAGTTCTGATAATGGACACTGGATTTATCCGGGCGATGTGTACACAATTCCGGCATAGGTGGTGTTGAGATGAAATTACTGACTGTAGGAAAAGATATCAGCGAACTGATCGAGCAGATCAAGTGGTCTGGTGACACAAAGCAGGTCGCACGTACAATTCAATTCACAATTGCGAAGAATAAGAAGGACAAAGACTTTCCCACGGTTGTCATTGACGAGGGTGCAGAAATCATCATGCAGGATGACAGTGGGAAGGATGTCTTTGGAGGCATTATTTTTGACATTGACAAGAGTGCCAGTTCCAAGGTGGAAACTTATCTGGCATACGATTTAATGTTCTATATCAATAATTCAGATGTCAACAAAATATTTGAAGGAACTCCGGAAACGATTGTTCCGGGGATCTGCACAGAACTCGGAATTGAAAGCGGAACGATGGCTGCAACGGGAGTGAATATATCTTCTATGCCATGCTTTGGCAAGAAAGCCTATGAAGCCATTATGATGGCATACACAGCTGCAGCAAAGCAGAATGGCAGCAAGTATATTCCGCTGATGACCAATATTAACAAAGTGAGTGTTTTGGAGAAGGGGACGCTTTGTGGGGCGGTTATGACCGGGGATTACAACCTGATTGAAGCAACCTATAAAAGCACCCTTCAAAAGCTCGTTAATAGGGTTTTAATAACAGATAAAAACAACAATGTCATAAAGACGGTGGAGGATGCAGCCTCGATCCAGAAGTATGGTTTGGTGCAGAGAGTGCTGAAACAGAATGATGGAGAGGATGCTACAACACAAGCCAAGAAGATGCTGGTAACAGTGGAGTCCTCGGCAACCGTGTCCGGAGTTCCAAATGATTTCCGTGCGGTATCAGGATACTCAATCATTGTGCAGGAAACTGACACCGGGCTTTATGGACAGTTTTACATTGAAAGTGACACACATACCTTTTCGTGCGGTAAGGCTCAGATGGATCTGACACTTGCCTTTGAGAACCTTATGGATGAAAGGGAGATTGAAGAGACTACATAAAGGCAGGAGGTGGAAAGGTGTCGACAAACAGAAATATTGTGGAAATGGTCGAGGCAATCAGAAAGGGAACTGGTGGTTCCAATAGTGCTGATGGAGTGGATGGTACCTATATGGCGGATGTGTTGTCGGTAAAACCACTGACAATCAAGATGCACAATACAACTATCACAAAGAACCTTTACATCAATCCGGCACTGATGCTGAATGCTTCGGATAGTGGCGAGGACATCAAAAAGCCATTTATTACACCTTTTGAACCGCAGGAGGCTTATGAGTTCCTGAAAGAGTTTCACGAGAAGTATGTGCTTAAGAAAGGGGACACGGTTGTGGTGCATATAACCGGATCCTCTTTTTATATAGCAGGAAAGGCGGTTAAGGCATGAGTATTTTTCCTTTTATTGATTCAACAAGCACAAGCACTGAGACGAATGACGAACTGCCAATGTTGAAGGAATATGCTTATGACTTCGAAAAGAACGAGCTGCTTCTGGATGAGGGAGGACGCACCTACATGGTGGAGGGAAATGAAGCACTCCGCATCTGGATATTTAAAGCCCTGTTCACGGAGCGATGTCATTATACCGCATATTCCTTTGCATTTGGCTCAGAAATTCAGGATCAGGTAATCGGACACTCCATGAACGTGGAGATTGTCAAACTGGAAATTGAACGCTTTATCATTGAAGCTCTTATGGTCAATCCATATATAAAGCGTTTGGATAATTTTATTTTTGAAAATACTTCTACCGGGATGACGGTGAGTTTTGACTGCACCAGCATTTATGGTTCAAACACAATTCTGGTTCCGGTGAGGGAGGTGAGAGTGTAATGGATTTTAGTGCTGAAGGAATACTGGCAAGGATGAAGGCTGCGTTGAAAAATGAGGATACCAAGATGGAAGGCAGCTTCTCAATGGATAATCTTCAGGCGGTGGCTGAGGAGCTTGCCCGGCTTGATGCCATGAGGATTGTTCCTCTGATGAATACCCTGACAGACAAAGAGGAGGATATGGGTACCAGCGGAAACGAGAGGCATTATGTGAGATGGGCAAAGGAAGCCACGGATGCAGAGGGTAATGTCATTGTGGGAAATGCAAAGGTGGACACACCAAGGGATGGAACCGGGCTTGTGTCGATTGCGATTCTTACAGTGGATGCCAAGCCACCAACGGAAGAACAGATTGCATTTGTCCAGGAATACATAAACAGTATGCGTCCGGTTGGAGCTGATCCGGTTGTGGATGCTGCGGAGAGCATTCCGATTGTTATTTTATGCAGCGTTGTGAAAATGTCCGGTTACACAGAAGAAACCGTGAAAACGCAGATCAGGAGCAAGATCGAGGAGTATTTCACTCAGATCGCTTTCCAAAGCGGAACAGTGTCTTTGAACTACTATAAAATCAGTAACATCATCAGTGGAGTGGATGGTGTAAAGGAAGTGGGAATCCTGAAGGTCAACGGAGCTCAGGACTCCATTACTGCAGAATACAACAAGTATTTTGCTCTGCAGGAGCTGACGGTCAATGCCACTGAATAACAGCCAAATGCTTCCAGCAAGAGTCCGCAATATGAGACAGATGAATGATGTCCTGAATGCCGAGGATATCATTCTGGCTGAAATAGAACGGATCATTGATGAGATGTACCAGAGAGCATCCTTACTCCACGAGGAGCTGATCAATGAAGAATGGCTGGAAAATAAACTGTCAGAGAGAACCGGAGCCGGTGTTGATGTTACCGGATATGCTGAGAAGTTGCTTGCGGAGATTGTTCTGGATGTGAGTGAGCTGCAGCATATCGATATGCCGGATGTCCGAAAGTTTTTGGATAAATGGGTACCGGCTCATCTGATGTATAAAATAATTCTGCTGCTGGACTACTCGGCAAGTATCGGAGAGGTCTTCTCGGTAACGGAAATGACAATCGGTTTTGATTCGCCTTACTGGAATGTCCGGAGGTTAAATGGAACATGGTTGCTGGATGGCACCTATAATCTGGGAGTCGGAAGAAAAACGGATGAATGGGGCATCAGCTACGATATGGGAGACGTCGAGGTTTTGGAAAGCGTAGAACTGGATGTGAGTGTATCTGCTACATCACAGCTGCAGGAGATGTTTACTGATGCCGGAGTGGTTATCGGCTTTGACTCGCCTTACTGGAATGTCAGGAGATTGAATGGAACATGGCAGATGGATGGCAGCTATGAGCTGAATGTGTTAAGAAAACCAGATACATACGGTCTGGCAATTGACTTGGGGAATACCAATATCGAGGAAATGACACCGGGAGGTGTTGTTATAAAGAAAGACTTGTGGCTGCTGGATGGCAGCTATCAGTTAAATGGAACAAGGATATTAGATGCCATAAGGCGAGAGGAGGAATTGTAAAATGGCAGAGAACCTTACACAGAATCAGATTATTACAATTGCAGGAAGGAAAAAGATGCTGAGAGCCAGAGCTGGAGAAATCCAGCTGCCTAAGATTGTGGGCTTTGTATTTGGTGATGGTGGTGTGGATGCGGATGGAAATGTTATCGCACCGCTGGAGGCAGAATCAGAACTGAAGAACGAATTGCTCAGAAAGAAATACGATACTTACACCATGTTGAGCGATACGAAGTGCAAGTATGAATGTGAGCTAAAGGAGAGTGAGCTTCCGGGTGCTGCGATTAGCGAAATCGGACTCTATGATGCGGATGGGGATATCGTTACCATCAAGCGTTTTACCGCAAAAGGAAAGGATGCGGATATCAGCATGACTTTCTATATCAACGATACATTTTAGGGAGGCAGGACATGGCGAAGAATTTAACGATTCAGGATGAGCCGGTTTACAACGAACAGATGGAGGTTCTGGAGCCTACCACACCGGCACATGCAGATTACTTTAATGAGCGATATGCCCAGCTTCTCAACAACGGAAAAGCCAACCGCAGGGATGCGAAGATCTTTGAGGATGACGTGAACGGTGGGAAGATGCGATTAGGCATGGAAAACGGTCATTTATATTATGAGGAACTGTAAAAATAACGTATTACGTTATAATCTAACAAAATAAGCAAATATAAAACGTAAAGTGTTATATTATGCTGGAAACGAGGTAGAAAATGTCGAAAAAGGTTTTTATTGCAGAGCAGGAAACACTGCTTGAAGTGCAGGAGCAGGTGGAAAAGCTGGTGAGAAATCTGGTACCGGATGATGCACCGATTTATGGAATGGTTATCCATGAAGCTTCCGACCTGAATCCGTCCACAAGAGTGGAGTACCTTGGTGCGAACAAGGACTTTACACCTATGAGCATGAACATGAGCACGCACGCCATGAATTATGGCTCATGGGCTGACTGGGACTGGCTGAAAGCCAATGTACCGGTTATGTGTAATTGGGATGGAGGTATTGATTACTTCTTAGATCCGGACGATTATACGAAGAAAGCGGATGGAACGAACTCTGATGCGGCTAATATTGATTATGCCGGTGATGCGATGGCAATCGTCAAGAAAATCTACAAGAAGGAATATAAGGTTGGAAATGACCGCTATGTATATTTCTGTGAAAGAAAAGTGGATGATGATTTCCATGCGGTAGGATTTAATGTACTTGGAAAAGAAAGAGATTATATGCTGATCCCGATGTTCTATGGCTCCATTGATTCCAATGGAAAGATGAGAAGTATTGCAGGGCAGTGGAGCTGCTTAACAGCCTCCGGTTCTGCTGCAGATAATGCAAACGGAAAAGCAATCGGAACTGCCGAGCAGTATACAGCAATTCAGGCAGCATCCGGCAAAGCTCTTTTCTTTGGCGGTGCATTAACGAATACATTGGCAGACATCTGTATTCTGCTGAGTAAGAGCACCGACTCTCAGACTGCTTTTGGATCAGGCATGTGTTCTACCTACGTTGAAGATAAAGCACAACATTACGGAACGAAAATCAATACAGTCATTGGCGGAGGACAGTTTTATGGTTCTAATGATAATAAGTCCTTCAATAAGATTTTCCATAGCTGCGTTATGGGGAGTTATATGCTGTGGCAGAGAGATCCGTATATGCTCCTGATTAACGGAAGAATAAAGGTGTCCCCGGATTATACCTATGACTTAACCGGGGCTAAATATCTGGATACTGGAGTGAATTTGGCAAAAAACGGATATTATGCAACAACTCAGGTGGTAAAGGATTTTGGTGCAGTGCCAAATGATGAAATCGCATGCAGTTCTGCTACTGGATACTGTGATCACACTTGGGTGAACGCAGAAATAACGGCGGTTTCGCTGCGGTTCGGCAATTGCAACGGCGGTGCTAATGACGGGCTCTGGGCTCGCACACTGAACGGTGTCGCTGCTTACGCCGGGTGGGACTTCGGGGCGTCCAAACTTCTTCCAGCACCTGCTGCAGCGTAAGCTGCAGATAGGGGGTTTGGGGGTCTTCCCCCAACTGCTTTGTATAAAATATAGGAATGATTTTTTAAAGATCTTGAGGGGCTATCGGAACTCCCTCTCCGGCGGTTTCGCTGCGGTTCGGCAATTGCAACAACGGTGCTAATGACGGGCTCTGGGCTCGCACACTGAACAATGTCGCTGCTAACGCCTGGTGGAACTACGGGGCGTCCTGATTCTATCAAGAAACTATAAGTCCAAAATGTTACCGATAGTCATATACACCGCAGACAGTTGAAATACTGCTATATCCGCCTTTACAGGTTTTGGTGAGTGGAAATTATTCCGGTCAGGAGCTGCAAGTAGTAAGTAATGTTCGAAAGCGGCGAGGAGATAGAAGATAAAATGCATAAGTTCAAATATGACATTGAAAAAGAGACCGGCATTCCTTGGAAGAAAAAGAAAAGTTACAGATATTTATACACGCTGGCTTGCCAAAAGGGTGTTATCCTTCGGGCATTTAAGCGGATGAAGCGTGGAAAAAGTGACAGAAAAGATATTCAAATGGTGGAGGAAGATTTAGATGGATGGGTTGAGAAAATACAGAAAATTATCCAGAATACGAAGCCAGCCGGATGGAAGGTGGAAAATCCGGAACTGGAATTTAAACCACCAAAGCATAACCCGGTTATTATAAAAGAAGCTGGGAAAACAAGGGTCATATATGTACCGACAATGGTTGAATTGTGGATACAGCACGTTATTGTGCTAATTCTGGAGCCGATTATTCAAGGGAGCAGTTACCATCACAGCTATTCGTCTTTTCCCAAGCGTGGATCACATCGGGGAATGAAAGCGATGAAAAGATGGATTCAGTCTGGGAAAGGTATCCGGAATTTTGCACAGTGCGATATCCGACATTTTTATGACCATGCAAAGTATAAGTTTATCCGACCAAAACTGTTAAAACGTATCAAAGATGCTTTATTTATGTATCTGATAGATGTGTGCCTGACATGGTTTCCAGATAAGCTGCCACTGGGCTTTTATTTGTCACAGTGGCTGGCAAACTTTCTCCTGCAGGGGCTGGATTTTCTGATAAAGTGCAAGCTGAAAATAGCACACTTTATCCGGTATATGGATAATTTCACGATGGCAGATGATAATAAAAAGAAGCTGCACATGGCGATTATATTCATTAAGCAGTGGCTTGGAAAAATCAGGCTGAAAATGAAAGGTGACTGGCAGGTGTTCCGGTTTGAGTACATTAAAAAGAATGGCAGGAGAACCGGCAGGGAAGTATCGGCAATGGGCTGGCTGTTCTATCGAAATCGGGTAATCATAAGAAAGCATACGCTGATACATATTGCGAGGATAGCAAGGAAACTCAATAAAAAGAAGATGGAAAAGAAGAAATATCCATTAAGGCTCTGCAAGGGTTTTATTTCCCTGATGGGCTGGATAACACACTCTGACACCTATGAGTGGTATCTGATGTATATTAAGCCACTTATAAGCGTGAGGGCGGTCAAACGCATCATATCTAAAATGGACAAGGAGGCAAATAAAAATGCAAGGATGGAAAACAGAGAATTGCTCCTCACTGCCTGAAACGTTGGAAATGGTAAATGCCAATACTTACATCCAGAGAAGAAATATCAATCGTATCGAACGAGACAGTATGGATGGCAGCGAAGAGAAAGAAGTGGGCTATACATGCGAGTATCGTTTCCTGAGTGAAGAAGAGTATTATAATCTGATCCAGCAGGAAGAGAACACTGAAAAAGTAAACGAGAACATTCTGATCAGCATGGGAGCACAGGCAGAACTCTATGAAAAACTGCTCGCAACAGAAGAAAATCAGCTCATTATTATGAACGCAGTAGCGGAACTGTATGAAGCAAAGACGGGAGGTAATTAAGATGTTGGAACTGTATATTAAATTAGTAAAGGCTGGAAAAAGAATAATCGACAGTATTCCGGAGAAATTCAGGGACGATGTAAGAGCAGCAATCGAAGCTGCAGAAGATGCTGCGGAATAAACGATGAAATGCCGGAAAGGGTGGCTTTATGAATCTGTTGGCGGTGATAGACCTGTTGTGTGACATCACTACTCAGCAATCGGATCTGCTGAGAAAACTCGTGACTGAATTAGAACACACAAAGCAGGTTTCCCAAGAGGTCAAATCGTATTACAGGGAGGCTTTTGAAAACATAGAAAAGCAGTTGGATGTCAGTGAGTATAACTGTAGAAGAATTGAATAGTTGATAAACATTCAGGAAAATGTTGACGGGGTTTTTCTTGTAAATGAGGAGTCTGAAACAAGGCTCCTTTTTGAATGCAGCAAAGGTGTTTAAAAGGGCTTTCAAAGCCCTTTTTTAAATACAAAAAAATATGGAAGGAGACGCAGAAAATGGCAAGTTTAAGCAATGCAGTAACTATTATCGTGGTATTCGCAATCCTGATCCAGTTCCTTGTGGACAGAGTGAAGGAGCTTGTGGGTGACAAGGTAATGAACATCGTTAAGGCACCGGTATGGGCGGTAGCTTTCGGAGCGCTTTTTGCTTTGATGTTCGACATTGATTTCTTTGCTTTGATGGGCTACAGTTCACAGCTGCCTATTATTGCAAAGGTGATTACCGGCTTAATTCTTTCCTCCGGCTCTACCGGAGTACATGAGCTGGTAGCCAAGTTAAGGGAAAGCAGAGTGGACAGTTAGGAGGTACACAATGGGAAAGAAACGTATTTGTTTAGATCCAGGGCATTATGGAGAAAAATATAATGCCGGGGTCGTTTCTGGATATTATGAATCAGCGACAGTCTGGAAACTGACACAGTATGAGAAGGAATATCTGGAGCAGATGGGAATTGAGGTTCTCGTAACCAGAAGTAATATCAATGAGAATCCGGATCTGACAGCCAGAGGAAAAATGGCTGCCGGATGCGATCTGTTTGTGAGCAACCACACAAATGCCTGTGGTACTGAGGTAGTAAACAGAGCAGTGGCGATTCATTTTACAGATCGTAATGAAACCTTGGTTGATGATCAGTCCAGAGAATTTGCAGCACAGATTGCAAAGGTTATCCAGAACACAATGGGCGTGGACGGATATCAGATTTATTCGAGATTATCCGACAATGACAGAGATGGAAATGGAAAGAAAGACGATAACTACTATGGAGTGCTGAATGGCAGCTTCTTAGCCGGAGTTCCGGGCGTTATCGCAGAACATTCTTTCCATACAAATACTGAAGCTTGTAAATGGCTGATGGATGATAGCAATCTTCGTAAGCTGGCGAAGGCGTGTGCAGAATGCATGGCATCCTTTGTGGGTGCATCTGTGACAGTGGATACCGGTATTCAGGCGGTAGAGTTTGCGAATATGGCAGATACTGATATCGTGAAGCGAGTTGGCGAGTTATGTACTGCTGATATGAAGAACACCGGCATCCTTGCCTCTGTGTCAGCAGCACAGTTTATTCTGGAATCAGGATATGGAAAATCAGTGCTCGCACAGATGGCAAATAACTGCTTTGGAATGAAGTGCTCGTTATCCGGAAACACTTGGTCTGGAAGCTCATGGGACGGAACGAGTGAATATACCAAGGAGACGAAGGAATATGTAAATGGAGAGTATGTAACGGTTACAGCTGCATTCAGGGCATATCCGAATGTCGAAGCATCTATTGCTGATCATTCCGCATACCTGCTGGGTGCAAAGAAAGGCGAAGCACTTAGATACGCTGGTTTGAAAGGCGAGAAGGATTACAAGAAAGCGGTTCAGATCATCAAGGACGGTGGCTATGCAACTGCTCCGGATTATGTTAACAAGGTGTGCAGTATCATTGAAAAATACAATCTCACCGCTTATGATCAGCAGAAACAGACAACAGCAGAAAGCTGGTATCGTGTCAGAAAGAACTGGAGCGATGCCAAGAGCCAGATTGGAGCGTACCATTCGCTTGAATATGCAAAGACTTGTGTAGACAAGAATCCTGGTTACAGTGTGTTTGATGAAGCAGGTGTAAATGTATATCCTGAAAATGTGTTTGCTCCTTATATGGTGCGTGTGAAAATCAGCGATTTGAAGATGAGACTTGGAGCAACCATTGACACTGCTTCTGTTGGTCACATCCCGGTGGGCTCGTATACCATTGTGGAGGAAAAGTATGGAAAGGTAAGCAAATCCGGTGAGGAAGGCTTGTGGGGACGTATTAAGTCTGAACAGCCTTACAACGGAAAATATGTTCCGGTCTGGATCTGCCTTTCTTATACCGAGAAAGTGTAATAGGAATGAGTTTTGTCCGGGGGCTGAAATGCTCCCGGATTACCTGATTGAATGCCCCAACATTGAAAATCAGGAGGAAGAAGAATGAACAGTTTTATTGCATGGATTGGTGGAAAGAGGTTGCTTAGAAAGGCGATTATTGAAAGGTTCCCAGAGGAAGGCTTTGACAGATACATTGAGGTGTTTGGTGGAGCCGGATGGGTGCTGTTTGGCAAGGAAGTGGGAAAAGAACTGGAAGTATTTAATGATGCAGACAGCAACCTTATCAATTTGTACCGCTGCATCAAATACCACTGTGAGGAACTGCAGAAGGAACTTAACTGGCTGGCAATTTCAAGGGAACAGTTCTTTGACAATAAGAGCCAGCTGAATGCCAGAGGGCTTACAGATATCCAGAGGGCAGCACGATACTTTCATATTATAAAGGTGAGTTTCGGAGCTGACAGAAAGACCTTCGGAACGAATAAGAAAAACCTTACAAATTCGATTGAATATCTGGCAGAGGTGCAGGAGCGTTTGAAAAATGTGGTCATTGAGAACAGGGATTTTGAAAGCCTGATCCGGGTGTATGACAGACCGGGAGCATTGTTTTACTTAGATCCGCCATATCATGGCACCGAGAAATATTATGAAGGAGGGTTTTCACATGATGACCATATTCGTTTAAAGGCCGTTTTAGATGGGATTAAAGGAAAGTTTATTCTTTCCTATAATGATGATGAATTTATCCGTGATTTATATAAGGATTATCACATCGAGGGAATAAGCAGGAACAGCAATCTAACGAACAAACTGAATGCTGATACATTCGATGAAGTAATCATCAAAAACTTTTAAACATTATTTTTTTTAGGGTATAAATAACGCAATACGTTATATTCTAACAAAACAATATTTAAAATTATGCCTCGTGATAAACTAAATAAAGGGGCATAAAATCATGGTTAAAATTCATCTATCAAGACTGCTTGGCGAGAAAAGATGGACTCAGAAGGATTTGGCTGATGCTACTGGGATTCGTCCGTCAACTATCAACGAATGGTATCATGAGCTTGTTCCTCGTTTGAATGTAGACCACATAGATAAAATCTGCGAGGCTTTAGACTGTACGATAACTGATCTATTGGAATACATACCAAATGAACGGAAGACGACTGGAAAATACTTGATTCTTGAAGAACATGGAAATCGTAAGCAGAAAAAAGAAAAAGACTAAGCCACGAAAGGACGTTTGAAAGGTTATTAAATATCTTTCAAGCGTCCTTTTTTAAATTCCTTTTTAAAAGTGGTTTTTGTATTTTATACGAAAAAATTTTGCGTTTTGTGCGCAAAGCAACACAGGACACAGGAAAGATAAGAACAATAAGGACATAGCAACAAAGAGCGCTTGCGGGACACCGCAGGCGCTTATTTTGTATGCGGAAAGGCAGGAAATATGAAAGAAACAAAGAGCGAACAGACAAAGAACATGACACCAGAAGAGCTTAAGAAATTACAGGAAAAAGTAGCGGGAATGACACCCGAAGAGCTTAAGCAGTTCAGAAATTCACAGGACGCAGACAGTATGGGATTTTATGGAGAGGAGTAGGAAATGAGAACAGTAAATAAATTACTTACGCCTTTTAATTTTACCGATAAAAATAACGTGGGTAGAATTAAATATATTGTTATCCATTATGTAGGAGCGTTAGGCGGCGCACAGGCTAACTGTAAATATTATGCAGGGCAGTACGTGGGAGCGTCTGCGCATTACTTTGTAGGATTTAACGGGGAAATCTGGCAGAGTGTAGAGGACGAGGACATAGCGTGGCACTGCGGAGCATCAAGCTATAAACACGCAGAGTGCAGAAATTCCAACAGTATCGGTATTGAGTTGTGCGTAAGAAAGAAAAATACAAAGAATTTGGGCGCTACAGATAAAGACTGGTACTTTGAGGACGCAACAGTAGAGGCAGCGGCAGAGCTTACCCGTCACCTTATGAATTTGTACGGCGTGCCTGCATCTCATGTAATCAGACATTACGACGTAACGGGCAAGATTTGCCCTAACCCGTATGTATATAACTGCACACAGCACGTATGGGACGAGTTTAAACGTAAAATCAGCGGACAGGCAGAAACGCCGCAGGGAAGTAATGAAAAAACAATCTGGGATTTTCTTACAGGCAAGGGCTTAAATGCTTATGCCGTGGCTGGTATTATGGGTAATCTGTACGCTGAAAGCGGGCTTATGCCGAACAACTTACAGAATACCAATAACAATAAGCTGGGAAAAACGGACGCAGAATATACAGCAGCGGTGGATAATGGCAGCTATGGCAATTTTGTAAAGGACAGTGCAGGCTATGGGCTGGCACAGTGGACGTATTGGAGCAGAAAGCAGGCGCTGCTTAATCATGCAAAACAGGCGGGCGTATCCATTGCAGACCTTAATATGCAGCTGGGCTTTTTATGGGAAGAATTGCAGGGATACACAGCAGTAATGGACGCACTGAAAAAGGCGGGCAGCGTGCGTGCTGCATCTGATGCCGTTCTTACTGGATATGAAAAGCCAGCAGACCAGAGCGAAACAGTAAAGAAAAAGCGTGCAGAGTACGGCGAGGGATACTATAAAAAGTATGCAGCAGGAAACGGTACAAAGTATTACAGAGTGCGCAAGAGTTGGACGGACGCAGCAAGCCAGCTGGGGGCATTTACGTCGCTGGAAAATGCAAAGAGCGCTTGCAAAGCGGGTTATACTGTATATGATGATAACGGCAAGGCGGTATATACCGCAGCAGGGCAGCAGGCAAGCGCAGGCGTTCCGTTTAGCGTACAGGTAGATATTTTAGACCTTAATATCAGAACAGGAGCAGGCACGAACTATGCAAAGACGGGAGAAACCACAGGAAAGGGAGTATTTACCATTGTGGAAGTGAAAGCCGGACAGGGTGCAAGCGTTGGCTGGGGACGCTTGAAGAGTGGCGCAGGCTGGATTAGCTTAGATTATGCCACAAGATTAGCTTAAGTTTTCGAGGGTGGGCGGTTTGCTGTCTGCCCTCTATTTTTTGCAATTTTCTTAGAAATCTATACAAAAGTGTTGACAATATACCGAAAAAGGTATATAATAAAATCATGGAAAGGAGATAAGAACAAATAAGAGGCAAAGCCACTGGAAAGGAGAAACGGCACAATGGGTAAGAAAAAGAAACAAAAGAAAAAGCCTATCAACTGGCAAGAATTGGCAATCAGTGCAGTGATAGACTTAATCATAGGAACAATACTTATCATAATTGGTAAGTACATAGGTTAGGGCGAAAGCCCTAACCAACAGGCGGGCGATAAGCCCGCCGCCTATAAGAAATATAACACAAACCCAAAGCCGAGTAAAGAGTATGCTTTTAAAATTAGGAGTATTTTTAGTAGCAGTAGGACTGGTAAAGCTGCTGGTTGCTTTCATTTTGAGGGCAAGAGAAAAGAGAGGTAAGGCATGAATTTAGGCGAAAACATTAAAACAGCGAGAAAAGCGGCAGGCGTGACGCAAAAGGAACTTGCAGAGCGCCTGCAAGTATACCAGAAAGATATAAGCCGCTGGGAAAACAACGAGCTTACGCCAAACGCAATAACACTGGCGAAAATTTGCAGAGAGCTTAACGCCTCTGCTGATGAAATTTTAGAATTGAAGTAGAAACGAAAGCGAGGGCTTACTATGACAAAGAAAAAGGTAATTTTATTGGCAGCGGCTGCATTATTTGCAGTAAGCGGCTTAACGGCGCTGCCGTCTGGAAATATAACAGGTGGGGCGGGCTGCATTGTGGTTGCGGCAGTATGCGCCTATTTTGGACTGAAAAAGAAAAGCGCAGGAAAAGAGAACGGAAACAGAACGCCAGCGCCTGCCGCTGCATCTGGCGGCAGAATTTTAGATACAATCAGAACGAAAGTAGTAGGCGTGACGTTCAATAATGAGGACGGAGAAAACAGGCAGGATATTTTAAGCAGAATGTCCGGCAGTGAAGATATTACAGTAGAAAAGTATACATACAACGGAGAGCCTGCCGCATACGTAAAGTGGGGCGATAAGGTAATAGGCAATCTATCGGCAGAGCTGGCGGGGGACTTAGCGAGAAAGTACCCGAAAGCCCGCTACACCGCAGAAATACTGGAAATTTCTGGGGGGGGGGTACAGACGTTCGGGTGCAATATAGAGCTTGACGTAATCGAGGACGCAACGCCCAGCGTAAGCCAGCATACGGGAGAAACTACAGTATATGTAGACCGTAGCAACAAAAAATACCATAGTAAGCCTAACTGTTCGGGAATGAAAAACCCAAAGAGCATACCGCTAAGCCAAGCAAAGAAGAAATACACCGCTTGTAAAAAGTGTTGTAAATAGGTAAAGGCATAAGCCGCAGACTTGTAAAAGAGTTTGCGGCTTTTCGTCGTATATGGGGAAAGAACAGGAACGAAAGAGAGGTAGCAGAAATGGCGAATAAGAAAGGCAGCCGACAGCTGACATGGACAGACCGTATAAGTATTGAGGCATTGAAAAAAGCAGGGCATAGCGTGATAGAGATAGCAGAACAGCTGGGCGTACACCGCAGCACTATATACAATGAGCTTAAGCGAGGGGAATATATGCACAGAAATAGCGACTATACAGAAACATTAAGTTATAGCCCAAACAAGGCACAAATGAAAGCAGAGGAAAATTTAAAGGCAAGGGGTACACAGCTTAAAATAGGAAACGATATTGCATACGCAAATTATATAGAGGATAAAATAGTAAATGAAGATTACAGCCCAGCTGCGGTACTGGGAGAATTGAAAGCACAGGGGAAAGAGGGGGACTTTTCCGTAACAGTATGCGTAACGACCTTATACAGCTACATTGATAAGGGTATTTTCCTTAAGTTGTCTAATAAGAATTTGCCAGTAAAGAAGAATAAGAAGAAAAATTATAAGAAAGTACAGAGGCAACAGAAAAGGGCGGCAGCAGGAGAGAGTATAGACAAACGCCCGAAAGAGATAGATACACGGGAAGAGTTCGGCAACTGGGAAATGGACAGCGTTTTAGGTAAGCGGGGAAAGTCAAAAAATACGTTGCTGGTACTGACAGAGCGGAAAACCAGAAACGAGATTATATTTAAACTGCCAGACCATACAGACGAGGCAGTAGTAGCGGCACTGGATAGATTAGAAAGAAAATGGGGCGCTGATATGTTTAAGCGGGTATTTAAGACAATCACAGTAGACAACGGCAGCGAGTTTGCAGATGCAGAGGGCTTACAGCGTTCTATTATCAACGAGGGAGAAAAGAGGACAAAGGTATATTACTGCCACCCGTACAGCAGTTGGGAGCGTGGCACAAATGAGGTAACAAATAAGATGATACGCCGGAAGATACCGAAAGGCACAAATTTTGACGACAGGACAGAGGAAGAGGTAGAGAGTATAGAGAACTGGATAAACGGATACCCACGCAAAATACATGGCTATCATTCAGCAGGGGAACTATTCGAGGAAGAGGTAAAGCAGCTTGCATAAGAACGGAAATAGGGAGCGTGAGAGGCTGGCAGCAGTGGCAGCCTTACTATTGCGCTGCCTAAAAGTGAAAATATACAATAAAACAGGCTACGTATTGTGCAAAACGGCAAAACGATAAAAACATGAAAAAATGTCGAATTTAATGTTGACATTTTTAGAGCAGCACTAATTTTCAAAAAATGCTTGCCAAACAGCCGGCTTTATGCTAAAATAATCAACGTTGCTGATACAAAGCCGGCGTGTCGGAATGGCAGACGATGCAGACTCAAAATCTGTTGCGGGTAACCGCGTGCGGGTTCAAGTCCCGCTGCCGGCATTACACCCTTGGCAGGGAGGAGCTGTCGGAACTGGTTGTTACTAGTTCCGGCGGCTTTTTTCTATATGCGGATGCGACAGAAAGAAATTGAAAAAGAGTATAAAATATTGTATGATGAGAACATACTGATCAAAGACAGGAGGTGCGTACAGTGACCTGCACAGAAGCGGAGCGGCTTGTAATGCCTTATATCAACGGCAGTATTACAGATGAGGAGCTGGAGGGATTTCTGGAGCATATAGACGGCTGCGAGGACTGCAGAGAGGAGCTGGAGATCTATTTTACGGTGGATGTGGGAATCCGGCAGCTGGACGAGGGCACAGGTACTTACAATATAAAAGGGGCCCTGGAGACGGCTCTGGAGCTGTCCCGCCAGAGGATCCACACCCTTCATCTGCTGCGGACAGCCCGGTATGCAGTGAATACCCTGTGTTTTTGGTCTGTCCTGGTGGTTCTGATCCTGCAGCTCAGGATGTGGAGCTGACGGGGCCTTACAGGTATGTGAAAGAAAGGAACAGACAGAATGGAACCTATTATTTTAATAGACGGATACAGCATATTGAACCGGGCATTTTACGGGGTACCGGACCGCGCCAGCAGTGAGGGCGTCCATACCAACGCAGTGTACGGTTTTTTCAGTCTTATGCTTCAGGTGATGGACGAGAGGAAAGAGTCTTCCCTGACGGCTGTATTTTCCCCAGAGGAGGAATGCCTGGCTGAGGGCCCGGCACAGCAGCTTCCCCTTATAAAGGAGCTGCTTCATGCCATGGGGATCCCGGTGCATGAGTGCTCCCTTGAGGGGGCGCTGCATGACTGCCGCAGCCGCGGGCTCCAGACGATTGTCTTAACGGGAAACAGGGACTGCCTTTTCCTTGGGGAAAAGGGGACAGAGCTTCTGCTTCTGGAAATAAAAGAAGGCCAGGAGCAGCTTGTGACCTACAGCCGGGAAAAAATAAAGGAGCTTTACGGGCTGGAGCCCATCCGGCTGCCCGAGATAAAGCTTCTTATAGAGAAAGCCGGACTAGGAGAGAAGCGTGCCCTGTCCCTGCTTCGTACCTGGGGATCCTTAGAAGATCTTCTGGCCCATGCCGGTGAGCTCCTTCCGGCAAGCGTGGGCCGGTCCATAGCGGAAAACCGGGAAAGGCTGCGTCTGGAAGCAGGGGAGAAGGCGGAGCCTGGCCCTCAGATCTCTTTTATCTCCGGCAAAGCCATTTTTACTGAAGATGCGGCCAAGCTTATGAAGAAACTGTCTCTTACCTCATTTTTACCCCGGTTCGGTTCTGTAGGCGGCGGGGAAATTGGTCTGGAGAAAAGCTCCCTTATAACAGATGAGGAGCAGGCCGCAGCGGTCTGGAAAAAGGCAATGGCAGCTTCTGTGGCCGGGCTTCAGCTGATCCAGGGGACAGGAACCTACGGCGAGCTGGAGGCGGCAGATCTTCAGGCAGAGGGCTGGGAGCTCGGCGGAAGCTGGGAGACTGCTGGAAATGAAGATGCAGACGGCCAGTTTACCTTTGCCTTTGACAGCGAACCAGCACAGAAAACGGAGCAGCCTGCCCAAGGACTTCACCGCCTGGCCGGACTGGCCCTGTGCCTGGGCAAAGATGAGGTGTACTGCTTTAAGACTGGCATTTCCCTGAAGGAGGAGACCCTTCGCAGCCAGGCAGAGCGGTTTTTAAGGGAAAGCACTGGGGAGATCTGGTTTATGGATCTGAAAGCCTCCCTGCCTTATCTGAATTTTGAAGAAAGGGACGGGATCTGTGACGCAGGGGTAGCCGCCTATCTTTTAAATCCCTTAAAGGAGGCCTATACCTATGAAAGCCTGGCCGCCGATTATCTGGAACAGCAGCTGGCCACCAGGCAGGAACTGTTAGGAAAGGCGGATCTGGGCGACGCCCTGGTGCAGGGGGAGAAAAAGGCGGAAGAATGTATCTGCCATATGGCCCGGACGGCCTTCCTCTGCGCTCCGGTTTTAAAAACCAGACTTCAGGAAGCGGGGATGCTTTCCCTGTACCAGACCATTGAGATGCCTCTGATCTACAGCCTGTACCGGATGGAGCGGGAGGGAGTAAGGGTGGAGCGGGAGGCTCTTAAGGAGTACGGCAGCCGCCTTGAAACCGGTATCGCCCGTCTGGAGGCTGAGATCTATCAGGATACAGGACGTACCTTCAATATCAACTCCCCTAAGCAGCTGGGAGAGATCCTTTTTGGTGAAATGAACCTGCCAGGGGGCAAAAAGACCAAAACCGGCTATTCTACAGCAGCAGATGTGCTGGAAAAACTGGCTCCAGAGCATCCCGTGGTTCAAAAGATCCTGGATTACCGCCAGCTGACCAAGCTAAATTCCACCTATGCCCAGGGCCTGGCTGCCTATATCGGAGAGGACGGACGGATCCACGGTAAATTTAACCAGACCATTACGGCAACGGGCCGGATCAGCAGTACGGAGCCCAACCTCCAGAACATACCGGTGCGGATGGAGCTTGGCCGGGAGATCCGGAAGGTATTTGTACCGAAGGAAGGCTGTGTCTTTATTGATGCGGATTATTCTCAGATTGAGCTGCGTATCCTGGCCCATATGTCAGGAGATGAGCGGCTGATCGAGGCCTACCGGGAAGCCCAGGACATCCACGCCATCACAGCCTCCCAGGTATTTCACGTGCCCTTAGAGGAGGTGACTCCCCTCCAGCGCCGCAGCGCCAAGGCAGTGAATTTTGGTATTGTCTACGGCATCAGCGCCTTCGGCCTCAGCGAGGGCCTCAGCGTTTCCAGAAAAGAGGCTATGGAATACATTGATAAATATTTTGAAACCTATCCGGGGGTTAAGACATTTTTAGACGGACTGGTGGCCCAGGGGAAGGAGGAGGGCTATGTGTCCACCCTTTACGGGCGGCGCAGGCCCATACCGGAGCTTGCCTCCTCAAGCTTTAACCAGCGGCAGTTCGGAGAACGTGTGGCCATGAACTCCCCGATCCAGGGAACAGCGGCAGATATTATGAAGATCGCCATGATCCAGGTGGACAGAGAACTGAGAAAGCGGGGGCTTAAATCCAGAATCGTCCTTCAGATCCATGATGAGCTTCTCATAGAGACAGCCAGAGAGGAGATTTCTGAGGTTAAGGCCCTTCTTACCGATAAAATGAAACACGCGGCAGACCTGAAGGTAGCTCTTGAGGTAGAGGCCCAGGAGGGTACTTCCTGGTTTGACGCAAAATAGTGTACTCTCGGAATAAATAAAAGGAATGACCGGAATATGACATCGAAAAAAGGAAAGCTCCCCTTGATCCTGGGGCTCACAGGAGGGGTGGGGGCGGGAAAAAGCACCATTCTCACATACTTAAAGGAGGACTACGGCTTTCAGATCATCCAGGCTGACCAGATTGCAAAGGAGCTGATGAAGCCGGGAAAAGAGGGCTTCTGCGCCCTTGCAGATACCCTTGGCTCTGGTATCCTTACCCCGGAGGGGGATATTGACAGAGACGTCCTGGCCCGGCTTCTTTTCAGCAGGGAGGAAATCCGGCGCCAGGTAGACGAAATCATCCATCCTCTGGCCTGGAATGCCTGTTTTCAGAAGGCTCTTTCTACGCCAGACAGGCCCTCTGTCATCGAGGCTGCCATTTTGTCAAAAGAATTTCGTGACAACTGCCATGAAATGTGGTATGTTTATACATCAAGAGAGAACCGCGAAAAACGCCTGATGGCATCCAGAGGCTATTCGCCGGAGCGCTGCCGTCAGATGATGGAAAGCCAGGCCTCAGAGGAGGAATTCCGGGCCTTTGCGGATGCGGTGATCGACAATAACGGGACTGAAGCCCAGACCAGGAGCCAGATCGACGCTCTGGCAGCAGCCTGGGGCAGCTCGGAGCAAGAAGGATAGAACAGACATGAGAATGGTAAGTATTGCAAGCGGCAGCAGCGGCAACTGCATTTATATCGGATCTGAACAGACCCACATCCTGGTAGACGCAGGGATCAGCAACAAGCGGATCCAGCAGGGGCTGGGAGAGCTGGGACTGAAAGGGGACGAGGTAGACGGGATTTTCATTACCCACGAACATTCCGACCATATCCGGGGCCTTGGCGTTCTTTCGAGAAAGTATCATGTGCCTGTTTACGGCACCAGGGGGACATTGGAGGGGATTGCGGCCTCCCAAAGCCTGGGAGCCTTTGATAAAGAGCTTTTAACTCCCATTGACCCAGACTGCGATCTGGCTATCGGGGATCTGACGGTCCACCCCTTCCGGATCGACCATGATGCGGCTGACCCGGTGGCCTACCGGGTGAAAAACGGGGATCGTTCTGTAGCAGTGGCTACAGATATGGGACATTTTGACCAGTATATCATTGATAACCTTCAGGGGCTGGACGCCCTTTTGCTGGAATCCAACCATGATGTCAGGATGCTGGAAACCGGCCCTTACCCTTATTACCTGAAGCGGAGAATCCTGGGAGACCGTGGCCATCTGTCCAATGAAAATGCCGGACGGCTTTTAAATTACATTCTCCATGATAAGCTGAAAAAAATATTTCTTGGCCATCTCAGCAGAGAGAATAATTATGAGGATCTGGCCTATCAGACCGTATGTCTGGAAATCGATGAGGGAGACAGCCCCTACGGCGCTTCCGATTTTTCTATTTCTGTTGCCAGGCGGGAACAGATGAGTGAGATTGTTTACATATAGTATTCATACATTCTACTAATTACAAAAAGAGGAGAGAGAAGATGAGCAAAGCAATCATTACCGTAGTAGGAAAAGACACTGTAGGCATTATCGCGAGGGTATGTACCTATCTGGCAGAGAACCAGATCAATATCCTTGACATTTCCCAGACCATTGTCCAGGATTATTTCAATATGATGATGATCGTGGACGTAAGCGCCATGACAAAATCCTTCGGTCAGGTGTCTGACGAGCTTGACCAGGCCGGCGAAGCCATCGGAGTAAAGGTTAAGATCCAGAGAGAAGAGATCTTTACCAAGATGCACAGAATCTGATCACAGCCAGGAAAGGGACAAAGGATATGATTAATTTCTACGAAGTAAATGAGACCAACAATATGATTGAGCACGAGAAGCTGGACGTGCGCACCATCACTCTGGGCATCAGCCTGCTGGACTGTATCGACAGCGATCTGGATACGCTGAATGAGAAGATCTATACAAAGATCACCACACTGGCAAAGGATCTTGTATCCACCGGAAAGGATATAGAAAAAGACTTCGGTATCCCCATTGTAAATAAGCGTATTTCCGTAACCCCTATCGCCCTGGTAGGCGGCGCTGCCTGCAAAGGTCCTGAGGATTTTGTTACCATCGCAAAGACTCTTGACCGGGCGGCAAAGGAGGTAGGAGTTAACTTTATCGGCGGCTATTCTGCCCTGGTAAGCAAGGGGATGACCACAGCAGACCGAAACCTGATCCTGTCTATCCCACAGGCTCTGGCAGAGACAGAGCGGATCTGCAGCTCCATCAATGTAGGCTCCACAAAGACTGGTCTTAACATGGACGCTGTTGAGCTGATGGGACGGATCGTAACAGAGACAGCCCAGGCGACAAAGGACAATGATTCCCTTGGCTGCGCGAAGCTGGTGGTATTCTGCAATGCGCCGGATGACAACCCTTTTATGGCAGGTGCTTTTCATGGTGTTACCGAGGCAGACGCTATTATAAACGTAGGCGTCAGCGGCCCGGGTGTAGTAAAGGTGGCCCTTGAAAAGGCAAGAGGCGCCAACTTTGAGGTGCTCTGCGAAACCATTAAGAAAACAGCCTTTAAGATCACCCGAGTAGGCCAGCTGGTGGCCCAGGAGGCCTCCAGACGGCTGGGAATCCCCTTTGGCATCATCGACCTTTCCCTGGCTCCCACGCCTGCCGTAGGGGACAGCGTGGCTGAAATTCTGGAGGAGATCGGCTTAGAGCGGGTAGGTGCTCCCGGAACCACTGCAGCCCTGGCCATGCTCAACGATCAGGTAAAAAAAGGCGGTGTTATGGCCTCCTCCTATGTAGGCGGCCTCAGCGGCGCCTTCATCCCCGTCAGTGAGGACCAGGGAATGATCGATGCCGTAGCCCTGGGCGCCCTGACCATAGAAAAGCTGGAGGCTATGACCTGCGTCTGCTCCGTAGGCCTTGACATGATCGCCATCCCCGGAGACACTCCCTCCACCACCATCGCAGGCATCATCGCAGATGAAGCAGCCATCGGCATGATCAACCAGAAAACCACCGCTGTCCGCCTGATTCCGGTAATCGGAAAGACAGTAGGAGAAACAGCCGAATTCGGCGGCCTCCTCGGCTACGCCCCCATCATTCCTGTCAATACCTGGTCCTGCGAGAAATTTGTGACTAGAGGCGGAAGGATACCAGCACCGATCCACAGTTTTAAAAACTAAACTGCCATGCGGCAGATAAGGTAGAAAAGTGTGTTGCAAGCTCGCTTGCATAAGCACTTTTTTATCTTATCTGACATAGGGCGGTGACGCCCGCTTCTGGTTTTTGCTTTTCAAAAAACCAGAAGATCATGGCCTCCAACACCCCCACCCCACAAACCTTTCTTTTTAAATTCACTCACAAAGGAGTTGTACCCATGACCATCTACCTCATCCGCCACGCCCGCCAGTCCAGCAAACTCTGCAACGTCAACGCAGACCTTTCCGAAGCCGGCTTCCGCCAGGCTTCCCTTCTTGGCGAGCGTCTGTTTCCTTCCCGGATCCAGGCCGTCTATTCCAGCAATCTGACCCGGGCCCTTCAGACTGCCCAGGCTGCAAACCTTTACTGGAATGCAGAACACATCATCCGCCCGGAGCTGCGTGAGATCTCCTTCGGCCATATGGAAGGGATGTCAGACGCTGACATTGCTCTTACCTACGCTGATTTCAAGACCCGCCAGTCCCTGATGGAGGAGGATCTGCCTTATCCTGGAGGGGAATGTGCCGCCGATGTAATCGCCCGGGCCTGGCCTGTGTTTATGGAGAGCGTAAACAGCGGCTATGAACGGGTGGCAGTGGTGACCCATGGAGGCGTGATCCGCACCATTCTTGCCTACTGCCTTCAGATGCCTCTGGCAAAGTGGCGCCTTTTGGGGAACAGTCTCGAAAACTGCAGTATCAGCCAGCTGGAATGGGATGAAAAAGCAGGGCGCTTCCATATTGAGCGCTTCAATGATCATGCCCATCTGGAGCCCTATCCGGAGCTTCTCAGAAAAAGCTGGGTTGACGCAGAAAATTAAAGGTGGAGCAGATGAAGAAAGAAGAACGTGAACAGATCCGGCTTCTGCTGGATACATTTTTAAATGAATCCCTGGAACGGGCTGTGTTGAGCAGTCCTGTCAATTCAGAAGGCTGTCAGAAATCCAGGCTCAGACCCCTTATGCTGAAAGGCAGTCTGGTGTTCCAGGCAGAGGAGCAGGTAGGGAAGCAGGCCTTCCATCGGAATATGGATCAGCAGGAGGCCGCCAGCTACCTGGAGACTGCCATAGAGGGAGCCTTCCGCCAGCTTGAGATCCAGTCTGCCCTTGGCACAGGCCATGTCCTGGTTAGCAAAAAGGGAAAGGTTACGGTAAAGATGAAGCGGGCTGCCGGGGCAAAGGAGGCAGAAAAGATCCAGCCGCCCTCCAGAGCCTTAGAGCACAACCGGAAAAAGCGGTATATCCTGGAAGAGGGGAAGGCCGTTCCCTTCCTGGTAGACCTTGGAGTGATGACTCAGGAGGGGCGGATCGTAAACAGCCGGTATGACAAGTACCGCCAGATCAACCGCTTCCTGGAGTTTATCGAAGACATTCTCCCAAATCTCAGATCAGACCGGGAGACTACCATCATCGATTTTGGCTGCGGCAAATCCTATCTGACCTTTGCCATGTATTATTACCTGAAGGTATTGAAGGAATACCCGGTGCGGATCATCGGCCTGGATCTAAAGGAGGATGTGATCCGCCGCTGCAACAGTCTCAGTGAGAAATACGGCTATGAAGGACTGTCCTTTTTCTGCGGCGATATTGCTTCCTATGAAGGCGTCAGCCAGGTAGATATGGTAGTGACTCTCCATGCCTGCGATACGGCCACAGACTATGCTCTGGAAAAGGCGGTAAAATGGGGAGCCAGGGTGATCCTTTCTGTTCCCTGCTGTCAGCATGAGCTGAACCGGCAGCTGGATAATCCCCTCATGGCCCCTGTCCTTCAGTACGGTCTGATAAAGGAACGGATGGCCGCTCTTTATACAGATGCCATCCGCGCTCAGGTACTGGAGCATAAGGGCTACCGCACCCAGATCCTGGAATTTATCGATATGGAGCACACACCCAAAAATATCCTTCTCCGGGCCGTATATACGGGAAAGGAGAAGGACAATGGAGCTGAGCTTAAGGAGCTCTTAACCTTCCTTGGGGCAGAGCCCTCGATTGTAAGGCTTCTGGCTCCGGGGCTTATGACTCACTGAGAATGCACACCGGCTGGGTGTATTCATTTTTCGGACAGATATGATATTTTGCGGCTTCAATGCTCTGGCGCACATGGCTGGCATGGAGGTCCTGGGAAAAGAGGGCATAGGCCTCAGGAGAAAGAAGCTTCTGGGCCTGTGCCGTTTTTGTTATCATGGGGATCTGTGCCTGTTTCTTGATCTGCCCAAGGAGGGGAGCCGCCTCCCTGCGAAAGCCCAGGATCCGGATATAAGGGGCATAGTCCAGCTCCCGGCCCTTCTCAAGCAGCTCCCTGGTGATCCCCAGAAGGAGATGGGTCAGGGCCCTGCTGACCCTTGTATAGGTATACTGCCGTGTCTTTAGCTGGCTGATTCTCCCTTCCCAGCTGTCAAAGGAAAGGAGACAGCCTGAAAGCCGGTCCCTGAGCTGAGGGGAGAGATCCCCGAATCGGGCCGGATCCTCATCACGCTGGGCCAGCTCTAACAGCCGGTAATTCAGGAGAGAGGAGCAGTCCCCTGCCGTTATCCTGCGGCTGTTCTGATAAAGGGACAGCAGCTGCCTGGGGATATGAGGAAGGATCTCATCTATGGGAAGATCCTGTTCCATATGCCTTCTGAGGGCAGAGGCAGAGGCTTGTTCCCCTGAAAGCTCCCGGCTGTGATAGCCCTGGCCTTTTCGCGAAAGGGTGAAAGGCTCCATCCTGCTGTTTCTGCGGATCAGCGCCTTGCAGTATTCAATTCCCAGCAGATTGTTTGGGGCGCCTAAAAGCTGGTCTGCCTCCTCCGGTGAAAAGGGAAAATCCCCTTCCTGCCCCGCAAGCAGCGACACAGCCCGGTTCCTCGCCTGTGGCCAGGTAAGCCCCTGCCTCAGTCCCTCCCTTAAAAGCTGCTCCAGGGCCTCCTCATAAGGAGATCCGCCGGCCAGTATGGCTGCTGCCTGGCGAATGGCCTCTATATCCCCGGATTCGCTTCCAAAGCACAGGCTTCCCACCACTCCCAGGCGGTCTAAAAGGGCGGTTCCGCAGGAGGCGAAATCCTCGGCGCTGCTTACCGCAAAAACAGCCGGAAGCTCCACCACCAGATCTGCCCCGCACATAAGCGCCATGCGGGCCCGTGTATATTTATCAAAAACAGCCGGCTCCCCTCTCTGTACAAAATCTCCGCTCATAGCCACAACGCACCAGCGGGCTCCGGAAAGCTCCTTTGCACTGGCAATATGGTAGGCGTGTCCCGCGTGAAAGGGATTATACTCGGCAATGATTCCTACTGCTTCTTTTTTCATATCCTGTTACCTGCTTTTCATTTTCGTATGCTTATTATACCGGGAACTATCTTTAAAGTACACAGTTTTTACACATTTGCTTCACAATTCCACCATAAAACACAGCTATAGTATAAGCATCAAAAGGAAAACACCAGAGCAATTTGAAAGGAGTCTTATATATGTACGAGAATGAAAATAGAGAAAACAGAGAACAGGAAGAAAAGAGAGAATTAGAGCCCACTGTAAACTGGACCACACCATCCATGGAGCAGCAGAGAAGATCAGCAGAAGAGGAGGGCCGCAGACAGCAGCAGACTTACACATTTAACCAGCAGACAGCCAGACAGGAGCAGTCAGAGGCCCCTAACCGGACACAGCCGTCCAGGAAGAAAAACCGCAAAGGCAGCCTGGCAAAAAGAGCAGCAGGGATCACAGCCGCAGCCGTTTTGTTCGGAGCTGTATCAGGCGGAGTGATGACCGGTGTGAATATAGCAGGAAATTACTTTATCTCCGATGCAGCAGAAGGCACACAGACAAGCCCTGCCATCCCTTCTGTTTCAGCCGGCGCTTCCGGCCAGGACGGCACCTCCGTTACCCCGGTATCTACAGTAACCGACGTATCTGCCATTGCGGCGGCGGCTATGCCCTCCATCGTTGCCATCACCGATACCATGACCGTTCAGCAGCGTGATTTCTTCGGTATGCCTCAGACCTATGAGGCACAGAGCAGCGGTTCCGGCATTATCGTAGGCCAGAATGACACCGAGCTTCTGATCGCCACCAACAACCATGTAGTAGACGGTGCCACCGACCTGACCGTTACCTTTTCAGACAGCCAGGACGTAAGCGCCGCAGTAAAGGGGACGGACTCCGCCACAGACCTTGCCATTATCGCCGTACAGCTGTCTGATATTCCATCAGATACCATGAGCAAGATCAAGGTAGCCACCATGGGAGATTCCGATTCCCTGAAGGTAGGCCAGCAGGTGATCGCCATCGGAAATGCCCTTGGCTACGGCCAGTCCGTTACCGTAGGCTATATCAGTGCCCTTGACCGGGAGATCCAGGATGAAAACGGCATTACCCGATCCTTTATCCAGACAGACGCAGCCATCAACCCCGGCAACAGCGGCGGCGCCCTGCTGGATCTGAACGGCAACGTCATCGGCATCAACGCAGCCAAGACTGCCTCTACTGAGGTAGAAGGCATGGGCTTTGCCATCCCCAGCAACCAGGCCCAGGAGATCTTAAGCAGCCTTATGACAAAGAAAACCAGAATCGCCGTAGAGGAAGATGCACAGGGCTATCTTGGCATCCAGGGCACCAATATCGATGCCCAGACCTCTCAGGAATTTGGTATGCCGGTAGGCATCTACATCTACAAGATCGTAGAGGGCGGAGCAGCCGCTTCCTCTGATCTGAAGGAAAAGGACATCATTACCAAGTTTGACGGCCAGTCCGTCACCAATATGGAAGAATTAAAGCAGATGCTTACCTACTATGAAGGAGGCTCCACCGTCTCCCTTACCGTCCAGTCCCTTGTAAACGGCGCTTATGTGGAGCATGAAGTACAGATCACCCTGGGAACCAAGCCGGCAGCAAATTCATAAAATCTTTACACCAATTTTCTGGAAAATGTGGTATACTGTTAGCATTAGATCGTAAAGGAGGTTAAGCTTATGAAATTAATATACGCAATTGTCCGCAATGACAATGAGGATGACGTAGTAAGCCAGTTGACCCAGCATCATTACAGTATTACCAGGCTGTCCACCACAGGCGGTTTCCTGAAAAAAGGAAATACCACTCTTATGATCGGCGCGGAGGACGAGAAGGTCCAGGAAGTGATCGATATTATCAAGAGCGAGTGCGGACAGCATCAGAAGCTTACGGTGAATATGCCTTATATCTCCGGCACCACCATGGTCAATTACGCCACCATGCCCATGACCGTAGAAGTAGGCGGCGCTACCATCTTTGTGATGAACGTGGAGCATTACGAAAAGATATAAAAGGCCATATGAAAAAAGCGGGGATCCTTTTACTGCAAAAAAGAAAGGATCCCCGCTTTTTGTATAAGGTATTTAAAAAAGTGCAAAATTTGTATAAAATCGTCTTGTAACCTTTTTTCTGTCAGTATATAATGGTAGAGAACACTTAAAACATATAGGAAAGGGGCAGTATTTACATGGGATTTATTGATACAATTAAAGCGCGTGCAAAAGCTGACAAAAAAACGATTGTGCTTCCAGAGTCCATGGACAGGAGAACCTGGGAAGCTGCGGAGAAAATTTTAAAGGAGGATATAGCAGATCTGGTAATCATCGGAACTCCTGAAGACATAGCAGATAAGGCTGACGGTCTGGACATCTCGGGCGCTACTGTGATCAATCCTCAAACTTATGAGAAAACTCAGGAATATATAGACTTATTTGTTGAACTCAGAAAAGCAAAAGGGATGACTCCGGAAAAGGCAAAGGAGATTATTTTATCTGATTATGCCTACTACGGCTGTCTTATGATCAAAAATGGTGATGCTGATGGTATGGTTTCTGGTGCATGCCATTCTACTGCTGATACCTTAAGGCCATGTCTGCAGATTGTTAAGACAAAACCTGGAACCAAGCTGGTATCAGCATTTTTCCTCATGGTCGTACCTGATTGTGAGTACGGAGCTGATGGAACCTTTATTTTTGCGGATTCTGGTTTGAATCAGAACCCAAATCCGGAAGAGTTAGCAGCCATTGCAAAATCCTCTGCAGAATCTTTTGAACTTCTGGTAGAGAAGGAACCAGTTGTTGCTATGCTTTCTCATTCTACTAAGGGCTCTGCGAAGCATGCGGATGTAGATAAGGTAGTAGAAGCAACCAGAATCGCAAAGGAGGCTTATCCAGATCTGAAGGTGGATGGAGAACTTCAGCTAGATGCAGCCATTGTTCCAAGTGTAGGCTCCTCTAAGGCTCCAGGAAGTAAGGTTGCCGGAAATGCAAATGTACTTATGTTCCCTGATTTGGATGCCGGTAACATCGGGTATAAGCTGGTACAGAGACTGGCGAAAGCAGAGGCATACGGTCCTGTTACCCAGGGTATCGCAAAACCTGTCAATGATCTGTCCAGAGGCTGCTGTGCAGATGACATTGTGGGTGTGGTTGCTATCACTGCTGTTCAGGCCCAGGCATAAAGAATGTTTCAGGAGGGAATATTAAAATGAATATTTTAGTGATTAATTGCGGCAGCTCTTCTTTAAAGTATCAGTTGATCGATGCAGATTCAGAATCTGTTCTTGCAAAAGGTCTTTGCGAACGAATCGGTATAGATGGCAGCCGTATCACCTATCAGCCATCCGGTGGCGACAAGGTCGTAAAAGAATCTCCGATGCCGACCCATACACAGGCGATCCAGTTGGTTTTAGAGGCATTAACAAGCAGTGAGTATGGTGTGATCAAAAGCCTGAATGAAGTAGGAGCTGTAGGACATAGAGTTGTTCATGGCGGAGAGGCATTCACATCTTCTACTCTAATCACAGAAGAAACGATTGCTGCAATTGAATCCTGCAATGATCTGGCGCCTCTTCACAACCCTGCCAACCTGATTGGTATCCGCGCCTGCCAGGAACTGATGCCGGGTACACCGATGGTAGCAGTATTTGATACCGCATTCCATCAGACAATGCCTGAAAAGGCATATCTTTATGGGCTTCCATATGAATATTACGAGAAGTACAAGGTGAGAAGATACGGCTTCCATGGTACAAGCCATAGCTATGTATCCAAGAGAACTGCTGAGTTTCTGGGAAAATCTTATGATGACTTGAAGACCATTGTATGCCATTTGGGCAATGGTTCCAGTATTTCCGCTGTAAAAAATGGAAAGTCTATTGATACCAGTATGGGTTTGACACCGCTGGAAGGTCTTGTAATGGGAACCAGAAGTGGTGATGTTGATCCGGGCGTTATGCAGTTTTTGATGCATAAGGAAAATATGGATATTGATGAGATGTTAAATGTTCTCAACAAAAAGTCCGGTGTATATGGTATATCTGGCATATCCAGCGATTTCCGTGATGTTGAGAATGCTGCCAATGATGGAAACAAAAGAGCCGAGATTGCCCTGGATGCCTTTGCATACCGTGTGGCAAAATATGTCGGAGCTTATGCGGCGGCTATGGGTGGCGTTGATGCGATTGCCTTTACAGCAGGCGTAGGCGAGAATGATAAGATTACAAGAAGAAAGGTATGCGAGTATCTTGGATTTCTGGGTATCGAAATCAATGAGGATGCGAATGCAAAGCGTGGTGAGGAAATAGTTATTTCAACTTCAGACTCCAAAGTATCTGTTTTGGTGATCCCTACAAATGAAGAGTTAGCGATTGCCAGGGAAACACTTGCACTGGTATAATTGTTTCAATTCAATTAGTTGTTGAAAGCCGGCGTTTTTTAACGCCGGCTTTATCTTTCTAAAAGCAAGCAAATAGTTTTAAAATTACCCTTTTTACGTGCAGATTGAACAATACAAAAATATAGACGGATGTTAAAATCAGTATAACGCAATTATTTCAGAAAGGAGGATAGAGGGGAAAACCAATTGCCTGCATACAGGTAAAAATAAAGAAGGGAGAAAGGTTATTTTATGAACGTATTTGCATTGATCGCATCTTTTGGGGGAGGAATCATAGGAGCTTATATGGGAGCGCTTCCTGCGTTTATTTTGACAGGCGTGATAGCGATTGTGGGATCAACGGCCGCAATGGGAGGCGGAGCCGATATGACTGTTGGATTTGTTGCATTTGGCTCTTATCTTGGTCCTCATATTGCTTTTGCTGGCGGCGTTGCAGCAGCTGCTTATGCTGCCCGAAATAAAAAGCTTGGAGATGGAACTGACATTTTATCATGTCTGAATGGCCTCTCTGATCCGATGACCTTGATAGTGGGAGGAATATTCGGTGTACTTGGCTTTTTGATCCACTATGTATTGGGAAGCGTATTACATCTGAACACAGATCTCCCGGGCTTTACCGTTATCATATCCGCTGTAATCGTCCGCTTTTTATTTGGAACCAGCGGATTGATCGGAAAAGCCCCTGCCGGACAGGTTCGAGAATATATTACTGTCGGAAAGGGAATGGTCTGTAACATCCTGCTAGGATTGGGGATCGGCACAGCCACCGGTTTTGTATATCAGGCATTAGTTGACGGCGGAGCCACTCAGGCGGCCTTAGGAAACTTCCCGGTTCTCTGCTTTGGTATCGCAGCAGTTTCCCTGATTTTTGCACAGACCGGTTTTGCAATGCCGGGAACCCATCATATTGCCTTGATTTCCGCTCTTGCAGCTGTCACCTCCGGTAATCCTGTGATGGGCCCCTTATTTGGTATTCTTGCTTCACTGACTGGTGATTTTGCTGGCAAAACATTTAATAGTCACTGTGATTCTCATATTGACCCGCCTGCATTTACTATTTTCATCTTTACATTTATTATCAATATACTATTTGGATCTGGTTTCTTTACTGTTTAGTCAAGCTGAAGCAGCTCCCTGAGTTTATCCAGGCGAAAACCGGAAATCTCATGATCTCCGATTACTGTTACAGGAAGGGCAGAGTATCCCCGCTGTTCCATAAAGGCCTGTCCTTCCTGATCGGTATCCAGGTTAATTTCTTCGTATTTTAAATGATGTTCGGATAAAAACTGTTTTGTCTGGCTGCAATAGGAGCAGCCGGGCTGGGTGTAAATCCGTATAGGATCATCAGCAGGCATCACATCCGTATGAATTGCTTTTTGATGAACCTCAGAAGTAAGAACGGGAGCTCCGTCAGTCCAGTCCGCACCGCATAAAGATTCTGTCTGGAGGGCTTTCAAAACGCGCAGAACCTCTTTGGTACTTCTTCCTATATTGTTGTCATGGATCAGGCTGTAACGAATGACCTGATCCGGATCAATCACAAAAAGTCCGCGAAGCGCTACTCCTTCATTTTCAAGAAGAACACCATAAGCTGCAGACATGGCCATGGTTTTATCTGAACCGAGAGGATAGGCTATTTTCCCCAGACCATTTCGTATCCAGGCCTGATGACAGTATTCACTGTCAGTGCTTACAGCAAGGAGTTCTGCTGCAGATTCTTTAAAAAGCAATGATTGTTTGCTGAAAGATGTAATTTCTGTGGGGCAGACAAAAGTAAAATCCATAGGATAAAAAAACAGAATCAGCCACCGGCCTTTGTAGGTGTCCAGAGAAAGCTCGAGAAAATCTTCTCCGTCTCCTGATACCGCTTTGATATGGAAGTCAGGGGCTTTTTTTCCAATAATACGATCCATGAAGGTTCCTCCTTTATTAGAAAATATCGATGTGATATAATCATATCATAAATAAAGGAGTTGTAAACTGTTTTAAGGAGGAAAATGCAATGAAAGAAAAAGAATATTCAGGCAATTTTTACGAAACAGATAAGACAGAAGAACTTCCAGAAGAATGTCCGAATTGCCTGTATCAGAAAAAGGAACCGGAAAAAAATCTTGAAGAATGTCCGAACTGTCACTATAAGCCAGTAAAAAAATAAGATCATATAAAGACCGTCCTGGCTGGACGGTCTTTATATCTTATTTTCCATTTACCGCATATTCAGCAACACAAACATCCTGCTCTGCCGTCCCTCCGGAAACGCCCAGTCCTCCAATGCAGCGTCCATTTACAGTAATAGGAACACCGCCTCCAAACAGGCAGAAACGCCCCGGGTGCGTATTTTGAAGCCCATAAAGAGATTCCCCGGGAAGAATCTGTCTGGCTGCATCGCTGGTCGCACATTTTAAAGCTGCCGCTGTATATGCTTTTGATTGAGACACCTCTATGCTTGCCAGGAGGGAATCATCCATTCTGTGGAAAGCCACCAGGTTGCCTCCTTCATCTACAACGGAAATCGACATAGGAATCTCTATGTCGGCTGACATTTTCTCCGCTCTCTTTATCAGCTCTAATGCCTTTTCAAGGCTTAAGTGTTCCTGCTTAAGAACTTCAGCCACAGCAGAAGCGATTTCCCGTATTTCATTAATTCCGTTGGAATGTTCCATAAGTTTCCTCCCCAATCATGTATTTATATTTATTATATAAGAAGCTGCAAAAAGCTGCAACTACATGAAAGCTTCAAAACAGGTATAATCCAAGCCAATTGATGCAAAAGCAAAGATAGTTTGGATTTTACATAAAATCCGTCTGTCTATTACTTAAATAAATGAAGTTCCAGATGTTAAAATAAATAAAATGGTGTGAATCACCTTATATAAGGGAGGCGGAATATAAAATGAATATAAAAAACTGGAATGGAAGCCAGGAAGATCTGATGCGCATTATTCAGGAATCTGTGCCAGGTAAGCAAATTACAATGGCACATATCATAGCTAGTCCAGATGAGATCATTTACAAAAAACTAGGGCTGGATCCCAGAGTAGATTACCACCGTTCAGCCATTGGTGTATTGACCCTTACTCCCAGTGAAACCGCCATCATAGCGGCAGATCTTGCTGTTAAGTCATCTGCGATTCAGATTGGCTTTATTGACCGTTTCAGCGGTACTCTGATCATTACCGGAACCATATCAGACGTAAATATAGCCTTTGAACGTATTCTGGAATATACGTCATCAGAACTTGGCTTTAATATATGCCGCATAACAAAGGCATAATGAGCCGGAGGAAAATCCGATGAAAAAAATAATGCTGGTAGGACGCAGCGGTGCAGGAAAAACAACCCTGACTCAAGCCCTTAAAGGAAAAAAGATCACATATCATAAGACGCAGTACATCAACCACTATGATGTGATCATTGACACGCCAGGAGAGTATGCTGAAAACAAGATTCTGGCAAGAGCATTGATTCTTTATTCTTACGAGGCAGATGTTATAGGGCTTCTGATGAGTGCGGTAGAGGATTACTCTCTTTACAGTCCTAATATTGTTTCTCTTGCTACCAGAGATGTGGTTGGGATTGTAACACAGATCGATCAGCCTGACGCAAGAGTCGATCTTGCCACCATGTGGTTAGAGCTTTGCGGATGTAAAAAAATCTTTTATGTCAGCTCTGTAACGGGAGAGGGAGTAGGAGAGATACTGGAGTATCTAAGCGAAGACGGAGACAGAATGCCATGGGATAGAGAGGAGAAGATATAAGAATATGAAACATATACTGATGCTGGCAGGCGATTATACAGAGGATTATGAGGTAATGGTTCCCTTTCAGGCTTTGATGATGGCAGGAATAAAGGTAGATGTTGTCTGTCCGGGGAAAAAGGCGGGAGAAATCATCAAAACAGCAATCCATGATTTTGAAGGGGATCAGACCTATTCTGAAAAGCCCGGACATAATTTTCTGCTGAATGCTTCTTTTGATTATTTAAAACTGGATCTTTATGATGGTTTATTTCTTACAGGTGGAAGGGCTCCAGAATATTTAAGGCTGGACAGCCGCGTGCTGGACATTGTCCGTTTTTTTATGGAACTGAATAAGCCAGTAGCAGCAATTTGTCATGGAGTACAGATCCTTACTGCGGCAGATGTGCTAAAAGGAAGGACAGTCACCGCTTATCCGGCTGTCAAGCCGGAGGTTCTGGCATCTGGGGGTATATTTGAAGATAGGGAACCTTATGAAGCAGTAATCTGCGGAAATCTTGTTACTTCCCCTGCCTGGCCAGGCAATACAGAGCTCTTAAAAGAGTTTCTCAGACTGTTGGGAATAACTTTCTGCTGAGATTATAAAAAAGTTTGGATTTTACATTTTTTACGTTTTGAAAATATGCCTTCTTTTCGAGGGGAATGATATATGATGGGGAAAGAAGAACACATGGGGTGATCTGTGTATTTCTTTTAAACAGAAAAACTTTAATAAAAATAAAGGAGGATGTTTATGTTAGCAAAAGGGTTTACAGAGCCGACTGAGAGAGTGAAAAGACTGAAAAAGGCAATTGTGGATGCAATTCCATATGTTGAGTCTGAGAGAGCAGTCCTTGTAACAGAATCCTATAAGGAGACAGAGGGCTTATCTCCTATTATGAGACGTGCAAAAGCAGCTGAGAAGATTTTCAATAATCTTCCTGTTACGATTCATGATGATGAGCTGATTGTAGGCTCTATTACAAAAAATCTCCGTTCGACTGAGATCTGTCCTGAATTCTCTTACGATTGGGTAGAGAAAGAGTTTGAAACAATGGGAAGCCGAATGGCAGACCCATTCCAGATTCCTAAGGAAACAGCAGATGAGCTTCGTGAGGCTTTTAAATACTGGGAAGGCAGAACTACCAGCGCTCTGGCTGATTCCTATATGTCAAAAGAGACAAAAGACTGTATTGCTAATGGGGTATTCACCGTAGGAAACTATTTCTATGGCGGTGTAGGTCATGTGTGTGTTGATTACGGCAAGGTTCTTAACATTGGCTTTACCGGGATTATCAAGCAGGTGATCGAGGCTATGAACCGCCTGGATACCAGTGATCCGGAATATATCAAAAAGAAAAATTTCTATGAGGCAATTGTTATTACATATACTGCAGCTATCAATTTTGCACACCGCTATGCGGCAAAAGCAAGAGAGATGGCAGCTGCATGCCCAGATCCGATAAGAAAAGCTGAGTTACTGCAGATTGCAGCCAACTGTGATCGTGTTCCTGAGCGCGGAGCCACCAATTTCTACGAAGCATGCCAGGCATTCTGGTTTGTGCAGATCCTTCTGCAGATTGAGGCAAATGGACATTCCATTTCTCCAGGACGCTTTGACCAGTATATGTATCCGTTCCTGAAAGCAGATACCGCTATTTCCAAAGAATTTGCCCAGGAACTGGTTGACTGTATCTGGGTGAAGTTAAATGATGTAAACAAGACCCGTGATGAGGTTTCTGCCCAGGCATTTGCAGGATATGCCGTATTCCAGAACCTGATTGTAGGCGGACAGACAGAGGACGGACTTGATGCCACCAACGATGTTTCCTATATGTGTATGGAAGCCGTTGCTCATGTACAGCTTCCAGCGCCATCCTTCTCGATCCGTGTTCATCAGAATACGCCGGATGAATTCTTATACCGGGCCTGTGAAGTAACACGCCTGGGTCTGGGTGTTCCTGCGATGTATAATGACGAGGTTATCATTCCCGCACTGTGCAACAGAGGCGTATCTTTAGCAGATGCAAGAAGCTACTGTATCATAGGCTGTGTAGAGCCTCAGTGCCCGCATAAGACGGAAGGATGGCATGATGCCGCATTCTTTAATATCGCCAAGGTTCTTGAGATCACTCTTAACAATGGCAAAGTGGGAGACAAGCAGTTAGGCCCGGTAACTGGAGATATGACTTCCTTTACCTGCCTGGAAGATATTTTTGAGGCTTATAAAAAGCAGATGGAATACTTTGTATATCATCTTGCTGAGGCTGACAACTGTGTGGATTTTGCACATGCAGAGAGAGCCCCCCTTCCATTCCTGTCTGCTCTGGTTGATGACTGTATTGGACGAGGCAAGAGTGTTCAGGAAGGCGGAGCGATCTATAACTTTACAGGACCTCAGGCATTTGGTGTGGCAGATTCCGGTGATTCCTTATGTGCGATCAAAAAACACGTTTTTGAAAGCAAGGAAGTTACAATGGCTCAGTTAAAAGAAGCTTTGGCTCATAATTTCGGCTATTCTTGCAATGCTGCAGCACCGGCTGCCACTGCCTGCAGCGATGAGGAGAGGATCTACGAAGCTGTAAAGAGAATCCTCAGCAACAATGGTTCTATTAACCTGGCAGAGCTTCAGTCTCAGCTTGCAGCACAGCCAGCAGCACCGGCTGCAGGCAGCGGGGATTATGCAAATATTAAGAGGATCATGGAAAACACTCCGTGGTTTGGTAACGATATTGATGAAGTGGATATGATTGCAAGACGATGCGGACAGATCTATTCCTACGAGGTAGAAAAATATACCAATCCAAGAGGCGGACAGTTCCAGGCCGGATGCTATCCTGTATCTGCTAATGTACTGTTTGGCAAGGATGTTGCAGCACTTCCGGACGGAAGACTTGCAAAGGCACCTCTGGCAGACGGCGTATCTCCAAGACAGGGCAAGGATACCAATGGTCCGACTGCTGCAGCAATGTCCGTAGCAAAGCTGGATCATGCAAACTATTCTAACGGCACTCTGTATAATCAGAAATTCCTTCCATCTGCTCTTGCAGGAGATGAGGGTCTGATGAGATTTGCTTCTGTTGTACGTTCCTATTTTGATCACAAGGGAATGCATGTACAGTTTAATGTAATTGACAGAGCAACTCTGTTAGCTGCTCAGGCAAATCCGGAGCAATACAAGGATCTGGTTGTTCGTGTAGCCGGCTACAGCGCACAGTTTACGGTACTTGCAAAAGAGGTACAGGATGACATTATCAGCCGTACCGAGCAGACTTTCTGATTTTGCTGCAGGTACCAGGATGAAGGGAGTCTGGCATGGATTCAATCAATTATAATTTAACGGGAACTGTATTTGATATACAGAGGTTTTCCCTGCATGACGGACCAGGAATTAGGACCATCGTGTTTTTAAAAGGCTGTCCTCTTTCATGCCAGTGGTGCAGCAATCCGGAATCACAAAGTGTAAAGCCTGTTGTTATGTATAAAAAGGATGATTGCCTCCATTGTGGGCGTTGTATAACAGCCTGCAAGCGGGGGGCGATCAGCCCTGATCATAAAACCTGGATTGACAGAACTGTGTGCAGCGGGTGTGGTGAATGTGTGAATGCATGTCCCGGAGGAGCTCTGGTTCTAAAGGGAAAAACGATGTCAGTACAGCAGGTAATCTGTGAACTGAAAAAGGATGCTACAACCTACCGGCGTTCTGGGGGCGGGATCACCTTATCCGGCGGCGAACCACTGATGCAGTACGAATTTGCCTCCGAACTTTTGCAGGCATGCAAGGGACAGGGCTGGAATACCGCGATTGAGACCACAGGAATCGGAAGTGAGGCCGCGATCGAACAGGTAATTCCATATGTAGATACCGTATTGCTGGATATTAAGCATATGGATAAAGATGTTCATAGAACGTTTACAGGGGGAACGAATGAACTGGTTCTTAAAAATGCTCCCCGTATTAGTCAAATTTCCAGCACCGTTATTCGTGTTCCGGTCATTCCTGGTTTTAACTATTCAGTTGAAGCAATCCGAAAGATCGCTGAATATGCGAAAACCCTGACCGGTGTGCGGACTATACATCTGCTGCCATATCATTCGTTCGGTGAGAATAAATATGACCTTATGGGGAAGGACTATCAGCTGGGCCATATCAAGCCTCTGCACCCTGAAGATTTGGGAGAATGCAAGGCAGTAGTTGAAAGCTGCGGTCTTCAGTGTATCATTGGCGGCTAGGGACGTTAAAGAATGGAGGAAAAAGAATGGATCAACAGTTAATTGAAAAAGTAATGAAGCAGGTTTCTGATGAATTAGGGATTAAACAGACAGCACAGGTTTCTGAAGCAGTTCCGGCTCCCAAGCAGAGCAATGGGATAGGCCTTACAGAGTTTGTAGGGACCGCTATCGGCGATACCATTGGTTTGGTAATTGCCAGTGTAGATCCTATGCTTGTAGATGTTATGAAATTGGGTAAATACCGTTCAGTTGGTATTATCGGAGGCAGAGTGGGCGCTGGTCCTCAGATCTGGGCTGTTGATGAGGCTGTTAAAGCAACGAATACCGAGATTATTTCTGTAGAACTTCCAAGAGATACAAAAGGCGGCGCAGGGCATGGAAGCTTGATCTATATCGGCGCAGATGACGTATCAGATGCAAGGAGAGCAGTCGAAATCGCCCTTCAGGTGCTTCCGAAATATTTCGGTGATGTATACGGCAACGATGCAGGACATCTTGAATTCCAGTATACAGCAAGAGCTAGCTATTGTCTTGAAAAGGCATTGGGTGCTCCTCTTGGGAGAGCGTTTGGCATGACCTGCGCAGGACCTGCTGCAATTGGCGCGGTTCTGGCTGATATTGCAGTAAAAGCTGCAAATGTAGAGGTTGTGGCATATAGCTCACCTGCTCACGGCACCAGCTATTCAAACGAGGTGCTTCTTACATTTACCGGAGATTCCGGAGCAGTAAGGCAGGCTGTTAAAGCCGCTATCGAAGCTGGCAAGAAGATGCTGGGCGCATTAGGAGATGAGCCTAAATCTACAACAACCCCCTATATCTAAAAAGCAGATATACATAGGGATAGGACAATGATCAAGGAGGTTCATATATGAATGCAGATGCATTAGGTATGGTTGAGACAAAAGGATTAGTCGGTGCAATTGAAGCAGCCGATGCAATGGTAAAAGCTGCTAACGTTACTTTAGTAGGATATGAAAAAATTGGATCTGGTCTCGTTACTGTAATGGTCAGAGGTGACGTAGGCGCTGTAAAAGCGGCAACAGATGCCGGCGCTGCTTCTGCAGCAGCAGTGGGAGAGGTTGTATCAACCCATGTAATTCCACGCCCTCATACGGATGTAGAAAAGATTCTGCCACATCTTGAATAACCGCAACAGATAGAATATAGGTCTTTCAGCAGTTGCAGCGGGAATTCCCTTATCCGTTGGATAGGGGAATTCTTTGAAACGAGGTGAATGAGTTGCATATCAGCGAAAATGATCTTAAAAAGCTGGTACTGCGTATTTTAAAGGAGCTGAGCGGCGAGGATAAGCAAAAGCTTTATATGATATGCCTGTCTGTTTGGAATGATCAGTATGAAGCCTTTTTGAAAAAAATGGATGAAGTAGAGCTGTACTGTATTTATCCCGTCATCCCCGATGAATGGATTGACGGGGAATATGAAAAAAGGCTCAGAACATTTAAGTCTTGTTGCGGTATCATATCCCGTTCCCAAAGAAAACCTGATGATCTGGAGCAGTCAATTAATCTGTTTCCAGTGACTTCCCGAGACATTCTTGCAAAGGCGGCACTTTGTATCAGCGATACCTTTGAAACTATGTGGATTGAAAGCTGTATTGAAGCAGGGGCCAGAATCGTATTCTGGCGTTCTGGGCTTACTAAATTTTCTGGTAAAGAAAAACCGGCTTATATAAACAGGATTCTGGAATACTGCAGGCAGGTTCTTGAATACGGGATTGAAATCTGTGATTTAGAAGAATTGTGGAGCGATGCTCCTGTAGAAGATTCTATTCCTCAGGCCCAGGAAGACAAAAAAAGGGTTATAACTGCATCTAATGTACAGATTTTAGCTTCAGAAGGTGTTTTGTATTTAAAACCGAATGATATTGTGACAGATATGGCAAGAGATCGGGCAAGGTTTCTGAACATAAAATTAAAACAGACAGATTGTGAGGTGACAGGATGAAGCAGGCATTGGGTTTAGTTGAAGTCCAGGGGCTTTCTACTGCAGTTGTTGTAGCAGATACAATGGCAAAAGCAGCTAATATTCAGATCCTGGAAGTTGAAAATACAAAGGGTTCCGGATATATGACTGTAAAGGCAGTTGGAGATGTAGGTGCTGTCAATGCTTCTGTACAGGCAGGCCGTCAGATTGCCCTTGAAAATCAGAAACTGGTTTCATGGAAAGTAATCCCTAGGCCTTCGGATTATGTTGAACATACATTTTGTAATCCTACGCCTCAGGAGCCGAAAGCAGAAGTAAAGCCAGTCTTGACAGAAGATAAATGTGCTCAGGCAGATACGATAGAAGAATTGGCAGAGGATGTACAGGAAGAAGCCCCAGAGCTTTTGAAGCCTCAGGAGGAAACATTAACAACAGAAGAAGTTCAAAAAAAGCCTTCTTCTGCCAAGGGAACAACTCCTAAAAAAAGTACCGGAACCAGCCGTAAAAATAAAAGCGGCGAAGACGCTCAATAAAGTTAGACCAGGATCCCGATTTCTATGAAAGGAATGTGAACAGTATGAAATTAGCTAAGATAATCGGCACAGTAGTAGCTACCCGTAAGGATAACTCCCTTGTAGGCTACAAGCTGATGATCATCAGAAGGATTAACGGCAAGGGAGAATTCATTGACTCGGAAGAAGTAGCTGTGGACTATGTTGGAGCCGGAATCGGTGAAATCGTTCTGATCGGCCAGGGATCCTCTGTACGTGTTGACAAGGCTAAACGGGAAGCCGTCATTGATATGGCAATCATTGGAATTGTTGATACAATGGATACACTTTAGATATATCTTATCCTAAAAGAAAGGAGGGAATGAATGGCATGGAAAGTAGTATTTATTCCAGTGTAACAGAGGCAGTATCAGCCGCAAAAGGAGCATATGGAAGATATACAGAGCTTACCTTAAATGAACGCCAGGAAATACTGGAGCGTGTAAAACAGGCGCTTCGTACTGAAATAAGCAGACTCGCAGTTATGACAGTGGAAGAAACAGGTATGGGCAATGTACAGGATAAAATAAAGAAAATTGAGCTTGCCATAGAAAAAACTCCGGGTATTGAAGATCTGATTACAGAGGTCAATACAGGCGATCATGGTATGACTCTGTATGAGTTATCCTCATTCGGCGTTGTATGCGCGGTTCAGCCCTGTACAAATCCCTGTGCTACGCTGATAAACAACACAATCGGAATGTTGGCAGCAGGCAATGCAGTAATCCACTGTCCCCATCCAAGAGCGGTTAAAGTTTCTCAGTTCTTAACCGCTCTGATCAGTAATACAATCCGGGATGTATGCGGAATCGATAATCTGGTTGTAACACTTCACGAAAGCCTTATGGGATACACCACAGAGGTGATGAGCCATCCGGATGTAGACCTGGTCGTATGTACCGGTGGAAGCAGTTCTCTGCGGCGGGCTATGACATGCGGCAAAAAGGTAATTGGAGCCGGCCCTGCCAATCCAGTTGCAATGGTAGACAGCAGCGCTGATCTTGCAAAAGCAGCCCGCGACATTGTCCAGGGTGCATCTTTTGACTACAACCTCATGTGTACATCTGAAAAGTCAATTATAGTAGTCAAGGATGTAGCTGATCTTTTTATATATGAGCTTCTAAAAAGTGGAGTGTATTATGTAAAGGATGAGGCTGAAATCCAAATGCTTCTGCATGCTGCTGTTACAGAAGACGGTCTGATCAATAAAAAGCTAGAGGGAAGAAGTGCGGATGAAATCCTGGCTTATGCAGGGATTCAGTGTTCATCTTCTGTAAAGCTGATTGTAGCTGAAACAAAAAAGTTTCATCCTTTCGCAACAATAGAGCTTTTAATGCCTTTAATTCCACTAATTAAGGCAGAAAATTTTGATGAAATGCTGGAGATTGCTCTTGAACTGGAGCAAGGCTATAAACATACGGCAACGATTCATTCGGAATCAATCGAACATCTAAACCGGGCAGCTAAAAAAATGCAGACTTCTGTATTTGTAAAAAACGGGGCCTCTCTTTTAGGAATTGGTTTTGATAAAGAGGGACACACCAGTTTTACGATTGCTACAGCTACCGGTGAGGGAACTACATCCGCAAGACATTTTGCAAGAAGACGCAGATGTACGCTGACAAGCGGCTTTTCTATCCGTTAGGTTCCAGAGGGCAGGTGAAAAAATGGCAGAACTTAGGAATAAACGGTCTTTCTATGTGACTTCAGAATCCGTAACAGAAGGTCATCCTGATAAGGTCTGCGATCAGATCGCAGACGGTATTCTGGATGCTTATCTGGAAAAGGATTCTGGAGCCCGGGTGGCTCTTGAAGTCATGGCATCTACGAATACTGTTATGCTTGCAGGCGAGATCACATCTTCTGCGTCTGTAGATGCTGTAAAAAGAGCAAGAGAGATTATCCGAAATATAGGTTATACGAAAAAAGGATTAGGATTTGATGCGGACACCTGCATGATTCTTACAAATATCCATAATCAGTCCCCGGATATTTCAATTGGAGTAACACGAAGCAGCAACGGGGAAAAAGAGGTCTTAGGCGGCGGAGACCAGGGAATTATGTATGGTTATGCGACAGATGAGACAGAAAGCTTGATGCCGCTGTCCTGTTTTCTTGCAAATCAGCTGGCAGAGCGGTTGGCTTATGTAAGAAAAAACCAAAAAGCAGATTTTCTTTATCCTGACGGAAAAACCCAGGTCACTATGAAATATGATGAAAATGGAACCCCCCTTTCCATTCACAGCATTGTTGTTTCTTCCCAACACAGCGATGCAATCTCCCATGAAATCTTAGAGGCGTTTATACGCTGTACGGTGATTGATCCGGTTGTAGATCCGGCTTGGATCACAGACAGTACCAGAATATACGTTAATCCCACTGGACGGTTTGTAATGGGCGGGCCGGCAGCCGATACAGGAGTAACGGGGAGAAAACTGATGGTTGACAGCTATGGCACAGTAGGAAAACAAGGAGGAGGCGCTTTCTCTGGAAAAGATCCTACAAAGGTTGACCGGTCAGCCGCTTATATGGCCCGTTATGTAGCCAAAAATATTGTGGCAGCTGGATTGGCCCAGCGATGCGAGGTATCTCTTGCCTTTGTGATCGGCCAGATTGAGCCAGAGGCTGTTACTGTAAATACTTTTGGCACAGGCACCATACCGGACAGCCACATTGAGGAGATCATAAAAAATGTTTTTTCCTTTGGCGTAGCTGATATTATAGCCGAACTGGATTTGAGAAGGCCTCAGTATCTTAAAACGGCTGCCTATGGACATTTCGGCCGAAATAATCAAGGCTTCCGCTGGGAAGACACTGACAAGGCATGGATATTAAAGCAATTAGCGTATTAGTAAATGAAAATTTTTAATCAGGAGGATACATATATGTCAAACGAAGCATTAGGAATGGTAGAGACAAAAGGGTTAGTAGGTGCAATTGAAGCAGCTGACGCTATGACAAAAGCTGCCAATGTAGAATTAGTAGGGTATGAAAAAATCGGTTCCGGCCTGGTAACAGTTATGGTACGTGGGGATGTAGGCGCAGTTAAGGCTTCTGTTGATGCCGGAGCCGCTGCAGCTGCCAATGTAGGCCAGGTTGTATCCCAGCATGTAATCCCAAGACCTCATACCGATGTAGAGAAAATTCTTCCCAAGACCTTATAATTGTAAATGATCAGAGTTGAACACAGACAGGTGCAGATCTGAAAGGAGGTGGGTATGATGGTGAACGAGGATCTGTTAAAGCTGGTAACACAGCGGGTTATGGAAAAGATTCAGGCTTATCAGTCTCTGAAGATACCTGTAGGAGTCTCCAACCGTCATTTTCATGTGAGCCAAGAGGATCTTGAGATCCTATTTGGAACCAATTATGAGCTTACAAAAAAGAGCGATTTAAAGCAGCCTGGACAATATGCCTGCAATGAAACAGTAACGATCCGAGGGCCCAAAGGCGAATTTAACAGAGTCAGGATTTTAGGGCCGGTAAGAAAACAGAGCCAGGTGGAAATTTCTAAAACAGACAGCTTCCGCCTTGGTATCAGGCCGCCCATCAGAGAGTCGGGATGTCTGTCTGGCACTCCCGGTCTTGAGGTGGTTGGTCCTAAGGGTACGGTTGTTCTTCAGGAGGGTGCAATTATTGCTCTCCGGCATATCCATATGACCCCTTCCCAGGCACAGGCAATGGGAGTGAAGGATAAGGATATTGTAGAGGTAGAAACCTTTGGAGAACGGCACGGGATATTTGGAGACGTACTTGTGAGAGTGTCCGACCAGTTTTCTCTGGAGATGCATGTAGACGTAGACGAGGCTAATGCCTGCGCTTTAAGTAATAACGACTATGTGATGATCCGCCGCCAATAACAAAGACAGAAAAGAGGGATTGTATGCTTATAACCAAGGATGTGCTGTCGGAATTTGCCAGTTTAATAGAAGAAAACAGGTGCAGCTCATTTTCTGGCCCCCTGAAAGTTGGAGTAGATCTGGGAACGGCAAATATTGTAATTGCTGTAACCGATCAGGAGAATCGGCCTGTGGCAGGCGCAACTGCAATATCAAAGGTCGTAAAAGATGGGATTGTAGTTGATTTTGTAGGAGCAATGCAGACAGTGCGGCGTTTGAAATCCCAGCTAGAGGAATTATTAGACGTTTCATTAGAAACAGCAGCAACAGCAATCCCTCCTGGTATTATCGAAGGAAATATCAGATGTATCTCAAATGTAGTCGAGGGTGCCGGATTTGAGGTTACCAATGTAATTGATGAGCCTACAGCAGCCGCCTCCGTTCTTGGAATTACAGATGGTGCGGTTGTAGATGTAGGCGGCGGCACCACAGGGATCAGCATTTTAAAAGATGGAAAGGTCATATTTACAGCAGATGAACCTACCGGAGGTACACATATGACGCTTGTACTGGCTGGTTATTATGGAATTTCCATAGAAGAAGCTGAAGTGATTAAAAAAGATCCTTTAAAAGAACAGGATGTATTTCCGGTTATTAAGCCGGTGGTTCAGAAAATGGCATCCATCGTAAAAAGGTTTTTAAAGGATTTCGAAGTAGACCGGGTGTATGTAGTAGGAGGGGCGTCCTGCTTTTCCGAATTTGACAGTACATTTGAGAAAGAACTGGGGATAACAACCATTAAAACAAATGACTCCCTTTTGGTCACTCCTTTAGGGATTGCATGGAATGCTCAAGTTGATCCCATATATAATAAATGAAAGAAGGTGTGATACGCTTGGATATGGATATGAAGGTGATCGAGCAGATGATCGAACAGGCGTTGAAAGAACTAAAAAATGAGCAGCCGAAGGCATTTTCGCCCGTCCAGCCAGAGCGCTATGGAGTGTTTAAGACCATGGATGAAGCGATTGAAGCATCCGAAAAAGCACAGCATGAGCTGCTGTTCTCAAAAATCCAGCAGCGTCAGACATATGTTGATACGATCCGGGCTGCTGTTCTCAAAAAAGAAAATCTGGAACTGATTTCCAGGCTTGCCGTAGAAGAAACAGAAATCGGCTGCTATGAACATAAATTAGTTAAAAACCGGCTTGCGGCAGAAAAAACACCGGGAACAGAGGATCTTGCAACAGAGGCTGTAACAGGTGACCATGGGCTTACATTGGTCGAATATTGTCCCTTTGGTGTGATCGGTGCGATCACGCCTACCACAAACCCTACAGAAACTATTATCAATAACTCTATTTCTATGATCGCCGGTGGAAATACGGTTGTATTTAGTCCTCATCCAAGGGCAAAAAAGGTTTCTCAGATGTTGGTAAAAATACTGAATAAAGCTTTGATGGAGGTTGGGGCTCCAGCCAATCTGATTACCATGGTAGAAGAACCATCCATTGAAAATACCAATCACATGATTGAGAATCCCAAAATCCGTCTTCTGGTTGCAACAGGCGGGCCTTCCATTGTTAAAAAAGTGCTTTCTTCTGGTAAGAAAGCGATTGGAGCTGGTGCAGGTAATCCTCCGGTTGTAGTAGATGATACTGCGGATGTTGAAAAAGCGGCAGCGGATATTGTGGCAGGCTGCAGCTTTGATAACAATGTTCCCTGTATTGCAGAAAAAGAAGTGTTTGCAGTTGATTCCATCTGTGATTACCTGATTCACTGCATGAAGTTAAATGGAGCATTTGAGATTACAGATCAAATCCTGGTGCAAAAAATGGTCGCTCTTGTAACAACAGAAAAAGGCGGGCCTAAAACCTCCTTTGTGGGAAAAAGCGCAAAATACATTTTAGGCCAGCTTGGAATTACTGTGGATGATTCTGTGAAAATCATTATTACAGAAGTACCGAAGGATCACCTTCTGGTGCAGGAAGAATTGATGATGCCAATTCTCCCAGTCGTTCGAGTTGCGGATGTTGATACTGCTATCGAATATGCCCATGAGGCAGAGCATGGAAACCGCCATACTGCTATGATGCATTCTAAGGATGTAGAAAAGCTGAGCAAAATGGCAAAGATTATGGAAACCACAATTTTCGTCAAGAATGCTCCTTCCTATGCGGGAATTGGCGTGGGAGGCGAAGGCCATACTACCTTTACGATTGCCGGCCCCACCGGTGAAGGGCTTACCTCTGCCAGAAGCTTCTGCCGTAAACGCAAATGTGTTATGGCAGATGCCTTCAGTATCCGATAATCATAGCCTGCAGCTAAGGAGAAATGTGTATGTCAAACGTATATATTAAAACCAAGATCTGCAGCGGCCAATATGCTACAGAATATCTTAAGGCGATCAGGCATAAACGTGTTATGATTGTCTGTGATCAATTTCTGTCAAAAAACGGTGCAGTCAGCTATGTTACGGATACCCTTGATCCAAGCAATGAAATTACCCTGTTTGACCAGGCGATCCCAGATCCTACCATTGAGATCGTGGGAAAAGGTCTGGCTGTCATATGCCGAACTACTCCGGATCTTGTAATTGGCTTTGGCGGAGGGTCTGCAATCGATACTGCAAAAGGGATTATCTATTTTGCAGGAATAAAGGAGCTGATTCCAAAACCTTTGTTTGTTACTATTCCGACCACAAGCGGAACTGGTTCTGAGGTTACTTCTGCGGCTGTGATCACAGATCTTGAAAATCAAACCAAGCATCTGATTGCATCTGAGCATATCCTTGCAGATGTGGCGCTTTTGGATCCCTATCTGACTCTTTCTGTTCCGCAGACTGTAACAGCAAATACGGGAATGGATGTTCTGACTCATGCTTTAGAAGCTTATGTGGCGGCTGGTGCAAATGTTTTCTCAGATGCATTGTCAGAAAAAGCAGTCGAGCTTCTTACAAGATCTCTGTTAAGCTGCTATCAGAATGGAAAAAATCTGGAAGCCAGAACAAAGATGCATGAGGCGTCTACCTTAGCCGGGATGTCCTTTAATACAGCTGGGCTTGGTATCAATCACAGTATTGCCCACCAATTGGGGGGAACCTTTCACATACCTCATGGTCTGGCAAATGCCATGCTTTTAAATAAGGTGATTGAGTATAACAGCGCAGATCACTCTGTTTTGTGCAAATATGCGGAGCTTGCTTACAAAACTCAGCTGGCAGCCCCCAATGAGCCCCCTGTACTGGCAGTAGCAGCTTTAAAAGAGATGGTAACTCTGCTAATGCGCTGTATGAATATGCCTTCTTCCATCAGAGAGTTGGGCATCAGCTGGGAAGACTATGAACAGCAGCTTCCAAACATGACAGCTAATGCACTTATGGATTATTGCATAAAAACAACTCCGAGAGCAATTAAAGCAGAAGCTGTGAGGGATATTCTCCTTTCTATTTATTGATTACAATATAGTTTCATGATTAAACCTGGAATCGGACAGCAGTTGTCTGATTTCAGGTTTTAATGTGTTTGTAAAGCCGCTTGTTTAAAGAGAAAAAAGATGATAAAATAGGATGAGAATACAGAAAAGGAGCGTTCCTCTATGGATTACTTTGATGTTTTTCCATTAAATGAGTTTCAGGATGAGCAATTAGATGCTTATTTCAATTCTGCTGATGAAAATGGAAGCAATAAATTAGATATAATCCATCTTTTTGGGAAAGAAAAATTAGAAGATATACAAAAACGTCTTTCCAAGGCAACCGGTCTCGCATTTATAACAGTTGATTATAAGGGGGAACCCATTACAGAGGCAACCTCCTTCAGTCATTTTTGCAGAGAGGTGCGAAATCATTCGGTAGCTTTTGAACGATGCAAATCATCGGATGCCTTCGGATCTATACAGGCTGCTGTTACTAAGAGGACAAATGTATATTTCTGCCCTTGCGGGCTTCTTGAAGTTGCTATACCGATTATTGTCAGAGGGCATTATCTGGGAGGATTTATAGGAGGGCAGATTCGCTGCAAGGACGCCCCCGAAACAGTCAGCCGTTTATCTGCAGTAATGCATTCCGCCGAGGCGGATGAGATCGTATCCCATTTTAAAGAGCTTTTAGAGGATGTTCCGATTCACCCCTATGAAAAATTCATGGATATTGCAAATCTGGTGTTCCTAGTTATCAATCAGCTTACAGAAAGCGAGATCAATCAGCACCTTCAAGAGGATGCACTAAAAAAGCAGATCAAAAAAATTCGAACCTTAAATGAGCGCTATATAAAAGAAAATCTTATAAAAACAAGAGAGCTGCAGGAACTTAAGATCAATTCCAACCCATATGAATTAATGGATATGTTCAATTCCCTTCTTAATCTTTCGGTGATTGAAGAAGCTGCTCAGACGAATGCTCTTTTAAGTTCCTTTATCTCATATACTAAATATAAATTTGCAGATAAAGGAACCTTTGTTTCAATCGGAGAAGAGGTAGAACAAGCAGAGCGGTATCTGGTGTTCCAGCAGAAGAAACTGGGAGACAGACTTCGCTTTTCCATACGAATCCCAAAAGAAATATATATTCTAAAGATTCCTTCTGATATTCTGATGCCTTTTGTCCAGAATGCGGTATACAATAGTATCATGTTGAAAAAAGAAGGAGGAGAAGTCAATATCAGCGGTCATATTCAGAATCATATGCTTAATCTGGAAATTATTGACACAGGACTTGGACTGAGCCAATCAGAAATCGATATTAAATACGAGCCATATAAGGATTTACATGAGGGTCATTATATCAGTCTCGGAATCAAATATGCAAAAGAAAAGCTGCAGCGTTTTTTCGGTAAAAACTGCGAGGTAGTAATTGAAAACAACAGAAACAATGGATGTAAAAGTTCCCTTTTCTGGCCGGATCATTACGAAGAAAGGATTGATTAAGCATGTACAGAATTCTGATTGCAGATGATGATGTCCTTATGAGAGAAGCTTTAAAAGTTATGATCAGCAGAGATGACGCATTTACAGTAGTGGATTCTGTAGGCTCTGGAGAATGTGCGGTTTCTGTCTGCCAGGAGCATCCAGTTGACATTATTCTCATGGATATGCAGATGCCTGGAATCACAGGTCTGGAGGCCAGCCGGATCATCCATCAGATGAATCCGGATATTTCAATTTATATGCTGTCTGCTCATACTTCCAGTCTGTTGATCCGAAACGCAGGACAGGATACCTTAAAAGATGTTTTGGAGAAACCGATCACTTTTAATAATCTCAAAAAGATCCTGGAAAATTATAAGACAGAACATGAGGATATTGCACATGGACATATAAAAATTCTTGTGGACTTTCTGGTACATAAAGATTTTAAAGGCTTTTATGAATCACTTCCCGGAATTATAGAAAATATTTACAGCTCTGAGTCCCCGGATCCAGCCAGACTGATTAAAATCTTTACCTATTTAGGGCAGAACCTTTTGAATATGAGAGACATATATGATAACAGCTATAGTATAACAGACCGTTTTCCTCTTAATGAAGGGCTGATTATTGATTCTAAAATTTCTGAGCTTTGGCTGTTCCGTGTTATGGACTACCTGTTTTGTCAAAACAGCATCAGCCGCTATCCACTTTTGGAACAGATTTTCATTTATATCGAAAAACATATTAAAGAAGACATATCTTTAAACAGCATTATCGAAAATTGTGCAGTAAGCCAGGGATATTTAAGCCGGATATTTAGAGATCAGTTCCAGGTTAGTGTAACGGAATATCTCCATATGAAAAAGATGCACCTTGCAAAAGGCTATTTTTATTTTACAGAAGATAGTATCGCTGATGTGGCATTCCGTTTGGGATACAACGAAAGCAGTTATTTCAGCAAAGTATTTAAAAAATATGAAAAAATGACTGTAAAAGAATATAAAAAGAAAATACGTCAAAAGCCTGGAAAAGCTGTTGACAAAAAAGATGATCAGGGTTATAATACAACAGATGCGTATTAGGAGGTTAATATGCTGATTGATTTATCAGAACTGTTTTTTGTAGAAGGAAAAGAAAAAAACTACAGTATTCCCTTGGAGCTTGAAGTATTTCATTTGGGTACAAATGATTACCAGGTTGCAAAAAAGGGAACAGTTGAGTTGTCTATTGCAAACCAGGGCGGACGTGTTTTTGCTGTAACAGGCCGGACTGCGTTAGAGCTTTGGATTCCGTGTGCTCGTTGTTTGGAACTGGTTCGAGTGCCTGTATCTTTAGATATTGATCAGGAATTGAATTTAAGTGAAACAAGTGAGGATAGACTGGCTGAACTGGATGAACAGTTCTATTTAAAAGGTTGTAATCTGGATATAGACCAGTTGGTTATCAGTGAATTAACGCTGAACCTGCCTATGAGGGTTCTTTGTCAGCCTAACTGTAAAGGAATCTGTAATAGATGTGGTGTAAATCTCAACCGGGGATCCTGTGATTGCGATAGACAGTCACTGGACCCAAGAATGTCAGTTATCCAGGATATTTTTAAACAGTTGAAGGAGGTGTAAACCATGTCTATCTGTCCAAAGAATAAATCTTCTAAAGCAAGAAGAGACAGCCGCAGAGCTAACTGGAAGATGAGCGCTCCAAACCTTGTGAAGTGCAGCAAGTGCGGCGCCCTGATGATGCCTCA